>NZ_JBAFVB010000002.1:0-812197 GCF_043193975.1 Xanthobacter versatilis | reverse complement strand
ACAAGAAAAACGGGGACGCGCCGCGGAACGCGCGCGTCCTTCATTCCCCGGAGCCTTTGAGCCATGAACGGCCAGAACATTCGAATTCGCCTGAAGGCGTTCGATCACCGCATCCTCGATGCGTCGACGCGCGAGATCGTCGCCACGGCCAAGCGCACGGGTGCGCAGGTGCGCGGCCCGATTCCGCTGCCGACGCGGATCGAGAAGTTCACCGTCAATCGCTCTCCGCACATCGACAAGAAGTCGCGCGAGCAGTTTGAGATGCGTACTCACAAGCGGTTGCTCGATATCGTCGATCCGACTCCCCAGACCGTGGACGCGCTGATGAAGCTCGACCTCGCCGCTGGCGTCGACGTCGAAATCAAGCTCTGAAGTGAGGCGAGGAGACACGACCATGCGGTCAGGCGTCATCGCCCAGAAGGTCGGCATGACCCGCATCTTCACCGATGCCGGTGAGCACGTGCCGGTCACTGTGCTGAAAGTTGAGAGCTGCCAGGTGGTTGCCCACCGTACGCTCGACAAGAACGGTTATGTCGCGGTCCAGCTTGGCGCTGGCCGTCGCAAGCCCAAGAATGTGACCCGCGCCGAGCGCGGCCACTTCGCGGTTGCCCAGGTTGAGCCCAAGCACAAGCTCGCCGAGTTCCGCGTGCCGGAAGAGGCGCTGATCCCGGTCGGCGCCGAGATCACGGCTGACCACTTCGTCGTGGGCCAGTACGTGGACGTCACCGGCACCACCATCGGCAAGGGCTTTGCCGGCGGCATGAAGCGCCACAATTTCGGTGGTCTTCGCGCCACCCACGGCGTGTCCATCTCGCATCGTTCGATCGGTTCGACCGGCGGCCGTCAGGACCCGGGCAAGACCTTCAAGAACAAGAAGATGCCTGGCCACATGGGTGACGTCACCGTCACCACCCAGAACCTCAAGGTCGTCATGACCGACGTCGAGCGCGGCCTCATCGCCGTCGAAGGCGCCGTTCCCGGCCACGCGGGCGGCTGGATCACCGTGCGCGACGCGGTGAAGAAGAAGCTGCCTGCCGAGGCTCCCAAGCCCGGCGCGTTCAAGCTGAACGGGTCCGAAGCGGCTCCCGCCGCCGAAGCCGTCAATGAGGAGGGCGCGTGATGGAAATCACCGTCAAGACGCTCGACGGCATCGAGGCCGGTTCCGTGACCCTGTCGGACGAGATCTTCGGTCTCGAGCCGCGGGCGGACATCCTGCACCGGTGCGTGACCTGGCAGCTGTCGCGCCGTCAGGCCGGCACCCACCGCACCAAGGGCCGTTCGGAGATCAACCGCACGTCCAAGAAGATGTACAAGCAGAAGGGCACCGGCAACGCCCGTCACGGCGCCGCCTCCGCTCCGCAGTTCCGCGGCGGTGGTCGTGCCTTCGGTCCGGTCGTGCGCTCCCACGCCATCGACCTGCCGAAGAAGGTGCGCGCGCTTGCCCTGAAGCATGCCCTGTCTTCGAAGGCCAAGGCGGCGCAGATCATCGTGCTCGACAAGGTCTCCCTTGACGATCCCAAGACGAAGGCGCTCAAGGAGCACTTCGCCAAGCTGGGTCTCGAATCGGTCCTGATCGTGGACGGTGCCCAGGTGGAGCAGAATGTGGCGCTCGCGGCGCGCAACCTGCCCTATGTGGACGTGCTCCCGATCCAGGGCATCAACGTCTATGACATCCTGCGCCGCGACACCCTGGTCCTGACCAAGGCCGCCGTGGACGCGCTGGAGGCGCGCTTCAAATGAGCCCGCAACGCACCATCGAGCCGCGTCATTACGACGTGATCCGTTCCCCCGTCATCACCGAGAAGGCGACGGCGGCGAGCGAGCACAACAAGGTTGTTTTCAACGTCGCCAAGACTGCCACCAAGCCTGCCATCAAGGAGGCCGTGGAAAAGCTGTTCGACGTGAAGGTGAAGAGCGTGAATACGCTGGTCCGCAAGGGCAAGGTGAAGATCTTCAAGGGCCGCAAGGGCGTCCAGAGCGACGTCAAGAAAGCGGTCGTGACCCTCGAAGAGGGCCAGAAGATCGACATCACCACGGGCCTCTGAGAGCTGAGGGGAACGGGACAAGACCATGGCGCTGAAGCATTTCAAGCCGGTCACGCCGAGCCTTCGCCAGCTCGTGATCGTGGACCGCTCCGGCCTCTACAAGGGCAAGCCGGTGAAGACGCTGACCGAGGGCAAGAGCTCCTCGGGCGGCCGCAACAATAACGGCCGCATCACCGTCCGCTTCCGCGGCGGTGGTCACAAGCAGACCTATCGCCTGGTGGATTTCAAGCGCACCAAGCGCGGCGTCCCGGCGGTGGTGGATCGGATCGAATATGATCCGAACCGCTCGGCCTTCATCGCCCTCATCAAGTATGAGGACGGCGACCTGGCCTACATCCTGGCGCCGCAGCGCCTGGCGGTGGGCGACCAGGTGATCGCCGGCGAGCAGGTGGACGTGAAGCCGGGCAATGCCGGTCCGCTGTCCTCGCTGCCGGTGGGCACCATCGTCCACAACGTGGAGCTGAAGGTGGGCAAGGGCGGCCAGATTGCCCGGTCCGCCGGCACCTACGCGCAGATCGTCGGCCGCGATCAGGGCTATGTGATCGTTCGCCTGAATTCGGGTGAGCAGCGCCTCGTTCTCGGGGCGTGCTACGCCACTGTGGGCGCGGTCTCCAACCCCGACCACATGAACATCTCGCTCGGCAAGGCCGGGCGTAACCGGTGGCTGGGTCGCAAGCCGCATAACCGCGGCGTGACCATGAACCCGGTCGACCATCCGCACGGCGGCGGCGAAGGCCGCACCTCGGGTGGCCGTAACCCGGTCACCCCCTGGGGCTTCCCCACCAAGGGCAAGAAGACCCGCAACAACAAGGCGACGGACAAGTTCATCGTGTCCAGCCGCCACAAGCGGAAGAAGTGAGGGCCTGACACATGACACGGTCTGTTTGGAAGGGCCCGTTCGTCGACGGCTACCTCCTGAAGAAGGCGGAAGCCGCTTCTGGCTCGGGTCGCCGCGACGTTATCAAGATCTGGAGCCGGCGCTCCACCATCCTGCCCCAATTTGTGGGCTTAACCTTCGGCGTCTACAACGGCCACAAGCACGTGCCCGTGAACGTCTCCGAGGAAATGATCGGCCACAAGTTCGGCGAGTTCGCGCCGACCCGTACCTACTACGGACACGCGGCCGACAAGAAGTCGAAGCGGCGGTGATCGGTCATGGGTAAGCAGGCAAAGCCCCGCGCGCTCGCGGACAACGAAGCCAAGGCGGTGCTGCGCAATCTGCGCATCTCCCCCCAGAAGCTCAACCTGGTCGCGGGCCTGATCCGCGGCAAGAAGGTGGCCACGGCCCTCGCCGATCTCGAGTTCTCCCACAAGCGGATCGCCCGCGACGTGCGGAAGTGCCTCGAGAGCGCGATCGCCAACGCCGAGAACAACCACGAGCTCGATGTCGACGACCTGGTCGTCGCCGAGGCGCACGTGGGCAAGGGTCTGGTGATGAAGCGGTTCTCGCCGCGGGCGCGCGGTCGCGCCTCGCGCATCGAGAAGCCCTTCTCCCACATCACCATTGTGGTGCGGGAAGTCGAGGAGCGGGCCTGATGGGTCAGAAGGTCAATCCGGTCGGGCTCCGGCTCGGCATCAACCGCACGTGGGACAGCCGCTGGTTCGCCAACAAGGGCGAATACGGCAAGCTGCTCCACGAGGACATCAAGATCCGCGAGATGCTGTTCAAGCAGCTCAAGCAGGCGGCTGTGTCCAAGGTGGTGATCGAGCGTCCGCACAAGAAGTGCCGCGTGACCATCTACTCCGGTCGTCCCGGTGTGGTCATCGGCAAGAAGGGCGCGGACATCGACAAGCTGCGCAAGAAGGTGTCGGAGATGACCTCCTCGGAGGTCTTCATCAACATCGTCGAGATCCGCAAGCCCGAGATCGACGCCCGTCTCGTCGCCGAATCCATCGCCCAGCAGCTCGAGCGCCGCGTGGCGTTCCGCCGGGCCATGAAGCGCGCGGTGCAGTCTGCCATGCGTCTCGGTGCCGAAGGCATCCGCATCAATTGCTCGGGCCGCCTCGGCGGCGCTGAGATCGCGCGCCTTGAATGGTACCGCGAAGGCCGCGTGCCGCTGCACACCCTGCGTGCGGACGTGGACTACGGCACCGCCACGGCCTTCACCACCTACGGCACCTGCGGTGTCAAGGTGTGGGTCTTCAAGGGCGAGATCCTCGAGCACGATCCCATGGCGCAGGACAAGCGCCAGGCCGAGCAGGAAGCCGGTCCCTCCTCGCGTCCCCAGCGGCGTGAGCGCGGCGACCGCGAGCGTGGCGATCGCGGCGACCGCGATCGCGGCCACCGCGCCTGAACGGCTGCCGAGAGAGAAGGCGTTTAAGCCATGCTGCAACCCAAGCGCACCAAGTTCCGCAAGCAGTTCAAGGGACGCATCCACGGCGTCGCCAAGGGCGGCACGGAACTGAACTTCGGCGAGTTCGGCCTCAAGGCCGTCGAGCCGGAGCGTGTCACCGCCCGCCAGATCGAGGCGGCCCGCCGCGCGCTCACCCGTCACATGAAGCGTGCCGGTCGCGTGTGGATCCGCGTGTTCCCGGACGTGCCGGTCTCTGCCAAGCCCACGGAAGTGCGCATGGGCAAGGGCAAGGGCGCGCCCGAGTATTGGGCGGCCCGCATCAAGCCCGGCCGCATCATGTTCGAGATCGACGGCGTGAGCGTTGAGACCGCCCGCGAGGCGCTGACCCTCGCTGCGGCCAAGCTGCCCATCAAGACGCGCTTCATCCAGCGCATCGCCGAGTGAGGAGAGGCTCATGAAAGCCGAGGACGTTCGGGCCCTCAGCCCCGATCAGCTCGCCGATGAGCTGCTGAAGCTGAAGAAGGAACAGTTCAACCTGCGCTTCCAGAAGGCGACGGGTCAGCTGGAGAACACCGCGCGGTCCAAGCAGATCCGCCGCGACATCGCGCGGATCAAGACCGTGCAGACCGACAAGCGTACCGGTGCGCCGGTGCAGAAGGCGAAGTGAGGAAGCGATGCCGAAGCGCGTGCTCCAGGGCGTCGTGGTGAGCGACAAGACTGACAAGACCGTGGTGGTCCGGGTGGAGCGCCGCTTCACTCACCCGCTGCTGAAGAAGACCGTGCGCCGGTCCAAGAAGTATCACGCCCACGACGAGGCTAACGCCTGGAAGGTGGGAGATACGGTGTGGATCGAGGAGCACCGGCCGATCTCCAAGCTCAAGAACTGGATCGTGATCCAGGGCGAAAAGCGCGCCGAGGTCTGATAGAAGATTTTCCGTCCGGATGGATCGTCCGGACGGAGAAGGCTCCGGTGCCGGGTCCGTCGTCTCGATAAGAGCCGAGTGGAGACCGCACCGCGGCAGCACCGTGTTCCGATGAGCGGCCACGGTAAACAAGGGTTAAGGCAATGCCGGCGCGCCGGCGGCGCCGGATGACGAGAACAGGTGCGTCATGATCCAGATGCAGACCAATCTCGACGTGGCGGACAATTCCGGTGCGCGTCGCGTCATGTGCATCAAGGTACTTGGCGGTTCCAAGCGGAAGTATGCCCACGTGGGCGACATCATCGTGGTGTCGGTCAAGGAAGCTATCCCGCGCGGCCGCGTGAAGAAGGGCGACGTGATGAAGGCCGTGGTGGTTCGCACCGCCAAGGACATTCGTCGCGTCGACGGCTCGGTGATCCGCTTCGACCGCAACGCGGCCGTGCTGATCAACAACAACAAGGAGCCGGTGGGCACTCGTATCTTCGGACCGGTTCCGCGCGAGCTGCGCTCGAAGAACCACATGAAGATCATCTCGCTGGCGCCGGAGGTGCTGTGATGGCCGCGAAGATCAAGAAGGGCGACAAGGTCGTCGTCCTCACCGGCCGCGACAAGGGGCGCACCGGCGAGGTTATCCAGGTGATGCCGAAGGAAGAGCGTGCGCTCGTCCGCGGCGTCAATATCGTCAAGCGCCACCAGCGCCAGACGGCGAACCAGGAGGGCGGGATCATCTCCAAGGAGGCTCCCATCCAGCTGTCGAACGTCGCCGTTGCCGACCCCAAGGACGGCAAGCCGACCCGCGTCGGCTTCCAGGTGCTGGAAGACGGGACCAAGGTCCGCGTGGCCAAGCGTTCCGGGGAGAGGATCGATGGCTGAGGCGACTTACACCCCGAAGCTGCGCACCTTCTATGATGAAGTGGTGCGGCCGAAGATGATCGAGCAGTTCGGCTACAAGAACCCCATGGAAGTGCCGACGATCGACAAGATCGTCATCAACATGGGCGTGGGCGAAGCCACTGCGGACACCAAGAAGGTGACCACCGCCGCTGCCGACCTGGCGCAGATCGCCGGCCAGAAGCCGGTCATCACCCGGGCACGCAAGGCGATCTCGAACTTCAAGCTGCGCGAGAACCAGCCGGTCGGCGCGAAGGTCACCCTTCGGAAGGCGCGCATGTACGAGTTCATGGACCGTCTGGTCAGCATCGCGCTGCCGCGCGTGCGGGACTTCCGCGGCCTGAACCCGAAGAGCTTCGATGGCCGTGGCAACTACGCCATGGGCGTCAAGGAGCACATCGTGTTCCCCGAGATCAACTACGACCGCGTCGAGCAGATCTGGGGCATGGACATCATCGTGTGCACCACGGCCAAGACGGATGAGGAAGCCCGCGCCCTTCTGAAGGCGTTTAATTTCCCTTTCCGTCAGTGAGCGTCTAGAAGGGGCGCTTCGCGCAAGCGGGGCGCCCGGCCTTTCCGCCCTGGCGGGAGGGTGAAGCGACTAGTGACAGCGTGATTTTCCGGCCGTGAGGGGCTTTGAGCTGCCTCAGACGCGGAGAACAGGAGCAAAAGATGGCGAAGAAGAGCGCGATCGAGACGAACGAGCGCCGCCGCAAGCTGGCCACCGGCCATGCGGCGAAGCGCGCGCGTCTGAAGGCGATCGTGAATGACAAGACGCTGCCGATCGAGGAGCGCTTCCAGGCGACCCTCAAGCTGGCGGAAATGCCGCGCAACGGCGCGAAGATTCGTATCCGCAACCGCTGCGAGGTGACGGGCCGTCCGCGCGCCTTCTACCGCAAGCTCAAGATGAGCCGTATCGCGCTGCGCGAGCTGGGCAACCAGGGCATGGTTCCTGGCCTCGTGAAGTCGAGCTGGTGAGGAGGGAACGATGGCTGTAACTGATCCCATCGGCGATCTGATCACCCGCATCCGCAACGCCCAGATGCGCCGCAAGGACAAGACCTCCACGCCCGGCTCCCGCCTGCGTGCGAGCGTTCTCGAAGTTCTGCGCAGCGAGGGCTATATCCGCGGCTTCACGGCGACCGATCACGGCAATGGCCGCACCGAGTTCGAGATCGAGCTCAAGTATTTCGACGGCGTCCCGGTGATCCGCGAGATCGCCCGCGTGTCGAAGCCCGGCCGCCGCGTGTATGCGTCGGTCAAGAATCTGCCCCGAGTTGCCAACGGTCTCGGCATCGCGGTCGTCTCCACGCCCCAGGGCGTGATGGCGGACCACGAAGCCCGCGACAAGAATGTTGGCGGCGAAGTGCTCTGCACCGTGTTCTGACGCGACGGAGGAAGACATGTCGAAGATCGGCAAGCTGCCCGTCGCCATCCCCGCTGGCGTGACCGCCAGCCTGGACGGACAGACGGTGAAGGTAAAGGGCCCCAAGGGTGCCCTCGAAGTGACCCTCGTGGAAGAGATCGCGGCCAAGATCGAAGGCTCCGAGCTCAAGGTGTCCATGAACGGTGAGACCACCCGCCACAAGGCCATGTGGGGCATGTCCCGCACCCTGGTGGCGAACCTGGTGGAAGGCGTGACCAAGGGCTTCGAGAAGAAGCTGGAGATCACGGGCGTCGGCTACAAGGCGGCGGTGCAGGGCAAGAACCTGAACCTTTCGCTGGGTTACAGCCACGACGTGATCTACGCGATCCCGGAAGGGATCCAGATCGTCACGCCCAAGCCCACCGAAGTGGTCATCTCCGGCATCGACCGCCAGAAGGTGGGTCAGGTGGCGGCAGAGATCCGCGAGTTCCGCGGCCCCGAGCCTTACAAGGGCAAGGGCGTCAAGTACGCCGGTGAATTCATCTTCCGCAAGGAAGGTAAGAAGAAGTAACGGAGGCGAACCATGGCTAAGGATTTGGAGGCGCTGGCGCGCCGCAAGGCCAAGGTGCGCCGTGCGATTCGCGTCGCTGCGAACGGACGTCCGCGCCTGTCGGTGCACCGGACCTCGCAGCACATCTATGCGCAGGTCATCGATGATGCGAACGGCGAGACCCTCGCCGCCGCGTCCAGCCTTGAGAAGGATCTGCGCACGTCGCTGAAGACGGGTGCGGATACCGACGCGGCGAAGACCATCGGCAAGCTGGTGGCCGAGCGGGCGCTGGCGAAGGGCGTGACTGCGGTCGTCTTCGACCGCGGCGCATACATCTTTCATGGGCGCGTCAAGGCGCTCGCTGAGGGCGCCCGCGAAGGCGGCCTTCAGTTCTGACGCGAAGGACACGCGAATATGGCCCGTGAACGGGAACAGCGCCACGAGCGCGAAGATCGCGACAACACGTTTGTGGACAAGCTGGTCCACATCAACCGTGTCGCGAAGGTGGTGAAGGGCGGCCGTCGCTTCGGTTTCGCCGCCCTGGTGGTTGTGGGTGACCAGAAGGGCCGCGTCGGCTTCGGCCACGGCAAGGCCCGTGAAGTGCCCGAGGCCATCCGCAAGGCCACGGAGAGCGCCAAGCGTGCGCTCATCCGCGTGCCCCTGCGCGAAGGCCGGACCCTGCACCACGACGTGCATGGTCACCATGGCGCCGGCAAGGTGATCCTGCGCGCCGCCCCGGCGGGTACCGGCATCATCGCCGGCGGCCCGATGCGCGCGGTGTTCGAGACCCTCGGCATGCACGATGTGGTGGCGAAGTCCTTCGGGTCTTCCAACCCCTACAACATGGTGCGCGCCACGTTCGACGCCCTCAAGAACCAGGACAGCCCGCGCTCGGTCGCGGCCCGTCGCGGCATCAAGGTGTCGCAGCTCCAGTCCCGCCGCCGCGTCGAAGACGCGGAAGCGACGGACTGAGCGTCGGATTAGGAGCGCGCCATCATGAGCGACAAGACAGTCACCGTGGAGCAGATCGGCTCGCCGATCCGCCGCCCGTTCGACCAGGAAGCAACCTTGGTCGGGCTCGGGCTGAACAAGCGGCATCGCCGCTCCACCCTCAAGGATACCCCGGCCGTGCGCGGCATGATCGCGAAGGTCGCCCACCTCGTCCGCGTGGTCGAGTGAGGAGCGGGACATGAATCTCGAAGACATCAGGGACAACCCCGGCGCTCGCAAGAAGCGCATGCGGGTGGGTCGGGGCATCGGTTCCGGCAAGGGCAAGACCGCCGGTCGCGGCGTGAAGGGCCAGAAGGCCCGGACCGGCGTGGCCATCAAGGGGTTCGAGGGTGGCCAGATGCCGCTGCATCGGCGTCTGCCGAAGCGTGGCTTCCACAACATCTTCCGCCTCGACTACAACGAGGTCTCCCTGGGTAAGATCCAGGCGGCCGTCGAAGCCGGCAAGCTCGATGCCGGCCAGCCGGTGACCGAGGCGGCCCTGGTTGCCGCCGGCGTGCTGCGCCGGGCCAAGGACGGTGTCCGCGTGCTCGGCACCGGCGAGCTGTCTGCCAAGGTGACGCTGGAAGTGGCCTATGCCACCAAGTCCGCCGTCGCCGCGGTGGAGAAGGCCGGTGGCTCCGTGACGGTTCTGGCGGCTCCAGCCATCGCCGAAGCGGAGTGATCCGGGCGGCCGGCTTGTCCGGTCGCATCGGTTTGAACAAGCGGCCGGGCGCGCCCGGCCGTTTTTCGCATGGGGACCAGGGTGCGTCGTCTCGCCTCAATCCTCCCGCGATCTCGCGTTTGGGGACGGATTAGCATGCAGGTTGCGTCAACCTGACGATCCGGCTCTAGCAACCTGGCCCAAGGCCGGGTATCTGCATTTCCGGGCGATGCTCCGGTGCCGCCGGATGCGGGAAGGATTTTCGACCCGGGGTGGGTGGACGCACAGGCGTCCTGGCTCGGCCGCGGTTGGGATCCCGAACCATCGGCAAGAAAACGCCTGTCGATCCGCATTGATCGGATCCGCGCACTAGGCACCCGCGAATCGCGCCCTCATATAAGGGCTGCCCCAAACCGGGCGGCGTCCAGCGGAGCAAGGCATGGTCTCGGCGGCGGAACAACTCGCGGCGAACCTCAATTTCGGAGCCCTCGGCAAGGCCGAGGAGCTCAAGAAGCGCATCTGGTTCACTCTCGGCGCGCTCATCGTCTATCGGCTGGGCACCTACATCCCCATGCCCGGAATCAATCCGGACGCGCTGGCTGACGTGTTCAAGAACGCGCAGCAGGGGATCATCGGCCTCTTCAACATGTTCTCGGGCGGCGCCGTGGAGCGCATGGCCATCTTCGCCCTGAACATCATGCCGTACATCTCGGCCTCCATCATCATCCAGCTGCTGACCAGCGTCTCGCCGACGCTGGAGGCGCTGAAGAAGGAAGGCGAGGCGGGCCGCAAGCAGCTCAACCAGTACACCCGCTACCTCACCGTGGTCCTGGCCGTTTTCCAGGCTTACGGTATCGCGGTGGGCCTGGAAGGCTCGGGCAGCGTGGTGGCCGATCCCGGCTGGTTCTTCCGAATCACCACGGTGATCACCCTCACCGGCGGCACCATGTTCCTGATGTGGCTGGGTGAGCAGATCACCTCGCGCGGCATCGGCAACGGCACATCGCTGATCATCTTCGGCGGCATCGTCGCGGAACTGCCGGGGGCGTTCGTGCGCACCCTTCAGCTGGGCCGGGAGGGCGCCATCTCCACGCCGCTGATTTTGGCGGCGCTGGTGCTGGCCGTGGTGGTCATCGCGTTCATCGTGTTCATGGAGCGGGCCCAGCGCCGGCTGCTGATCCAGTATCCCAAGCGCCAGGTGGGCAACCGCATCTATGAGGGCCAGTCCTCGCACCTGCCCTTGAAGCTGAACACCTCGGGCGTCATCCCGCCGATCTTCGCCTCGTCCCTGCTGCTGATCCCGACCACCATCGCCAGCTTCCTGCAGGGATCGGGACCGGAATGGCTGCAGACCATCACCACCCACATCGGGCACGGCCGACCGGCCTATATGGTGCTCTATGTGCTGCTGATTGTGTTCTTCTGCTTCTTCTACACCGCGATCGTGTTCAATCCGGTGGAGACGGCGGACAACCTGAAGAAGCACGGTGGCTTCATTCCCGGCATCCGTCCGGGTGAACGGACCGCCGAGTACATCGATTATGTGCTCACGCGCATCACGGTGGTGGGGGCGGCCTACATTGCGGCGGTTTGCCTCTTCCCCGAACTGCTGATTTCCTACGCCTCGCTTCCGTTCTATTTCGGAGGGACATCGCTGCTCATCGTGGTCAGTGTGACCATGGATACGGTGTCCCAGATTCAGGGGCATCTGTTGGCCCACCAGTACGAAGGTCTGGTCAAGAAGGCCAAGCTGCGCGGAGGGAGGAGAAGATAATATGAGGCTGGTGCTGCTCGGGCCGCCCGGGGCGGGTAAGGGAACCCAGGCACAACGGCTGGTCGCCCGTCATGGGATCGTCCAGCTCTCCACCGGCGACATGCTGCGCGCCGCCGTGGCCGCCGGTACGCCGGTGGGCCTGAAGGCGAAGGCGGTCATGGATGCCGGCGGCCTCGTCTCCGACGAGATCGTGATCGGCATCATCGCCGAGCGCCTCGATTCGCCGGATGCGAAGAACGGCTTCATCCTCGACGGCTTCCCGCGCACGGTGGCGCAGGCCGAGGCCCTCGACCAGCTCCTTGCCAGCAAGGGCCTCAAGCTCGATGCGGTGATCGAGCTGGTGGTGGATCAGGAGAAGCTGGTGAACCGCATCCTCAACCGCGCCGCCGAGGCTCAGGCCAAGGGCGAAGCGGTGCGCAAGGATGACGATCCGGTGGTCTTCAAGACCCGCCTGGAGGCCTACAACCGCGATACGGCGGTGGTGGCGCCCTATTACAAGGCGCGCGGCCAGCTGAAGCAGATCGACGGCATGGCGCCCATCGATCAAGTCACCGCCGCCATCGACGGGGTACTCGCTGAAGCGGCGTGATGCCATGGAGGGTCTTCGCCGCGCCATCGGCGAGATCCTTCTGGATCACTGGGATCCCATCGGGGTCGCGGGGGAAGCCGCGGCTCGCGATGAGTATGAAAGCTACGTCCCGGTCATTGCCGGGCTGGTTGCAGCGGGGGCCAGCGCTGATGTTCTGGCCGGCCGCCTTTTTCATGTTGAGCAGGTGGACATGGGCCTTTGGGGCGATGCCACGCGGGCTCGGGTTATCGGCGAACTGCTCTTTGGCCTGGGTGTGCGCTGACGGGTTGGGTCAGCCGACCCGGTAAACGGGCCGGGCGCATCGGATGGCGCCGCACGGCAGGCGTTGCGAGGGTAGGGGACTGGCAGAGCGGCCGATTCGCGGCACGCGACTTCCCGCCGGCCACCAACTGGTTGGGTATCCCTTGCCGTGCCTGTAGGGGCAGGTCAGCAGGGTCAACAGCAAGATCCGGGCCGTTGGTTCGCGCGCAGCTCTTGACGTTTCCTTAAATCCCGGCTATGGGCACTCCCTCGCTTCGGAATTGGTGCCGTTCGGTCCGCCCGAAAGGGTCGGGCAGGGCGGCTGCTTTGTCGTATCTGAAGTGTTTCCTTTTCCCTCGCAAGGGCCGGCCTCCACCGGACGCGGGGATCATTCCGCCGGAGCGTGCCGCAAGGCCGCCGGCGTCACATGGAGAGAGCAGTGGCTCGTATTGCAGGCGTCAACATCCCGACCAACAAGCGCGTCATCATCGCGCTCCAGTACATCCACGGCATCGGCGCGAAGAATGCCGAGGAGATCGTGACCAAGGTCGGTATTCCGGCCGAGCGCCGCGTGAACCAGCTCACCGACCAGGAAGTGCTGCAGATCCGCGAGACCATCGACCGCGACTACGTGGTGGAAGGTGACCTGCGCCGCGAAGTGGCCATGAACATCAAGCGGTTGATGGACCTCGGTTGCTATCGCGGCCTGCGTCATCGTCGCGGCCTGCCGGTGCGGGGCCAGCGGACCCACACCAATGCCCGCACCCGCAAGGGCCCGGCGAAGCCCATCGCCGGCAAGAAGAAGTGATCGGTCGCAAGACCCTTTGAAAGGAGAGGCCGGCCCTTGCCGGCCTCGTCCGTTGTCCGGCCCCGCAAGGGCCATCCCGAGCGCCTGGAGCTACGGGCGCGCCTGAAGGATCAAAAGTAGAATGGCTAAGGAAGCTACCCGCGTTAAGCGCCGCGAGCGCAAGAACATTGCCTCGGGCGTGGCGCATGTGAACGCCTCGTTCAACAACACCATGATCACCATCACCGACGCCCAGGGCAACACCATCTCCTGGTCCTCGGCCGGCGCCATGGGGTTCAAGGGTTCGCGCAAGTCCACCCCGTACGCCGCGCAGGTGGCGGCCGAGGACGCGGCCCGCAAGGCGGCCGAGCACGGCATGCGCACCCTTGAGGTGGAAGTCTCCGGCCCCGGTTCGGGACGTGAGTCCGCCCTGCGCGCGCTGCAGGCGGCGGGTTTCCTCGTCACCTCCATCCGCGACGTGACGCCGATCCCGCACAACGGCTGCCGTCCGCGCAAGCGCCGTCGCGTCTGATCTGTTCTTCGGTTCGCCGCGGGGCTCATGCCCTGCGGATCGTCTGCCCGGTTTCTCCTCCCCGATCGGGACGGGCCCGGCCTCCGGTTGAGGCTTAAGACCCCGGCAGCTGCCGTGGCCCGGCGAGAAAGCAAGGTGAAGCAAGTGATTCAGAAGAACTGGCAAGAGCTGATCAAGCCCGAGAAGCTGCAGGTCAATCCCGGTCACGATCCCAAGCGCTTCGCGACCGTGATCGCCGAGCCGCTGGAGCGTGGCTTCGGTATGACGCTGGGCAATGCCCTGCGCCGCATCCTGCTGTCGTCGCTTCAGGGAGCAGCTGTTACGTCGATCCACATCGACGGCGTGCTGCACGAGTTCTCGTCCATTCCCGGCGTGCGTGAAGATGTCACCGACATCATCCTCAACGTGAAGGATGTGGCCATCCGCATGCAGGGCGATGGCCCCAAGCGCATGGTGGCCAAGAAGACCGGCCCGGGCGTGCTCCTGGCCGGCGACATCCAGACCGTGGGCGACGTGGCCATCCTCAACCCGAACCTGCCCATCTGCACCCTCGACGAGGGCGCGGAACTGCGGATCGAGTTCACGGTGGACACCGGCAAGGGCTATGTCGCCGCCGACCGCAACCGGCCCGAGGACGCGCCGATCGGCCTGATCCCGATCGACAGCCTCTATTCGCCGGTGCGCAAGGTCTCCTACAAGGTCGAGAACACCCGTGAGGGCCAGATCCTCGACTATGACAAGCTGACGCTCCAGATCGAGACCAACGGCTCGATCACGGCCGAGGACGCGCTCGCCTATGCGGCGCGCATCCTGCAGGACCAGCTGGAGATCTTCGTCAACTTCGAGGAGCCCAAGCGCGAGAGCGAGACCACCGCGATCCAGACGCTGCCGTTCTCCCCGGCGCTGCTGAAGAAGGTGGACGAGCTGGAGCTGTCCGTGCGCTCGGCCAACTGCCTGAAGAACGACAACATCGTCTACATCGGCGACCTGATCCAGAAGAGCGAGACGGAGATGCTCCGCACGCCCAACTTCGGACGGAAGTCGCTCAACGAGATCAAGGAAGTGCTCGCCTCCCTCGGCCTGCATCTGGGCATGGAAGTGCCCGGCTGGCCGCCGGAGAATATCGAAGAGCTGGCGAAGCGCTTCGAAGAACACTACTGATCTGAACCTAAAGCGGCCCGAGCCGCGCCACCGATCGCCGGCTCGTCCGTCGCCATATTTCAGGAGTTCGCCGTCATGCGTCACGGCAAGGTACATCGCAAGTTCAACCGCACCTGGGAGCATCGCAAGGCGATGTTCTCCAATCTCGCGGGCGCTCTCATCACCCACGAGCAGATCGTGACCACCCTGCCCAAGGCGAAGGATCTTCGCCCGGTGGTGGAGAAGCTGGTGACCCTCGCCCGTCGCGGCGATCTCCACGCCCGCCGCCAGGCGATCGCGGAGCTGAAGGACGTCACCATCGTCAAGAAGCTCTTCGACGTGCTCGCGCCCCGCTACAAGGAGCGTCCGGGTGGATACACCCGCATCATCAAGGCCGGTTTCCGCTACGGCGACAACACGGCCATGGCTGTGATCGAGTTCGTGGATCGTGACGTGGACGCCAAGGGCGCCGCCGATCACGCCCGCACCGCTGCGGCGGCGGAAGCCGAGGCGGCCTGAGCAATAGACGACCCATCCGGCGTGGCGCTTTCCGTTCCGCGCCGGATGTGATGCCATGGGGTCTTGTCCCGTGGATCGTCTCTCAAGCTCCGGAGCTGCCGATCGTGCGTTACGATATCGAGGCGGATTGGCAGCTTCTCAATACCTGCAATTACAGGTGCGACTATTGCTTTTTCCCGGGCGAGGTCCTGGGCGAAAAGACGGTGCGGCACGGCACTCCGGATGAGTGGGCGGATGCGTTCTCCGCCACCGGGCTGACCTTCCTCCTGCACCTCACCGGCGGCGAGCCCTCGGCCTATCCCGATTTCGTGGATCTGTGCGCCGCGCTCACCCGGCACCATTTCATTTCCCTGAACAGCAACCTGACCCAGGCATCGCTTGGCGATTTCGCGCGGCGGATCGATCCCGCGCGGGTCAGCGTCATCAATGCCGGCCTTCACCCGGACGAGCGCATGCGCCGGCGGGGGCTGGAGATCTTCAACCGGAATCTGGCGCTGCTGCATGAGGCGGGATTTTCCGTCTTCGCGTCCGTGGTGGCGACGCCGCAGGTGCTTGCGAACGCCGACGAGGTCGCGCGCCAGGTCACGGTGCCGGGGCTGGTGCCGGTGCCCAAGCTGCTGCGGGGCAGCTATCGCGGCCGGACGTATCCCGACGCCTATGATGTGGCCGAGCGGGCGGCCTTCCGGGCCATGAGCCGGCGTGCCCGGTCGGCCTATGGCGAGTGGCGCGCGGCACGGTCCGAGCCGCCGACCGTCGATCCGTTCGCCGACGACAACTTTCTCGACGGCACGCCGACATTCCGGGGCACGGTGTGCGCGGCCGGAAGCAGCTTCGTGCGGATCGAGCCGCAGGGGGATGTGTTCCGCTGCGGCTCGGACACCGCGCTGCAGGGCAATATTCTCGCCGGCACGTTCGCGCCGCTTCCCGGGCCGCGCCCTTGCGACTCAGGCTACTGCTTCTATTTCTGCCGCAAATATACCGACCCGAAGTACACCCACCGGACTGACGCGGGGCCACGGGCGGATCCACCGGTGTCGGGGCGACAGTCCTTGGTTCCGCCGCATTTGGTGAAGCGAGTAGGCACCGCCCTGCAGCGCATGCTGGGGCGGTGACGGGTAGCTTCCGGCGGGCGCCGCCGCGGCGTGGCACGGCAGCCGGGGCGGGATGCTCCGGCCACAGGCGTCAGGACGACCATTGGCTGCCGCGCCCGGTTCAGCCGGGTGGGCTTGGCTTTGAATTACGGGTTCAAGCGATGAAACGACAGTTCGCATTCACGCTCCTTCTGCTGTGCTCCGCCGCCGTGGGTGCCGCGGCCATGGCGGCCGGCGCCGGGCCGGGTGAAGCGCCCGCGCGCGCCGCCAGCGTCCCGCTCCGGGTCGAGGCGCAGGCGCAGATCCAGCCGCAGGTGCCGGCCTCCGCCGCCGAGGTGAAGCTCTCGTTTGCGCCCATCGTGGCGCGCACCGCGCCGGCGGTGGTCAACGTCTATGCCCAGAAGGCCGCCCAGCAGCGGGCCAATCCCATTTTCGACGACCCGTTCTTCCGCCGGTTCTTCGGCGGCCAGGGTGGCCCCGGCCTGCGCGCGCCGGAGCGGGTGCAGCGCTCCCTGGGGTCGGGGGTGGTGGTGGACCCCTCGGGCATCGTGGTCACCAATTTCCATGTCATCGAGGGGGCGGACGAGATCCGCATCGCCCTCAACGACCGGCGCGAATACGAGGCCGAAGTGCTGCTGCGCGACCAGCGCACCGACCTTGCCGTGCTGCGCATCAAGACCGAGGCCAAGGAGACCTTCGCCTCCATCGAGCTCGGCAATTCGGACGAACTGGCCGTGGGCGACCTGGCGCTGGCCATTGGCGATCCCTTCGGCGTCGGCCAGACGGTGACGCAGGGCATCATCTCCGCGCTGGCGCGGACCCAGGTGGGGATCTCCGACTACCAGTTCTTCATCCAGACCGACGCGGCGATCAATCCCGGCAATTCCGGCGGTGCGCTGGTGGACATGGCGGGCCGGCTGGTGGGCATCAACAGCGCCATCTATTCGCGCTCGGGCGGCTCCATCGGCATCGGCTTCGCCATTCCGGTGAACATGGTGCGGGTGGTGGTGGAGCAGGCCAAGGGCGGCTCCAAGTCGGTGCGCCGGCCCTGGCTCGGGGCAAAGCTACAGCGGGTCACGCCCGACATCGCCGAAAGCCTCGGCCTGCCGCGTCCCACCGGCGTGCTGGTGCAGGACGTGGTGGCCCACAGCCCGGCCGCCAAGGCGGGCCTCAGGCTGGGGGACCTCATCGTCGCGGTGGAGGGGCAGCCCATCGACGACCCCGAGTCCCTCAACTACCGCTTCGCCACCCGGCCCATCGGCGGCAAGGCGGCGCTGGCGGTCAACCGCGGCGGCAAGGAGGTGAGCCTCGTGGTGGTGCTGGAGGGCGCGCCGGAGACCGTGCCGCGCGACGAACTGGTGGTGCGTGCCCGCTCGCCCTTCACCGGCGCCACGGTGGTGAACCTGTCACCGGCGGTGGCCGAGGAACTGAAGGTGGATGCCAACGCCACCGGCGTGGTGATCTACGACGTGGACGACAATTCCCCCGCCGCCGCCGCCGGCTTCAAGCCCGGCGACGTGCTGGTCGAGGTGAACGGCGAGAAGGTCGCCCGCACCCGTGACCTGGAGCAGATGGTTCGCACGCCGCTCCGGGCCTGGCGGGTGACGGTGGGCCGCGCCGGGCGCACCATCACCGCTCTGCTGCCGGGCTGAGTCGCCCTGGCTCCGCGCCCTGAGTGACCCTCGCCGCCGCCGGTCGCAGGCGGGGCGGGGGCTTGAAACCTGACCGAGAGGACGAGAGACAACGCCCATGGCCGATCTGTTCGAGGCGGCGGGACTGGGCAGCGATGTGCCGCGCCCGCTCGCCGACCGGCTGCGGCCGGCCAAGCTGTCCGAAGTGGTGGGCCAGGACCATCTGGTCGGGCCGGACGGCGTGCTCACCCGCATGCTGGAGACGCGCTCGCTGGGCTCCCTCATCCTGTGGGGGCCGCCGGGCACGGGCAAGACCACGGTGGCGCGGCTGCTCGCCTCCGCCACCGACCTGCATTTCGAGCAGATCTCGGCCATCTTCTCCGGTGTCGCGGACCTCAAGAAAGTGTTCGAGCAGGCCCGCGCCCGCCGTCTGGTGGGCAAAGCGACGCTTCTGTTCGTGGACGAGATCCACCGCTTCAACCGTGCCCAGCAGGACAGCTTCCTGCCGGTGATGGAGGACGGCACCGTCACCCTGGTGGGCGCCACCACCGAGAACCCGTCCTTCGAGCTGAACGCGGCGCTGCTGTCCCGCGCCCGCGTGCTGGTGTTCAAGGCGCTGGACCAGGATGCCATCGCCCGCCTGCTCGCGCGGGCGGAGGAGGTGGAGGGCAAGGCCCTGCCGCTCACCGAGGACGCCCGCTTCGCCCTGCTCAACATGGCAGACGGCGACGGGCGGGCCTCCCTCACCCTCGCGGAGGAGGTATGGCGCGCGGCGCGGCCGGGGGAGGTGTTCGACGTGGCGGCGCTGGCCGACGTGGTGCAGCGCCGCGCGCCCATCTACGACAAGAGCGAGGACGGCCACTACAACCTCATCTCCGCCCTGCACAAGGCGGTGCGCGGCTCGGATCCCGACGCGGCGCTGTATTATTTCGCCCGCATGCTGGATGCCGGAGAGGCGCCCCTGTTCCTCGCCCGGCGCATTGTGCGCATGGCGGTGGAGGACATCGGCAATGCCGATCCGCAGGCGCTTGTGGTCTGCAATGCGGCCAAGGACGCCTTCGACTTCCTCGGCTCGCCGGAGGGGGAACTGGCCCTGGCGCAGGCGGTGGTCTACGTGGCCACCGCGCCCAAATCGAACGCGGTCTACAAGGCGTTCTCGGCGGCCAAGCGGGCGGCCAAGGAGGGCGGCTCGCTGATGCCGCCTAAGCATATCCTCAACGCCCCCACCAAGCTGATGAAGGGCGAGGGCTACGGCGCCGGCTATCGCTACGACCATGACCAGCCGGATGCCTTCTCCGGCCAGAACTATTTCCCCGAGGCCCTCGGCCGGCAGAGCTTCTACCATCCGGTGGAGCGCGGCTTCGAGCGCGAGATCAGGAAGCGCATGGACTATTGGGCGCGCCTGCGGGCCGAGCGCGGGGAACCGTGAGCCACCGCGGCGCCCCGGTGCCGGTGCGCGGGGCACCGCTCTGGCGTATGCTTGCCGGACACAGGAAGCCGGCCATGACCAAGCTGATGCCCCAACTCATCGACAGGCTCGAAGCCCTGCCCGATGCCGAGCAGGATGCGCTCCCCCGTGAATTCCTCTCGGTGCTCGAAGGGGAGGTCTATGTGCTCACCCCCGAGCAGAAGGAGGAGGTGCGCAAGGCACTGGAGGACGGCGAGCCCAACGCGAGCCCACAGGAAGTCGAGGCCTTCTTCGCGCGCTTCCGCGGATGAGGATCGTTTTCCGCGCGCGGGCCCTGCGGCATCTGCGTGAGATCGAGCACCATATCGGCCAAGACAGTCCGAAGGCGGCGGCGCGTGTGATCGTCCGGCTCGAAACAGCCATCAACACCCTGCCGATCATCCCTTTTCCGCCCCTGCCGGGACTGTACGCGGAACACGCCGGCTCACTGTTTCCGGTAGCCCCTACCTTGTGGTCTATCGCGTCGGAGACGATGAAGTCACCATCCTCGCCGTGCTCCATGCCGTGCGGCACATTCGTTCCTGACCCTCGCCCGGACTGGCCATGACCTTCACCCTTCCTCCCGCTCTTGTCGTCTTCCTCGGTGCCGGCCTGGGTGGTGTCGTGCGGCACCTCGTCAACATGACGGTGCCCAAGCTGCTGGGTACCGGATTTCCCTTCGCCACCTTCCTCATCAATGTGTCCGGCAGCTTCCTCATGGGGTTGATGGTCGGGTATCTGGCGTTCAAGGACGGCGAGTTCTGGAACCAGACCATGCGGCTGTTCCTGACCACCGGCATCCTCGGCGGCTACACCACCTTCTCCACCTTCTCGCTGGATTTCTTCCTGCTCATGGAGCGCGGCGCCTACAGTTCCGCCTTCGCCTATGCGGTCGGCTCGGTGGCGCTCGCCTTCATCGCCGTGTTCGTCGGCATCGCCGTCATGCGCGCGCTGACGTGACGGACGGCGCCGGTTGCTCTATTGCTGCCGTTCCGGTTCCAGGCGCTGTTTAAAGGACATTTTGATCCATGGCCGTCGCGATGAAGACCGTGGCCGAGGACGAGGCTGGCATGCGCCTCGACCGCTGGTTCAAGGTCCATTTTCCTGATCTCTCCTTCGGCCACCTGCAGAAGCTGGTGCGCACCGGGCAGGTGCGCGTGGATGGCGGGCGGGTGAAGACCTCGTCCCGCGTCGAGCCCGGCCAGAGCGTGCGCATTCCCCCCCTCGGCGACGAGCCGCAGGACGAACCGGCCGGAAAGCCGGGCGCCGCGGGCAAGGCGTCCGACGCGGGCCGGGTTTCCGCGGGGGGCGATGCCCCGGGTGCCACGGACGCGCCGGCCAAGCCACGGCAATCCGCCAGCGCCGCCAAGCGCAAGGAGGACGAGGACCGCGCCTTCCTGAAATCCATCACCCTGTTCGAAGACAAGGACGTGATGGTGCTGAACAAGCCCTACGGCCTCGCGGTGCAGGGCGGCTCGGGCACCTATCGCCATATGGACGGCATCCTGGAGGTGCTGCGCGACAAGGACGGCCAGAAGCCGCGCCTCGTCCACCGCATCGACAAGGACACCTCCGGTTGCCTGCTGGTGGCCAAGACGCGGTTCGCCGCCTCGGTGCTGGCCAAGAGCTTCCGCTCGCGGGAGGCACGCAAGGTGTATTGGGCGGTGGTGCCCGGCGTGCCCAAGCCCAAGCAGGGGCGCATCTCCACCTATCTCGCCCGCGACGAGGACGAGGAGAAGATGCGGGTCGCGCGTCACGGCGAGGACGAGGCGAGCCACGCCATCACCTATTATGCCGTGGTGGACCAGGCCGCGCAGAAGATGAGCTGGCTGTCGCTGAAGCCGGTGACGGGCCGCACCCACCAGTTGCGCGCCCACCTCGCCCATATCGGCCACCCCATCGTCGGCGACCCCAAGTATTTCGATATCGAGAACTGGGAGCTGCCCGGCGGCCTGCAGAACCGCCTGCATCTTCTGGCGCGGCGGCTCGTCATTCCCCATCCGCGCGGGCAGGGGCTGATCGACGTGTCGGCGCCGCTCCCCCACCACATGGCGCAATCCTTCGCCGTGCTGGGCTTCGACGCGTCACAGTACGATCCCATCCTCGAGGCGCCGGAGGGATGAGGTGGCTCCTCGCCGTCGTCGCCGTCCTGCTATTGGCAGGCGGCGGCGTCCGCGCGGAGCCGGCGGGCCTTCTGGCCCTGTACCGGGAGTTGCAGACCGCGCAGGTCAACGGCTTCCCGCCCTATGAGATATCGGGCTCGGGCAGCGCTGCCACGGTGTCCGGCAGCATCCTCTACGGTGATCGCGCGAGGCTGGCGCTGACCCTGGACGAAGCCAATTTCCACCTCCGCATCGATGATCGCGGGGACGGGGAGGGCGCCACCCCCTTCGTCACCGAGGTGGCGGTCTGGTTCGATGCCGAGGGCTTCCCGCTGCTCGGCCTCAGCGAACGCGGGTTGAAGGCGGGCGTGCCCTTCGCCGGGCGGATGCGATTCTATTCGCGGGCGTCGGGGCGGTGGAACCTCGTCACCGACCAGGTCCTGCCGCCCCTCGACCAGGACCTCTGCCGCACCGAGCCGCAGGAGGTGGACGAAAGCACCGCCGCCTGGGAGGGCCTCGGCCGCGTCGTCATCCTGCTGCCCCGGCGTGGCACCGACCTTGCCGCGTGGTGCGTGGGCCCGAGCCCGGTCGCGGGAACGGGGATGCTGCTGGCCTGGGACCGGGCGCAGGGGCAGTTCCGGAAGGGCAAGGCGCTCGCCGGCCCGCCGCCCTGGCCTGATGGTCCGGCCAAGCCCTAGATCGGCTCGAAATTCAGGTGCTTCCCGTCGGGACGAAGAAGGCTACGACCTTCGTCTAGTGTGCCGGGCGTTTGACGCGTCGCTTTCGCGTGCGGCTTGAAGTCGCCGTGTCTTTGCCTATGGTGCCCCGCCAAGGCCGTATGGCCAAAGAAGAAGCAACCCGAAAAGCGGCACCAGCCGCGCGCCCAGGGAAACGGTCTCCATGTCCTTCCTGCTCGCCCTCGCCCGGGGCATCGATGCCGTGAACATGCGCATCGGCAAGGCGGCCTCCTGGCTGATCCTTGTGGCCATCCTTGTCTCTGCGGCCAATGCCGTGGTGCGCAAGCTGTTTGACCTCAGCTCCAATTCCTGGCTGGAGCTGCAATGGGTGCTGTTCGCAGCGGTGTTCCTGCTGTGCGGGTCGTGGACGCTCATGGACAACGAGCACATCCGCATCGACATCGTTAATGCGCGCCTCAGCAAACGGGTGCGGGACGGCATCGACATCTTCGGGCACGTCTTCTTCCTGTTGCCCTTCTCCATCCTGCTGTTGTGGACCTCCTGGCCCTTCTTCATGGCGTCCTGGTCCATCAACGAGCAGTCGCTGAACGCCGGCGGCCTGCCGCAATGGCCGGCCAAGCTTCTGGTGCCGGTGGGCTTCTTCTTCCTGACGCTGCAGGGCTTCTCCGAGCTGATCAAGCGCATCGCCATCTTTACCGGGCGGATGGAGGACCCCAACGAGCGGGAGGGCGGCAGCCACGCGGCGCTCGCGGCCGAGGCGGAGCGCCTGCTGGCCGAGGTGGAGGTTCCCGGTGCCGGAACGCCTGTCGTCCCGGCCACTCCCACCGCCCCCAAGCACTGACGGAGCGCGAGACATGATCAACGCCCGCCTCCTGAAGGCGCGTTTCGTCGCCGCCGCGCTCCTGCTCGCCCTGGTGCTCGCCGTGGTCCTGCCCGACGTGGCCTTCGCCGCCGAGCCGGGGTTCCGCGGCTGGTTCGTCCACAACATGGCGCCCATCATGTTCGGCGCGCTGGTGGTGTTCCTGCTGCTGGGCTACCCGGTGGCCTTCTCGCTGGCCGCCAACGGCCTCATCTTCGCGCTGGTCGGCATCTGGCTCGGCCTGTTCGAGCCCAAGTTCCTGCAGGCGCTGCCCGAACGCGTCTACGGCACCATGAACAACGAGGTGCTGCTGGCAGTCCCCTTCTTCACCTTCATGGGGCTCATCCTCGAGCGCTCCGGCATGGCGGAGGACCTGCTCGACACCATCGGGCAGGTGTTCGGCTCCATCCGCGGCGGCCTTGCCTATGCGGTGATCTTCGTGGGCGCGCTGCTGGCGGCCACCACCGGCGTGGTGGCGGCCTCGGTGATCTCCATGGGCCTCATCTCCCTGCCGATCATGCTGCGCTACGGCTACGACCGGCGCGTGGCCTCGGGCGTCATCGCCGCCTCGGGCACGCTGGCGCAGATCATTCCGCCCTCCCTCGTGCTCATCGTCATGGCCGACCAGCTGAACCGCTCGGTGGGCGACATGTATGAGGGCGCCTTCGTGCCGGGCCTGCTGCTCGCCAGCCTTTATGCGCTCTACATCTTTCTGGTCTCCACCATCTTCCCGAGCGCCGCCCCCGGCCTGCCGCTGGAAGCCCAGACCCTGCGCGACCCGGAACAGAAGATCGTGCCCTCCCGCGTCCTCGGCGCCATCGCCGCGGCCGGCTTCGCCTTCCTGATCGCCACCGGATCCCTGCCGCATCTCACCACCGGCCTCATCCCCGGCGTCGCCAACACGGCGGTGTGGGGCGTGGTGGCTTTCGTGCTGCTCTATTTCATCATGTCGGGAACGGCCCGGCTTCTGACGCCCTCGCTCTTCATCGCGCTCTCCCTGTCCATCGCCGGCGCCATCTTCCTGATGACGGAAACCGGGGTGAAGTTCGGCGCCGACTATGTGGTGCTCACCATGTCCGCCACCGTGGGCTTCGCCTTCGTGGTGGCGGTGATCAACCGCGTGTTCCGCCTCGGCCTCCTGTCGAAGCTGGCGGAGCAGGTGGTGTTCGTGATGGTGCCACCGCTGGCGCTCATCTTCCTGGTGCTGGGCACCATCTTCATCGGCGTCGCCACGCCGACCGAGGGCGGGGCCATGGGCTCGGTGGGCGCGCTCATCCTCGCCTTCGCCCGTGGCCGGCTGAAGTTCGACCTGATGCGGCAGGCCACCTATTCCACTGCCAAGCTCTCCGCCTTCGTGCTGTTCATCCTGCTCGGCGCGCGCGTGTTCTCGCTCACCTTCTACGGGGTGGACGGCCACAAGTGGGTGGAGGAACTGCTGGTGTCGCTGCCCGGCGGGCAGATGGGCTTCCTCATCGCGGTGAACGCGCTGGTGTTCGTGCTGGCCTTCTTCCTCGATTATTTCGAGCTGGCCTTCATCATCATCCCGCTGCTGGGGCCGGCGGCCGACAAGCTCGGCATCGACCTCATCTGGTTCGGCGTGATGCTGGCGGTGAACATGCAGACCTCGTTCATGCATCCGCCCTTCGGCTTCGCCCTGTTCTTCCTGCGCTCGGTGGCGGCCAAGGTGCCGTACATCGACCGGGTGACGGGCAAGCTGATGCAGCCGGTCACCACCGGCCAGATCTACTGGGGCGCGGTGCCGTTCGTCTGCATCCAGCTGGTCATGGTGGCCCTCATCATCCTGTTCCCCGGCATGGTGACCCACTACAAGAGCGGCAGCGTCCAGCTCGACCAGAACCAGATCCAGCAGCAGTTCGAGAACCTGTCTCCCGGTCTCGACGCGGCACCGCCCCCGCCGCTGGACCTCGGCTTCGGCAAATAGGATCGGCGCCCTTGCCCTGCTAAGGGCGCATTCGGATCGGACATCACGAGGTGGACAAACGTGAAGCGGACGGCATGACGCCGGCCGCTTCCTCGTGCATTTGTGGTGCATGTCCCACGGTGCCGATTCGCGGCGGTGCGCCGCGCGCGTGGAGGTGAATTGAATGAACTCCAGGCCCGACTTCTGTCCCGGCTGCGGGGCGCAGGTCTACCCGGAGGAGGCCAGTTGCCCCTTCTGCGGCCGCAAGCTTCACACCAGCTTCCTGATCCCCTTCCTGGTGGGGCTCGGCGGCACGGCGGTGGCTGTGGCATCCGGCGGCCTCGTGTGGTGGGTCATGTCGGCGCCTCCCGCGGAGCCTGAGGCCGGTGCGCCCCAGAGCGCGGTGGTCGCGCCCGCCCAACCGGCGCCGCAAGCCGCCTTGCCTCCGCCTGCCGCCACGGCCCAGACCGCTCCCGCTGTTGTCCCGGCGCCTCAGGCCGGGAGCGGGCAGGGCGGTACCCAGGAAGCCTCGCTGCCGCTGCCGACGGTGAGCAGCCCGGTCACCCCGCCGCCGGTGGACGCCACCGCGCGCCGGGCGTTCGCCAAGAGCAAGCAGGAGAGTTTCGCCCAGAACGGCCTCGACCTCACGGTCACCGCCGGGGGAGAGGACGCGACCATCCTCACCATCAAGTTCAACTTCCCGGCGAAGACGGCAGCGGAGCTGATCGTCTCGGGTCCCTTCCCCAAGCAGTGCGAGCAGCGGGGCTTCCGCCAGGTCCTGTTCGTGGACCCGTCGGGCATCACATGGGTATATGATGTGGCGACCCAGCAGATGACCCAGAAATGACCCCACCCGAGAGCGACGCCGAGCCCGCCCCCGATGCCGCGCCCCTGAAGCTGGTGCTGTTCGATTGCGACGGCACGCTGGTGGACAGCCAGCACATGATCGTCGCTGCCATGCGCGACGCCCATGCTGCCCACGGCGTGCCGCTGCCGGGACGGGACCGGTTGCTCTCGGTGGTGGGGCTCTCCCTGCCGGAGGCCTTTGCCATGCTCTCGCAGGGTGACCTCGCCTATCCCATCGAGGCGCTGGTGGACGCCTATCGCAATGCCTTCACCCGGCTGCGCAATGCCGAGCCGCCCGAGCCCATGTTCGACGGCGCCTGGGAGGTGCTGGACACCCTGCGCCGCCGCGACGACGTGGTGCTGGGCATGGTCACCGGCAAGGCGCGGCGCGGGGTGGACCGGGTGCTCAAGGCCCATGACATGGAAGGCTGGTTCGCCACCATCCAGACCGCCGACGACGCCCCCTCCAAGCCCCATCCGGCCATGGTGTTCCAGGCCATGAAGGAGATCGGCGCGCGCCCGGAGGAGACGGTGGTGGTCGGCGACACCACCTATGACGTCTCCATGGCGCTGCAGGCGGGCGCCTCCGCCCTCGGCGTCGGCTGGGGCTATCACGAGGTGGCGGCGCTGGAGCGGGCGGGGGCGGACCATATCGTCCACCGGTTCGACGAGGTGCCCGCCGCCATCTTCGATCTTCTGGCGCGCCGTCGCGCCATCGCCGGATAGGAGGCGGATCATGGGTGATCCCTCAGGGGCCGATCCCGCCGGCCCCCAGACCATGCGCGATTTCCTGGAGGGCATCGAGGAGCCGGTGGCGGGGGACGATCCCATCGCCCGGGCCCGCGCCGCCCAGCGCACGCCGCTGCCGAAGCGCTTCTATACCGATGTCAGCGTCGGCGAGGCGGACGGCGGCTTCACCATCCTGCTCGACGGCCGGCCGGTGCGCACCCCTGCGCGCGGCCTGCTGCTGGCGCCCACGCGCCCCCTGGCCGAGGCCATGGCCGCCGAATGGGCGGCGCAGGAGAAGGAGATCAACCCCTTTTTCATGCCGCTGACGCGCCTCGTGAACGTCGCCCTCGACCGGGTGGGGCCGGAGGCAGAGGCGGTGCGCGAGGAGGTGGTGCGCTATGCCGGCTCCGACATGCTGTTCTACAGGGCCGACAGCCCGCAGACGCTGGTGAAGCGGCAGGCGGAGCAGTGGGACCCGGTGCTCGACTGGTTGAGCGTCGCCCACGATGCCCGTTTCTTCCTGTCGGAAGGCATTCGCCACGTCACCCAGCCGGACACCTCGCTGGAGCGGGTGCGGGCGCTGGTGCCGCAGGCACCGCTGAAGCTTGCTGCCGTGCATTCCATCACCACCCTCACCGGCTCCGCCCTGCTGGCGCTGGCGGTGGCGGAAGGCGCGCTCGACGCGGATGCCGCCTGGGCCGCCGCCCATGTGGACGAGGACTTCAACCGCGAGCAGTGGGGCGAGGACGAGATCGCCACCGCCCGCCGCGCCGCGCGCCGCACCGAGATGGACGCGGCTGCCCGGCTTCTCACGCTCATCCGCTGATCCCAACGGCTGCCGGCGACGCCGGCGGCCAAAATCAGGGGGATCGGAACAGGTCTGGAATAGGGGATGGACGAGGACACCATCGCCGACCTCTTCAGCGCCTTCGGCCCGGTGCGCACGCGGCGCATGTTCGGCGGCAGGGGCCTTTATGCGGACGGGCTGATGTTCGCCATCGAGGTCGGGGGCACCCTCTATCTCAAGGCCGATGCCGACCACGCCGCCCTGCTTGAGAGCCGTGGCTCGGTCCCCTTTTCCTACCTTGCCAAGGGCGCCGTGCGCACCATGACCGGATTCTGGTCCGTGCCGGAGGCGGCGCTGGACGATGGCGACGACCTTGCCGTCCTCGCCCGCCGCTCCCTGGCCCTCGCCCGCGCGGCCGCTGCGCAAAAGCCGGTGAAGAAAACCGCAGCCCGACCCAAAAAGAAAACCCCGCGCGGCTGACCGGCGGGGTTGTTCCCTCGTGATCTGCCGGCGCGCCCGAAGGTGCGTCGGCGACAGGCTCAACCGGCCTTCACGCGCACCGGGCGCAGCAGGAAGGCGGGCAGGTGGCTCATGTCCGCGGGTTCGGCGGCGGGGGCGCGTTCACGCCGTGCCGGACGGGCCTCGGGACCATCCTCACGGGCGGGACGACGGCCTCGCTCCTGCCGATCCGGACGCGGCGCGCGGGTTTCCGCCTCCGCGCGGGGTTCGCTGGCGCGCACCTCGCCTGCCGGGGCTTCGCGTTCGCGACGGGGTTCCCGCTCGCGACGGGGCTCACGCTCGGGACGCGGGGCGCGCTCCGCCCGGGGTTCCCGCTCCGGACGCGGCTCGCGGGCGACGCGGGGCTCGCGGTCGGCACGCGGCTCCCGCTCGGGACGGGGTTCGCGCTCCGCACGGGGCTCCCGCTCCGCACGGGGCTCGCGCTCGGGACGGGCCTCGCGGGGCTCCTTCTCCACGCGGCGCTTGCCGCGCAGCCGGCCGCCATCCTCGCGGCGCTCCCGCCGCTCGGACGCGGGCGGGGCATCGCCGAGGGGGGCGCCGTGCCAGGGCACGGCGTTGCCGATCAGCTTTTCGATGGCCGTCACCGACTTGGCGTCGGTGTGGGTGACCAGCGTATAGGCCGTACCGGCGCGGCCGGCGCGGCCGGTGCGGCCCACGCGATGCACATAGTCTTCCGAGTGGTGGGGCACGTCATAGTTGAAGACGTGGCTCACAGCCGGGATGTCGAGCCCGCGGGCCGCCACGTCGGATGCCACCAGAAGGGTGGCCTCGCCGGAGCGGAACTGGTCGAGGGCCTTGATGCGAGCGTGCTGGTCCATGTCGCCATGGAGCGCAACGGCGTTGAAGCCGTGCTTCTGCAGCGAGCGGTGCAGCACCGCCACGTCGCGCTTGCGGTTGCAGAAGATGATGCCGTTCTGCAGCCCGTCGCAATTGCGGATGAGCTCGCGCAGCACCTCGCGCTTGTCGTAGTCCTCCCGTCCGGAGGCGACCAGCATGTGGGTGACCGTGGCGGCGGTGGAGGCCGGCTTCGACACTTCCACCCGCACCGGATTGGACAGGAACTGCGACACCAGGCGCTGGATCTCCGGCGGCATGGTGGCCGAGAAGAACAGGGTCTGGCGGGTGAAGGGCACGAGCTTGCAGACGCGCTCGATGTCCGGGATGAAGCCCATGTCCAGCATGCGGTCGGCCTCGTCGATGACGAGCACCTCGATGCCGGACAGGAGCAGTCGGCCGCGCTCCACATGGTCGAGCAGGCGGCCGGGGGTGGCGATGAGCACGTCCACGCCGCGGAGCAGCTTGGAATCCTGGTCGCCGAAGGACACGCCGCCGATCAGCAGGGCGACGTTCAGTTTGTGGTTCTTGCCGTAGCGGGTGAAGTTCTCTTCCACCTGCGCCGCGAGCTCGCGGGTCGGCTCCAGGATGAGGGTGCGAGGCATGCGGGCGCGGGCCCGTCCGTGCTCAAGCAGCGTCAGCATGGGAAGGGTGAAGGCGGCAGTCTTGCCGGTGCCTGTCTGCGCGAGGCCGAGCACATCTCGGCGCGCCAGCACATGGGGGATGGCCTGGGCCTGGATGGGCGTCGGCTGCGTATAGCCGGTGTCAGCGACTGCCGCGAGGACCTTTTCGCTCAGGCCGAGTTCGGAAAATGACATTGCATCTTTTGGATGCGGCGGCGCGCCGCTGATCGAACGTCCCGTGCCGTACGGGCTCAGACGAGGGGTCGTCGGTCGGCGCGCTAGATTCGACATATCTCGGACGACGCATAGCAACATAAGAAAATTGTGCGCCGTGTCAATGTTTTCCGGCCTGATTCACGGATCAGTTGGAAATCACGCCCGCGAAACGCTCGATTGAACATCCATACCGCCAGCGGCATGCGCTGTCGGAATGCATGTGGACCGTGCCATGCGCGCGGGACACGTCTTGCGACTTGACCGCCGGGGCACCCCGCCGCAGGGATGACCCTCCTCATCCGGCGGATCTGATGCCCTTTCTTCTCGTCCTCGGCCTCGCGGCCTTCGCGAGCGCATTTTCCATGCGCGCCGTCGATCCGATGCTCAACATCCTCGCCGCCGACCTGAAGGTGACGCTGCAGGAGGTGGCGCTGCTCGCAAGCGCCTTCACCCTGCCTTACGCCACCATGCAGCTCTTGTTCGGCCCCATCGGCGATGCGGTGGGCAAGGTGCGGCTGATCCGCTTCAACCTCGCCATGCTGGCGGTGGGGCTCGCGGTCTCGGCGCTGGTTCCCGGCCACCGGGAGCTGCTGGCCGCCCGGGTGGCGTCGGGGGCGTTCGCGGGGGGCATCATCCCCGTGGTGCTGGCGACCGTGGGCGATCGTGTGCCGTACGATCAAAGGCCGGTGGCGCTCAGCCGGGTGCTGCTGGCCCTGGTGCTGGGCCAGCTGGTGGGTTCGGCGGCGGCGGGCTTCATCGCCGAATATGCCGGCTGGCGGCCGGTGTTCTGGTGCGCGTTCGCGGTGGCGGCGAGCGCGGCCCTGGCCGCCCTGGTCGGCATCAGCGAAGAGCGGGCGCGCCAGCCCCTGTCGTTCCGCGCGGCCCTCGCCCGCTACGGCACGGTGCTGAAAAACCCCTTGTCGCTGAAGGTGTATGCGGTGGTGGCGGTGGAAGGGGCGCTCACCTTCGGGGTGTTCCCGCTGGCGGCGCCGCTGATGGTGGAGCACGGCCTCGGCGATGCGGTGGAGGCCGGCCTGATGCTGGGCGCCTTCGCCATCGGCGGCGCCTTCTATACCTTCGCCGTGCCGGTCCTGGTGCGCCACCTGGGCCTTGCCGGCATGGTGGGGGTGGGCGCGGCCAGTGTAGGCGTGCTGCTCATGGGGGCGGCTGTCGGGCCGAGCCTTGCGGTGGTGATTGCTGTGTTCGCCGCCGCGGGCTTTGCCTTCTACATGATCCACAACGTGCTGCAGATCCTTGCCACGGAGCTGTCGGCGGAGGCGCGGGGATCGGCGGTGTCGCTGTTCGCCTCCGCCTTCTTCGTGGGGCAGGCCTTGGGGGCCATCGTCCTGGCCCATGCGGCGGGACTTTTGGGAGCAGCGCCCGTGTTCGCGGTGGCGGGGCTGGGCATGCTGATCCTCGCCGTGCCCGCCAGCCTGCTGCCGCCGCGCAAGGCCAAGGTGACGACCGGCTAAGGCGAGCGCTCGCCTTGGTAAGGGGTTCAAGTGCCGCGCGGCTTACCTATAGCCCATAACCTGAGGTCCATGAGGCACGCTCAAGGGCTATGGGGGTCAGATGTCGAGCAAGGCCTCGCCGGCGAAGGCGGCGCGCTCGGAGATGAAGGCGAAGCGCGCCTCGGGCTTATTGCCCATGAGGCGTTCCACGAGGTCCGTGGTGGCCGCCTGCTCGGCATCCTCGATGGTGACGCGCTGGAGCGTGCGCGTGCGCGGATCCATGGTGGTTTCCTTCAGCTGAGCCGGCATCATCTCGCCGAGACCCTTGAAGCGGCCCACCTCCACCTTGCCCTTGCCGGTGAATTCCTTCTTCAGCAGCTTTTCCTTGTGGGCGTCGTCCCGCGCATAGAGCGTCTTGGCGCCCTGGGTGATGCGGTAGAGCGGCGGCACGGCGAGGAAGAGGTGGCCGTCCTCGATCAGCTTCGGCATCTGCCGGAAGAAGAAGGTGACCAGCAGCGAGGCGATGTGCGCGCCGTCCACGTCGGCGTCGGTCATGATGATGACCTTCTCGTACCGCAGGTCCGCGTCGCGATAATGGGAGAGCATGCCGCAGCCCAGCGCCTGGCCGAGGTCGGCGAGCTGCTGGTTCTGGGCGAGCTTGTCCCGTGTGGCGCTGGCGACGTTCAGGATCTTGCCGCGCAGGGGCAGCACGGCCTGGGTCTTGCGGTCGCGTGCCTGCTTGGCCGAGCCGCCGGCCGAGTCGCCCTCCACGATGAAGATCTCGGAGCCGGCCGCCTCGGTGTTGGAGCAGTCGGCCAGCTTGCCGGGCAGGCGCAGCTTGCGCACGGCGGTCTTGCGAGAGACTTCCTTTTCCTGCTTGCGGCGCAGGCGCTCCTCGGCGCGGTCGATGACGTGCTCGAGCAGCCGGCTGGCCTGCACCGGATTGGCGGCGAGCCAGTGGTCGAACGGGTCGCGCAGGCCCTGTTCCACGATGCGGGCGGCCTCGGCAGTGGCGAGGCGGTCCTTGGTCTGGCCCTGGAATTCCGGCTCGCGCACGAACACGGAGAGCATGGCGGCGCAGCCGGTGGTGACATCGTCGCCGGTGATGACCGAGCCGCGCTTGCCCTGGCCGGAGCGCTCGGCATGATCCTTCAGCCCCTTCAGCAGCACGGCCCGCAGGCCGTTCTCATGGGTGCCGCCGTCGGGGGTGGGGATGGTGTTGCAGTAGGAGGAGATGGAGCCGTCCGCGTCCGCCACCCATGCCACCGCCCATTCCACCGAGCCATGGCCGCCCGGCTTCTGGATACGGCCGGAGAAGATGTCCGAATGCACCAGGGTTTGGCCTTCGAGGTCGGCGGCGAGATAGTCGCGCAGGCCGCCGGGGAAGCGGAAGCTGGTCTTCTCCGGAACCCCCTCGATGCCCTTCAGCAGCTCGGGGTCGCAGGACCAGCGGATTTCCACGCCGCCGAACAGATAGGCCTTGGAGCGGGCCATGCGGAACACCCGGGCCGGCTCGAAGCGGGCGGAGGGGCCGAAGATCTCGGGGTCCGGATGGAAGCGCACACGGGTGCCGCGCCGGTTGGTGATGCGGCCGACTTCCTTCAGCTTGCCCTGGGGCACGCCCTTGGAGAAGCTCTGGCGGTAGAGGGTCTGGTTGCGCGTCACCTCCACCTCGAGGTCGTCGGACAGCGCGTTCACCACCGAGATGCCGACGCCGTGGAGGCCGCCGGACGTCTCGTAGACCTTGCTGTCGAACTTTCCGCCGGCGTGCAGGGTGGTCATGATCACTTCGAGGGCCGACTTGCCGGGGAACTTGGGGTGTTCCTCCACCGGAATGCCGCGCCCGTTGTCGGAGACGGTGAGATAGCCGTCCGCCGCCATCTGCACCTCGATGAAGGTGGCGTGCCCGGCCACTGCCTCGTCCATGCAATTGTCGATCACCTCGGCGAAGAGGTGGTGCAGCGCCTTCGAATCGGTGCCGCCGATATACATGCCGGGCCGGCGACGTACCGGTTCCAGTCCTTCGAGCACCTCGATGTGCGCGGCGGTGTAGTCGGCATCCATGGCCGGCACGGCGGCAGCTGCCGCCTTGGCCGGCTTGCCGGCGGGCTTCGGACGCGGGGTGGAGCCGAAAAGATCGTCGGATTGGGACATGGGCGCTCGATAGCAGAAGGGCCGATCCTGCGCGAATCGCGCGCAGGGAGAAGGCATCGCTGTTCACAGCATGGCAGAGGCCGGCGCCGATGGGAACAGAACGGAAACGACAACGCGCGCCGTCAGATCGCAGGCCCGGGCGGAGGCGCGCTGTCTTTTCCCTGATAAACGATGGGTGTACAGACCGTCGCCCCACCTCGCCGTTCCCTTCTCGGGAGCGGTGGTGGCGTGCGTGAGGAGATGAAGATGGCGGACGCAAAGGCAAGGATCGCAGTTCTCGGCGCCTCGGGCTACACCGGGTCCGAGCTGGTGCGCCTGCTGCTGCGCCATCCCCGTGTGGAGCTGGTGGCCCTCACAGCCGACCGCAAGGCCGGCCAGACCATGGCCGAGGTCTTCCCCCAGTTCGCCCCGTTCGCGTTGCCGAAACTCGTGACCATCGACGAGGTCGACTTCACGGCCGTGGACCTCGTGTTCTGCGCGCTGCCCCACGCCACCACCCAGCTGGTGATCAAGAAGGTGTTCGACGCCGCGCCCAACGTGAAGGTGGTGGACCTCTCCGCCGACTTCCGCCTGAAGGACCCCGGCGCCTACGAGCAGTGGTACGGCCACCCCCACCAGGCGCTGGAGCTGCAGCAGGAGGCGGTGTTCGGCCTCGTGGAGATCTATCGCGACGACATCCGCAAGGCGCGGCTGGTGGCCAATCCCGGCTGCCACTCCTCCACTGCCATTTTGCCCATCGTGCCGCTGCTGGAAGCCGGCGCCATCGAGCCGGAAAGCATCGTGGTGGATTCCAAGACCGGCATGTCGGGTGCCGGCCGCTCCGCCAAGGAGGCCATGCTGTTCTCCGAGGTGTCGGAAGGCATCCATGCCTACGCCGTCACCGGTCACCGGCACATGGGCGAGCTGGACCAGGAATTCTCCAAGGCGGCGGGCCGTCCCGTGGCCCCCATGTTCGTGCCGGTGCTGGCGCCCATGAACCGGGGCATCTACGCCACCATCTTCGTGCGCACCACCGGGGTGCGGGCCGAGGACCTGCATTCCATCCTCGCCGATTATTACAAGGGCGAACCCTTCGTCCATGTTCTGCCGTTCGGGCAGGTGCCCCAGTCGCGCCATGTGCGCGGCTCCAACATGGTGTTCCTGGGCGTGGCGGCGGACCGCAACCCCAGCCGGGCCATCCTGGTCTCGACCCTGGACAACCTGGTGAAGGGCGCCTCCGGCCAGGCGGTGCAGAACATGAACCTGGTGCTCGGCTTCCCCGAGACCCTGGGCCTCGACCAGATCGCCCTCATGCCCTGAGTGGGGAGGCCGCCGAACGCGGCCTCTTCCTTCGCCCGGCAAGGGTTCGTCACCGGCCATCTGGCGCGGTGTCACTCCCGGTGCGGACCCCGGCGCGCTGCTGCGCGGGTGCGCCAAGCCAATAGTGGTGTTTCCAAAAGATAATGGGCCGTCCGCGGAGCGTGATGTGCGAAGCGCTCAGGTTGTTGCCCGTGTCCCGTGCCATTGCTGCGTGGTCGCACCGGCATGCCGCAGCGTCAATTCTGTCCGGATAGTTCCCGGCCGACGGTCGCCGGCAGGCCACGCGTGCGTTTTGTCATAGCATCTTGTTGCTTTGCTGCTCTTGATCGGGGCCGCCTCTCCGCTGTGGGCGATGCAAACTCAAGTCTAGTCGCCAGATGTGTTGGGACAGGTTAGCTTCCCTATCATCCCATCGCGATTCCCTTTCATTGTCGGATATCCCATGAGCTTCCTCATTTGCCTTGCCGCGCTCGGCTTCCTGATGCTGGTGGCCTATCGCGGCTTCAGCGTCATCCTGTTCGCGCCGGTGGCGGCCATCGGCGCCGTCCTGCTGACCGACCCGTCGGCGGTGCCCGTCATCTTTTCCGGCCTGTTCATGGAAAAGATGGTGGGCTTCATCAAGCTCTACTTCCCGGTGTTTCTGCTGGGCGCGGTGTTCGGCAAGCTCATCGAGCTGTCGGGTTTCTCGCGCTCCATCGTCTCCTCTATCGTGAAGCTCCTGGGGCCGGCACGGGCCGTGCTGTCCATCGTGCTGGTGGGCGCGCTGCTCACCTATGGCGGCGTATCGCTGTTCGTGGTGGTGTTCGCGGTCTATCCGTTCGGCGCTGAGATGTTCCGCCAGGTGGGCATTCCCAAGCGGCTGCTGCCGGCGGTGGTGGCGCTCGGCGCCTTCTCCTTCACCATGGACACGCTGCCCGGCACCCCGCAGATCCAGAACATCATCCCCACCACCTTCTTCCACACCACCGCCTATGCCGCGCCCATCCTCGGCATCGTGGGCTCCCTCTTCATGCTGGTGGTCGGCATCAGCTACCTGGAGTTCCGCCGCCGCCAGGCCCAGAAGAAGGGCGAGGGCTACGGCGAGGGCCACATCAACGAGGTGGTGGTGGACGAGACCGTCCCGCTGGTGTCGCCCTTCCTCGCGCTGCTGCCGCTGGTGGTGGTGGGCATCGCCAATCTCATCTTCGCCCGCTACATCCCCGGTTGGTTCGGCACCACCGCGAGCGCCACCCTGGTGGACGGCGCGGCGGCGGTCACCGTGCCCACCAGCACCTGGGCGGCCATCTGGTCGGTGCAGGCGGCGCTGCTGCTGGGTATCCTCACGGTGGTGGTGTTCGGCTTCAAGGCGATTGCCGGCAAGTTCGCCGGCGGCTCCAAGGATGCCGTCGCCGGCGCGCTGCTCGCCAGCCTGAACACGGCGACGGAATACGGCTTCGGCGCGGTGATCGCGGCGCTGCCCGGCTTCCTCGTCATCAAGTCCGCCCTCAGCGCCATCCCCAACCCGCTGGTCAACGAGGCGATCACGGTGACGACGCTAGCCGGCATCACCGGCTCGGCGTCGGGCGGCCTGTCCATCGCGCTCGCGGCCATGGCGGACCAGTTCATCGCCCAGGCGAACGCCCACGGCATTCCGCTGGAGGTGATGCATCGCGTGGCCTCCATGGCCTCCGGCGGCATGGACACCCTGCCGCACAACGGCGCTGTCATCACCCTGTTGGCGGTGACCGGCCTGTCGCACCGCCAGTCCTACGGCGACATCTTCGCCATCACCCTCATCAAGACGGCGGCGGTATTTTTCGTCATCGGCTTCTACTATCTGACCGGATTGTATTGATCTGGTTGTATTGAGCGGGCACCTCTCCCCCGTTATGTTGCGTCGCACAAACGGGCGGGGGTGGGGCACCGATGGCGAATGCTGACGGGCGAGTGATCGCCGTTGCCAACATGAAGGGGGGCGTCGGCAAGACCACCACGGTGGTCATGCTGGCGGAAGGGCTGGCCGAGGCCGGGCACAGGGTTGTGGTGCTCGACCTCGACGCCCAGGCCAACGCCTCCTATTGCTTCGCCCCGGACGACCAGCTGAAGGCAATCCTGGAACAGCGCCGGTCGGTGACATCCTTCCTCGCCGACCGCCTGCTCTATGGCGACCGCACCCCCATCACCGACTATCTGGCGCGCGACATCTCCCACGTCATGAAGGCCGGCGAGCCGTTGGCCATCGACATGGTGGTGGCCAGCCCCCGCCTGCGCCTTCTGGAGCGGGAGATCGTGCTGCGCCTCACCGAGAAGAATTACGGCATCCGCTCGCTGGAGGGCCAGTCGCTGAAGGTGCTTGAGGAGGCGCTGGTCCTGCTCAAGGCGCGCTACGATTATGTGCTGTTCGATTGCGCGCCCGGCATCTCCGCCTTCACCGAGGTGGCCATCCGCCTTGCCGACATGGTGGTGGTGCCCACCATCCCCGATTATCTTTCCACCCTCGGCTTTGATGCCTTCCGCGCGTCGGTGTGGGAGAATGCCCATGTCACCCGCTCCGCGTTGCCGCAGCCCAAGAGGCGGCCGGTGGTGCTGGCTAGCCGGGTGAACGGCAACAAGATCCAGCATCGCGAGACCCTCGCCAGCCTGCGCAACGAAGCGGAAGAGCCCGACGCGGTGTTCGAGATGTTCGATCTGGAGGTGGACAACCAGGCCTCCATCGAACGGGCCATGGATCCGGAAAACTTTCCCTATGCGCCCACATTCGAGCAGAAATGGAACCGGGCGCTGGGTCAGGTGCGCGACCTCGTGACCGAGACACGGAGACGGCTCGATGGGTGAGGAAACCGATTTTTTCCGGCTGCTCGGGGCCATCGGCGGCAAGGCTGCGCTGTTTCCCGCCGCCGGACATGCCGCGCGCAAGGCGGTGAACGAAATCGTGCGCGCCCAGCTGATCGCCGACGGCACCACGCTGGATGAGGTCCGGCAGATCCGCACCTTGCTCGGTCCCGCGGCCTTTGCGGAGGCGCTGGACGGCGTGCCGGCGCCCAAGACCAAGGGGCTGCTCACCCGCGCCGATCCCCACGGGCCGGCGCTGGCCCAGCCGGGGGATCGCATCAAGGCCCTGCTCGCCCTCGCCGATGGCAGCCGCCAGCCCGCCGCCCCGCCCGAGAAGCCGGCGAAGAAGGCGGCCTCGAAGAAGGCGCCTGCGGGCAAGGATGCGGCGGCGAAGGACGAACCTTTGAAGGATCAAGCCGCCGCACCGGCCCCGCGCAAGCGCAAGATCACCGGCCGCGCCGCGCTGCGGGTGTCCGAGGAACGCTGAGGGGGCGGGCCCTCAGCCGGCCCGCACCGGGCTTTGGTCCGGCCCCAGGGTGAAGATCTCCGCCGCGGCGACCAGCGGCGGCAGCAGCATGCACCACATGCCCACCGTCAGATAGAGCAGGCCGGCGGTGCCGCAGCCCAAGGCGAATGCGCCCAGATTCGTGCTCATGCGCGCGAGGCGGGCGCGGTTCTGCGCCACATCGGTGCCCACCGCCGGCCGCCAGAGACTGGTGAGATCCAACAGGATCTGCGTGAGCGTGCCGGTCATGACGGTCGAGGGCGGCGTGTCGGTGAGGTGGGTGCGGTGGAGCGCGTTCTGCAACGCCATGGCGCTGACAAGTGTCATCGCCATCATGGTGGCGGCCGCGGTGTCCGGATCGGGGAAGGGTCCCGATTGAACCGCCACAAGCCCAGCATGGGCGAGCAGCACCAGCTTCACCGCCATCAGCATGCGGAAATCGTCCCGGCCGCGCGCTGCCATGGATTGGCTGAACAGCCGCGAAGCGATCACCACCACGGCGAACACGGGCATGGCGATGATCTTGGCCAGCGACGGCATATCGCCATGGGCCACGGCCGCGGCGATGACCACGATATTGCCGGTGACATGGGCGGCGAACAGCCCGCCGAGGGCGACGAAGCCGGCCGCATCCACGAAGCCGGCATTGAAGCAGAGCAGGATCGTGAGCAGTCCCTTCACGGAAGAAGCCTCTGTTATCTCGATCGGTTGGCTCAACCCGTCAGCCGCACGCCAAGGACTGCCGGGCCGGCCGCGCCTCAGCCGGGCTCGGCCACGTCGCGGATGCGCAGGGCGACGCGGGTCTCGCCCTGCCAGGTGTCCAGCTCCAGGCTGCCGGCCACGTGCAGGGGCCGCCCGCGCGCGGCCAGCAGGGCGCGGCCGAGCGGCTCCTCGGCGCAGCGGAAGGCGGTGGCCTTCAGGGTGGTGCCGTCCGGGGATGAGATGCGCGCCCGCACATGGCCGGCGCCAAAGCTCTCCACATAGCTGATGCGATGGCCGGGAAAGGCGAACACCGGCTCGGCATTGCCGGCGCCGAACGGCCCGGCGCGGGAGACCATCTCGACGAGGTCCGTCGTCGCCCCCCGCGCGGTGAGGGCGCCGTCGATGGACAGCGTGCCCTCGGCCCGCGCCCGCGCCACGTCGGCGGCGAGGCGCTCCTCGAAGGCTGCGCGCAAGGCACCGAGGCGCGCGCGTTCCACCGTGAGTCCGGCCGCCATGGCATGGCCGCCGCCCTTCACCAGCAGTCCTGCCTCCAGCGCCGCGCGCACGGCGCGGCCGATGTCGACGCCGGGCAGCGAGCGGCCGGAGCCGGTGCCGGTCTCCCCGTTGAAGGCGATAGCGAAGGCGGGGCGCTGGAAGCGCTCCTTCAGCCGCGACGCCACGAGGCCCACGACACCGGGGTGCCAGCCATCCCCGCTCACCACGATCACCGAGCCTTCGTCGCTCAGGCCCAGCGCGGCCTCGGCCTCCGCCTCGGCGGCGGCGAGGATGGCGCGCTCCACCTCCTGCCGTTCGCCGTTGAGCCGGTCCAGCTCGGCGGCGATCTGGCGGGCCTCGGCCGGGTCCTGGGTGAGGAGCAATTTCGCCCCCAGCGTCGCCTCGCCGATGCGCCCGCCGGCATTGATGCGCGGGCCGATGAGGAAGCCGAGGTGGAACGGGCGTGGCGGCCCGTCGAGCCGGGCCGCGTCCATCAGCGCGGTGAGGCCGATGCGGCCGCGCCGGCGCATGGCAAGGAGGCCCTTGGTGACGAAGGCGCGGTTGAGGCCCTTCAACGGCACCACGTCGGCCACGGTGGCGAGCGCCACCAGATCGAGGGTGTCCAGCAGGTCCGGGGCCGGGCGGGCGGTGTTGAAATGGCCGTTCTGGCGCAACGCCCGCACCAGCCCCACGGCGGTGACGAATGAGAGGCCCGCCGCGCACACATGGCCGAGGCCCGAGAGGTCGTCCTCCCGGTTGGGGTTCACGATGGCGGCGGCGTCCGGCAGGCGCTCGCCGGACTGGTGGTGGTCGATCACCACCGTATCCATGCCGAGGCGCCGGGCAGCGGCGAGCGGCTCCATGGAGGTGGTGCCGCAATCCACCGTCACCAGCAGCGTGACGCCGCGCGCTGCCAGTTGCTCGATGGCCGGCACGTTGGGGCCATAGCCCTCGAAGATGCGGTCGGGGATGTGGAACAGCGGATCGAGGCCCGCCGCCCGCAGCACGCCCACCATGAGGGCGGTGGCGCAGGCGCCGTCCACGTCATAGTCGCCGAACACCGCCACCTGCTCGCCGCTCGTCACCGCGTGGACGAGGCGCGCCACGGCGGCGCCCATGTCGGTGAGGGTGTCGGGATCCGGCAGAAGGGTGCGGATGGAGGGGTCGAGATATTGCTCCACCCCGTCGAGCGGCACGTCGCGGCCGGCCAGCACGCGGGCCAGCAGCTCGCTGATGCCGGTGCGCTGGGCCATGGCGAGGGCGGTCTGGGCGCCGCGCACGTCCAGGCGCTCACGCCAGGTGCGGCCGGTGGCGGAGCGGGCGACGTCGAGGAAGAGGCGATTCGGCAAGGCTATGTTCACGGGCGCATCAAGCCAGATGCGGCCCCTCGCGTCGAGCGACCGGAAGCGATCACCACCCCTGCGCCACCAGCAGGACGACAAGCGCCGCTCCCGCCGCCGCGGCGGTGGCCGCGCCGAGACGCAGGGTGAAGCCGGCGGGCCCTGCCGCCACCGCGAACCCCACTCGCCCCAGCGCGTTCATGCCCATGGCGATCAGGATGGCGAGGGCGGCGCCGTGCAGAGACAGGCCGTTGCCCGCGAGCCGGGCGGCATTCAGGGACGGCACGTCCACATCCACGATGCCGGCCACCGCGCTGACGAGGTAGAGGCTGCCCGGCCCCACATATTTCAGGAGGATGCCGCTGACCGCGGAGACAAAGCCGAACATGCCGGCGAAGGCGGCGAGGGGGCCGAGTTCGAACGGGTTGCCAAGGCTGGCCTCGCCTTCCGCATCCCCGGCATGGCGCACCAGAACGCCACCCGCGACCGCAAAGGCCAGGGCCGCCGCCAGCGCCGGCGGGGCGAGGGTGGCGAGCAGGCTGGGCGCCACCACCATGCAGATCACCAGCACCCGCAGCAGCGAGACCATGGCCGCCAGAACCGCGCCGCCGGCCAGCAGGGTCGCCGGCTCCCCGGCCGCCGCGCGGCGGGCGAAGGCGATGGTGACGGCGGTGGAGGACACCAGCGCCCCCGCCAGCGCGCTGATGAGGATGCCCTTTTCCGGCCCGGCCACCCTCACCGCCACATAGCCGGCGAAGGAGATGGTGGCAGTCAGCACCATGAACAGCCAGATCTGCCGCAGGTTGATGCTGTCGAACGGGTCGAGGGTGCGGTCCGGCAGCAGGGGCAGGACAATCACCGTCATCCCCAGCAGGACGAGGGCCGAGCGCAGCTCCACCCATGTGAGCTTCGCAAGAAGGCCGTGCAGCACCTCGCGCGCCGCCAGAAGCCCGGTGGCAGCAATGGCGGCCGCGCCTGCCGCCGCCGGGTCTCCCGCCACCGCCAGCGCGCCGAGGGCGAACACCAGAAGGGCGGCGATGATGCCGGTGATGCCGAAATCCTCGTCCTTCACCATCTCGCGATACTTGAAGCCGGCGAAGACGGCGGCGAAGCCGAGGCTCGAGGCGATGAAGACAGCCGGGCTTTCGAGCGCCTGCGCAAGCGCCGCACTGACCCCGCCGAGCAGGCCGCACAGCGCATAGGTGCGCACCCCGGCGGTGCGGCTTCCGGGCGGCTCGGTGCGCTCGCGCCAGCCGCGCTCCACCCCCACCACCAACCCGATGGCGAGCGCGACCGCGAGGCGGAAGATCAGCTCGTCCATGGTGCGCTCCCGGCTATGTTGTTCTGTTTATACACTCTTTTTGGGCTGTAGTGTAACGCGTGAATGGGTCCATGACGTCTCGCCCGGACGGCGCGAACAGGGCCGGCCGCAGCACTTGGCGTTCCGGCAGGGGCAAGACGCTGTCTCGTTTCGGTACAGCTTTCGCCACGGGCTGGAACCCGGCGGGAACACAGCAGGACCGAATCGGATGCCGCCGGGGCTTCCCGCTCTGTTCTTCCCGCGCTCCGATCGAGGAGGAGGGCGCGTCTTTTCGCAGACGGGCACAGACTGCTTCGGCGTGTCCGGGGCTTCCCTGTGTCCGCGGGCCTGATGAAGTGCAAAGGCAGCGATGGCCCCTCAGGACACGCCGGAGGGGCCATCTTTTCAGCGACGGGCGGCCTTCATCACCCCAGGGAGCGGGTGGCTATGTCGGCGACGTCCGCCGACAGGCCGGGGGTCTGCGCCACGCGGCGCAGGGCGGCCTCGGCGCTGGCGCGCCGCACCGGCTCCAGCTGGCGGAACGTCTTGAACGACGCCAGCAGCCGCGCGGCCACCTGCGGGTTCTTGCCGTCGAGGCTCAGCACCGTATCAGCCACGAAGGCATGCCCGGCGCCGTCCGCCCGGTTGAACTGGGTGGGGTTGGCGGCGGCGAACGCTCCGATGAGGGAGCGCACCCGGTTGGGGTTGGAGAGCGAGAAGGCCGGATGCAGCATCAGGCCCTTCACCCGGTCCAGCGTCCCCTCGGACGGGATCTGCGCCTGCAGCACGAACCACTTGTCGATCACGAGCGCGTCGCTCTCGAAGCGGCGATAGAAGGCGTCGAGGGCGGCTTCGCGCTCCGGCACGTCGTGCTGGGCCAGCACGGCGAGGGCGGCGAAGCGGTCGGTCATGTTGTCCGCCGCCTCGAACTGGGCCTTGGCGCGGGCGATTCCCTCGGCCGCGCCGGTGACGGCCAGATAATCGAGGGCTAGGTTGTGCAGCGCCCGCAGCCCGGCCGAGCCGGCGTCGGGTGAGAAGGCACCGGCGGACCCGGTGCTCGCGTAAACGCGGGCAAAGTCCGCCGCGAGGGCGGTTCCCACCGCGATCCGCAGCGCCTTGCGGGCGGCGAAGACGGCGTCGGGATTGACATCGCTGCCCAGCTCGCGCGCCACCTCGCTCTCGCCGGGGAGGGCGAGGGCCTGCGCCTTGAAGGCGGCATCGAGAGCGGTATCCGCCACCACCGCGCCGGCGGCGGTGACCAGCGCGTCCGGCGCCGGCAAGGTGCCGGACCGGGCGCCGGCCTTCAGCAGCTCGAGGGCGATGCGCTGCAGCGAATCGAAGCGGTTGAACGGATCGCCGTCATGGGCGGCGAGGAACACCCGGTCAGCCTCGGTGAGGTCGCTGACGAGGTTCACGGGGGCGGAGAAGCCCCGGTTGAGGGAGGGGACTGGCCGTGCGTCGAGGCCGGTGAAGAGGAAGCTCTGGGCGGCCTCCTTCACCTCGATCACGCCGTGTTCCACCGGTGTGTTGCCGAGCGTCAGCGGCATGTCGCGCCCGTCTGGCCCCACGAGACCGAGGGCCAGCGGGATCAGCATGGGCTTCTTGTCGCTTTGACCCGGCGTGGGCGGCACCGACTGCTTGACGTCGAGGCGGAAGGTGCCGGCCTCCTTGTCATAGCTGCCGCTGATGTTGAGGAGCGGCGTGCCCGACTGGGCGTACCAGAGGGCAAACTGGGTGAGGTCGCGGCCGGTGGCGTCGGCGAAGGACGCGACGAAATCCTCGATGGTGGCGGCGTCCCCGTCATGGCGCTCGAAATAGAGGTCCATGCCCTTTCGGAACCCCTCCTCGCCCAGGAGGGTTTTGAGCATGCGCACCACCTCCGCGCCCTTCTCATAGACGGTCGCGGTGTAGAAGTTGTTGATCTCGCGATAGGTTTGCGGCCGGACCGGGTGGGCGAGGGGGCCGGAATCCTCGGTGAACTGGGCCGCCTTGAGCATGCGCACGTCGGCGATGCGCTTCACCGGACGCGAGCGCTGGTCGGAGGAGAATTCTTGGTCGCGGAAGACGGTGAGGCCTTCCTTCAGGCACAGCTGGAACCAGTCGCGGCAGGTGATGCGGTTGCCGGTCCAGTTGTGGAAATATTCGTGGGCGATGACCCCCTCGATGCCGGAATAATCGGCGTCGGTGGCGGTCTCGGGGGTGGCCAGCACGTATTTGTCGTTGAAGACGTTGAGGCCCTTGTTCTCCATGGCCCCCATGTTGAAGTCGGAGACGGCCACGATGTTGAACACGTCGAGGTCGTATTCGCGGCCGAAGGCCTCCTCGTCCCAGCGCATGGAGCGCTTCAGCGCGTCCATGGCATAGCCGGCGCGGGCCTCCTTGCCCTCCTCCACATAGATGCCCAGCTCCACCTTGCGGCCGGAGACGGTGGTGAAGCTGTCGGAAACCTTGGCAAGCTTCCCGCCTACCAGCGCGAACAGGTAGGAGGGCTTCGGCCACGGGTCATGCCACACGGCGAAATGGCGCGCCGTGCCGGGGATGTCGCCGCTTTCCACCAGATTGCCGTTGCCGAGCAGGATCGGCGCCTCGGCCTTGTCCGCCTCGATGCGGGTGGTGAAGACCGACAGCACGTCCGGCCGGTCGGGATAATAGGTGATGCGGCGGAAGCCCTCGGGCTCGCACTGGGTGCAGTAATTGCCGGACGTGCGGTAGAGGCCCATGAGCTGGGTGTTGGCGGTGGGGTCCACCAGCGTCTCCACCTCCAGCACGAAGGCGTCGGCCGGCGGGTGGGCGAGGGTGAGGCGCTCGGGGCTCGCCTCGAAGCTCGGGCCGGCCAGCGGCTTGCCGTCGATGGCGAGGCGTATCAGCGTCAGGCCATCACCTTCCAGCACCACCGGCGCGCCGGCGGTCCCCTCCGGGTTGCGGCGCAGCGCGAGGCGGGCGGTGACGCGGCTCTGGGAGGGATGGAGCGCGAAGTCCAGCTCCACCTTGTCCACCAGCCAGTCCGGCGGGCGGTAGTCGGCGAGGTGGATGGCTTTGGGCTCGGCATCACGCATGGAGAACTCCTCGGGCAACGCTTCTCTCGCTGCGGTCTGGCGTGCGTTCCGTCCAGACGGACCGCACCGAACCTCGACAGAGACGGACGTCCCGTCCGCACTCGTCGGCCCAGGCAGACCCGGCTCGATCACGCGGCGCAGAGGCGCATTCAATCGGCCGGCGGAGAGTAAAGCCCCCGGACCCGAGTGGGAAGGCGGTGAACGGGCACCCGCCCTGAATACCGCAGCCAAATGGCTGAATCCCCCTCGCTACCGCGCGGCGGCACCCGGTTCCCGGCCCACCGTACCGACATCCTCACCGGCCGGACAGGGGGGCTGATTGACCGCGATTCCGGACCACACTATTGCAAAAAAAGCCCCTTATTCAGGGGCGGTTGCATCAACAGGTGATCCTCTATTGGAACGGAACCTCCGTTTCCAACCGATGGAGATGAAGATGCGCCATCAAACTTTTGGAGCCATCGCTCTCGCCACCACCGTCCTCACCGCCGGCGCCGCCATGGGTGCCGACGAGCATTCCCGAGCGCAAGCGGATGCGGAAGCCCAGGGCATGTATTACACGGGCCCTTACGCGCAGCCCAACATGCGGTATCGGGAACTCGGTTATTCCCGTGGCGTCGAACTGCGTGAGGATCCGTTCACGCAGATGCGCGTGATCGTGATCGAACCCACCCCCCGAAGGATCGATGACGAGTTTATCGACCAGGGTGACCGCGGCCTCGGCAACAACTAGAGGTCACTGCACCGGCGCAGCGGGGCGCCGGCGGCGTCTCGGTTTCAGCCGAGACGCGCTTCCAGGGCCTCGAACAGGGGATTGTCTGCGGCGAACACATATTCGATGGGACCAACGGTCACCATGCTCGCGCCCTGCTCGCGCAGGAAGGTGGCGAGCCCGTGCAGCGTATCCGGCGGGCAGTGCAGGGTCAGCATGCCGGAGGAGGTGGGGCCGCCGAACGGTGCGACGCAGCGATAGCGCGCCACCGCCTGCTCCACCAGGGAGGCGTCGCAGCTCGCGAAGCGGGTGCGCACCTCGCGCATGGTTCGCGCGCGCTTTTCCGCCCCCAGCCGGTCGAACATGGCCCGCGCCGCCGAAAGCGCGCTGCCGCTCCAGTTGGCGGTGAGCGAGGCCACGAGATTGGCTTCCGACTTCAGGATGATGCCGTCGTCCACCACCTTCAGGGCGTTGGCGGCCAGCGTCGCGCCGGTGGTGGTGATGTCCACGATCAGCTCGGCCGAGCCGGAGGCCGGGGTGCCTTCGGTAGCGCCCGCGCTTTCGACGATGCGGTAATCCACAATGCCGTAGCGGGCAAAGAAGCCCCGGGTCAGGTTCACATATTTGGTGGCGACGCGGATGCGCCGGCCGGTGCGGCCGTGGAAGTGGCTCGCCACGTCGTCGAGATCGTCCATGGTGCGCACGTCGATCCAGGCCTGCGGCACCGCCACCACCACGTTGGCGTGGCCGAAGCCCAGCTTTTCCAGCAGCGCGACCCGGCTGTCCGCCTCCAGGATGTTCTCGCGCACCAGGTCCTCGCCCGTCACCCCGATGTGGGCGGCGCCGGCGGCAAGAGCTGCCGCGATCTCGGAGGCGGAGAGATAAGCCACCTCCACATTGTCCACGCCGCCGAGGGCGCCGCGATAGTCGCGGGCGCCGCGCGCCTGCGTCAGCGGCATGCCGGCGCGGGAGAAGAAGGCGTGGACATTCTCCTGCAGCCGGCCCTTGGAGGGCACGGCGAGAATGAGCGGGCTGGTCATCGGGCGCCCTCCACGGCAGCAGGGAAGGGGGCGAGGGCGAGGGCGGCGAGGCGTTCCACCCACACCGCGAGGCCGACGCCGGGCACGCTGGTCTCGGCGCCGAGGCGCGCCAACAGCTTGTCGTAGCGCCCGCCGGCCACCAGCGGCCCATCGGTGCGACCGCTGGTGTCGTGCAGCTCGAAGACCATGCCGCTGTAATAGTCCAGCGGCCGCCCAAAGGCGCTGGAGAAGCGCACGTCCGACAGGTTCACCGCAAAAGCGGTGAGGAAGCCGGTGCGCCGGTCGAAGGTGTCGAGGGCGGCGGACAGGTCGATGCCCGCGTCCGCCGCCAGCGCCCTCATGCGGGCGGAGGCCTCGTCCGGCGTGCCGGAGATGGCAAGGTAGCGTGAGAGGATCTCGCCGGTCTCGCCGGAGAGGCCGGCGCCAGCCTCCAGCGAGGACTGCTCCAGGAAGCGTTCGGCGATCTCGGACACGGTGCGTCCGCCCACGGTAGAGATGCCGGCGATGGACAAAAGATCGGTGATCAGCGCCCGCGCCGCCTCGGGATCGGCGCCGGTGAGGGCGGCCAGCACGCCGGCATGGGCCGAGGCGCTTTCCTGCGGGCGCGCCTTCTGGCGGCCTAGGTCGGCATCAAGCCGGCTCTGGCCGAAATCCTTCAGCAGCCGCCGGCGCAGGGCGGGGGCCAGGGGCAGCGCTTCAAGCAGCGCGGCGAACAGACCCACGTCGCCGAGCCGTATCTCCGGCTGCGGGACGCCATAGAGCGCGCAGGCGTTGAGGCCGAGGGCGACCATCTCCGCGTCGGCCGCCTCAATGTCGGTGCGGCCGAAGGATTCCACGCCCGCTTGCCGGAACTCGCCCGATCCCTCGCCCCGGAAGCGGAACACGGGGCCCAGATAGCTCACGCGCGCCGGCAGCGGCATGCGCTCGGCGATGACGGCGCGGGCCACGGGAATGGTGATGTCGGGCCTAAGGCACAGTTCGCGCCCGTCCGCGTCCGCCGTCAGATACATACGGCGGCGGATGGATTCCCCCGACAGATCGAGGAACGCGTCCGCCGGATGGAGGATGGGCGGGTCGTGGCGCGAGAAGCCGGCAGTCTCGAAGCACGCAATGAGCGCATCTTCGAGGCTTGAGGGATCGCGGGGCGGAAGGGGCGCGGACGCCGCGGGCAACATGAGGGTGTTTTCCTGATTTCTGGCCGGCTTCTACCAAAGGGCGGGCGCCGGGGCCACCCCGGCTGATTTGGGATGGGGTCCCGGCGCGCAGTGAAGCGCCTTTGCCCCCTGCGACACCGCCCGAAATTCCGGGACATGGGTGAGCCGGGTCCGGATCGGTATAAGGTGGGCGCAAAGGGAATCAGCGGAGGCGGCCATGGCCGAGGCAGCAAAGGCAACCAGCGCCAAGTCAGCCCAGAGCGCCGGACCGGCCGCGGGCGTGGACAAGCTCAGCTTCGAGCAGGCGCTGGCTGAGCTGGAGGCCATCGTCGGCAATCTTGAGCGGGGCAGCGTGCCGCTGGAGGAATCCATCGCCATGTACGAACGGGGCGAGGCCTTGAAGATGCGCTGCGAGACCCTGCTGCGGGCGGCGGAAGCCCGCGTCGAGACCATCACCCGCGACGCCGATGGCCGCCCCTCCGGCACTGCGCCGCTGGATGCGGACGGATAGGGGCTTTCGGCGCGAGGCACGGGTTTGGCGTGCCGTAACGGAAAAGAGGCGCCTGTGGGCGCCTCTTTGCGTTGGATGAGCCGTCCGGTCTTGCCTCAGGCGGCGGGCTGAGCCACCGCCGGCCGCAGGGGCTCGGGCTCCCCCGCCTCATGCCCAAGCGACAGCTCGTCCTGCACCGCTTCGCCGCGCAGCACGGCAGTGAGCCGCGCATGGTCGAGCTCGCCTTCCCAGCGGGCCATCACCACGGTGGCGACGCCGTTGCCGATCATATTCACCAGCGCCCGCGCCTCGCTCATGAAGCGGTCGATGCCGAGGATCAGCGCCATGCCCGCCACCGGGATGGTGGGCACCACCGACAACGTCCCCACCAGGGCGATGAAGGAGGCGCCGGTGACCCCGCTCGCCCCCTTCGAGGTGAGCATGGCCACCGCGAAGATCGACAGCTGCTGGGTCAGCGTCAGGTCGGTATTGGTGGCCTGGGCCACGAACAGGGCCGCCATGGTCATGTAGATGCTGGTGCCGTCGGTGTTGAAGACATAGCCCGTGGGCACCACGAGGCCGACCACCGGCCTGGAGCAGCCGAGCCGCTCCAGCTTTGCCATCAGCGAGGGCAGAGCGGAATCCGAGGAACTGGTGCCGAGCACGATCAGGATCTCTTCCTTGATGTAGGCGAGAAACCTGATGATGCTGAAGCCGGCTGCCCGCGCGATCGCCCCGAGCACCACCAGCACGAAGATGAGGGAGGTGAGGTAGAAGGCGAGGATGAGCTGGAGCAGCGGGCCAAGCGATGCGATGCCGTAGCGCCCGATGGTGAAGGCCATGGCCCCGAAAGCGCCGGCGGGCGCCAGCTTCATGACCACGTTGATGGCGCCGAACACGAGGCCGCTGGTGCCGTCGATCATCTCCTTGACCAGCCGGCCCTTCTCTCCCAGCCGCGACAGCACGCAGCCGAACAGAACAGAGATCATCACCACCGAGAGGATATCGCCCTTGGCGAAGGCATCGACCACGGTATTGGGGATGATGTTCAGCAGAAACTCGACAATGGTCTGTTCCTGCGCCTTGCCGGCATAGCTCATGACAGCTTTTGCATCGAGTGTGGCCGGATCCACGTTGAAGCCGGCGCCGGGGCGCAGCACGTTGCCGACGATCATGCCGATGGCCAGCGCGAGGGTGGACACCACCTCGAAATACAGCAAAGACTTGCCGCCGATGCGCCCGATCTTCTTCATGCTTTCCATGCCGGCGATGCCGGAAACCACGGTGCAGAAGATCACCAGCGCGATCAGCATCTTGATCAGCTTGATGAAGCCGTCGCCCAGCGGCTTCATCTGGATCGCGAGGGTGGGCCAGAAATGGCCCAGCGCGATGCCGACGGCGATGGCGAACAGGACCTGGACGTAGAGTATCTTGTAGAACGGCTTCCGGGTGACAGGTTTCGCTGTGGCAAAGGCCATCGTATCCTCCCTGGGAAAAGGCCTCGACCGGGCGGATTGGCGCGATCAGGCTGTGTGTCGGACGGTTTCCTGTGAGAGCGACTTGCGGGGCCGCTTTCTGTTCTTGGTCTTAACCTTGATCTTGGCCGGGCCTCGACGGTTCAGGCCTTCATGTCCGCCAGCGGGCAGGCGGGCGGACACGGGTTCTCCTTCGCGCCCGCCGGCAGCTTGAGGCTGCGTTCGCGATCCTCGGTTCAGGGGCGGATGGCCGTCCCGGTCCCGCCTTAAAGCGGCATGGCGAGCAGGATCCGCGCGATGCGGTTCGTATTGTTCCTGAGTGCGCGGCTCTCGTTGGGGGCGATCCGGCAGGAATCCCATGGCCGCAATGTCGCCTCCTCCTGCCCGTTGCTGACGGTCACCTCGCCGTCGAGGACCACGTACATCTTCTCCACGCCTGAGGCGTCGAGGGTCGTGCCGCCGCCGGGCTCGATGGTGGACAGGCCTAGCCACAGGCAATCGGCGGGGCCGGCCTCCCGGCCCTGGAGCCGGACCATGTGCATCAGCGCATGTCCGGGGGCCTGGTAGGGCGGGGCCTGGTCAAATCGCATGACGTTCATGGCAGCACCTCACGCGCCGGGCACGAGGATGACGCGATCGCGCGCGGACCCGCTCACGCGGGCATAGGCCTCGGCCGCGTCCTTCAGGGCGAAGACGCCGTCCGCAGTGATGGGGAAGGGCCGCAGCTGGCCGCCCGCGAAGCCCGGCGCCAGCTCGCGCAGCACGTCCGCCGTCTCGATGGACGACAGGGCCAGCGTGTCGATGCCCACGTAGGTGTGCCGGCCGCGATAGAAGGCGAAGATGTCGAATTCGACGATGCGGTTCACTGCCGCGATGAAGATCTGCCGCCCGGTCTTGGCGAGGGATGCGGTGCCTTCCGCGTAATAGGGATCGCCCACCGTGTTGAACACGATGTCGGCGCCCCGCCCATCGGTGAGTTCCTTCACCGTGGAGGCTACATCCTGAGCGGAGGAATTGATGAGGGTCACCGGCCCGCTGGCATGGCCGGCATAGGGCTCGGCCTTGCGCACCACGCCGATCACCCGCGCCCCGCGCCAGGTGGCGATCTGCGCCGCAGCCTGACCCACCTTGCCGTTGACGCCCAGCACCAGCACGGTTTCACCCGGCCGGGGCAGGCCGGCGCGGCGGAAGCCCTCGATGGCGGTGACGAACGGCACGCCGATGCCCGCCGCCTCCTGAAGCGAGATGCCCTCAGGCTTTTCCACCAGGGCGTCCGCCTCCACCACGAGGTGGGTGGCGTGGGTGCCGTCGCGGCGGATGCCGAGGTCGCCGGACGAGCCGTACACCGCCTTGCCGAGCCAGTCGGAGGGGCCATCGATCACGATGCCGGCGAAGTCGCGCCCCGGCGTGCGGGGAAACACCGCATAGGGCATGAGGCCGATGGCGGCCTTCACGTCGGACGGATTGACGGCGGCGGCCCGGATTTCCACCAGGGCGTCGGCTGGCTTTGTGCGGAACAGCGTGCGTCGTTCGAGGCGGGGCTTTACAGCGTCCGGGCTGGTGGCGCGCTGGTCGAAGCGCAGGGCGGTGGCGTCCACCGCCAGGCCGGCGCACGGGTTTGGGGAAAGTGCGACTGCGGTCACGGGGACCTCCTTACGTTTTCAAGCAGTGGGGGCGGGAGCCGCTCAGGCGACGCTTCTGGCGTCGGCGAGGCGGGTGGGCAGGCCGATGAGGTCGCGGGCCTCGCGGGGAGAGGCGATCTGCCCGCCCAGGTCCTCGACGATCCGGCGCGCCTTCTCCACCATTTCGGCGTTGGAGGCGGCGAGCCGGCCGCGCGCGAGATAGACGCTGTCCTCGAGCCCGACGCGCACATGGCCGCCGGCGAGATAGGACATGGCCACGGTCTGGAACGCGCTGCGCCCGATGCCGATGGCGGTGAACTGGGCGTCCGCCGGCAACAGATTGCGGGCGTAGAGCACGGTTTCCGGCGAGGGCTGGAAGCCGTACTTCACCCCCATCACGAAGGAGCAGAGCGCGGGCCCCCGCAAGGTGCCGTCGGCGAGCAGGTCGCGCATCAGGGCGATGTCGCCACTGTCGAACAGCTCGATCTCCGGCTTCACGCCGGCGCCGGCGATCACCTGCGCCATGCGGCGCACGTTGCGCGGCGTATTGATCACCACCTCATTGCCGGAATTCATGGTGTTGAGGTCGAGGGTGCAGATGTCCGGCTTCAGCAGCGCCACATGCTCCACCCTCAGTTCCGGAGTGGTGAGGGTGGTGCCGGGGCCGGCGACGCTGGGGGCGTCCGGCGAGGGCACGAAGCGCCCGCCCGGCCCTGTGGTCAGGTTGATGATAAGCTGGGTGTTACGGGCCCGGATCTGATCGACCACCTCGCGATAATAGGCGAGCGACATGGAGGGCCGGCCCGTCTCCGGGTCCCGCACATGCAGGTGGACCACCGCCGCGCCGGCCTCGGCGGCACCGAGGGATGCCTCGGCAATCTCCTGCGGCGTGATGGGAAGATGGGGCGTCTGCTCCGGCCGCGTGAGGTTGCCGGTGATGGCGCAGGTGATGAAGACCTTGTCCTTCGGCGCGCGCATGGAGACCTCCCTCACAACGCCCGGCCGCCGTCGACCTGGATGATGTGTCCGGTCGAGTAGCCGAGCATGGTGGCGCAGGCGGTGATGGCGGCGGCGATGTCGTCCGCCTCGGCGATCCGCCGCAGCGGGGTGGAACTGGTGACCTTGTCGTTGAAGTCCGCCCCGCGCCCGGGGACGAAGGCGGTGTCCACCACGCCGGGGGATATGGCGAGGACGCGGATCTCCGGGGCGAGGGCTCGGGCGAGCGCCTTGGTCATCACGTCGATGCCGGCCTTGGCCGCGCAATAGGCGATGGACGAGCCGACGCCGGTGAAGGCGGCGATGGAGGAGATGGACACGATCAGCCCGTCGCCCGACGCCTTCAGCAGCGGGGCGAAGGTGCGCACACTCGCGAACTGTCCGCGCCAGTTCACCTGGAACATGCGGTCGATCAGTTCGTCGGTCAGGCCGTCGAGGTCGGCGTGGGGCACCGGCCGGGTGAAGCCCGCCGCATTCACCAGAATGTCGAGGCGGCTATAGCGCGCCGCGATCTGGTCGCGCACCTCGATGAGCGTTTCGGTATCGCTCACGTCCGCCGGGAAGGCGGCGTGGCTTTCGCCCAGTTCGGCCGTGAGGGCCGCGGCGGCGCGGGCATCGGCTTCCGACGCCATGTGCGTCACCGCCACCGTCGCGCCGGCCTGGGCGAGCATGCGGCTGGTGGCGCTGCCGATGGCACCGGCTCCGCCCACCACGAGGGCGACCTTGCCCTCAAGCGAGCGCGGATAAAGGGGCCGGTGGGGCACGGGCGTGCCGGCGGCCTCGCCCGCGATGCGGGCGGCTGCGGATGTCATGATCGACCTCTTTGAATTAAAGGGCTGGCGTCGGGATCACTTGATCGGCGGCCGGGGCAGCTTCGCCACGCCGGGCTCCATGACGAATTGGTAGTCGAGGCGATACCAGGGGCCGGTCACGTCCGACGCGGGCGGGGTGCCCTTGCCGGGCCGGTAATTGCCGACCAGATGCGCGGTGACGCCGAACACCACGTCGCTTTCCAGTCGCTCGTCGTCGTCCACGAACACCTGGGTGACGAGGGTCTTGTAGCCCTCCTTGAACCCCAGGAAATGCAGGTGCGCCGGGCGGAAGGGGTGGCGCCCCTGCGCCCGCAGCAGGTCTCCGGAGGGGCCGTCGGTTGGCACCGGATAGCCCGCCGGCTTCACCGAGCGGAACGAGAAGCGGCCGTCCGCATCGGTGGTGAATTTCCCGCGCAGGTTCATGTCGCACTGGCCGGGGTCCTGGTTCTCGTAGAGACCCACGGGCGAGGCCTGCCAGACATCCACCTCCACCCCGGCGAGCGGCAGGCCCTTGGGATCGGTGACGCGGCAATCGGCGAACAGCGCCGGTCCCGGCGTGGGCGAGCGTATCAGGCTGCCGCCATTGGCGACGCGGGGCGAATTCATGCGCCAGAACGGACCGAGCAGGGCGGATGCGGTCTCGGTGGCGCCGGCATTGCCGTTGTTCAGCAGGCAGACCAGCGTCGAGAATCCGATCACGTCCGAGAACAGGATGGCCTCGTTGTGCAGGTCATGGGTCGCCTGACCGATCCGGTTCAGGAAGTCGATGCCGTATTCGAACTCGGCTTCGGTGAGCCGTACTTCCCGGGCGAAGGCGTGCATGTGGCGCACGAAGGCCTCGGCCACCTCGCGGGTCCGCCGGTCGGCCGTGCCCGCCATGGCGGCGATGACGATGTCGGTCAGCGATCCCTCGCCGGTGATGATGCTGGAGGGCGCCGGCGGCGGCTGGACCGCCGCTGATCGGGCTGTTGGCATGGCATTCCTCTCCCGGTGGCTGCATTATCTGCAATCGATTGCTGGATGATGTGCAATCGATTGTAAAGTGTCAAGCGCCTTGTCCGGCCGGGGTGCGGATGCGATAGAGGGCGACGTGCGAACCTGCGGAGCCTCGTCCCCCCAACGTGACTGAAACCCCTCGTCTGCACCCCACCCTTCAAGCGGTCGCGGACGCGGCCGGTGTGCACCGCTCCACCGCCTCGCGGGCGCTCAATCCGCAGACCGCCCACCTCGTCGCCGATGACGTGGCCGAGCGGATCCAGGCCGCGGCCCGGCGGCTGGGATATCGTCGCGACGCCATGGCCGCCGGCCTGCGCACCAAGCATTCCCATCTCGTCGGCATCGCCGTTCCCGACATGGCCAATCTGGTCTTCGCGCCAATTCTTTGCGGCATCGAGGATGTGCTCGCGAAGAACGGGTATTCCGCCCTCATCGCCAATACAGGCTCGGACGTGGCGCGGCAGATCGATGTGGTCGACCAGTTGATCGGACGCCGGGTGGAAGGTCTCATCCTCGCCACCGTGCAGCAGGAGGACGATCCGGTCCTCACCCGCTGCCTCGATGCGCGCGTGCCGACCGTGCTGGTCAATCGTGCCGAGGCGCGCCACCGGGCGCCGGCCGTCATCTCCGATGATCTCAACGGGATGCGCATCGCGGTGGAGCACCTCATCGGGCTCGGGCACCGGCGCATCGGCCACCTCGCCGGGCCGCAGAACCTCTCCACCGGCGTGCTGCGCCTGCAGGGCTTCCGGGAGGCCATGGAGCGCGCCGGGCTGGACGCCTCAGCGGTGATGTGTGCTTCCGCCTACAGCCGTGAAGCCGGGGCGGTGGCGGGCGGAGCGCTGCTCGACCGGTTCGGCGACCTCACCGCCGTGGCCGCCGCCAACGACCTGCTGGCGCTGGGCCTTTATGGCGCGCTGGGCGAGCGGGGCCTGTCCTGTCCCGCCGACGTGTCGGTGGTGGGGCACAACGACATGCCGCTGGTGGACATGGTCAGCCCGCCTTTGACCTCGGTGCGGATCCGTCATCAGGAAATGGGTGCGGAGGCGGCGCGCCTGCTACTGGAGCAGATGTCCGGCGCAGCCAGCGGCATCACCATCCGTGTCACCCCGCCCGAGCTGATCGTGCGCGGCTCCACCGGCCGTCGCGCTGCCAGGGGCAGGAAGGCGCCGGCGAAGTAGGGTCATCCCGGGCGGGGCCGGGCAGAGCACGTTCCCCTGTCCCGAAATGACACGTCTTCCCGTCCGCATCGGCACGCAGGGCGAACAGGGCGGGACCGAATCGCTGCCAGCGCGATTTTCGCGCTCTGTTCCTTCAGTACAGGCCGGGAATGACGCGCTTGGTGCGCTTCTCATAGGCCTCGTATTCGGCGCCGAAGGCCTCGCGCATCATCTTCTCTTCCCGTCCCACCCGAAAGAAGAACAGGGTGCCGAAGCCCACCAGTCCTGCCGGGCCGGCGATGAAATTGGGCAAAAGCAGCGCTTGCGCCAGCGCCCACAGGAAGAAGGCGGAATACATGGGGTGGCGCACCCGCTCATAGACGCCGGAGGTGATGAGCTTGTGCTTATCCTTGATCTCCAGCGTCACCGACCAGTTGCGTCCGAGCTGGCGGTGGGTGCGCCAGAACAGCCACAGCGCCGCCGCGAACACCAGCACCCCCGCCACCACCTGCGCCGGCGCCGGCGCGTAGGAGGCAAAGCGCGGGAACGAGGTGAGGGCATAGATGGCCGGCAGCACGCCGAGGCCCAGGGTTGAGATCGTGAGCAGCGTCATGTCGCGGGCGGTGCGGTGGCGCGCGTCGGCCACCTGCTGGCGCCGCGCTTTGCGCTGGAAGGGGATGCGCAGCACGTACCAGGAGACGACGCCGACCGCCCAGGCGATCTTGGCGAAGAGGACGAGGCTCATTGCGGGCTCGCTCGTTCAGGAAAGGGCATGGTCAGGACCGGCCATGCTCGGGGAGGGCCATCAGGCGTCCGTCCGCGTCGATGGCGGCGGGCAGGGGGGTGCCGTCGGGCGCCACATAGGCACAAAGGGCATGGAGGTGGGCGGCCAGCACGTCGAAGGCGAACGGGCCGCACACATAGGCGTAGAAATCATGTGGGGCGCGGATGTCGCTCGCCAGGAAGCACTGGCAGTGGCGCCGCATGACATCGAAGAAAAAGCGCCGGTAGGTGGCCGCCGAAACCATGTCGCGCACCGGCACGTGCCGCAGCAGCGGGCGCTGCGTGAAATCCCCCACCGTCAGCTGCGGCTCGGCAAAGGTGGCGCGCTCCAGGGTCACCGGATTGACCTTGTAGAAGGAGACGATGTCGTCCCGCGACTGCACCTCAACCCAACCGATCTGCGGCGCGTCCGCCACCCGCTGCGCCGCAGCCCGCAACCGAGCGCCGGCCGGGTGCAGCGCGAACTTCGCGGTGGTGCTGCCGAGGGTGAGGATGCGCACGCGAACCCGTGTGCCGAAATCCGGGTCCTGATCGAGCGCGGCAGCCACCGTCGACACCGCATGCATGGCGCCGAGGCTGTGCCCGGCGATGACGATCTCGTCCACACCCGCCTCGTCCGCGCCCTCGTGCCCGGCAGCGGCTTCCACGGCGCGCAGCCGCCCGGCGAAGGCGGCCACCCGCGCATCCACCTCGGGATGGCGACCACGGGCGAAATCCACCGAGAATTCCGCAAGATCGAGGGATTGCCGCAGGCGGAAGCGCCGCCCCGGCCAGCGCATCAGCAGCAGGCTGCAGGCGAGGGCGGCCACCACCCCGCACAGCCCTGCCGCCACAGCCCCGAGATAGGGCGCCAGCGTGTGCGCTACCACGAAGCCCCCCGCAACCGCCGCCGCCCAGAAGGCGAGCAGCAGCAGATAGGTGAACAGGAAGAAGAAGCCGTAGCGCCGGCTGGTGCGGAAATAGGCGAGCAGCGTGCCGCTGGTCACCATGTCGACGATGGCCCGCAGGGAGCCGCGCAGGTGGGAGCGCACCGGCCGCTCCATGTCGGCGCGGGCGAGGTCGTCCCAGGCCAGGATCTCGAAGGTGGTCGCGGTGTGCCAGCCCGGGCCTTCCGCCTCGGACTGCCAGAACGCGCCGGTGGGCGTCTCAACCGGGGCGGCGTCGCGGCAGCGCGTCGCCGCCCGCCAGACCGTGCCGAACCGCTTCAGCTCGCGCAAGAAGATGCGATGGTGGCCATCCACCGTCATGGGATCGTACCCGGCCACGAAGAACACGTGGCGCCGGCCGACGCGCGTTGCTGGCACCTCCCGCATGGGGGCGCCTTCTATCGAAAACCCTGCAGGATGGCCAGTGCCGCCGCTGGCGGGGTGTCGCGCGTGATCGCGCAAGGGTTGAAACAGCCGGAACCTTAGATCGCGCCACGACCCAAAGAGAAGACCGCAGCACGGACCTTAATACCGTTCGATCCAGCCGGACCACGCTCTGCCTGTCCCCCGCAAGGACAGAACAGGGGCGAGAACAGACGGGTTGCGGGATGGCATTTGCACACCACGCAAGAATGCCATACTGCCCGCCGTGGCGTTTTCGGGCTAAGACCGGTGCGCTTCGCTCGTGCCATCCTGTGATGTTCGCCCGGACCTGCCGTCATGAAGCTGCGTGATCTTCTGCGTGGAGGCAAACCGAAGAAGCCCCGCGTTCCGCCGCTGGGCGCGCCGGCGGCTCAGGTGTGGACAAGCCCGTCGACCACGCTGCGCAGGCTTGGCCCATCCCCCTCCATTCTGGCGGTGAAGCTCGACCATATCGGCGATTTCATCACCGCTTTGCCAGCCGTGAAGCGGCTTCAGGCGGCGTTTCCCACCTCGGCCGTATCCTTGCTGTGCGCGCCGTTCGTGGCGGATCTCGCGCGCTCCACGGGTCTGTTCGCGGCGGTCTACAGCTTTGACTTCTTCGGCGCCCGCATGCAGGAGCCACGCCCCGCCAACGCCGACGACGTGAGCGAACTCAAGGCGATGGGGCTGCCGGCCCACGACATCGTCATCGACCTGAGGCAGTCGGACGAGGCGCGGGCGCTGCTCTGGGGCCTCGACGCCAAGGTCCGCGTCGGCTTCGGCGACCCGGTCAATCCCTTTCCCCTCGACATCGCGCTGCCGGAGCTGGAACGCAGCATGCGGCGCAAGCCGTGGCGGGCCATGACCCATTCCTCCACCCAACTGGTGCTGCTGGTGGAGGCGCTGGTGCACGCCCGCGATATGGGCGGCGAGACCGTGCGCTTCGCGAGCGGCGCCGTTGCGGCCGGGGAGATGCAGAATTGCGTCATCCTTGCGCCGGGAACGCGGCTCGGCATCAAGGGCTGGACCGCGGAGGGCTGGCTCGGCCTGGCCTCCGCCATCGTGGAGCGCACCGGTCTCGACATCGCCGTCATCGGGCGGGGGGAGGAGGCCGAGACGGCTGCGCAGATGGCAAATCTGCTGCCAAAAGGGCGGCTGCGGGATTTCGTGGGGCAGGTGGACCTGGCCGACCTGCCGGCATTGATGCGACCCGCCGCCGCCTTCGTGGGGGTGGATACCGGCACCACCCACCTCGCAGCTTCGCTGGGGGTGCCCACCGTCGCGCTCTTCTCCGGCTTTGCCGATATCCGGGTCTGGGCCCCCATCGGCCCGGCCACCGTGGTGGTGCACGCCGCCGCCGGCTGCGCGCCCTGCACGTTGCCGACCGAGAGCCTGTGCCCCTACCAGCGCCGGTGCATGAGCGTGATCGATCCCGAAGCGGTGCTCGCGGCCATGTCCGGTGTCGCCGCCCATCCCGAGCTGAAGCGCCTTGCCGCCGCGCCGCAGCCTGAGCTTGTGTTCGCGGCCTCCTGAAGGCAGGAAGACCGGGCCGGTCGTCAACTGCCGGCTGGATCGATGTCCGTTCGCCGTCGCTCACGGCAATCGATCCTGGATTTGTGTCGATGCGTCTTCTTCACGCGAACCGGTATCCGCTTCGCTTGAAAACGCTTTGGTTGCGAGGGTCCCGTGTCCGCCGATCCGTCCACCGGTTCCCCCTTGTCCGCCGTCACCGTGGTGTTCGTCACCTACAACAGCGGGGCGGTGATAGGCCGGGCGGTGGCGAGCGTGCCGGCAGCGTGCCCGGTGGTGATCGTGGACAATGCCAGCCCCGAGGGCACCGCGTGGCGCGCCGGCCTGTCGCGGCCGGTGGATCTTGTGGAGATGCCGGCCAATGCCGGCTTCGGCACCGCCTGCAATGCCGGCGCGCGGCGGGCGGCCACGCCCTATGTCCTGTTCCTCAATCCCGATGCGGTGCTGGACGCTGAGACCTTGCCGGCGCTGCTCGCCGCCGCTGGCCGCTATGGCGATCCGGCCATCCTGATGCCGGCCATCGTGGGCGAGAACGGCCGGCTGATGCGCAAGGAAGGCTCCATCCTGGAGCAGGTGCCGCGCCGCCTGCGCCTGTCGCCGGACGAGATCGCGGGTGATTATTGCACCCGCTTCGTCCACGGCGCCGCCTTCATGATGGCGCGGGACGCCTTCTTCACGCTGGGCGGCTTCGACGAGGCCATCTTCCTCTATCACGAGGACGACGACCTCTCTTTGCGCGCCATCGCCCGGCGCATTCCCATCATCGTGGTGCCGGCGGCGCGGGTGACCCATGCGGGCGGGCGCTCCAGCGCGCCGTCGTTCAGCCAGACCTTCAAGGTCAACCGCGCCAAGATGCAGTCCGAGCGCTACGTGCTGGAAAAATACGGCCGCTCACGCTCCACCTTCCCTCAGATCGCCAAGCTTGCCGGAGGCTGCGTGCTGGCGCTGGCGTGCCTCGATCTGCACCGTTTTGCCATCCGGACTGGAAAAATGGCGGGATGTTTCGATGAAGTGCGCCGAACGCCGCCCGCGCACGTATGAAGCACAGGCGAACGTTCGCATCGCCGGGGGAGGGGGCCGCCTGCTGACCCCGTTCCCACCGGCCTTGTCCGTTGCATGCCACCGCGCGCGTGTGTAAGGCTCATTTTCCCGGTTCGTTCCGGACGGAGTTGTCCGTGACTTTGCTGAAGACCCCGCTGCTCGATACCATTCGCGATGCCGCCGACGTGCGGCGCCTGCCCCAGGACAAGCTGGCCCAGCTCGCCACCGAACTGCGCGCGGAGACCATCGATGCCGTCTCCGTGACCGGCGGGCATCTGGGCGCGGGCCTGGGCGTGGTCGAGCTGACGGTGGCCCTGCACCACGTGTTCAACACCCCCCATGATCGCCTGATCTGGGATGTCGGCCACCAGTGCTACCCTCACAAGATTCTCACCGGCCGGCGCGACCGCATCCGCACCCTGCGCCAGGGCGGAGGCCTGTCCGGCTTCACCCGCCGGGCGGAGAGCGAATACGACCCGTTCGGGGCGGCGCACTCCTCTACCTCGATCTCCGCTGGCCTCGGCATGGCGGTGGCGCGGGACCTCTCGGGGGAAGAGCGCAACGTGGTGTGCGTGATCGGCGACGGCGCCATGTCGGCGGGAATGGCCTATGAGGCCATGAACAATGCCGGCGCCATGGATTCGCGCCTCATCGTCATCCTCAACGACAACGACATGTCCATCGCCCCGCCCACGGGCGCCATGTCGGCCTATCTGGCGCGGCTCATCTCGGGGCAGACCTACCGCTCGCTGCGGGAGATCGGCAAGCAGATCGCCGGGCACCTGCCCAAGTTCGTGGAGCGCGGCGCGGCGCGGGCCGAGGAATTCGCCCGTGGCTTCTGGACCGGCGGCACCCTCTTCGAGGAATTGGGCTTTTATTATGTGGGGCCCATCGACGGGCACAATCTGGACCACCTGCTGCCCGTGCTGAAGAATGTGCGGGATGCCAAGACCGGCCCGATCCTGGTTCATGTGGTGACCCAGAAGGGCAAGGGCTACGCCCCCGCGGAGGCCAGCGCCGACAAGTATCACGGCGTGGTCAAGTTCGACGTGGTGACCGGCGCTCAGGTGAAGGCGAAGTCCAACGCCCCCTCCTACACCCGCGTGTTCGCCGAGAGCCTCATTTCACAGGCTCGGCATGATCCCAAGGTGGTCGCCATCACCGCCGCCATGCCCTCGGGCACAGGGCTGGACCTGTTCGGGCAGGTCTATCCCGAGCGCACCTTCGACGTGGGCATCGCCGAGCAGCATGCGGTGACGTTTGCCGCCGGGCTCGCGGCGGAAGGATTCAAGCCGTTCTGCGCGCTCTATTCCACCTTCCTCCAGCGGGCCTACGACCAGGTGGTGCACGATGTGGCGCTGCAGGGCCTGCCCGTGCGCTTCATCATCGACCGCGCCGGCCTCGTCGGTGCAGACGGGGCGACCCATGCCGGCGCCTTCGACATCGCCTTCCTCGCCTGCCTGCCGGGCATGACCGTGATGGCCCCCGCCGACGAGGCGGAGCTGGTGCACATGATGGCGACCATGGTGGCCTTCGACGACGGCCCCTCGGCGGTGCGCTTCCCGCGCGGCGAGGGCGTGGGCGTGGAGCGGCCCGAGCGCGGCGAGGTCCTGCCCATCGGCAAGGGCCGCATCGTGCACGGAACCGGGGAGGGCGACATTGCGCTGCTCTCCCTCGGCACCCGCCTTGCCGCATGCCTTGATGCCGCCGAGCGGCTGGAGGCGGCGGGCTTCACCGTCACCGTGGCCGACGCCCGCTTCGCCAAGCCCCTCGACCGGGAGCTGGTGCTGAAGCTCGCCGCCGGCCATGGCGCGCTGGTCACGGTGGAAGAGGGCTCGGTGGGCGGCTTCGGCAGCCACGTGCTCCAGCTGGTCACCGACGAGGGCCTGCTGGACCGCGGCGCCGTGAAGGTGCGCGCCATGGTGCTCCCCGACATCTACATCGACCAGGAGACCCAGGCCCGCCAACTGGCTGCCGCCGGCCTCGACGCCGACGCCATCGTGGCCAAGGTGGAAGGGCTGGTGGGCAAGGCCAAGGCCGGCGTGGGACTGCACAAGGCGGGGTGAGGGGGCGTCAGGGGTTGGAGGCGACCACCGCCTCCACATTCCGCCGGTGCACCGCCTCATAGGGCTCGAAATACGTCACGACCCCGGTCGCGAACGCCTCGGCGGCGAAGGTCCGCAGGTCCTGCCCGGCCAGCGCCGGCTCGGTCTTCAGGCGCAGCAGTTGCTCCACATAAAGGCGGGTGGCGGTGATCAGCGCTGGCCCGTAGCCGCCGGCGGCGAGCACCTCCGGTGCGCCGTGGTTGGGCAGGATGCGCGTGGCGCCGAGCGCCGCCAGCCGTTCCAGCCCTTCAAGGTGGGCCGCGAGGCGGTCGGGTTCGTCCACATAGGTGATGGGGTCTTCCAGCGTGTCGCCGGCCAGCAGAAGGCCATCCGGCAGCAGCACGACTGTGCCGTCCCGGCTATGGATATCCATGTGGAAAAGCTCCACCGGAACCGAACCGACGGTCAGCTCAAGCCGCTCCTCGAATAGGACATTCGGCAGAATGAGCGGGCAGATGGGCGGGTCGCCGGCCTCCAGCCGCGCCCTGTGGACGGCAAGCAGGGCGGCCGTCTCACGGTTGGCGATGATCTCGCAATCGGCGAACACCGCGTTGCCAGCCACATGGTCGTCGTGCCAGTGGCTCAGCAACACGCGGATGCGCCGGGCGCCCCGCTGGTCCAGCGTGTCCCGAATGATGCGGGCGTGCGCCAGCGAGATGTGGGTGTCGTAGACCAGCGCCTCGTCGCCATCCAGCACCGCATAAGAGGCGATGCCGAGGGCGTAGGCGCCGTCGTCCAGCCAGTTCTCGTGGGCGCTATGCAGCCGCACTCCCGGCACCCGCCCGTCATAGAAGGCGAGCACATGCGGGGCTGGCTCCAGCACCCGCAGGGTGGAGCCCAGCGGAGCCAGCCCGGAGGCTGAACTCACTCCGCCGCTTCGAGATTGTGCCCGAGGCGGTGGGAGAGGGTGGCGAGCAGTTCCTTCGCGGCATCGGCGATGACCGTGCCGGGGGGAAAGATGGCCTCGGCGCCGGCGGCCTTCAGGGCGTCATAGTCCTGCGGGGGCACCACGCCGCCGACCACCACCATGATGTCGCCCCGGCCCTCCGCTTCCAGCGCCGCCTTCAGCGCCGGCACCAGGGTGAGATGGCCGGCGGCCAGCGAAGAGATGCCGACCACGTGCACGTCGTTCTCCACCGCCTGCCGTGCGGCTTCCTCCGGGGTGGCGAACAGGGGGCCGATGTCCACGTCGAAGCCGAGGTCTGCGAAGGCGGAGGCGATCACCTTCTGGCCGCGGTCGTGGCCGTCCTGGCCCACCTTGGCGACGAGGATGCGCGGCCGGCGGCCCTCCGCCTGCTCGAATGCTTCCACCAGCTTCTGCAGCTTGCCCACCTTGTCCGTCATGGCGGTCGCCTCGCGCTTGTAGACGCCGGAGATGGCGCGGATCTCGGCGCGATGGCGGCCGAACACCTTCTCCAGCGCATCGGAAATCTCGCCCACCGTGGCCTTGGCCCGGGCCGCGTCAATGGCCAGCGCCAGCAGGTTGCCGTTGCCCGCCGCGCCGTTGGTGAGGGCTTCGAGCTTGCCGTCCACCTCGGCCTGGTCGCGCTCGGCGCGCAGGCGCTTGAGCTTGTCGATCTGGGCGGCGCGCACGGTGGCGTTCTCCACCTTCAGCACGTCGATCATGCGGTCGCGCTCGGGCTTGAACTTGTTGACGCCCACCACGGTCTGCGCCCCGCCATCAATGCGGGCCTGGGTGGTGGCGGCGGCCTCCTCGATGCGGAGCTTCGGAATGCCGGCCTCGATGGCCTTGGCCATGCCGCCCAGCGCCTCCACCTCCTGGATGTGCGCCCAGGCCTTGGCGGCGAGATCGGCGGTGAGCTTCTCCACGAAATAGGAGCCGCCCCACAGGTCGATCTGGCGGGTGGTTCCGCTCTCCTGCTGGAGCAGGATCTGGGTGTTGCGGGCGATGCGGGCGGAGAAATCCGTCGGCAGGGCCAGCGCCTCGTCCAGCGCATTGGTGTGCAGCGACTGGGTCTGGCCCTGGGTCGCGGCCATGGCCTCGATGGCGGTGCGCATGACGTTGTTGAACACGTCCTGCGCCGTCAGCGACCAGCCGGAGGTCTGCGAATGGGTGCGCAGGGGCAGGGACTTGGGGTTCTTGGCGCCAAGGTCGGTCATCAGACGCGTCCACAGGAGGCGGGCGGCGCGCAGCTTCGCCACCTCCATGTAGAAGTTCATGCCGATGGCCCAGAAGAACGACAGGCGCGGAGCGAACACGTCGATGGGCAGGCCGGCGGCGGCGCCGGCGCGGCCATATTCGACGCCATCCGCCAGCGTATAGGCCAGCTCCAGGTCCTGCGTCGCGCCGGCTTCCTGCATGTGGTAGCCGGAGATGGAGATGGAGTTGAAGCGCGGCATCTCCTTCGACGTGAAGGCGAAGATGTCTGAGATGATGCGCATGGAGGGGGTGGGCGGATAGATATAGGTGTTCCGCACCATGAATTCTTTGAGAATGTCGTTCTGGATGGTGCCGGAAAGCTTGGCCGGAGCCACGCCCTGCTCTTCCGCCGCCACCACATAGAGCGCCAGAATGGGAAGAACGGCCCCATTCATGGTCATCGACACGCTCATCTGGTCCAGCGGGATGCCGGAGAACAGGGTGCGCATGTCGTAGATGCTGTCGATGGCGACGCCGGCCATGCCCACGTCGCCGGCGACGCGCGGATGGTCGCTGTCATAGCCGCGATGGGTGGCGAGGTCGAAGGCGACCGACAGGCCCTTCTGCCCGGCCGCCAGGTTGCGGCGGTAGAAGGCGTTGGAATCCTCCGCCGTGGAGAAGCCGGCATATTGCCGGATGGTCCAGGGCTGGGTCGCATACATGGGGGCATAAGGCCCGCGCAGGAATGGCGCGATACCGGGATAGGTATCGATGTAGCCGAGGCCCTCGATGTCCGCCGGCCCATAGAGCGGCTTCACCGGGATGCCCTCGGGCGTGGTCCAGGGGGCGGCGGCCGCGGAGGGGGCGACCATCTCCGGCGCGCGCCAGTCGATGTCGGCGAAGTTGGGGATCCGGCTCATCTTCTGTTCCCTCGAAATCGGCCGCGGTGGCATTGGTGAAAAGGATCAGGTTTCGGGCTCAGGCCCGCTTTGCAAACCAGGAGCCGGAGCACTTGGGATGGTCGGGCGACGACCAGTCGCCCGAGGCCTGATCACCCTCGGCGAGGCCCTTTGCGGTGACCTTCTGCTGCCCGTGGGCCAGGGTCATCCGCACCACGCCGAGCTTGCTGATGCCGCCGGTGGCCTTCACCGGCCAAAAACCCGCGTAGGTGACTGTGCCATTCTTCACGGCCAGCTTGAAGTCGTAATTCTTGCCGCAGCTGCCGCTTTCGGCGGAGGTGCGCACCACCCACCGGCCGTCGAAGCGCCTGGCGTTGTCGGCGCGGGCGGGGCCAATGGCCGCCGCCGAGAGGAGCGCGAGGGCGGTGAGGCCCGCAATCTTGTGCACCATGGCTCGCCTCCCGTCCTGCCCGCTCAGGCCAGTCCCGCCGCCGCCTGCGCGGCGGTCAGCGTCTCCAGCACGTCGCAGCCGGCGAAGATGAAGCCGGAAACGCCCGCCGCCTTGAGCGCCGCCTCCAGCTCGGCGGGCTTGCCGGCGAGCCAGATGGCGCTGGCGCCCGTAGCCTTCAGGGCCTCGGCTGTTGCGGCGCCCTCGGCGCCGTAGATCTCGTCCGAGGAGACGAGGCAGGCGAACGGCGTGCCGGAGGCCTTGAAGGCGGCCACCAGCGCGTCGCGGTCGGCGAAGCCGTCCGGGACTGGGGCGGCGATGCCGCCGGCTTCGAAGAAGTTCTTGGCGAAGCCGGCGCGCGCCGTGAAGGCGGCGACGGAACCGAGCGTGGCGAGGAAGACGGCCGGCGCCTTGGCGGCGGCTTCCGCCTTGTCGCGCAGGGCCTCGAACGGCTCGGCAATACGATGGGGCGTCAGTGCGCCGTCGGCCACGGGCTCGAAGGTGGCGGGCAGAGGCGCCAGCACTTCCGGCGCCTGCTGCACCAGGATGGGGAATTCCGAGGTGCCGGTGATGGGCGCCTTGCGGGTGGCCACATCCTTGTCGCGGCGGGCCTTCACCTCGGTGATCTCGGCCTTCAGCCATCGGTCTTCCAGCACGTCGGCCATGCCGCCGCGCTTCTCGATGGTGCGGAACAGGTCCCACGCCTTTTCGGCGAGCCCGTCGGTATGGGCCTCAACCGCGCCGGCGCCGGCGCCGGGATCGGCCACGCGGTGGACGTTGCTCTCCTCCAGCAGCATCACCTGGGTGTTGCGGGCAAGGCGCCGGGCGAAGGCGTCGGGCAGGCCCAGCGCCTGGGTGAAGGGCAGCACCGTGAGGCTGTCCGCCCCGCCCACGCCGGCCGCGAACGCCGCCACCGTGTTGCGCAGGAGGTTCACATAAGGATCGCGCCGGGTCAGCGAGCGCCACGCGGTAGTGGCGTGCACCTTCAGCGCGGTTTCCGGCAGGCCGCATTCGCGCAGCACCGCGCCCCACAGCAGGCGGATGGCGCGGAACTTGGCGATGGTGGCGGTCTGGTTCAGGTCCGCCACCAGGGCGACCTCGATGCGCGCCGTCGCCTCCGACAGGGCGATGCCGGCCTCCCCATAGGCCTTGAGATAGGCCACGGCGGTGGCGAGCACCGCCGCCAGCTCCTGAGCGTCCGATGCTCCGGCCGCATGGAACACGCCGCCGTCCGCCCGCGCGAACGGCCCGGCAAAGCCGCGCGCCGCAAGAATGGCGGAGGTCTCGGCGAAGCGCTTGGCGAGCAGCGGCCACGCCATGGGCAGGGTGCCCGCGGCGGCGAAATCCCCCAGCGGGTTCAGTCCGAAGGAAACGGCGAGGCCCTTTGGATCAAAGCCCGCGGCTTCCGCATGATCGGCGAAGGCGAGGTCTTCGCCGCGACCCTGGAAGGCACCGCTCTCGATGCGCGTCTCGATGAGGTCGAGCAGCACGTCCTTGAGCACCACCTTCAGGTCGGCGCCGTCCGGCAGGCCGAAGCCATAGGCCGAGGGCGAGGAGGCATAGACCAGGGCAAGGCCGGAGGCGCCGCCGTCGAGGTCCTCCAGCGCCTGCGCGTGGGCGGCGGCGAGGTCCGGCTGGTCCACCCGGGCGCTGATGACCCACGGCGCGCCGGCCGGCCGGCCCGCCACGATGGGGGCCTTCACCTTGCGCTCGGGCAAAGCGTCGAGGGTGAGGCCCTCATAGGTGCGGGTGACGAGGCGCTTGTCGTAGGGCGCGCCCTTCAGCACGCCCTCGACCAGCTTCAGCCAGTCCTCGCGGGTGACGGGGGCAAGGTTGGTCGCGAAGGGCAGGGCGGTCATGAGCGGACCTCCGGGAGAGGGAACAGGAGAAAAACAAAGTGCTTCACGGCAGCGTCATGCCGGGGATCGGTGAAACCGGTGTCCATCACCGCCCCTCCCGTGCCGCCAGCGACCGCTCGGCGTCGACCATGTAGTCGCGCAGCACCGGCACGTCGTCGCGCTTCTCGGAGAGCAGCAGCTGGAACACCATGTTGGAGCCGTGCAGGAATCCCAGCTCCACTGCCGCGAGGTAGAATTCCCACATGCGGCCGAAGCGCTCGCCCATCATGGCGTCCACTTCGGCACGGCGGGCCATGAAGTTCCGCCGCCAGGCGCGGATGGTCCAGTAATAGTGCAGGCGCAGCACCTCGCAGTCATCGACCCAGAGATGGGTGCGCTCGGTGGAGGCGAACACTTCCGACAGCGCCGGCACATAGCCACCGGGGAAGATGTACTTGCGGATGAACGGCGCCGTGGTGCCGGGCGGCGACATGCGGCCGATGGCGTGCACCAGCGCGAAGCCGCCCTCATCCAGCAGGTTGCGGATGGTAGTGAAGTAATCGTCGAAGTGGGAGACGCCCACATGCTCCATCATGCCGATGGAGACCACGCGGTCGAACTTGCCCTCCAGGTTGCGATAATCCACCTCGCGGAAGTCGATGGAACCGGCGACGCCAGCCGCCTCCGCCAACCGCCGGCTTTCGGCGAGCTGCTCCGGCGACACGTTGATGGCGGTGACCTGAGCGCCGCATTCCTTCGCCATGTAGATGGCAAGCCCGCCCCAGCCGGAGCCGATCTCCGCCACCCGCATGCCGGGGGAGATCTTCAGCTTGGCGGCGATGTGGCGGAACTTGTTGCGCTGGGCATCGGCCAGCGGCTCTTCCGGATCGCGGAAGTAGGCGCAGCTGTAGGCCATGGTCTCGTCCAGCCACAGCCGGTAGAAAGCGGCCGGGTGGTCGTAGTGGGAGGAGACGTTCTCCTTCGCCTTGGCCACCGGGTTCGCCTGCTGGAACCGCCGCACCGAGCGCCACGCCTTGCGCAGCGCCTGCTGCACCGGGTGGCTGCCCAGCCCCTTGCGGTTCACCGAGAACAGGGAGAGCAGCTCGAACGCCCCGGCGCCATCCTCGAAGGAGAGGCGGCCGTCCATATAGGCCTCCGCCGCCACCAGCTCCGGATTGAAGAACAGATCCCGCTCGAGCTTTTTGTCATGCATGCGCACGGTGACGGACGGACCATCCTGCCCCGAGCCGAAGGCATGGCGCTGCCCGTCCGCGGTGATGACCGTCAGGCGGCCCTTCTCCACGAAGCGGCTGAGGAGGTGGGAGAGGAGGCGCATGGTCAGAACCTCGGCTCACGCTTCTGCTGGGGCGGGATGTGGCCCGACGGCTTCCAGTCGAGGATATCGTCGGCGGCTGCAGGGCCAAGCCCGCTGTCCCCACCTGCGCCTGCAGTGGGGAAGGCAAGGCAGAAAAGGGAGATTGCACCCCAGAGGACGATGTTTGTCAGGCCGGCGGCGATCATCAGGAAGTCCGCATGCTCTGCGGGATCTTTGGGCAGGCCAATAAAGTAAGTATAGGCGAAAAATCCGATGACAGGCAGCGCCACGAGGATGATCGTCAGCAGGATGAAGCTGCGCCAGTAGCGGAAGCCTGCATCAGCCAGCCGAGCACTGGAGATTATCACGTAGGTGGCGCTGACACCCATTCGGACGTCGCGGGCATAGCTTTGGATGCCAAGCTGATCCTGAAACTGCGCGAATGCGATGCTCGCACTAATCAGGAACGCGACCGACAAAGCATAAGCCAGACGCGACAGACGCGTGGATCCGATCATGGCCTCATCTCCCACGTGGCGCGCCATCGCGGCGGCCGTTCGCATCCCCCTGCCACGGCAAGAAGGAACTGAAAAGCCGCCGCGCCGCACGCATCACGCGAATTCCAGGATCACCGCATCCACGGCGAGGCTGTCGCCGGCCTTCGCGTGGACCGCCTTGATGACGCCGTCGCGCTCGGCGCGCAGCACGTTCTCCATCTTCATGGCTTCCACGATGGCGAGGATCTCGCCGTTCTTCACCTCCTGGCCGGGGGTGACGGCGATGGAGACCACGAGGCCCGGCATGGGGCACAAAAGCTCCTTGCCGCCGCCGGCGGTTTCCTTCTTCGGCATCAGCGCCGCGAGCGAAGCCGACAGCTCGGTGTAGACCCGCGCCTTGGTGGCGATGCCGCGATGGGCCAGAAGGTAGCCGTTGGGGATGGTGCGCACCTGCACCGCCACCTGGTCGGCGTCGATGGTGCCGGTCCACACCACGTCGCCGGGCTTCCAGGTGGAGCGCAGCAGGTGGGTGTGGCCGGCGGTGCCGTCGGCGTCGAAGATCTGCACCTTGTAGCCGCCGTCCACCGCTTCCACCTCGCAGGCGGTGGAAAGGGTCTCCTCGGCGGCGGAGAGGTGCACGATGCGGCGCTTGGCGAAGGCCACCGGCACGCCGGAGGTCTGGCCGGAAATGTGCCGCTTGCGGGCATTGTGGATGTGGTCGATCACCGCCGCCACGGCGGAGAGCGTGTGCACCAGCTCGCCTTCCGGCGCGCGGGCATGGAAGCCGTCGGGATATTCCTCGGCGATGAAGCCGGTGGAGAGGCGGCCGTCCCGCCAGCGCGGGTGGGACATGAGCGCCGACAGGAACGGAATGTTGTGGCCGATGCCGTCGATGGCGAAGGCATCCAGCGCATCCGCCTGCGCCTCGATGGCGATGGCGCGGGTGGGGGCGTGGGTCACCAGCTTCGCGATCATGGGATCGTAGAAGATGGAGATTTCCCCGCCCTCATAGACGCCGGTGTCGTTGCGCACGGTGATGGGGCCGTCCTTGCCTTCCGCCGGCGGGCGATAGCGCACCAGACGGCCGGTGGAGGGCAGGAAGTTGCGGTAGGGGTCTTCCGCATAGATGCGGCTTTCAACCGCCCAGCCGGTGAGCTTCACGTCGTCCTGGGTGATGGAGAGCGGCTCGCCCGCGGCGACGCGGATCATCTGCTCCACCAGGTCGATGCCGGTGATCAGCTCGGTGACCGGATGCTCCACCTGCAGGCGGGTGTTCATCTCCAGGAAGTAGAAGCTCTTGTCCTGGCCGGCGACGAACTCCACCGTGCCGGCGCTGTCGTAGCCCACCGCCTTGGCGAGGGCGACGGCCTGCTCGCCCATCTTCTTGCGGGTGGCCTCGTCCAGCAGCGGGGAGGGGGCTTCCTCCACGACCTTCTGGTTGCGGCGCTGGATCGAGCACTCGCGCTCGCCGAGGTAGATGACGTTGCCGTGCTTGTCGCCCAGCACCTGAATCTCGATGTGGCGCGGATCGACGATGAACTTTTCCACGAACACGCGGTCATCGCCGAAGGAGGACTTGGCCTCGGACTTGGCGCGGTCGAAGCCGTCCTGCACCTCGTCGCGGGAATAGGCGATGCGCATGCCCTTGCCGCCGCCGCCCGCGGAGGCCTTGATCATCACCGGATAGCCGATCTCGTCGGCGATCTTCGCCGCCTCGGTGCCGTTCTCCAGCACGCCCAGATAGCCGGGAACGGTGGAGACATGGGCCGCCGCCGCCGCCTTCTTGGACTCGATCTTGTCGCCCATGGCCTCGATGGCATGGGGATTGGGACCGATGAAGACAATACCGTGCTCCGCCAGGAGCTTGGGGAAGGAGGCGCGCTCGGACAGGAAGCCGTAGCCGGGATGCACCGCCTGCGCGCCCGTGAGCTTGCAGGCCTCCACGATCTTCTCGGCGATCAAATAGGACTGGGCGGCCTGGGGCGGGCCGATATGCACCGCCTCGTCGGCCATCTCCACATGGAGGGCGTCCTTGTCGGCATCCGAGTAAACGGCGACGGTCTTGATGCCCATCTTGCGCGCCGTCTTGATGACGCGGCAGGCGATCTCACCCCGGTTCGCGATCAGGATCTTCGTGAACATGGCGTTCGGTTCCTTTGCGCCAGTGGCGCGACGAGTCTCGGGAACCGCTGCCCCCTCCCAACCCTCCCCCGCAAGCGGGAGAGGGCTTTTCCGGCTGTCCCGGCCTCGCTCCCTCTCCCGCTCCGAAGCCGGATGTTTCCGGCTTCGGTACTCTGAGAGCCGAACGCGGCAACAGCCGAGTTCGGGCGGGGGAGGGGGCCAGGGCGGTTGGGGTTGAGGCTTGCGGTCGTTCGGTCCGGCCAGAGCCGCTTAAAGCGGCATGTTGTCGTGCTTGCGCGAGGGCTGCTCGAGCTTCTTGGTGCGCAGCATGGCAAGGGCGCGGGCGAGGCGCCGGCGGGTGGAGTGGGGCATGATCACCTCGTCCACATAGCCGCGCTCCGCCGCCACGAAGGGCGACAGGAAGCGCTCCTCGTAGTTCTTGGTCTGGGCGGCGATCTTGTCCGGATCGCCCATGTCGGCGCGGAAGATGATCTCCACCGCGCCCTTGGCGCCCATCACCGCGATCTGGGCGGTGGGCCAGGCATAGTTCACGTCCGCGCCCACGTGCTTAGAGGCCATCACGTCATAGGCGCCGCCGAAGGCCTTGCGGGTAATGACGGTGACCAGCGGCACGGTGGCCTGCGAATAGGCGAACAGCAGCTTGGCGCCGTGCTTGATGAGGCCGCCGTATTCCTGCGCCGTGCCGGGCAGGAAGCCGGGCACGTCCACGAAGGTCACGATGGGGATCTCGAAGGCGTCGCAGAAGCGCACGAAGCGGGCCGCCTTGCGGGAGGCGTCCGAATCGAGCACCCCCGCGAGCACCATGGGCTGGTTGGCGACGAAGCCGACCGTGCGCCCCTCGATCCGGCCGAAGCCGGTGACCATGTTGCGGGCGTAGGCCGCCTGGATCTCGAAGAAGTCGCCCTCGTCCACGACCTTCAGGATCAGTTCCTTGATGTCGTAGGGCTTGTTGGGATTGTCCGGGACCAGGGTGTCGAGGCTCTCGTCGTAGCGGCCCGGATCGTCGAAGGACGGCCACTCGGGCGCGCCTTCCTGGTTGTTGGAGGGCAGGAAGTCGATGAGCCGCCGGGTCTCCAGCAGCATCTCCACGTCGTTCTCGTAGGAGCCGTCCGCCACCGAGGACTTGCTGGTGTGCACCTTGGCGCCGCCCAGCTCCTCGGAGGTGACGGTCTCGTTGGTGACGGTCTTCACCACCTCCGGGCCGGTCACGAACATGTAGGAGGTGTCGCGCACCATGAAGATGAAGTCGGTCATGGCCGGGGAGTAGACGTCGCCGCCGGCGCAGGGGCCCATGATCAGCGAGATCTGCGGGATGACGCCTGAGGCGACGACGTTGCGCTTGAACACCTCGCCGTAGCCGCCCAGCGCCGCGACGCCTTCCTGGATACGCGCGCCGCCGGCGTCGAACAGGCCGATGATGGGGGCGCGGGTCTTCAGCGCCATGTCCTGGATCTTGGTGATCTTGCGGGCGTGCTCCTCGGAGAGGGAGCCGCCGAATACGGTGAAGTCCTTGGCGAAGACGAACACCTTGCGGCCGTTGACCGTGCCCCAGCCGGTGACGACGCCGTCGCCGGGGACCTTCTGGTCGGCCATGCCGAAGTCCACGCAGCGGTGCTGCACGAAGGTGTCGTATTCCTCGAACGTGCCGCGATCGAGCAGCAGTTCGATACGCTCGCGGGCGGTGAGCTTGCCGCGGGCGTGCTGGGCCTCGATGCGCCGTGCCCCGCCGCCGAGTCGGGCGACCGAGCGCCGGCTTTCGAGCTCTTCGAGGATGTCCTTCATGCCGAGCGCTCCCCAGGTGCGGTGCTTGGAACCGTGTTTGTGAAATCGAGACTATCGAGGGTTCAAAGGCGGCGAAAGCCCAAGCTTTACGATGCCGCTGCTCCCATCGCTGCTGTCGGCTAACAGGAGTTGCGGGCGTTGGGAATATGTGAAAAATTCACGTTGTTTATTGTGAAGAATTCGCAATCCCGAAGTCGGGGCCGCCCATGCGTCAGAAGATCTATGCCGGCCATGCGGTGCGGCGGCTCAGGGAAAAGCTGGGGCTCAAGCAGAGCGAACTGGCCCAGCGCCTCGCGGTCTCGCCATCCTACATCAACCAGATCGAGAGCAACCAGCGCCCGCTGACCGCCTCGATCCTCATCGCCATCTCGCGCACTTTCGCCGTGGACATCACCTCCTTCGGCGCGGAGGACCTCGACCGGCTGGTGGCCGACCTGCGCGAGACCGCAGCCGACCCGCTGTTCAAGGATCTCGACCTCGGCCTTCAGGACATGAAGGCGGTGGCCAACCTCTCCCCGGCCTTCGCCCATGCCTTCCTGCGCATGCACGTGGCGCTGCGGCGCACGGCGGAGTGGCGCGCCTCCCTCGACGACATGCTCACCGCAGGCGTGGCGCCGGGGGCGGACGAGGCCAAGCTGATCCCCTACGAGGAAGTCCGCGACTTCTTCCACTATATCGACAATTACGTGGATCCCCTCGACCGCGCGGCGGAGGCTGCCGCCTCCAGCCTCGGCATCCTGGAAGGCGCGGATCCCGCCGCCGCCTTCGCCGCCCATCTCGCGCGCCGGCACAATGTGCAGGTGGAGGTGGGGCCGGCCGACCCGGACGCGCCGCTGTCGCGCTTCGATCCACGCTTGCGGCGCCTGGTGCTGTCGGGTGTGCTGTCAACGCCGACGCGGGCCTTCCGCATCGCCGCCACCATCGCCCAGCTGGAGCACGGCGCGCTGGTGGAGGCGACGGTCGCTTCCGGAGCCTTCCGCAGCCAGACCGCCACGGAGATCTGCCGGCTGGCCCTGCATAATTATTTCGCCGGCGCGCTGATGCTGCCCTATCGCCGGTTTCATGACCTCGCCCGGCGGCTGCGCCACGACCTCGACCGCCTGGTGCTGGAGACCGGGGCCAGCCTGGAGCAGGTGTGCCATCGCCTGTCCACGCTGCAGCGGCCGGGGGCAAAGGGGGTGCCCTTCTATTTCGCCAAGGTGGATCGCGCCGGCAACATCACCAAGCGCCATTCGGCCACGCGCTTCCAGTTCGCCCGCCATGGCGGGGCCTGCGCTGCCTGGAACGTGCATGAGGCGTTCGAGATGCCGGGGCGCACGCTGGTACAGGTGGGCGAGATGCCCGACGGAGCGCGCTACATCTGCCTCGCCCGTGCCGTGGTCAGCCCCTCCCTGCGCCACGGCCAGCCCTCGCGGGCCTATGCCTTCGGCCTCGGCTGCGAGGTCGCGTTCGCCCATGACACCGTCTATGCGGACGGGCTGGACCTGAAGGCCGCGCCGGTGGCCAAGCTGGGTGTCTCCTGCCGCATCTGCCCGCGCCGCGACTGCGACCTGCGGGCCTTCCCGCCGCTGGACCGGGAGATCCGCATCGACGAGAACGTGCGGGATATCGTTCCGTTTACCATCTCCTGACGCAATTGCGCCTTTCTGCCGCTTAGGAATGGCCCTGCCTTGGCACATGAAACGCCATGAGGGCGGAGATAAACTAAGTGCATCGACTCTCTGTCGAGTCGAATGGGAGTGATCCATGAGGGTGCTCAGACTGGCTGGCTGGGTCGCTGGCCTGGCGATGGCAGGGATAGTGTCCGCCCAGGCGGCACCGGCCTTCTCCACTGCGAACGTGAATATCCGGACGGGTCCGGACACCGAATTCCCAAGCCTCGGCGTCATTCCCGAAGGCTCGCCGCTCGAAGTCGAGGGCTGTCTCCAGGATGAATCCTGGTGCGACGTCATCTGGCAGGACTATCGCGGCTGGGTTTACAGCGAATATCTCGGCTACGAGCAGCAGGGCCGCACCGCGGTGCTTCCCGACTGGGGCGTGGCTGCTATCGGCGTGCCCGTGGTGGCGTTTGCCGCTTCGCAATACTGGAACCAGTATTATGTGGGCCGGCCCTACTACGTGAACCAGCCCTGGTATGCGGACCGCTACCGGTGGGAAGGCTATGCGCCGCGGCCGCGTCCCGGCTGGTATGCCCCGCCTCCGGGGCCGCGCCAGCCCGGCTGGTGGCGTAACAACTATATCGCCCCTCCCGGCATGCAGCCGCCCCCGCCCGTTGCTCCGCCGCCGCCTCCCGGCTGGAACCGTCCCGGTGGACCGGGTGGTCCCGGCTATCCGGGTGGCCCTGGTTATCCTGGTGGTCCCGGCCGTCCAGGTGAGCCCGGTGGTCCTGGCTATCCGGGTGGTCCTGGCCGTCCTGGTGAGCCTGGCGGTCCTGGTGGTCCCGGTTATCCGGGCGGTCCTGGTCGTCCGGGTGAGCCCGGTGGTCCCGGCCGTCCCGGCGTTCCCGGCCAGCCTGGGGTTCAGCCCGGCACGCCTCCCGGTCAGCCGGGTGGTCCTGGTGGTCCTGGTGGTCCTGGTGGTCCTGGTCGTCCGGGTGAGCCCGGTGGTCCCGGCCGTCCCGGTGTCCCCGGCCAGCCTGGAGTTCAGCCCGGCACGCCTCCCGGTCAGCCCGGTGGTCCGGGTGGTCCTGGTCGTCCGGGTGAGCCCGGTGGTCCCGGCCGTCCCGGCGTTCCCGGCCAGCCTGGGGGTCAGCCCGGCACGCCTGCCGGTCAGCCCGGTGGTCCGGGTGGTCCCGGCCGTCCCGGTGTCCCCGGCCAGCCTGGGGTTCAGCCCGGCACGCCTCCCGGTCAGCCAGGTGGTCCGGGTGGTCCCGGCCGTCCCGGTGTCCCCGGTCAGCCTGGGGTTCAGCCCGGCACACCTCCCGGTCAGTCCGGCCAGCCCGGTGGTCCCGGCCGTCCGGTGGTTCCCGGCCAGCCTTCGGGCCAGCCCGGCACGCCTCCCGGTCAGCCCGGCCGTCCCGGCGGTCCTGGGCCGAACGGTTTGCCGAACCGCCCGCCGTCGCCGCAGGAGCGCCAGCAGTTGCAGCAGCAACAGCGCCAGCAGATCCAGCAGGAGCAGTTGCAGCAGCGTCAGCAGCAGCAGATCCAGCAGCGTCAGCAACAGCAGCAGCGCCAGCAGGAACAGATCCAGCAGCGCCAGCAGCAGCAACAGCGCCAGCAGGAACAGATCCAGCAGCGTCAGCAGCAGCAGTTCCAGCAGCGCCAGCAACAGCAGCAGCGCCAGCAGGAGCAGATCCAGCAGCGTCAGCAACAGCAGATCCAGCAGCGCCAGCAGCGTCCGCCGGAGCAGTACCAGCAGCGGCCGCCGCAACAGCAGCGTCAGGAGCGTCCGCCGCAGCAGTACCAGCAGCAGCGTCCGCCGCAGCAGCAGGGCCAGCCGCAACGCCAGCCCCAGCCTCAGGGCCAGCCGCAGCGGCCACAGGGACGGCCTGACTGCCGTGGGCCTGACTGCCCGCCGCCGCGCTGAACTACAGCGCTGCTGAACCAACGGAGCCCGGCCATTACGGCCGGGCTTCTTTCTTTCAGGGGCGGGCCGAGGCCCGATCCTCTTCCGGGGCTTCCTCCCCATCGACGGATGGAACGTGGCGGGCTATGGGCTTGCCATGTCCCGCTCCACTCCGTCCCGCTCCACTCCGTCCCGCCCCGTCCTGCGCTTCGCGCCGTCGCCTACGGGTCTCATCCATGTGGGCAATGCCCGCACCGCCCTCATCAATGCGCTGCTCGCCCGGCGCGCCGGCGGCACCTTCATCCTGCGCTTCGACGATACCGACGCCGCCCGCTCCCGCGCCGAATATGCCGACGCCATCGCGACGGACCTCGCGTGGCTGGGCATCCCGCCCGACCTCACCTTCCGCCAGTCGGACCGCATCGGCGAGTATGAGGCCGCAACCGAGCAACTGAAGGCCTCCGGGCGGCTCTATCCCGCCTATGAGAGCGAGGACGAGCTGGAGCTGAAGCGCCGGCTGCAGCGGGCGCGTAGCCTGCCGCCGGTCTATGACCGCGCGGCGCTGGCGCTCACCGCGGCGGATCGTGCCCGGCTGGAGGCCGAGGGCCGCCGCCCGCACTGGCGCTTCCGCCTCGACCATCGCGTGGTCGCCTGGGACGATGGTGTGCGCGGGCCGCAGCAGGTGGACACGGCGAGCCTGTCCGATCCGGTTCTGGTGCGCGCTGACGGCAGCTTCCTCTATACGCTGCCGTCGGTGGTGGATGACCTCGCCATGGGCGTCACGGACGTGGTGCGCGGCGAGGACCATGTGACCAACACGGCGGTCCAGATCGAGATTTTCGAGGCGCTGGGCGGGGTGGCGCCGCGCTTCGCCCACCATAATCTGCTCACCCTGCCGTCAGGCGAGGGGCTGTCGAAGCGGCTCGGCCACCTCTCCCTTTCGGCGCTGCGCGAGGCTGGGCAGGAGGCGCTGGCGGTCGCGGCGGCGGCCGTCCTCGTGGGCACCTCCCATGCGGTGGAGGCGGTGGAAAGCCTCGAGGCGCTGGCGGGCATGGTGGACCTCGCCCACATCTCGCGCGCCCCGGCCCGGTTCGATCCTGACGATCTTGCCCTGCTCACCGCCCGCACCCTCCACATGATGCCCTTCGAGGCTGCGGCTTCGCGCCTCGCGGCGGCGGGCATCGGCGGCGGCGTGGCCTTCTGGCTGGCGGTGCGGGGCAATCTCGCGCGGTTTTCGGAGGCGGCGGATTGGTGGGCTCTGGTGTCCCAGCCGGCGGCGGGCGTCGTGGCGGAGTCCGATCGTACCTTCCTCGGCGAAGCGGCGGACCTGCTGCCGCCGGAGCCCTGGGACGGGCAGACCTACGCGAACTGGATCAAGGCGGTGAAAGCGGCGAGCGGGCGGTCGGGCAAGGCTCTGTTCCACCCGCTACGCCTCGCCCTGACCGGGCTGGAGAAGGGGCCGGAGCTGGCCGCCTTGCTGCCGCTGATGGGCCGTGAGCGGGTGGCGGGCCGGCTGGGCGGCGGGGTGGCGTAGGCCGGAGCGGGTCAGGCTCAACCATCCTGGCGGGGCGAGTGCGAAGGGTGCGAAGCGGCTCGGGTCCCGGTTGGAAACTCATCAAGGCAAACTCGCAATCACCGGCCGTCATGCCTGGGCGTGTCCCGGGCATCCACGCCGTTCCGCTCGCACACACCTCTCAAGGCTGCTGCAAGGCTCCCCGCGCGGAAGGCCGGGTCAAGCCCGGCCATAACGATGCGAATGCGTCTTCGAAGGCTGCAAGCGTCGATCGGAGATGTCGCCTACTCCGCAGCGCCTATTGCGCGGTTCCCTGGCCGGCGCTTTGGCCCGCGCCCTGCGTGTTCTGCTGGTTCTGGGCATTCTGCGAGCGGGGCAGGGGGATAATGCGCACCTTGCGCTGGCCCGGCTGCTCCGAGGCCGGGGCGAGCGGGGCGGCGGCGGTGGCCGCCACGGGGCCGCCGGCCTCCGCCACCGGATCGGCGACGGGCTGGCGCTGGGCATTCTTGCCCTTGGCGTTGGACGCCGGATCGTTGAACTTCGGCTGCGACATCTCGCGGGCCTGCTCCTCGGTCACGAGGATGTCGCCCTTGCGCAACGTGGTCTCGTCCTCGAGCCCGGCGAGGGCCTGCGCCCACGACTGGCCGGCCGGCTTGCAGGTGCAGGACGACACCAGCTCCTTGCGATAGCGCAGCGCATTGGGCAGCGACATGTAGGACTGGCCGGAAATGCTGACCGCCGACTTGATGTCGCCGCTGTAGGTGAAGAGTTGCGCGTCCGAGCCCGGGCACAGCCGCTTGCACAGCTGGTCGTCCTGCGCGTAGCGGCTGGAGTTGGTGGAGTTCGCCATGGGGAAGAAATAGCCGTCGCAGGTGCGCACGCACACGGTGCGGGACGAATACTGCTTCGGCTGGTCCAGCGGGATGGTGGCGAGATCCGGCGCGCTTTCCTCTTCCTGCGCGCTCTGCGGCGTGCCGAAAATGGCCTCGAAGAAGTTGCGCGGTTTCTGCGGCTCGGACGGGCGCCGGGCTGCCTGCACGGCGGCGGTATATTGCGGGCCGCAATTGTTCTGGGCGAGGGCGAGGATCAGGGCCCGGCGCTGGCCGCTCTGATCCGATCCGCCGCGCTCCACGCCAGCGAGCTGGGAGCGGATGCGCGACACCTGGTCGTCGATCTGGTCGCACTGGGGCGGGCGCGGCGGCCCCTGGAAGATGAAGAAGCCGCGCGGGGCATCGCAGCCCATGCCGCGGGCCTGGGAGGTGAGTCGGTCGAGGTCGGAGCGCAGCTTCGCCGCCTGCTGCTGCTGGGCGGCGGCACCGTTGGCGCCCCGGTCAAGGGACATGAGTGAGGATTCGAGCTGCGTGCAGGCCGGGCTGCCGGCCTGGGCCAGCGCCTGCGAGGCGCTGCCTGCCGCCGCTCCGGCCAGGAGAAGCCCGAATACGATCTTGCGGGCCAGATTGCGGAGATTTCCGCCGACGCCCATGCCTCGCTCAGACCCCATCCTCACCTTCTCGACTCTCGCTTTGCCGCCCATCTGCGACCGCACCTCTATAGCCCGACACCGAACGGGAATGGTGACGAAACTATGGCTTCATCACGGTCCGTCAGGTGCCGGCCGCGCCTTCGCGCCGCTCGCCTGCCCCGGATCTCAGCTCTTGCCGCGGTTGCGGATGTTGAAGCTGTCGTAGGCGTATTCGGCGATCTGCCACCACACCAGCTGGTCGGCGCGGACGGCGGTCATGGACTCCAGCGCCTGTTTGAAGGCCGGGTTGGTGGCGGCGATCTCGTTATAGAGCTCGAACGCCGCCTTGTGGCCCGCCTCCATGATGGAGGGCGGGAAGGGCCGCAGCTCCGCCCCCTGCTGCACCAGGCGGCGGAGGGCCGGCGGGTTCACAAAGTCGTACTTGGCCAGCATCCAGTTGTTGGCGGCTTCGGCGGCGTTGCGGACGATGGCCTGGTAGTGCTTCGGCAGGGCGTTCCACTGCTTGTCGTTGATGACAAGGTGCATCATGGCCCCGCCTTCCCACCAGCCGGGGTAGTAGTAATATTTCGCCACCTTCACGAGGCCGAGCTTCTCGTCGTCATAGGGGCCGACGAACTCGGCGGCGTCGATGGTGCCACGCTCGAGGGCGGCATAGACGTCGCCCGGCACGATCTGCTGCGGCACCACGCCGAGCTTCGCCAGCACCTGGCCGCCGATGCCGCCGATGCGGAACTTCAGGCCCTTCAGGTCGTCGACGCCGGTAAGCTCCTTGCGGAAGAAGCCGCCCATCTGGCACCCCGAATTGCCCATGGGCATGGAGGTGACATTATACTTGGCGAGCACGCCGTTGATGATCTCAGCGCCACCGCCGAAGAACCACCAGGAATGCTGCTGGCGCGAGTTGAAGCCGAACGGCACGCCGGTGCCGAAGGCCAGCGCCGGGTCCTTGCCAGTGTAGAAATAGGTGGCGGTCTGCGCGCATTCCACCGAGCCGGTGGAAACCGCATCCAGCGCCTGCAGGCCGGGCACCAGCTCTCCCGCCGGGAAGGTCTGGATCTGGAACCGCCCATCGGTGGCCTCGGACACGTAGCGCGCGAAGGTCTGCGCGGTGCCGTAGATGGTGTCCAGCGACCGGGGGAAGGAGGAGGTCAGGCGCCACTTCACCTCGGGCTGGCTCTGGGCGAGGGCCGGAGCTGCGAGCGCGCCGGTGGCGAGCGCGGTGGCGGAGGCGCCAATGAAGTGCCGGCGCTTGATGTCCATATGGTGCTCCTCGGGCCTTTTCTTGTCGGCGTTGCCATTGCGACAGCCGATTGGTGTCTTGTCTGCGCGCGATGCGGACCGCGCGGCGCTGGCGCGACCCCCTCTGCATCGGTCGCAGACCGGGCCGCTGGCATCAATGGGGCGACAGGGGTGTCATGGCCGCGCCTCCGCGTCAATCGCGAGCCGGCGCGAGAGCGCAGGGAGCGCTTTTATCGGGCTGCTGCCGCCGATCACCTTTTCCTGAGCGGGACTTTCCCCATATCAGGAGCGACAATCCGCGGGAGCTTTCATGACCGTTGTGAACCGTTCAACCTGGGCAAGCCGCTTTGCGAACCATGCCCGGTCCGGCGCCATTGTGCTCGCGGCGCTGCTGGTGCCGGCCCTGTCGGCGCCGGCGATGGCGCAGGAGCCGAACCTCATCTTCAAGAAGTCCACCGTCTGGAAGTTCCTCACCCCGGACGACAAGCTGGCGGTCTACGGCATCGACGATCCGGTGGTGGACGGCGTCGCCTGCCACTACACCACGCCGGAGAAGGGCGGCCTGAAGGGCATGGTGGGCGTGGCGGAGGAGGTGTCCGACATCTCGCTGGCGTGCCGGCAGGTGGGGCCCATCTCGTTCAAGAGCAAGTTCGAGCAGGGCGACGTGGTGTTCCGCGAGGGCCGTTCCTTCTTCTTCAAGAAGATGCAGATCGTGCGTGGCTGTGACACCAAGCGCAACGTGCTGGTTTACCTCGTCTATTCGGACAAGCTGATCGACGGCAGCCCGAAGAATTCCACCTCCACCGTGCCCATCATGCCTTGGGGTGGGGGCGCCGACGTGCCCAAGTGCGCGGACTTCGTGAAGTGAGCGCGAAACTCCTCGACCACGCCTGCCCCGGACCCGCCCGGGCGTGGCATTGAAGGTGGCTCGGGCGTCGGTCTGGCGCCTCAGCGCGAGCAGGTGATGGCCACCGCCTCGGGGCACAGCGGGCCGGTGCAGGCGGCGGGCGGCGCGGAGCGCGCAGGGGTGAAGGCGGTTTCGGCGACACGGCCGAAATCGATCGCGCGGCTGTAATCGTGGGAGCGGCACCAGGCGACCGCCATACGCTCGCCGCACGGCGCGCCGGCGGCCAGGCAACGGTCGATGCCGTAGCCATCGGAATTGTCGATGATGAAGATGCGGGTGTCGGCCTCGGCCAAAGCGGTCAGGGACAGGGTCGCCACGGCTGCGACGACCAGCGTTCGGATGCTTTGCATGAGCGGGAAACGGCCTTTTTGATCAGCGCCGCGGCGGTGTTCCGGACCCTTCGCCCCGCGTTCGGGGCCAGGCGCGGAGGGGCGGAGAGGCCTCCGCCGATGCGCCGCCGGGGCGCTCTCGCGGGGCTGGGGATAGGCCGGCGGCCCCCGAATGGTCAAGCGTGGCCATATAACGAAGTGCGGAGCGCCCACCGGCGCGCGGGTGAAAAACCAAGGCGGCGCAAGGGCGCGCGGGCTGGTGCCGAGACTGCGCATGGCTGTTCCGCGACACCGACGCGAAAGCTCTTGACGGCCGCCCCGGCCCGAACCATTGTCCCGCGCCATGAACGGTCGGTTTGCCATCACCTGCGCCATTGCGGCGATTATTTGCGGTTAGCCGAAAAGCTGGCCGTGGCCGTCCCTTGCTGCTCCCTTAAGACTTAAGGATCTGGACGCCCCGGCCGGTGCACCGGCACGGCGCACGTGCGCTATTCGGGGGAACGATCCATGGAGCTCAGGCTCTACAATACCTTGACCCGCTCGAAGGACACGTTGCGTCCGCTCGATCCCGCCAACGTGCGCATGTATGTCTGCGGCCCCACCGTCTACGACCACGCCCATATCGGCAATGCGCGGCCGGTGATCGTGTTCGACGTGCTGTTCCGCCTGCTGCGCCGCCTCTATGGCGAAGGCCACGTCAAATACGTCCGCAACATCACCGACGTGGACGACAAGATCAACGCGCGCGCCGCCGAGCGTGGCATCACCATCCGGGATCTCACCGAAGAGACCTACCGCTGGTTCCGCGAGGATACGGCGGCGCTGAACTGCCTGCGGCCCACGGTGGAGCCGCGCGCCACCGAGCACATCGCCGAGATGCGCACCCTCATCGAGAGCCTGGTCGCCTCCGGCCATGCCTATGTGGCGGAAGAGCATGTGCTGTTCCATGTGCCCTCCATGCCGGACTATGGCCGCCTTTCCCGCCGCCCGCTGGACGAGATGGTCGCCGGCGCCCGCGTGGACGTGGCGCCCTACAAGCGCGATCCCATGGACTTCGTGCTGTGGAAGCCGAGCGAGGCCGGCATCCCCGGCTGGCCCTCGCCCTGCGGCATCGCCACCCCCGGCCGTCCCGGCTGGCATATCGAGTGCTCGGCCATGTCGTGGCGCCACCTGGGCGAGACCTTCGACATCCATGGTGGCGGCATCGACCTCGTGTTCCCGCACCATGAGAACGAGATCGCCCAGTCGCGCTGCGCCTTCCACACCGGCGTGATGGCGCAGATGTGGATGCACAACGGCTTCCTGATGCTGGAAGGCGAGAAGATGTCGAAGTCCCTCGGCAACTTCGTCACCATCCGCGAACTGCTCGCCGAATGGCCGGGCGAGGTGCTGCGCCTCGCCATGCTCTCCACCCATTACCGCCAGCCCATCAACTGGACCCGGCAGGGCCTGGGCTTCGCCGCCAAGACCCTGGACAAGTGGTATCGCATCATCGGCGAGGCGGAGGCCGAGACCGGGGAGGGCAATCCGTTCGAGACCGAGATCGCCGACCGGCTCGCCGACGACCTCAACACGCCGTCCGTCATCACCCACCTGCACCATCTTGCGGAAGTCGCCGAGCACGAGGAGGCCTCGTCCGCCCTGCGCCGCCGCTTCAAAGGCGCGGCCAACCTGCTGGGTCTGCTCGGCGATACCGAAACCGGGTGGCGCGCCCGGCAGAAGGAGGCCATCGCTTTGGACGAGGGCGTGATCGCCGGCCTCATCGCCGATCGCCTCGCCGCCCGCAAGGCGAAGGATTTCAAGCGCGCCGACCAGATCCGCGAGGAGTTGGCCGCTCAGGGTGTGGTGCTGATGGACAACAAGGACGGAACCACGAGCTGGGAGGTGTCGCGATGACCGCCGCCAAGCTCTCCCTGCGCCCTTACCTGCCGGCCGATGCGCCGGTTCTGGCGGCCCTGTTCCGTGCCTCCATCGCCGATCTGACCGGCGAGGATTACGACGAAGAGCAGCAGGAAGCCTGGAGCGCGGCAGCCGACGACGAGGACGCCTTCGCGGCCCGCCTTGCCGGTGCGCTCACCCTGGTGGCCCTGCGCGACGGCGCGCAGGTGGGCTTCGTCTCGCTGAAGGACAATGCCCACATCGACCTGCTCTATGTGGCGCCGGACGCCGCCGGCACCGGCGTCGCCCGCGCCCTGTGCGATGCGGTGGAGACGCTGGCCAAGGGCCGCGGCACCCTCAAGCTGACGGTGGACGCCAGCGACACCGCCCTCGGCTTCTTCCAGCACCGCGGCTTTGAGGCCCACCGTCGCAACATGGTGCCGCTGGCCGACACATGGCTCGGCAACACCTCCATGGCCAAGACGCTCGGCGAGGGGGCGGGGCGATGACCACTTCCCAGTCCAGCGCGCGTGAGCGCCTCTACCTTTTCGACACCACCCTGCGCGACGGCGCGCAGACCAACGGGGTGGATTTCACCGTCGCCGACAAGCTGAGGGTGCTCTCGCTCCTCGACCAGCTCGGGGTGGACTATGTGGAGGCCGGTTATCCCGGCGCCAACCCTACGGATACGCAGCTGTTTTCGCAGGAGCATCCGGCCAAGGCGCGCGTCACCGCCTTCGGCATGACCAAGCGGCCGGGCCGCTCCGCCGCCAACGATCCCGGCATCGCCGCGCTGGTCGGGGCCAAGGCGGATGCCATCTGCTTCGTCGCCAAGGCCTCCGCCTATCAGGTGCGGGTGGCGCTGGAGACCACCAAGGAGGAGAACCTCGCTTCCATTCGCGAGAGCGTGCAGGCCGCGGTGGCGGCGGGGCGCGAGGCGCTGGTGGATTGCGAGCATTTCTTCGACGGCTTCAAGGAAGACAGGGACTTCGCCCTCGCCTGCGCCCGCACGGCCTATGAGGCCGGCGCCCGCTGGGTGGTGCTGTGCGACACCAATGGCGGCACCCTGCCCCATGAGGTGGAGGCCATCGTCTCGGAGCTGGTGAAGGTGGTGCCGGGCGGCCACGTGGGCATCCACGCCCACAACGACACCGAGCAGGCGGTAGCCAATTCGCTGGCGGCGGTGCGGGCCGGGGCGCGGCAGATCCAGGGCACGCTCAACGGCCTCGGCGAGCGCTGCGGCAACGCGAACCTGTGCTCCATCATCCCGACCCTGCTGTTGAAGCCGGACTATTCGGCGCACTTCGACATCGGCGTCTCGCGCGCCGCGCTGGCCGACATCGCCAACGTGTCCCGGACGCTGGATGAGATGCTGAACCGGGCGCCGGATCGCCACGCGCCCTATGTGGGCGAGAGCGCGTTTGCCACCAAGGCCGGCATCCATGCCTCCGCCATCCTGAAGGACCCGGCCACCTACGAGCACGTGCCCCCGGAGGCGGTGGGCAACCGGCGCAAGCTGCTGGTGTCCGATCAGGCCGGCAAGTCCAACGTGCTGGCCGAGCTGGAGCGGCTCGGGGTCCCGGTGGAGAAGGCCGACCCGCGCATCTCCCGGCTGCTGGACGAGGTGAAGACCCGCGAGGCGCTGGGCTATGCCTATGAGGCGGCGGACGCCTCCTTCGCCCTTTTGGCGCGTCGCATCCTCGGCAGCGTGCCCGACTTCTTCGACGTGGAGCGCTTCAGCGTGAACGTGGAGCGGCGCTTCAATTCCAAGGGCGAGATGAGCACCGTGGCCGAGGCCATCGTGAAGGTGAAGGTGGGCGAGGAAGTGCTGATCTCCGCCGCCGAGGGCAACGGCCCGGTCAACGCCCTCGACGTGGCGCTGCGCAAGGACCTCGGCAAGTACCAGCCCTTCATCTCCGGCCTGCACCTCACCGACTACCGGGTGCGGGTGCTGAACGGCGGCACCGAGGCGGTCACCCGCGTGCTGATCGAGAGCGCCGACGAGACCGGCGAGCGCTGGACCACCGTTGGCGTCTCCCCCAACATCATCGACGCCTCGTTCGAGGCGCTGATCGATTCCATCACGTGGAAGCTGCTGAAGGAAGGTGCGACGGCCTGAGGGGGCCGCCGCTGCCGGCATGGCGCGAGGCTCCGCGCCTCTGCTCATTCATGCAATGCTGCAAACGCTGCTGTGAAAAACGCCCGGCGTGGCGGAGGTAAGTATTGCGCCACATCAATGTCCATGGGCCTTGGAGGAGCAAAATCCACCTCACGTTATAGATCATCATGGATGATGATTGGTGCAGGTGAGGAGTATGCTTCAATGTCGGTTTCAGATGGAAGATTTGATGTGACAAATCCGATCGTTGTTGTCCGTCTGACGACCGGTTTGTTCTATTTTCCACACGCCATCTCGAAGATCGTCGGCTTTGCGGGGGCGGTGGGCTTCTTCACGAAGGCTGGCTTTCATCCGCCGGAAGCCTTCGTGGTCCTGTCCGTCACCATGGAGCTGATCTGCGCCGTGGGCCTGACCTTCGGAGTGTTCACCAAGTATCTGGGTGTGGTTTCCGCCGGCCTCATGGTGGTCGCCGCCTATGCCATCGTGGCGGTGTACGGTCTCGGCTGGTTCTGGGCCGGGCACGGTATCGAATATCTGGTGTTCTGGGGCGTGGCGTCGCTGGCGGTGGCACTCGATGCCTGGAACAAGAACCCCGGCATCTTCGGCCTGTTTGCGTGGCCTCTGCGGAAGGTGAAGCCCGTCGCGGCCTGAGGGCGGAGATCTTTCATCAGAACGGGGGACGACGCCTGTGCGCCGTCCCCTTTTGCGTCCCGGTTCTTTGTTGCGTCTCGGTCTTGCAGGTCGAACGCCACCGGAAATGAATGCGGCGGCGGGAGGCTCAGCCCTTCGCCAGCGCCTTGAGTGCCGCCAGCACGGCCTGCGTATCGGCACCGAGGCGCGGGCTGGCGGCCTTGGCCACCTGCCGCTCGCCGTCGAGCACGATAGGGCTCGCCACCGCCGGGATGGTGCCGCCGCCGGCCTCCTTCAGGTCCACGCGCAGGCCGCGGGCCTTCACTTGCGGATCGTCGAACACCTGCGCCACCGTGTTGATGGGGCCGGCAGGCACCCCCTTCGCCTCCAGCGCGGCGAGCAGGTCGTCGCGCCTGAAGGCGGCGGTCAGCGCTGACAGCTGCGGCACCAGCGCGGCGCGGTGGGCGACGCGAGCGGGGTTGGTGCCGAAATCGGCCTCCTGCGCCAGCTCCGGCGCGCCGAGCACGGCACAGAAACGGGCGAACTGGCCGTCATTGCCCACGGCGGCGATGAAATAGCCGTCCGCGCAGGGGAAGACCTGATAGGGCACGATGTTGGGATGGGCATTGCCCATGCGCCTGGGGGCCTTGCCGGAGGTGAGGTAGTTCATGGCCTGGTTGGCCAGCACGCCCACCTGGGTGTCGAGCAGCGCCATGTCCACATGGCCGCCGGTGCCAGTCTCCTCCCGCCGACGCAGGGCGGCGAGGATGCCCACGGTGGCATAGAGGCCGGTGAAGATATCGGCGAAGGCGACCCCCACCTTCTGCGGCTCGCCCTCCGGCGCGCCGGTGAGGTCCATGATGCCGCCCATGCCCTGCACCAGGAAGTCGTAGCCGGCGCGCGGCGCATAAGGGCCGTCCTGGCCGAAGCCGGTGACCGAGCAATAGACGAGGCGCGGGTTCTCCGCCTTCAGGCTCGCGTAGTCGAGGCCGTATTTCTTGAGGCCGCCCACCTTGAAGTTCTCGATGACCACATCGCTCTGGCGGGCCAGCGCGCGGATGGTCTCCTGTCCCTCCGCGGTCTCGAAATCCACCGCCACCGAGCGCTTGCCGCGATTGGTGGCATGGAAATAGGCGGCGCCGAGATCGGCCCCGTCCTCCCCCGTCAGGAAGGGCGGGCCCCAGGTGCGGGTATCGTCGCCGCCGCCGGGGCGCTCCACCTTGATGACCTCGGCGCCGAGATCGGCGAGCAGCTGCCCGCACCAGGGACCTGCGAGGATGCGGGCAAGTTCAAGGACGCGAAGGCCGGCGAGGGGAGGGGACATGGCGGGGCTCGTTCTGGCGCGGGGTCGTTCCAAAGCCATTGTCATGGCCGGACTTGATCCGGAGGTCGGCTGTTGCCGACTTCCGTCCCTGAGAACGAAACCCGCAAACATGCGGGTTTCGGCGATCCACGCGGTCGGGCCGGGGTCCCTATAGGACGCGCGGTGCCAGGCGGCGGGACGTGGATGCCCGGGTCAAGCCCGGGCATGACGGTGGTTCTGGAGGGGGAGGCCTCCCACTCCTCAGAAGAACGCCTGGATGCCGGTGATGCCGCGGCCGAGGATCAGCGCGTGGATGTCGTGCGTGCCCTCATAGGTGTTCACGGTCTCAAGGTTCGCGGCGTGGCGGATGACGTGGAATTCGGCGGAGATGCCGTTGCCGCCGTGCATGTCGCGGGCGGTGCGGGCGATGTCCAGCGCCTTGCCGCAATTGTTGCGCTTGATGAAGGAGATGGTCTCCGGCGGCAGGCGGCCTTCCTCGAACAGCCGGCCGACGCGCAGGCAGGCCTGCAGGCCGAAGGCGATGTCGGTGGCCATGTCCGCCAGCTTCTTCTGCACCAGCTGGGTGGCGGCCAGCGGCTTGCCGAACTGCTTGCGGTCCAGCGTGTATTGCCGGGCCTGGGCGAAGCAGGCCTCCGCCGCGCCCATGGCGCCCCAGCCGATGCCGTAGCGCGCCCGGTTGAGGCAGCCGAACGGGCCGGCAAGGCCGGACACGTTGGGCAAAAGGTTCTCTTCGGGGATCTCCACGTCCTCCAGCACGATCTCGCCGGTGATGGAGGCGCGCAGCGAAAGCTTGCCCTCGATCTTGGGGGTGGAGAAGCCCTTCATGCCGCGCTCCACCACGAAGCCGCGGATGGCATTGTCGTGGGCCGCCGACTTCGCCCACACCACCGCGAGGTCGGCGATGGGCGAATTGGTGATCCACATCTTGGCGCCGTTCAGGCGATAGCCGCCGTCGATCTTCTCGGCGCGGGTGCGCATGCCGGCGGGATCGGAACCCGCATCCGGCTCGGTGAGGCCGAAGCAGCCGATCCACTCGCCGGTGGCGAGCTTCGGCAGATACTTCTGGCGCTGCGCCTCGGTGCCATAGGCGAAGATGGGGTGCATGACGAGGGAGGACTGCACGCTCATGGCCGAGCGGTAGCCGCTGTCCACACGCTCCACCTCGCGCGCGGCAAGGCCGTAGGACACATAGCCGAGGCCCGCGCCGCCGTATTCCGCAGGGATGGTGGGGCCGAGCAGGCCCAATTCGCCCATCTCGTTCATGATCTCGCGGTCGAACCGCTCCTCCAGATAGGCGGAGGTGACGCGGGGCAGCAGCTTCTCCTGCGCATAGTCGCGCGCGGTGTCGCGCACCAGCCGCTCGTCCTCGGTGAGCTGGCCGTTGAGGTCGAAGGGGTCGGTCCAGTCGAACACGGGCTTGGTGGCGGCTGCCATTGGGTGCGTCTCCCGCTGCGAGCCCGGCCGGTGAGCGCGGGCTCCATTTACATTCCATCCAGTCGGTATATAATTATCTTGCCTCAGTCAAGGGAGCGGACCGCTGCAGGACGAACTGAAAAAAGTGCCGGTGGCCGAGACCGCGCCGGAGACCGCACCCTTGCCGCCACGCCGTCGCGGGCGCCCGCCCAAGATCGCGGGGCCTGGCGGCGCCGCCGCGCGGCTGGGCCGCCCGCCGCTCATGGCAGACCCGCGCGCAGAGATCCTGCGCCAGGCGGCGCAGCTGTTCGCGCAAAAGGGCTATGTGGAAAGCTCGCTCAACGAGCTGGCCGCCGCCATGAACTATTCCAAGGGCGCCATCTACAATTACTTCTCCTCCAAGCAGGAGATCTACGATGCCATCATCATCTTCACCCTGACCGGCCTCTACGAAACCGCCGCCAAGGCTGTGAACGAGGCCGATCCGCCGGTGGAGCGCCTCAAGCAGTTCATGATGGCCCACGCCCGCTTCCTGGCGGACAATTACGATTGCTTCGTCACCATGCTGGTGGGGTTCTCCGGCATGGCCAACAGCGGCCTCAAGGACGATGCCCTCGCCCTGCGCGATGCCCATGAGGGCCTGCTGCGGCGGATCCTCCAGGCCGGCGTCGCGGACGGCTCGTTCCGGGAGGTGAGCGCCGCCATGACCGGCCGCGCGGTGCTCTCGCTGCTGAGCTGGATGGTGCGCTGGTTCAAGCCCGACGGCGGCAAATCCGCCGAGGAGGTGGCACTGGAGTATCACGACCTGCTGGTGCGCGGCCTGATGGCCTGAGGGCGCTGAAATGAACAAGGCCCGCGGGGATGCCGCGGGCCTTGTTGCATTCTGGAACCGTGCGAGCGATCACGCCGCGCAGGACAGGAAGCCGTCCTCCAGCGCCTTGCGATCAAGCTTGCGGCCGATGAAGACGATGCGGCTCACGCGCTTCTCGTCGGCCTTCCACGGGCGCTGGTGATCGCCGTCGAGGATCATGTGCACGCCCTGGAACACGAAGCGGTCCGGGTCGTTGGCGAACGACAGGATGCCCTTGGAGCGCAGGATGTTCGGCCCTTCGGTGGCCACCAGATTCTGCACCCAGGGGAAGAACTTGTCCGGGTTCAGCTCCTTCTCGGTGGAGAAGGCGACCGACTGCACCTCGTCATCATGCACCGCCTTTAGGCCATGGTGATGATGATCGTGCGCGTGATCGTGGCCGTGATCATGGTCGCAGCCGCAGTCCGGCCCGTGCTCATGGTCGTGATGGTGGTGGTCGTCGTCCTCGAGGAAGGCGGGCTCCAGCTCCAGGATGCGGTCGAGGTCGAAGGCGCCCTGGTTCAGGACTTTGGCGATGTCGATCTCCGACTTCGTGGTGCGGTAGAGCTTGGCATAGGGGTTGATGCCGCGGATGCGGGCTTCCACCTGGTCAAGCTCCGCGCCGGTGACGAGATCGGTCTTGTTGAGCAGGATCACGTCGGCGAAGGCCACCTGGTTCTTGGCTTCGGGAGCGTCCTTCAGCCGGTCGGAGAGCCACTTGGCGTCGGCCACGGTGACCACGGCGTCGAGGCGGGTCTTGGCCTGCACTTCCTCGTCCACGAAGAAGGTCTGGGCCACGGGGGCCGGGTCGGCAAGGCCGGTGGTCTCGACGATGATGCCGTCGAAGCCGCCCTTGCGGCGCAGCAGGCCGTCGATGACGCGGATGAGATCGCCGCGCACGGTGCAGCAGATGCAGCCGTTATTCATCTCGAACACTTCCTCGTCGGCGCCCACCACGAGGTCGTTGTCGATGCCGATCTCGCCGAACTCATTGACGATGACCGCGAATTTCTTGCCGTGGGGCTGCGAGAGGATGCGGTTGAGCAGCGTCGTCTTGCCGGCGCCCAGATAGCCGGTGAGCACGGTGACGGGGATCTTCTCGGCCTGCGTTTCAGCCATGGCATTCACCTGATGTCGGGCGGCGGCCGGAGGGCTCTCCGGCCGCCGCGATTTGAAAACCGGAACTGTGGCGCTCAGCTCGCCAAAGCGGCGGAAAGCTCGCGCACGTTGGAGTGCATCATGTCGATGTAGGTGCTCGCCGGGCCTTTGTCATCGGAGAGGGCGTCGGAATAGAGCGTGCCGCCCACCTTGGCGCTGGTTTCCTTGGCGATGCGCTGCATCAGGCGCGGGTCGGTGATGTTCTCCACGAACACGGCGGGGATCTTCTGCGCCTTGATCTGGCGGATGATGCGCGCCACGTCCTTGGCCGAGGCCTCACTTTCGGTGGAGACGCCCTCGGGCGCCACCAGCACCACGCCATAGGCCTCGCCGAAATAGCCGAAGGCGTCGTGGGAGGTGATGATGCGGCGCTGCTCGGCCGGGATGCGGGCCAGCGCCGCCTTCACCTCGGTCTCCAGGGCGTCGAGCTTGGCGGTATAAGCGGCTGCGTTGGCGGTGTAGGCGTCGCGGCCGTCGGGATCGGCGGCGATCAGGCCGTCGCGCACGTTGGCCACATAGACCTTGGCGTTGGCGATGGACTGCCAGGCGTGGGGATCGATGCCGCCGTGGTCGTGGCCATGCTCCTCCTTGGCGTGCTTGTCCTTGCCCTTCGGCTTCTCGTCCTCGTCATGGTCGACGAAGCCGGTGCGCGGCGTGATGCCCTGGGTGGCGACCACGATGGGCGCCTTGGTGCCGGACGCCTTGATGAGGCGGTCGAGCCAGCCCTCGAAGCCGAGGCCGTTCACGAACACCACCTTGGCGGCGGTGACCGCCTTCGCGTCGGCGGGGGTCGGCTGGTAGACGTGGGCATCGCCATTGGGGCCGACGATGGTGGTGACGGCCACCCGGTCGCCGCCCACCTGCTTCACGAAATCCCCGAGGATGGAGAAGGAGGCCACCACCGGCAGCTTCTGGGCGGGGGCGGCGGCACCCTGCGCCAGGGCCGGGCTGGCAAGCGCGAGGCCGGCAAGTGCGCCGAGGACGATACGTCTGTTCAGCATCAGGTTTTCCCTTCAGGCTTCGAGATGGCGGCCCGGAACGAGGCGGGTGACAAGCCCGCCGATGGGGCCGAAAACCACGGCAGCGGCGTAGGCAAGGCCCGCCACCAGGATGATGGAGGGGCCGGACGGCGTGCCCAGGTGGTAGGAGACCAGCAGGCCGATGGTGCCGGCCGCGAACGCGATGACCGTGGAGAGGGTCACCAGCGCGGTGAGGTCGCGCACAAAGAAGCGCGCGGTGGCGGCGGGCAGCATCATCAGCCCCACCGACAGCAGGGTGCCCAGCGCGTGGAAGCCGCCCACCAGGTTCATCACCACCAGCGACAGGAAGGCGATGTGGCTCACCCCGCCGGCCCGGCTCACCGAGGCGAGGAAGGTGGGGTCCACGCACTCCAGCACCAGCGGCCGCCAGATGAAGGCGAGTGTCACCAGCGTGAGCGTGGTGATGGAGGCGATGAGGATCAGCGTGGCGTCGTCGATGCCCAGCACGGTGCCGAACAGCACGTGCAGCAGGTCCACGTTGGAGCCCTTCAGCGACACGATGAGCACGCCGAGCGCCAGCGAGATCAGGTAGAAGGCCGCGAGCGAGGCGTCCTCCTTCATGCCGGTGGCCCGGGCCACCACGCCGGCGCCCACCGCCACCAGAAGCCCGGCGGCGAGCCCGCCGGCAGTCATGGCGTAGAGGTTCAGCCCGGCGAACAGGAAGCCGATGGCGGCGCCGGGGAGGATGGCATGGGCCATGGCATCCCCCGTCAGCGACATGCGCCGGAGCATGAGGAAGGCGCCGAGCGGCCCCGCCCCCAGCGCCAGCGCGAACACGCCGGCCAGCGCCCGCCGCATGAATTCGAACTCCGTGAACGGAGCGATGAGCACGTCGTAAGGGTTCATTCTCGTCTCTGTCGGTGCCACGGCCGAGGCGGTGGCGGGGCATCGCACGCGCGTGCCGGGAGGGCAGAAGTGTCAGGCGCGCGGCGATGGCTCGCCGCGATCGAAGGGGCATGGTCCCTTTGCTTGGCCGGGAGGCCGAGGGTCCGGTTGGGGGCTGAAACCGGACCGGGGTTGGACAGCCTTTTCCCGGCTCCCGGCCAAGCAAAGGGCCGGCGATAAACGTGCGGTGCGGGCGCGCTCAGGCCGCGTCGGAACAGTCCGGGGCATCCTCCCGCCAGGCTTCGCCCATGCGGCGCGCCTTAAGCAGGTTCTCCGCGCCCAGCGCTTCCGAGGTCGGGCCCCAGGCCACCGGGGTCCGGGCCAGGAGCAGCGTCTCAGGGAAGGTGGTGCGGACCAGATCGAAATCGTGCAGCACCGCGATCACCGTGCGCTTCTCGCCGTGCCAGCGCCGCACCAGGTCCACGAGGTCGGACACGGTCTTGGCGTCGAGGGCGGTGAAGGGCTCGTCCAGAAGGATCACGCGGGCGTCCTGCAGTAGCAGGCGGGCGAACAGGGTGCGCTGCATCTGCCCGCCGGACAGCGTGCCGATGGGGCGCGCCTCGAAGCCCTCCAGGCCCACGGCGGCGATGGCACCGGCGATGTGCTGCCGGTCGGCGCGGCCGATGCCGCCGAACAGGCCGGCGCGCCGCCACAGGCCCATGGACACCATGTCGTAGACATTGATGGGGAAGCTGCGGTCGATCTCGGCGCCCTGCGGCAGGTAGGCGATGTCGCGCGGGGAGACGCCGTGGAGGTCGATGGCGCCGCCGAGCGGCTTAAGCGCGCCGCAGATGCCCTTCAGCAGGGTGGATTTGCCGGCGCCGTTGGATCCGCACACGGCGAGCAGCGCGCCCTCGCGCACATCGCCCGACAGGTGATGGACGGCGGGGTGGCGCTCATAGCCGAGGGTCAGGTTGCGGAAGGAGATCTGGGCGGTCACGGCTCGCTCCCCACCACGAGGGAGACGACGGTCCACAGCACCGCCAGCAGCGTGCCGGCGATGGCGAGGCGGGCGAGAAGGGAGAGCCGCAGCACCGAGGCGCCGATGCGCACCTCCGGCCGTCGGGACGTCGGCCGGGCGGGGGCCGCATGGGAGTGGCCCGAGTGGGAGTGGCCGGATTGCTCGTCATGCCCGTGCGCCGGGTTCGGAGCGGGGGGCGCGACGGTGGCATCGACGGCGGAGGAAAGGGCCATGGAACCTGCCGGAAAGTGGTTCAACGGCGCTCTTGATACAGTGTATCAGTCACCCTGTCCAGCAGGCTCACGCGTTCGTGCCTTGGCCTTGGGGCAGGTCCTCAGGCGGTCTGCGCCGCCGCCATGAAGGCGCGGAAGCCGCCGTGCGCGGTGATGTCCTCAGCGCCCTCGAGGGCGGCCGCCTCGGCAAGGAAGCCGGCCACGCGCGAGCCGTCCGCCAGTTCCACCTGCCCAAGCCCGAGGGGGGCGGGAATGGTGGCGAGCAGCTTCCCGACGCCCTCGAAAGGCAGCGACCAGATCTCGCCTTCCAGAACCGCGCCGTCCGCCTTCACCCGCACCACGCCGGGGCGCGCCACGGCACCGGGCAGGCGCTTCATGCGATAGGTGGGGGCAGTGGTCGCGGTGCGCACGAAGCGCCCGCCCATGGCTTTCAGATCCCCGTTCAGCGCCATGCCGGAGAGGTGGGCGCCGAAAACCAGGATGTCGAGACGGCCCGGCTCTGCCGCCACCGGCAGGGGCGCGAGGGGCGGGGCGGGGGCGTGGCTCGCCCCCAGCGGCAGGTCGCCGGCGCCCACGAAGGCCCGGCCCAGCGCCGCCATCTGCGCGTCCTTGCCGGCCGGCGCCAGCAGGGTGACGCCATAGGGCACGCCGGTGGGCGCAATGGCGGCCGGCACGGCGATGCCGCAGAGGTCCATGAGGTTCACGAAATTGGTGTAGGTGCCATTGCGCGAATTGAGGCGCACCGGATCGGCCAGCACCTCCTCCACCGTGTAGGCGGAGGGCGCAGTGGGCAGCAGCAGGCCGTCGATGGCGGCGAGCACCGGGGCCACCTTCGCCCTGAGTTCCTTCAGCCGGTAGGTGGCGCGGAAGGCGTCGGCGGCGCTGGCCTTGCCGCCCGGCTCGGTGATGGCGCGGGTGACGGGATGCAGTGCCTCGGGCGTGGTGGTGAGCAGCTCCTCCGCCACGATCCAGCGCTCCGCCACCCAGGGGCCTTCATAAAGCAGGCGGGCGGTCTCGGCGAAGGGGGAAAAATCGATCTCCTTCAGCGTCGCGCCGATGGCCTTGAAGCGGGCGAGGGCCGCCTCATAGGCGGCTGCGGCATGGGCATCGCCGAAGAACTCGCGCTGCGCGTGCGGCAGCACGCCGAGCACGAAGGACGGCGGCGCGGCGGCAAGCGGGCCGACCGGCAGGTCGCGGGACCAGGCATCCTGCGGGTCGAAGCCGGAGATCACGTCCAGCACCGCCATGGCGTCATCCACCGTGAGGGCGAAGATGGAGATGCAATCCAGAGTCTTGCAGGCGGGCACGAGGCCGGTGTTGGGCACGAGGCCGAGGGAAGGCTTCAGCCCCACGATGTTCTGCAGCATGGCCGGCACCCGGCCGGAGCCGGCGGTGTCGGTGCCGAGCGACACCGGCACGATGCCCGCCGAAACCGCCGACGCCGAGCCGGAGGACGAGCCGCCGGGCACCAGCGCCGGATTGAAGGCGTTGCGCGGGATGCCATAGGGCGAGCGCACGCCCACGAGGCCGGTGGCGAACTGGTCCAGATTGGTCTTGCCGATGATGAGCGCGCCCGCCGCCTTCAGCCGCGCCACGGCGGTGGCGTCGTGCTCGGGCGTATAGGCGAAGGCGGGGCAGGCGCAGGTGGTGGGCAGGCCGGCCACGTCGATATTGTCCTTCACCGCCACCGGGATGCCATAGAGGGGCAGGGCGGTGTCGCCCTTCGCGTCCAGGGCGGCGGCTTCCGCCAGCACATCGGCTTCCGCACGCAGGGTGATGAACATCGCCGGATCGTCCTGCACCGCGATGCGGGCATAGACGGCGCGCACCGTGTCGGTCACCGAGCGGGCGCCCGACCTGTGGGCGGAAAGGAGGCTGGCGAGGGTCTGCATGCTCTAACCCGTGTTCGACCGCACCGCGCGGCGTGCAAGGCCTAGCAGGAAACGCGCCATGTGTATGCAATTTTCTATTTAATATTAAATATTATATAGTTATGTAAATTTTGTGGCTCTGAAAAAGTCCGTACAGGCCGTCATAGGGCCGCTATCAAAGCATCATTTGCCTATAAAAGAGGCGCTTTCAGCGCGTCGGGTCGACTGCCGGGAGCTGGCTGTCGGTGGGCGACATGGTCCGCCCGGGAGGGGCATCGGGGGATACGGTCAGAGGCGGCGGGTTGCCACTCGGGGAGGTGATGCTTTCCGGAGCGGTTTCGCTGGGCTCGAGCGTGCCGCGATTGGAGAAGACGTTCGCCGCGAACAGGGCGAGGACGAGAACGAAAGCCGCGGCGACAAGCACGCCATTGCGGGGCATGGGGTTCTCCCTGGTGGTGGATCTCCCCTGTTCAACGCCCCCGGGCGGCCGGTGGTTTCCCTACCGGCCGCCTTTGGGTCTCTTGGAAGGGCGGTCAGTCGCGGAACACCACGGTGCGCGAACCGTTCAGCAGCACCCGGTCCTGCAGGTGCCAGGAGATGGCGCGGGCGAGCACCCGGCGCTCGATGTCGCGGCCCTTGCGCACCAGGTCTTCGGGGGAATCCTGGTGGGAGATGCGCTCCACGTCCTGTTCGATGATCGGCCCCTCGTCGAGATCCGAGGTCACGTAGTGCGAGGTGGCGCCCATCAGCTTCACGCCGCGCGCGTGGGCCTGGTGATAGGGCTTGGCGCCCTTGAAGCCGGGCAGGAACGAGTGGTGGATGTTGATGCACTTGCCCGAGAGCTTCGCGGTGAGCCCGTCGGACAGCACCTGCATGTAGCGCGCGAGCACGGCCAGCTCCGAGCCGGACGACTGGAAGATCTCCCAGATCTTCGTTTCCTGCTCCAGCTTGGTGGCCTTGGTCACCGGCAGGTGATGGAAGGGGATGCCGTCGAAATCGAGATGGGCATAGGTCTCGCGCGGGTGGTTGGAGATGATGCCGGTGATATCCATGGGGATCTCGCCGATGCGCCAGCGGTAGAGCAGGTCGGCGAGGCAATGGTCGAACTTGGAGGCCAGCAGCAGCACCCGGCGCTTCTCAGCCTTGGGCCGCAGCGTCCAGTTCAGCGCGAAGCCCTCGGCCACGGCGGTGAAGCCCTCGCGGATCTCGGACAGGCTCGCCTCGCTCGCCACCACGTTGAACACCACGCGCATGAAGAAGCGGTTGGTTTCAGTGTCGTCGAACTGCTGGGCCTCGAGGATGTTGCAGCCCTTCTCGAACAGGAAGGTGGACACCCCCGCCACGATGCCCGGCTTGTTCGGGCAGGAGAAGGTGAGGATGAAATGATCGCTCGGCGTGGTCATTGGGATGCGTCTTTGGCTGGCGCGCCGCGCGCCGGGGCGTGGGCGGTCGCGTGAGGAAAGGTGAGGGGCGAAGGGATGTCGCGCGCGCCGCGCTGCGGTCAACCTCGTCCGGTGCCGGAAAGCGCGAAGCCGAACTCGGCCGCGCTCTCTGTCAGCCAGCGCAGGAAGGCGGGCGCGAACGAGCGCCCCACGGCGAAGCGGAAGGTGGCGGCATCGCGCTGCCAGAAGGTGACGCCCACGTGCGACACGGTGGTGGTGGCCGCATCGCCGGCCGCAAAGGCGGTTGGGTCGAGGTCCACCATGACGCCCTTGGCCATCGCCGCGCGGGCTTTCTCGCCGCACACGTCGAGGATGAGATTGGCGTCGCTCTGGTCGGTGACGGCGGCAAGGCTAGGCGCCATGGCGGAAAGCCGCGCCACGAGGTCCGCCCCACTCATGGCTTCGGCGAGGATGAGCCAGCGGCCGGGGCCGGTGCCCACCGCCTCCAGCCCCGCGCCGGAGCTGACGCACGGCCCGTCGGCCAAAGGCAGGCCCGCCGCCGCGCAGGCGGCGATGAGGCGGGCGGTGGCGCCCTTGCGGGCCACCAGGGTGGCGGCGGCAACGGGCTCGACCGCGCGCGCAGTGACGCCGGCGGCGCCCTCCGGGCCGTAGTGCCCCGCCGGCACGAGGCGGGTGGGGGCGATGTGTTCCAGCAGGTCAGACACGCTGCTTCTCCCCTTGCGGGTCAATGAATGCGGGAGAGCACACCTCGACCTCGATGTCACCGCCCCGCAGCGGGTCAAAGGCGCGCACCTTCTCGCCCATGCGCTCCGGCCCGCGTTTCAAAAGGCCGAGGCCGATGTAGTGGCCGAGGGTGGGTGAGAAGGCGGTCGAGGTCATGTAGCCCTCGTCGTTCTCGGTCGACGCCGCCGCGCCGGCTTTCAGGAAATGGGCGCCGGCGCGCAGCCGTGCGGTGCGGTCCACCGGCTTGAAGCCGACGAAGCTGGGCCGGTCCGGGTCGGTGAAGGCGGGCCGCCCGGCCATCACCCGGCCGATATAGTCCTTCTTGGTGGACGCCATCTTGCCGAGGCCGAGATCGCGCGCCGAGGTCTGGCCCGTCAGCTCGCTGCCGGAGACATGGCCCTTCTCGATGCGCAGCACGCCCAGCGCCTCCACACCATAGGGCGTGATGCCGAAGGGCGCGCCCGCCGCCATCAGCGCCTGCATGAGCGCCGGGCCGTGGCGGGCCGGCACCGCGATCTCGTAGCCCAGCTCCCCGGAGAAGGAGAGGCGGAAGATGCGCGCCTGAACGCCGCCCATCACCGTGCCCTGCGCCGCCCCCATGAAGGGGAGGCCGGCATTGGACACATCCAACCCATCCACGATCTTGGCCAGCACCTCGCGGGAGCGCGGCCCGGACACGGCGATCTGCGCCCATTGCTCGGACACCGAGGCGAGGCACACATCCAGCTCCGGCCACAGCACCTGCAGGCAGAATTCCAGATGCTGGTAGACCTTGGCGGCGTTGGCCGTGGTGGTGGTCATCACATAATGGTCGTCGGCGAGGCGTGCGGTGGTGCCGTCGTCCATGACCAGGCCGTCCTCGCGCAGCATCACGCCGTAGCGCGCCTTGCCCACGGCCAGCGTCGAGAACATGTTGATGTAGACGCGATCGAGCAGCATGCCCACGTCCGGGCCCTGAAGGTCGATCTTGCCGAAGGTGGATACGTCGATGACGCCCACGCTTTCACGCGTGGCTTTCACCTCGCGGTTCACGCTTTCCAGCCAGTCCTTTTCACCGGGCTTGGGGAAATAGGCGGCGCGCATCCACAGGCCGGTTTCCACGAAGACCGCGCCCTGCGCTTGCGCCCACGCGTGGGTCGGGGTGGGACGGGCCGGCTTGAAGTCGATGCCGCGATGGTGGCCGGCCAGCACGCCCAGCGCCACCGGCGTGTAGGGCGGGCGGAACACGGTGGTGCCGGTGGCGGGAATGCCTTTTCCGGTCAGCTCCGCCATCACCGCGAGACCGGCCATGTTGGAGGTCTTGCCCTGATCGGTGGCCATGCCCAGCGTGGTGTAGCGCTTCAGCAATTCCACCGCGCGGAAGCCTTCGCGGTGGGCGAGGGCCACGTCTTTGGCGGTCACGTCGTTCTGCTGGTCCACGAAGGCTGGACCGCCCTTTGACCCCTTGCCCTTCACATGGAAGACCGCCTTGAAGCCGGTGGGCGTGCCCTCCGCCTGCGGGGCCTGCGCCGGGGATGCGGCGAAGCCGGCGTCGGAGGCGGCCGCTGCGCCGAGCCGGGTGCCCTCGGCGAGGATGTCACCAAGACCGAACGTGCCTGCCGCAGCGCCCGCCACCGCCATGCCCGGCGGCACCGCGCCGGGGACGAAGGCGGCGATGTCCTCGCGCCACACTGGCTTGCCGCCCAGATGGCAGGTGAGGTTGAGGTTGGGCGTTGCGCCACCCGACACGCCGAGGGCTTCCACCGCCAGCGTCTCGCTGCCGCGCGGGGTGCGCACGGTGACGGATGTCAGGCACTTGCCGGAGGTAGCCACCACCTCGCCCTCGGTGATGAGGCGCACGCCCAGCGCCTTCGCCCGTGCCGCCAGCGGTTCGGTCAAAGCCGGGCGCACGTCGATGATGGCGTCGAGCTTCAGGCCCGCTGCCGCCGCATCGAGGGTGGCGGCCACCGCATGGTCGTTGGTGGAGAAGACGGCGGCATTGGCCCCCGCGCCCGCGCCGTAGCGGGTGGCGTAGGTGGCGAGCGCCAGCGCCGACATGACGCCCGGCCGGTCGTTGCCGGGGAACACGATGGGTCGGTCGAAGGCGCCCGCCGCCAGCACGCAGCGCTTGGCCACGATCCGCCACAGGCGCTGGCGCGGCTGGAAGGGCAGGGGGGCGGGCAGATGATCGCTCACCCGCTCCACGGCGCCATATTCGCTGCCGTCATAGGCGCCGAACACGGTGGTGCGCGGCATGAGCCGCACATTCGGCAGGCTCGCCAGCTCGTCCTCTGCCCGCGCCACGAAATCGAGGGCGGAACCGCCATTGATCACCGCCCGCTCGGAGAGCAGCCGGCCACCGAGGCGGAAGTCTTCGTCCGCGAGGATCACCCGCGCGCCGGAACGCGCCGCCGCCAGCGCCGCCGTAAGGCCGGCCGCGCCGGAGCCGATGACGAGCACGTCGCAGAAGGCGGTGGCCTTCTCATAATGGTCCGGGTCTGGCGCGTTGGCGGCGCGGCCGAGGCCCGCGGCGCGGCGGATCACCGGCTCGTAGACCTTTTCCCAGAACGCGGCGGGCCACATGAAGGTCTTGTAGTAGAAGCCCGCGCCGAGGAAGGGCGACACCAGCCGGTTCACGCTCAGCGCGTCGAAATCCAGCGAGGGCCAGCGGTTCTGGCTCGCGGCTTCGAGCCCGTCGTAAAGCTCCACCGTGGTGGCGCGGGTGTTGGGCTCGCGCCGGGCGCCGGTGCGCAGCTCCACCAGAGCGTTGGGCTCCTCGGACCCCGCCGTCACCACGCCGCGCGGGCGGTGATACTTGAACGAGCGGCCGACGAGCCGCACGCCGTTGGCGAGCAGCGCCGAGGCCAGCGTATCGCCGGGATGGCCAGTGAAGGTCTTGCCGTCGAAGGCGAAGGAGAGGGTGCGGCTGCGGTCGATGAGGCCGCCATGGGCGAGGCGGGTCATCGTGCACTCTCCCCGGCTTCGGCGAAGGCCACGGCGATGATGGCGTGAGTGCGGGTGTCCCGCGTCACCTTCAGCCAGCGCCGGCAGCCGGCGGAATGGTACCAGAACTCGTCCATGGGTCCGGCCGGATTGTCCCGCTCATAGACATAAGAATGGAAAGCCGCGGCCGCGTCGGGGGCCGAGGGATCGGGACGGGTCGGCGCCGCGTCGCCCAGATAGGCGAATTCGTGGGAGGAGCGCGCGCCGCAATAGGGACAGGTGATGCGCATGGGTCAGTGCAGGTTCGGCTGGGCGCCGACCCCCTTCTCATCGATGATGTGGCCGGAACGGAAGCGGTCGAGGCGGAAGGCGGCGTTGAGGACGTGAGCCGCGTCCTTCGCGATGGTGTGGGCAAAGCACCAGCCGGAGGCCGGCGTCGCCTTGAAGCCCCCGTAGTTCCACCCCGTGTTGAGGTAGAGGCCCGGCAGCGGTCCCACGTCGATGATGGGCGAGCCGTCCATGGACATGTCCACGAGCCCGCCCCAGGCCCGCAGCATGCGCAGCCGGCCGATGAGGGGCATCACCGCCATGCCACCCTCGGCCACGTCCTCCACCACCGGCAGGTTGCCGCGCTGGGCGTAGGAATTGTAGCCGTCGATGTCGCCGCCGAAGACGAGGCCGCCCTTGTCGGACTGGCTGACGTAGAAATGCCCCATGCCGAAGGTGATCACCCCCGGCACCAGCGGCTTCAGCCCTTCCGAGACGAACGCCTGCAGCGCATGGCTCTCGATGGGCAGGCGCAGGTCCAGCAGGCGGGTGAGGCGGGAGGTCGAGCCGGCCACCGCAAGGCCCACCTTGCCGGCTCGGATGGAACCGCGCGTGGTCTCCACGCCCACCACCGCATCGCCCTCGCGGATGAAGCCGGTGACCTCGCAATTCTGCACGATATCCACGCCCAGCCGGTCGGCGGCGCGGGCATAGCCCCACACCACGGCATCGTGGCGCGCGGTGCCGGCGCGGGCCTGCATCAGCCCGCCCTTGATGGGGAAGCGCGAATTGTCGAAATCGAGGAAGGGACAAAGCGCGCGCACCTGCTCGCGGTCGAGCAGCTGCGAGTCGGCGCCGGCAAGGCGCATGGCGTTGCCGCGCCGGGCATAGGCGTCGCGCTGGCCGTCCGAGTGGAACAGATTGATGATGCCGCGCTGGGAGACCATGGCGTTGTAGTTGAGGTCCTGCTCCAGGCCCTCCCACAATTTCATGGACCATTCGTAGAACGGCTCGTTGCCGGGCAGCAGGTAGTTGGAGCGGATGATGGTGGTGTTGCGCCCGGCATTGCCGGAGCCGATGTGCGCCTTCTCCAGCACCGCAATGTTGCGGATGCCGTGCTCCTTGGCGAGATAATAGGCGGTGGCGAGGCCATGGCCGCCGCCGCCCACGATGATCACCTCATAGGCGGGCTTGGGCGTGGCATCCCGCCATGCGGGCTTCCACCCGGTCTGGCCGGTGAGCGCATTGGCGATGAGGCTGAGGACGGAATAGCGGGACATCGTTCACTCGCTTGGGGCACTCGGAAGGGGCGCTGGCTTCCGGACCCCTCGTAAGCCTCTATACCGTGCCGTCGAACGAGGATTAATATAAATCCTGCTTATAGTGTGACCCTGAGCCTCGGACCGGCCTTGTGCGCGAGCTTTTTCCTTTCGATCTGAAGACGCTGGAGATCTTCCTCGCGGTCTGCGAAGCCGGCGCCATGGCCGGGGCGGCGCGGCGGCTCGGGATCACCCAGCCGGCGGTGTCGCAGGCGGTGGCGGAGCTGGAGGGGCGCATGGGCGTCGCCTTGTTCGATCGCAGCGTGCGGCCACTGGGGCTCACGGCGGCGGGCGGGGTGCTGCGGCAGAAGGCGAGCGCGCTGCTCTCCGAGGCGCGGCAGATCGTGCCCGCTTTGAAGGAGACCGAGCATGGCCGCCTGCCGCTGATCCGCGCCGGGCTGGTGGATTCGCTCTCCCGCGCCCTGTCGGCGCCGCTGGCCGGGCGTCTGTCCGGCGTGGCGGAGGAGGTGTCGCTGCTGGCGGGCCTCACCGCCTCCCACGCCAGTGCGCTGCTGTCGCGCCAGCTCGACCTTCTGGTGGGCGTGGACGAACTGGCCGACATCGAGGGGCTGGAGCGCTTCCCCCTCTTCACCGAGCCCTATGTGCTGCTGCTCCCGGCCGGCGAGGCCGCCCCGGCGCGGGTGGAGGATCTGGCGCGGCTCGTCCGCCGCCTGCCGCTGGTGCGCTTCTCGGCGCGGTCCAAGACCGGCATCGAGGTGGAACGGCATTTGCGGCGCCTCAAGCTCGATTTGCCGCGCCGGCTGGAGTTCGACACGCCCTATGGCGTTACGGCAACGGTGGCGGCGGGGGAGGGCGTGGCGGTGACGACCCCGCTCTGCCTGTTTGAGGCTGGGGTGGATTTTGCCAACTTTTCCTGCGCGCCTTTACCGGGGCCTGCCGTCTCGCGCAGCCTCACCTTGATCGCGCGGCGGCAGGAACTGGGGCGGGTGCCGCGCGAGGTCGCCGCCTTCTGCCGGGAGGCGTTGGAGGCAGACGTTCTGCCGGGCCTTCGGGCCGCATTGCCGTGGCTGGAGACGCTGGCGACCGCCGAATAAGTACGGTTCTGCGGGACCCGCCGTGCCAACGACAAAGGCCCCGGAGCTGCCTCCGGGGCCCGTCGCGAGCGGGAGCTATTCCGCAGCTCAGATGTCCAGCGTGTTGTCCCGCTCCCACTGGGTGAGGTGGCGGGAATAGGCGTTCCATTCCTCGTGCTTCAGCTTGAGATAGCCGGTGACGAAGGGCTGGCCCAGCCGCTCGCCCAGCACGCGGGACTTTTCCAGCGCGCGCAGGGCGTCGAGCATGTTCAGGGGCAGGCGCTTGGCGCCCTTCACCTTGTGCCCGTCCGTGTACATGTTGATGTCGAGGCGCTTGCCCGGATCGCGCTGGTTCTCGATGCCGTCGAGGCCCGCCGCCGTGAGGCCCGCCTGGAGCAGGTAGGGGTTCGCCGCGCCGTCGGCGAGGCGGAATTCGAACCGGCCGGCGTCCGGAATGCGGATCATGTGGGTGCGGTTGTTGCCGGTGTAGGTCACCGTGTTCGGCGCCCAGGTGGCCCCGGAGATGGTGCGCGGAGCGTTGATGCGCTTGTAGGAATTCACCGTGGGATTGGTGATGGCGCACAGCGCGTCCGCATTGTGGATCAGCCCGCCGATGAAATGGTAGCCGAGCTGCGAGACGCCCAGCTCGCCCTTGGGATCGGAGAAGGCATTCTTGCCCTTCGACCACAGCGAGACATGGGCATGGCAGCCCGAGCCGGTGAGGTTGATGAAGGGCTTGGGCATGAAGGTGGCGCGCAGGCCATGCTGTTCCGCGATCGACTTCACCATGTACTTGAAGAAGACGTGGCGGTCGGCGGTGAGCAGGGCGTTGTCATAGTTCCAGTTCATCTCGAACTGGCCGTTGGCGTCCTCGTGGTCGTTCTGGTAGGCGCCCCAGCCGAGCTTGATCATGGCATCGCAGATGTCCTTGATGACATCATAGCGGCGCATGAGGGCGGACTGGTCGTAGCAGGGCTTTTCCGCAGTATCCGACGTATCGGAGATGCCCTTGCCGTCCGGCGTGATCAGGAAATACTCGCACTCCACGCCGGTCTTCACCTCGTAGCCCAGCGCTGCGGCGGCGGCGAGCTGGCGCTTCAGAACGGTGCGCGGGCCCTGCGCCACTTCCTCGCCGCCCATGTAGAGGTCTGCGGCGAGCCAGCCGATTTCCTCTTTCCACGGCAGCTGGATGAGGCTGGTGGGGTCAGGCACCGCGAACAGGTCCGGGTCGGCCGGCGACATGTCGAGCCAGGTGGCGAAGCCGGCAAATCCGGCGCCTTCCTTCTGCATGGGGCCGATGGCCGAAGCGGGCACGAGCTTGGCCCGCAGGCCGCCGAACAGGTCCACGTAGGAGATGAGGAAATACTTGATGCCGCGTTCCTTGGCGATCTTGGCAAGGTCGAGGCTCACCTTGGCGGAGACGGAGGCGCGCCCTTCCGCCTCCCGTGCGAATTCGGTTCTGCTGGTCATGGGTTCGATCCCTGGCAGGAAGGTCTTGGATGTTCAGGATTTTTATGGCGGCCGCGCCGGTCGAGCGGCGCGGCCGAAGTCAGGAAAACGCGGCTCAGTAGCCGCCGTTGCGGCCCGGGATCCACGAGGTGCCGGCCAGCGGCACGCCGGCCATGGCGGCGGCCTCCACCGTGAGGGCGACAAGGTCCTCCGGCTCCAGATTGTGCACGTGGCTCTTGCCGCAGGCGCGGGCGATGGTCTGCGCCTCGAGTGTCATCACCGACAGGTAATTGGCGAGGCGACGGCCGGCCTTCACCGGATCGAGCCGGGCGGAGAGCACCGGGTCCTGGGTGGTGATACCGGCGGGGTCGAGGCCCTCGTGCCAGTCGTCATAGGCCCCGGCGGTGGTGCCGAGCGCCTGGTATTCGTCCTCCCACTGGGGATCGTTGTCGCCCAGCGCCACGAGGGCCGCCGTGCCGATGGCCACCGCGTCGGCGCCCAGCGCCAGCGCCTTGGCCACGTCCGCGCCGGAGCGGATGCCGCCCGAAACGATGAGCTGCACCTTGCGATGCATGCCGAGATCCTGCAGCGCCTGCACCGCCGGGCGGATGGCGCCGAGGATAGGCAGGCCCACGTTCTCGATGAACACGTCCTGGGTGGCCGCGGTGCCGCCCTGCATGCCGTCGAGCACCACCACGTCCGCCCCCGCCTTCACCGCCAGCGCGATGTCGTAATAGGGGCGGGAGGCGCCGACCTTCACGTAGATGGGCTTTTCCCAGTCGGTGAGCTCGCGCAGCTCCTCGATCTTGATCTCAAGATCGTCCGGGCCGGTCCAGTCCGGATGGCGGCAGGCCGAGCGCTGGTCGATGCCCTTGGGCAGGTTGCGCATGGCGGCGACGCGATCGGAGATCTTCTGGCCCAGCAGCATGCCGCCGCCGCCGGGCTTGGCGCCCTGGCCGATGACGATCTCGATGGCGTCCGCCTTGCGCAGGTCCACCGGGTTCATGCCATAGCGCGACGGCAGGTACTGGTAGACCAGGGTCTGCGACTGGCCGCGCTCTTCCGGCGTCATGCCGCCGTCGCCGGTGGTGGTGGAGGTGCCCACCGTCGTGGCGCCGCGGCCCAGCGCTTCCTTGGCCTGGGCCGAGAGCGCGCCGAAGCTCATGCCGGCGATGGTCACCGGGGTCTTCAGGGTGATGGGCTTCTTGGCGAAGCGGGTGCCGAGCACCACCTCGGTTCCGCACTTCTCGCGATAGCCTTCCAGCGGATAGCGCGACATGGAGGCGCCGAGGAAGAGCAGGTCGTCGAAGTGGGGCACCTTGCGCTTGGTGCCGCCGCCACGGATGTCATAGATGCCGGTGGCCGCCGCGCGGCGGATCTCGGCCAGCGTCGCCGGATCGAAGGTGGCCGAGAAGCGGGGCGGGGTGCGAGGCACGTTGGAATGAGCGGTCATCGTCTCGGCCCTCAGTACGCGGACGCGTTGTCGACGTGGAAATTGTAGAGTTGCCGGGCCGAGCCGTAGCGCTTGAACTCGGCGACATCGACGGTGCCTTCCAGGCCCGCGGCCTTCAGCTTTTCCGCCAGGAGCGCCTTGTGCTCGTCGCGCAGCTCCTTCTCGATGCAATCGGCGCCGAGCGACTTGACTGAGCCGCGCACGAAGAGCTTGGCCTCATAGAGGCTGTCGCCCAGCGCCTCGCCGGCATCGCCCAGCACGATGAGGCTGCCGGACTGGCCCATGAAGGCACTCATGTGGCCCACCGAGCCCTTCACCACGATGTCGATGCCCTTCATGGAGATGCCGCAGCGGGCGGAGGCATTGCCATCGATCACCAGCAGGCCGCCATGGCCGGTGGCGCCGGCCGCCTGGCTGGCATCGCCGCGCACATGGACGAAGCCGCTCATCATGTTCTCGGCAAGGCCCACGCCGGCATTGCCGTGGATGATCACCGACGCCTCAGCATTCATGCCGGCGCAGTAATAGCCCACGTGGCCCTCGATCTCGACGGTCAGGGGGGCATTGATGCCCACCGCTACCGCGTGGCGGCCATTGGGGTTCAGCACCCGCCAGCGGCGGGCGTTGCTCTCGCCGGTGGCGGCATGCAGCGCCGCGTTCAGCTCGCGCAGGGAGGTGCCGGCGAGGTCGAAGGTGATGTCGGGGGAGATGGCGTTCACTGGGCGCGTTCCCAGAAATAGACGGTTGCGGGTTCCGGCTCGAAGACTCGGGCCTTGGCGATGCCCGGCAGGTCCACCAGGGCGCGATATTCCGAGCCGAAGGCCACATACTGGTCGGTCTCGGCCATCACGGCGGGCTTGCAGGCGATGGGGTCGCGCAGCACGCCGAAACCGTTCTCGGTGCCCACCACGAAGGTGAAGAAACCGTCGAGGTCATTGAGGCCGGCTTCCAGCGCCTGGCCCAGGGACGCGCCCTGCCGCATGCGCCAGGTGAGATAGCCGGCGGCCACCTCGCTGTCGTTGTCGGTCTCGATGGCGATGCCCTCGCGCTTCAGGGCGCGGCGCAGCGCATTGTGGTTGGAGAGCGAGCCATTGTGTACCAGGCACTGGTCGGCGCCAGTGGAGAAGGGGTGGGCGCCGGCGGTGGTCACCGCGCTTTCGGTGGCCATGCGGGTGTGGCCGATGCCGTGGGTGCCACGCATGCCGGACAGGCCGAAGGTCTGCGCCACCGACGCGGGCAGGCCCACCTCCTTGAAGATTTCCATGCGCTCGCCGGTGCCGACGATGGCCACCTCCGGATGGCGCTCCTTGAGGAAGGCGCGCACCGCCGCTTCCCGCGCCGCGGGGATCTCGACGATGGCATGGGTGCCGCGCACCGCAAGCCCCGGCAGGCCGGCGGCCGGGAGCGACAGGCCTGACGCGAGCGCCTCGAAGTCATAGGACGCCGCGGCGCGCAGCGAGAGCTTCACCTTCTCCTTGGCGCCGCTGCCATAGACGGCGAAGCCCGCACTGTCGGGGCCGCGATCCGTCATGACGCAGAGCATGGAGGCGAGCATGGCCCCGAGCTCGCCTTCGAGCTTGGGGTCCTTCAAGAAAAGTCCGACGATGCCGCACATGGCGCTGTCACTGTCTCCATTCCGGGCCGCGTGAGCGACCTTGAGAGGAAGAAGTACGCCCTACGGACTAGGGCGTCAACGACAACGAATAAAATTTTCGCTTGAGGAAACTTTTGCGCAACCGGGTGGGGCGGGTCGGCTTTCTGGCAGGTGCCTCAGTGCCGGTCGCGGCCGTAGACGATAACGGAAAGATAGGTCATGGGCCGCTGGATCAGGTCTTCCGGGCCATGGGCGGCGCCGGAATCGAACATCAGCGAGTCGCCGGCCCGCAGGTGGTAGGTGCGGTCCGCATGGCGGTACAGCACCTCGCCCGAGAGCATGTAGATGAACTCCACCCCGGCGTGGCGGAAGCCGGTGTGGGGCGCCGCCTCCTCCGACAGGGTGATCAGATAGGGCTCCACCACGATGTCGCCGCCGAGCCCGTGGCCCAGCAATTCGTACTGGTGGCCCACCTTGGTGCCGCGCCGCTCGATGATGACGCCCTGGTGGGCGCGCACGAACGAGCAGTCGCGCCGCTCCTCGAAGGCCGAGAACAGGGTGGTGATGGGCACGTTGAGCGCCTTGGAGATGGCCTGCAGCGTCGCCAGGGAGGGCGAAATCTGGCCATTCTCGATCTTGGAGAGCATGCCCACGGAAATGCTCGCCGCGCCGGCGAGATCGGACACGGTGAGATCCAGTTCCCGCCGGATCGAGCGCACCTGCACCCCCAGCGCCTGTTCCAGGGTCACCGCCTCGGCGGCGGGCGCGCCGGACCCGGTGACATAATCTTCGGGTTCTTGAATGCGCGGTAGCTGGACCTCCACGGACCCCTTCAGCTTCCTCTCGGCCACGCTTTCCCCCGTACGCTCGTCCGCCCAGCCTCCGGGCAGAACCCCGAGGCGACATCACCAGTTGAAAGTTCCATTGTGCCAGCTTCCTGAAGAGAAGGCACTGCGAATCCGTTTGCGCGCGTAACGGGTGCGTGGCCCCTGCCGGCCACTCCCACGCGCTTGCTGGCGTTGGGCCGGCTTCGACGATGGGACGCGGAAAGCGAGGCTGGAGCTGGGCTGGCCGACCGCTTTGCCAAACTTTGCCGGCGGGTTTTCCACAGTCGGCCACGCGATGCACACGCCGGGCGCTGCGGCTCTGGACAGGTCCCGACTTCCTGACTATACACTCGCGGCTCCAAACGGCGCTGCCGCCGATTGGACGCCCAGGTAGCTCAGTTGGTAGAGCATGCGACTGAAAATCGCAGTGTCGGCGGTTCGACTCCGTCCCTGGGCACCATCACTTCCTTGGAAGCCTTTTCCGACAAAGACTTAGTTGGGCTTTTTGTCCCACTTTCGTTGGCCGGCGAAACCGGTGGGACATTCTCGTTCGCCGTTAGCTTGAGCTTGGCGGACTTTGCCAGTCGCTTCTGGCTCGCCGAACGGGTGTAGCGGTCCACCTCCTTCGATGTGCGATGGCCGGTGAAGGCCATGATTTCCCGGTCGCTGGCGCCGCTTTCAGCGAGGTGCGCCGAGAAGTATTTCCGGAGCCCGTGGGCGGAGCGGCCGACGAGGCCGGCGGTGCTGCACCAGTCCCGGAATTTGTTGCCGAACGCCGCGGTGGAAGCGAAGGGCCGGCCCCAGTCGTTCACGAGGAACGTCTTTTGCTCAGGCGGCAGGGTCTTCAGCACCGCCTGAAGCTCGGGGCTGATCGGCAGCGTCAGGGTCACCGGTTTGCGCCGGCGATTCTTCCATTGCGTGAACGTGATGTTTCCCGCCTGCACCATCTCCGGCCCAAGGCGGTGAATGTCGGAGATGCGCTGCCCAAATTCCACGAAAAGCATCAGCGCAAGCCGCGCCACGGAGCCGGCGGGGTGGGCCGCCTCGAATTTCGCAACGTCCGCCGCCGTCCACGCGGGGATGCCATCCGGACGCACCGCAGGCAGATATGGCACCTCCTTCGCCGGGTTCGTGTCGGCGAGGTCGCAGTCGACGGCGAAGGCAAAGAGCTGCCGCAGTGCCTTCACCATCGAATTGGCCGCGCCGGGCGTGTCCATCTTCTTGTCGCGGATGCCGCGGACATGGCGCGGCAGCATGGAGCGGAAGGGCAGATCCCCGTAAAGCTTGCTGGAGGACGTGGCCTCCTGGCAAAGCCGGTCAAGAATGGAGCGACGGACGCGGCGCGTCGTCTCGTCGAGGCCACGGAACTCCGCGCTTTTGAAGTAGCGTTCGCAGAGGGAGCGCAGGGAGCCGGCCGAAGCTGGCATCTTTTCTTCCCGCGCGCCGGTCTTCGCCGGCTGGATACCCGCCAGGGCATCGCGATAGGCAGCCCAGAACTCGGGTGTCCCGTACTCCGCCCGGATGCGCGCCTTCGGCTTTCCAGGCAGGCGCACGTACCAGCGCACGTTGCCGTGCCTATCCTTGTCGCGGGAGAGATGGGGCGGGTTGGGCCTCGGCATGTCAGACCGCTTCATCCCAGGGGTTCGGCGCCTCGTCGTCGGGAACGACCGGCGCCGGCGGCGGCGCGGGGTTCTCAGCGACCAGCACCAGCGTGCCGCCCGGCTCGATTTCGACGCGAGGATTCGGGTAGCCCGCGGCCCGCGCGGCCTTGAGCAGGCGAGTGACATCGGCCTGACAGACGAGCGCGGGTCGCTTGGGCATGGGTCTCTCCCCCTCAGATCGCCACGCCGTTGAGGCGGACGCGGACAGTGGTGGCGGGGATGGCGGTGGCGCGGGTCGCGACGCCGATGAGGGTGTTGCCGGCGGCCACGTCGGTCACGGCCTTGGCGGCGGTGGACCAATACGCCCGCTCGCCGGCGGCGAAGTCGATGCCGGCGGCTTTGGGCAAGTCGAAAACGCCGCGGGTCACCAGTTCGACATCGGCGCCGGCGGCGGCGCTGGCGGCGGCCACGCCGAACAGGGAGCCGATGAGGGCGCCGGCGCCGGAGGCGAGGCCCCCGGCCGGCGCGGTGAAGGTGACGGTGTCACCAGGTTGCACGTAGTTGCGCACGAGTCAGACTCCTTTCGACGAGAACAGGCGGACGGCTGTGATGCGGCCCGTGGTGAGGGCTGCGATCTGGCGTTCGATATCGGCGATGGCACCGGCGAGCTCGGCGTCGCTGCGGTAGGTCACTTCGCGTTCGCCCTCACGGATCTTGAGGGCACCCCCCGCGCGCGTCGCGCGGAGGGCTTCAAGGCGGGTGAGGAGGTCGGAGAGGCTTGCCATGATCAGGCCACGCCGTGGTTGACGACCCAGCCGCGCCAGTCGACAAAGCCGGCACCAAAGTCGAGGCGCACTTTCACCTGCACGCCATCCACTTCGAAGCCGGTCTTGGTCTCGATCTGCGGGCCGGGCTCGCCTTCGAGATAGGCGTATTCAAGCCCATCGATTTCAGCGGGGTCGGCGACCAAATACCAGCGTTTCGCCGCGGTGAGGCGCGGCTCGACGATGGGGGTGAGGCGGCCTCCGAAGGGGTTCACGGCGCCTACTGAGGAGGCCGAGATGACGGCAAGCAGTTGCTCGGCCTTCGTCTCAAGTTCCGGCGGAACCAGCAGGAACTTGGGAGTCACCGAAATCAGCTCGCCTGCGATGCCGGTCTGGCGCCGCATGAAGAAGCGGGCCTCGCCGAGTCCACTGAGCTCGGACTCAAGCAAATCGTCGAGCCAGTCCACGGGCGCCGCCACGTTGCCGTGGGCGGCGGCGAACAGCGCCAGGCCATCCGCCATGATCGGACCGGCGCCGGCATTGCTGACCAGCACGTCCGCGAGAAACTGCGCCTCGAACGCGGCGGCGGCCTGGCCCATGCGGCGGGACAGGTCGGAGAAGGCACCGAGGTCGTCGTTCACCAAAGACTGCCGGGTGAGCCCGATGATCCGGCCGAAGGTGTCGATCTTGTACGACTCCTTCGTTTCGGCGAGGGTGCCGCTCTTGAACTCACCAGCCTCGTTGACCTTCTCCAGATTCGGCGCCGCCGAAAGCTGCAGGCGATGCTTGGCGCGGAAGTCACGGGCGGTGGTCTGGCGTCCGACCTGGCGGATGCCGGAGGGCGCTGCCTTGTAAGTCTCGCGCAGCGTGCGGCCGGCCGTGTCGCCGAGCGCCAGCGCAAAGTCGGACGTGGAGTGCAGCGCCCGCTCGATCACCGCGCCGGCCGACAGGCCGGTGGTGGCGATGCCGCGGGTGCGCAGGCAGTCGCGGGCCATTTCCGGGATGGTGAGGCCCAGATAAGCGCGGGCCGGCTCGCTCGGCACAGCCGCGGGATTCAGGCGCAGATAGAGCGCTTCACCGAGGTGTGCCGCGCGGGCGGCGGGGTCGGTATGGTCTGTGCCGATCACGACGGCGTTGCGGATCTGCCCGGCCGGAGCGGAGCGGGTGCGCATGGCTTCGAACGCGGCCGCGCGTGCCGCCTCGGTGGTGGCGTTGGCGTCGATCTGGCCGTCGGTCCAGGCCTGATCGAGCCCGGCGACGATGGCGATGGAACGGATCTCCGCATTGACGGCGGCCCGATCCGCGGGCGCCGTGGGGGTGGGGGCCGCCGCGGCGGGCGGGGTGGTGCTCGCCGGAGCGGCGGGCACGGGGGAGGCCGTCATATGGTCACCTCTGATGGTGGCCTGGCGGTCGGCGGGAATCGGGACGATGGAAAGTTCCACGGGGCTCCAGCGGGTCGCGGTTTTCACGCGCCGGCCGCCTTCGGTGGTCTCCTTCCATTCGTGAACAGTGTAGCCGACGGATACCCCGCGCAGGTGGCCGTCGAGAATGTCCTGGATGATGGGCTCCACATCCGCCCGCCGGGACAACTTGATGATGGCGCGGGCCTCTCGGTTCCCGCCGACCGTCCAGGCTTTCTGGACGGAGCCCAGCACATCAGTCAGGTCGCCCCGGCGGTGGCTGTTCAGGACCGGCGCGCCGGCGAAGGCGGTCCAATCCTGATCCAAGGCGAGGCGCTCCCCGAAGGCGCCGCGGGCATCGAAACGCTCCACGTCGGCGCCGGTGGAGAAAGTCACCTCAAGGGTGCGCGCCTCAGCGTTCCAGCTGGTGGCAGCCAGCGGCGCGCGGCGGGTGATGATTTCGGCGGGGGCATTCATTCGGCGGAGGGCTCCCCGTGGGCGGCGAGGCGGTCACACCAGTCGGCCCACATGCGGGCGGCGATGGCGAGGCGGCGCAGCTCGTCGCACGAGCAGCGGATGGCGCGCGGCCGGGCCACGCGGAAGAAGGCGCTCCATTCTGCGGCGAGGATGTCCTTCTTCATGCCGCCTCCTCTGACGAAGCCGGCGCCGCCGTGCCGCCGAAGGTGAGCCCCAGGGCGGCGGCGTTCTCGTTGTCGGCGGCGATCTCCGCGTCGAGCTGCTCGAGGTCATAGCCGCGGCCGGCCACGGCCTGGCGGCGGGACATGAGGCCGTTCTGAATGGCGAGGACTTCGGCCGCGGCGTCCTTGGCGGGGTCCACCCAGTCCTGGCGCGGCGTGATCCAGCGGGCAGTGAGGAAGGGCTCGGGGTCGCGCTCGAAGCCGGGGGCGGCGAGCCGGCCGGAGAGGATTTCGGCGGCGACGAACCGGCGCCAGACGGGGCGGCAGATCTGGAACACCAGCACATTGTGCTGGAGCGCCTCGACGCGGCGGCGGAACGCCACCAGGCCGGCGCGGATGCTGGAATAGTTGGTGCCGGAGAGGTCGCCGGTGAGCGTCTCGTAGGGGAGGCCAAGGCCGGAGGCGATCTCGCGGGCGTTGATCTTGAGGAAGTCGATCACCTCTGCCCCCACCTTGGCGGGATCAGAAAAACGGATGTCCTGGCCCGGCGCCAGCACCTTCAGCGTCCCCGGCTCAAGCCCGCCTTCGAGGTTTCCGGCGCCGTCGCGCTCACCTTCGAAGCCGCCGGCCTGGCCGTCGGGATCGGTGACGAACCCCGTGAGCAAGGCAGCCACCTTCTGGCGCATGAGCTGCGCATCCATGGCCGAGTCCAGGTCGGCCAGTTTCAGTAGCACCGGCGCGAACCACGACACGCCGCGGAGCTGCCCCGGCATGGTGGGGGCGAAGATGTGGCACATGTCTGCCGCCGGGATGCGCAGGGTGTCGAGCGAGGTGGCCAGCGGCAGGCCGGGCCGGTCGCGGAAGACGTGGAAGGCGACGCGGCGGCCGGTCGCACCGGTCTCGATGCCGGCGACAATGCGGGCGCCGTTGCCCAGGTCGCGATGCAGGGTGCCGTCCACCTGCTCGGCATCGAGGACGCGGATGCGCGGCGCGCCATCTTCGGCATGGGCGATGGCGGCGAAGGATTCGCCATCTATCACCATGCGGTGGGCGGCGAGGGCTTGGAGGGCATAGAAGTCGCCGAGGCCGTCGGCGTCGGCCACGTCGGTCCAACGCTCCCACGCAGCGTTCAGCCATGCCCGCACGCTGGCGTCGGGGTGGGCGGACTGCGGCTTGATGCCGGTGCCCACAAGGTTGGAACCCCAGGCGTCGGCGGCGCTGGCGGCGAGGGGATTGTTGGCGACCAGGTGGCGCGCGCGCTGGGCGAGGGTGCCGCGGGCGGCAATCTGCGCCGCGAGCGGCGGCAGAGTCGGCCCGAAGCCGCGCCAGCGACGGCCCCCGCCGGCACCTTCATAGGAACGGGTGGCGGGCGGCGCGCTCGTCACCTCGCGCCGCCCACCGATGCCGGCCGCAGAGCCAATGCGGCCGGAAAGGAAGGAGATGAAGGGCCAGGCCATGGGGTTCAGTCCTTAGCCACTTCCCAGAGGATGGGGCCGAGATGAAGGCCGGAAGCCTCAGCGCGGGAACGCACCTGATTGACCGCGCGCAGGACGCTGGTGAGCGTGATGCGATAGACATCAGCGCGCGGGCGATAGCCGTCATCGTCGAACTTCAGATCGTCGATGAACTTGAGAATTTCCGGCACGGTGCCGACATCGCAGGTGTCGAGCCCTTCCGCCTGGCATTTCTCCTCGCGCCACACGATGTGCGCGAACCAGACATCTTCGCCCGCCTCGGCGCGGCGAATCGCCGGGATGAGGAGATTGGGGTAGCCCTGCACGATGCGGGCGGAGAGGGAACGGTCGAGCCCTCCGAACGCGCACAGGTCGTTGGAGAGGGCGAGCATCACCGCTTCGATGGGCAGATAACCCTTCGCGGCTTCTTCCTCTTCGGAGACCTTGGTGAGCGGGACGACGCCGCGGGCGAAATAGGGGACCTGATCGCGGCGGCGAAGGCTCTTGTACGCCTGCAACTCCGTTCCGGAGAGGTGCAGATACTGGGCGCGGGAGAGGAGGATCATGGTTGGCTCATGTGAGAATGTTGATGGTGTCAGCTGACACCTTGGGGCAACCAGGAGGCGGTGTCAAGCGACACCTGCCATGCAAGCCCCGCAGCCGCCAGCACCACCGCCGCACGAGATCCCGCGGACGCGGCGCGAACGTGCGTCATGATTTCCGGGCGCGCGGCGGCCCCGTGATACCAGCGCATTTCTCGGCACCACTGCCGCCGCTGCTCGAGCAGGTAAGGGTGCTCCGGATGGCGGAGAAGGTCGCGTTCGCTGATCGCCTCGGCGAGCAGGAAAGCCTGATAGTGCTCCAGCAAGTCGGAGGTGACCGGGACGGCCGCAGCGATGGGCGTGCCGATGAGGGTCACGCCCCCGCCAATGAGCGGCAGCGATAGGAGGCCGCGCAGGAATCCGCGGCGGCGGGTGAGAATTTCAGACATGGCGATGCTCCGGGCAGCGAGATCAGTAGAGGGAGGGCGGGGCAGGCATCGCGGCTTCGATCAGCAGCAAAGCGTCGAGGTCCGCGATGCCGGATTCGCCCTCGTCCAGCTCAGGCTGGTCGCCAGCGTCCAATTCACGGTCGGATCGGCTGCTGTGGCCCCAGCGCTGTTGATTCCAGAGGCCCCGGTAGCAAGGGGCAAGCGAGGGGTAGAGCTCGACGGAGCCCAGCGAGGGCTCGCTCGTGTCGTCGTCTTCCTCGGGGTCGTCTTCCTCGCCCTCGTCCATTCCGCCTGCAGGGATATCGCCAAAGGTCGGTTCGAGGTCTGCATCGCCGTCGATGGCGTCGAGCAGGGCGATGAGGGTCTCGATGGCGTCTTCGAGGCGGTCGCGGAAGGTGCTCGTCTCCACCATTGTGAACTCGCGGGCGCACCTCTCCCGTTCGCGGACATGCATGTTCATGCGCGTGCTCCTGTGGTATATGCGAAATCGAAACTGTGTTGCGATATTTAGGGGGCAAAAATCGCAACGTCAATGCGAAATCGAGAGGGTGAAGCGGTGACGCCAGAGCAATGCAAGATGGCGAGAGCCGGGCTAGGCTTGAGCGTGCGGGACTTGGCCCAGCGTGCTCAGGTCTCCACGAATACCATCTCGCGCTTGGAGGCGGGTGAGGAGCTCAAGCCGCGTACCGTTGAGGCGGTCCAGCGCGCGCTCGAAGAGGCTGGCGCCGAATTCATCGCCGAGAACGGCGGTGGGCCTGGGGTGAGGCTAACAAGGCGAAGCTGAGGTGGCCGCAGAAGTAAATAAACCAGCCTGCATATGGTATAACGACATGCCGACAGTACATTCATCTCACATCCTATCTCAACGAGCTGTTCGGGAGGTGTGCAAAATTCTCCACGATGCAAATGCTTTAACAGAAGAGATTCGGAATGATTACGGAGAAGATCTTCTTATTCAGACACATCTCGCAGGAAAGCTAGATAGTTTTGCAATGCTAGTTCAGGTAAAGGGGCGAACATTAAATATAAATTCAGATGGTTTCATCAATATTAGAATAAAAAAGGACCATCTATTAAGGTGGTGTCGCCATCTTCAGCCAATCATCGTCTGTATCTACGATTTCAGATCCGAGCGTACGTACGCATTCATACCCGCTGACAAATTTTCACTATGGAATCTATCTTTAGATAAAAGAAAGTACATAAATATAAAACTAGATAATGGCGATCTATTTTCACAAGAAAATGCGTTACATATTATATGGAATTCCAGGTTGAAGTATTATTCGATGATGCTGGCTTTGTGTATGTCGAATATTGATGATATGAAGATACTTAATAAAATTGTTTACTATGATAATGTAAAAAATGACATAAACTCCGAGTTTGATGAAGTTAAGGCAATCGTAATTCATTTTCTTTATGATTTAAATATAATAAAAAATGGGATACTCAACGATGAGTTCATGCTTTTATATAGATCAAACCTTTCGTATGGGGAGTGTGATAGCGAGGAAGAATTATTTTCACGTAGAATTTTATCAATAAGTTATGCATTATCTTTTTTTGTAAAAAAATATTTTACAGGTGGCATGCCAATGAAGTTGCATTCCTATTCTGTGCGGATTATTGAAGAGATTATGACCGATGGTATTCAATGCTGATGGCGCATGTATTGTGCCTTTACGAGGTATATTTTATATATTTTCTATCCATCTTGATTTAATGATGCCCTTCCGCTTCGGTTTCATCTGCTCTGTCACCTGCCGCATTTCACTCGTCCGCAGGTCGAAATTCACATTCAGCACCTGGTGGGCGGCGAAGGCATAGACCACGCAATCGAGTGCCTCGGCCCGCCGGCCGGGGATGCGCTCGAACCGCCGCTGCGGCTGGCCACGAGTGTAGCGCACGACCACCCGCTCGCTGGCGAGCTGTTCGTACCAGACAGCCGGAAGCGTCTGCGAGAAGCGCAGCGCCCGCCCGCGGGCGATGCGCGCCACCAGGTGGCTCTTGATGCCATCCACGCCCACGATCCACAGCCACCCGCCCTTCTGCCGCCCCTTTGATTTCTCGATCCACGGCCGCTGCCCCGGCGCGCCCTTGATGGCGAGCACCTTCCGCGCCGCTCGCGGGAAGGCGAAGGAGTAGACATGGGCCATGGTGGCGCCGTCCGACGAATCGACTGCCGCCGCATCCACGCCCAGGCGCCCGCCGAGGGGATGCGGAAAGCGTTCCTTCAGCAGCCCGTCCAGCTCCGCCCAGGTCTCGCTTTCCTCCGGCAGGCCCCACACCACGCGGTGGCCGAGCACACAGGCCGCGCCGTCCCGCGCCCAGCCCACGAAGGTGACCTCCAGTCGGTCGCGCTGCACGTCCACCCCGGCGGTGATGGCGAGCACCTCCAGCGGCAGGGCCTCCAGCGAGAAGGGCTCCGCCCGGGCGGCGAGGGCGTTCTCGTCAATCTCCTCCCCCGCCTCGCGCCAGCCCTCGCCGAGCACCGTGTTCACGAAGGTCTGGAGCAGGCCGGGGTCGTCCTTTGCCGCGAGAAACTCCGCCGCCAGCTTGCCCCATGCGGCATTCGCCAGCGGCGAGACGAGGGCGTTGATGCGGAAGCCGGCGTGGCCCTTCACCTCCGGCGCCGTGGCCCGCCAGCGGCCGGCGGCGACTATGCCGGGCTTCTGTCGCTCCTCCACCGCGCAGCCGCAGCCAGGGCAGCACCAGTGCGCTGCCTCCGGCTTCCCCTCCGGCCAATGGATGTCCGCCCACCGCACCTCATGAAACTCGCCGCAATGGGGGCAGGGTACCTCGAACACGCGCCTGTCGGAGCGGGCATAGGCGCCGAGGACGTGGCTCGAGTCCTCGAAAATGGGCGTGCTCCCGACGATGATCTTGCGGTCGGGGAAGGACAGGGTGCGTTTCTCGGCGAGGGCGATGGGCGAGCCCTCGGCAGTCATCTCCATGCCGTCCGCCTCGTCGACGATGAGGATGCGCGTGTTGTGCGCGCGCAGGTTCCGCGGCGCCTTGGCGGCCACCACCTTCAGCGAGCCGCCGGGGAAGCGGCGCGAGAGCAGGGTGTTCCGATCCGCCGCGCCATGGTCGCCGGCGAGGGCACCCGCGAGGCTGGGGGAAGCCTCGAAGGTGGGCTCGACATTGCCGACGACGAAGGTGCGGCAGTCGTCCTCCGTGGGGAGCACGAAGAGCACCGGCGCGGGTTCGTTCACGACGTGGGAACCGAGCAGGCCGACGAGCAGCGTCGTGTAGCCAACGCGGGCCGACTTCACGACCGTGACGCGCTCGGTGCCGGGATCGGACATGGCGTCGGCGATGCCGCGCTGGAACGGGTAGAGGCGGATGGCGCCGGGCAGGGCGGACACGTCCGCCGGCAAGCGGATCTCCCGCTCGATCCAGTCCGACAGCGAGAGGCGCGGCGGTGGCGCCAGCGAGCGCAGGGCGCCGGCGCGGACGGCGGCGAGAAGTTCACTTGCCATCGGCCATCTCCTCCAGCACGCGCCGCAGCTCGGCGTCGATGGCCTCCACCTCGGCGGGCGTGAGGCCGGGCAGGAGCTGCCGCAGCCGCGACGGCACCGCGAGGATGCCGGCGCGAACCTGGCGCAGCACGCCAGCCCACTCCCGCTCCACCTCGGCGGCGGGCACCATCTCGCGCCGGAGGGCGGCGTTCTTCAGGGCGGCATGGTCCGCCTGCTCCTTCACCAGCCGGAGCCGTTCGGCAGCGGCATCGGGCACGGCAGCGAAGGGCAGGGCGCCTTGGGCCGCCTGCGCCGCCGAGCGGGTCGGGCTGACGTTCCCCTGGATCCAGAGCTTGCCCCGCGCCACGTCGATCCGCCCGTCCGCCTCCACCGGCAGGCCGGCGGCGATCATCTGCGAGACGCGGCCCGGCGAGACGTTCACGAGCCGCGCGAAGGCCACCTTCCGGACCTTGGTCGGCGCCTCGATGGTCTCGGATCCATGCATCTGCTGCATATCTAACCCATTGTCGTGATTAGTCTTTAGCTATGAAATTGACCTCAGCGCGCCAAATCTCGGGAGGCCGCGGCCCCGTGCGCCCCTGCTGGGGAAGGACCCAAGGGCATTGAGGCTGGGCATGTGGCCCGGTCGCCACATCCGCCCGTCCCGCTGGGTGCCGGAGGAAGCCGAGTGACGCACCTGAAGTCCGTCACTCGGTGCGTCACTCTCCAACCCGTTGAACCTAAAAGGTTAGTGACACAGTGACAGACAGTGACGCAGATACGGATAAATAGGGATGTGCGCGCGCACGCATGGGGCTCATATGGAAAGTGCGTCAAAGTCCGTCACTCCGTCACTCGCTGACAGCCGTTGGCACGTACCACCGCACGCCACCCGTCCCTCGCTTCCCCGGTGACCACCCCAGCCGTCCGAGGCATGCCGTGATGCGGCGCTGATCGGAGGTGCCGATGCGCCCCGTTTCGATGAAGAGGGCATAGGTGGCGACCTCCGAGACCGTCGCGCGCTGCTTGCCGACCAACCAGCTACCGATGGGGCCTTCCCAGGCGTCCGCCTCATAGCGTTCGTCCTGCTCGGGCTGGATGCACTCGCGCTCGAATTCGGCCTTCGGCCACCACGGTCGCCCTTCCCGGTAGAGGTGGAGCGCCTCGGCGAGGAGCTGGTCGCGGTCGCGGGCGAGCGTGTCGGGATCGATCTTCCCGACCTTGACGGGCCAGTAGCGCCGGCCGCCCGTCTCATCCCGCAGGTACGTCGCCTTGTTCGTGGTGCCGATGAAGACGCATTGGCGCGGCAGTGTGATTTCCACACGTCCGTAGGGAGGGCGGAAGCGCTCCACGGGCCGGGTTAGGAACGCTTTGAGCGCTGCATCTTCGGCCGGCTGATGGCGGACATCTCCGCGACTTCGATGAGCCACTTTCCCCGCAGGTGTAGGCTGGCGTCCTTGCCGCCTGACACATCCGGCATGTTGTCGGAGAACCACTCGCCACCGAGTACGCGGCAGGCGGTGGACTTCATGGCGCCCTGCGGCCCTTCCAGGACAAGCATATGGTCGGCCTTGCACCCCGGCTCCATGACGCGTGCGATCATCGAAGTCATGAACATGGGACCAATGACGGCGGCGTAGCGGGTTTGCTCGCAACCGAGATAGGCATGGAGCCAGTCGCTGAGGCGCGGATGGCCGTCCCAGTGCAGGTCGTGGAGGTAGGCTCGCACAGGATGGAAGGACTCCTCGCGCGCCCTGGCGTTCACGGCGTCGTGGAGCGTGTCCTTCGCGAGCCGGGGCAGTCCCACGAGCTGCAGGTATTCCTGAAGCCCGATCAGGTCGGCGTCGGTGAGCTCGCGCGGCCGGAAATTGTCGTCCGGCAGGGCGTGGGGGTCGGCCGCGAGGGGGATAGGCGCGTTGAGCATCACAGCCGACGCCATTTCATCGTAGCTCACGAGTTTGGCCAGCGCGTCGTCGCAGCGGAGGCCGTGGAGCGTGTTTGCAAGGTTCGAAAGCGGACGGCCCTTCTCGTCCAGCGTGCAGTCCAACAGCCAAGGGCGGGCCGCATCGAAGCGCGCCCGCCGGCGCTTGGTGGCCGGAGCGGTCGCTTCGTTGAGCAGTTGAGCGATGCGGCGGTGGCCTTCGGTGACCTCCGTCATCGTGCGACCTCCAGCCGACTGGCCAGCGCGAGCAAGCGGTCGGCGGCATCGTGCTTTTGAATGAGCATGGACTCAGGCGATGCCCCGCGCCCGCGGCCGATGCGGCGCACGGCGGACGCGATGGCGCGAGCCTCGGCAGCGAGGCTCGGTGCTACCGGGCCGCTACAGAGGCGTTTGGCGGACTCTCTTTTCGGTCGGGTCAGATCGGCAAGGTCGGCCATTTCCCTCACTCTTCCGGTGGGACAGTCCCATCGGAAAAGCTTTGCGGGTCAGAGGACGTTTTTTCGTCCCACTCGCCCGTAACCCCCTTGGAATGTGGTGCCACTTGGGGCTCGTCCCTGGGCACCACTCGTTTCCTAAAATGTTGAAATCGCTGTGTTTTCTGCGATTTCTTTCCCACCGGATACGGTGGGGAAGAAAAAGTGGGAAAGCGATGTTCACTTTTTGGACGGCACCACCAGGTGCATCGCGTCACCCGATAGGCGTTTCCGGTTCGCCTTGCGGGTGTAGACGGCGGCCTGCTTCGGGCTCTCCCAGCCATACAGAGCCATCAGCTGGTGCTCGGTCGCGCCGTTCTCGGCAGCGATGGTGGCGCCGGCCTTGCGCAACCCATGCGCGGAGCAGTGGGGGAGCCCGGCCTTGTCGCAGCGGTCTCGGAACCAGTTGCCGAAGCCGTCGGGCGTAAAGGGGCTGCCGAACTCGGTGATAAGGAACGTCATGTTCCCGGTCGGGGTCCCGTCGATCACGGCTTGCAGCTCAGGCAGAATCGGAAGCGCGCGGTTCGCCGCCTGATCATTACAGCCCTAGATAGCTTCTATCTGAGAGTACGCGCCAAATGATCCTGAGCCATCCCATGGCCTTCGCGGGCCCCCCTGTGGTCTTCAACCCCAAGAAACTCAAGGCCGATGTCCGCGCCCAGCAGCGGCGCAATCCCGCAATCGTCGCCGTCGGCCGCGACATCCGCGCGCTCGGCGGCGTGGTGATCGAGATCACAACGGCGGCGGCCGCCAATCCGGCGACGCTGCAGCACGTTTCCGAGCGGGGCCTGCTCGATTGGGACTTCTCGATCATCAACCCTATGGGCCCGTCCTTCTTCGGCTCGCTCGACCTGCTGGTGTGCGAGCCGCTGCGGCCGGCTGACGCAAACCTCATTGGTGCGATGGGGGAGTGAGGGTCTTATGATGTGGCGCGTTAGGAGCGGAAGTTGGCTGCGGCGACGACGAATGGCTGGTTTGGGGCCGGCGCCAGCCCGTCCGCTATTGGGCAGATCTAGCCAGAAGCAGACAAATCGCTTATGAAATGTAAGATCGGAAGTGGCCCCTTTGCGGCCCTCAGGTCCGCCCAATTGAGGACGATGTCTGGCAACGTCAACTGGCATATTACGTCAGGGACGGAGGCGTCGACGGATACCCGCTTCATTGTCTTCCCGGTCGGCTTCGTGTTGGTAGGTGTTCACCATCCCCATCACCAATGTCGACGACACGAACGGATGGCTGAACTGGATTGCCTCGGCCCATTTGCGGTACTTATCCGCCAGCTCGCGTTCCTGACCGCCGCCTTCACCGCGCCAGTGAACGCCGCGTGCATTGTAAAGACCGGTGGCGCTCTGACCTGAGCCCCTGATCCTCCTCCAGATTTAGGTAGAGTCCGTCGATCATGGAGACGGACGATGCGAGCCTCACGGTTCACAGAGGAACAGATCATTGGGATGCTGAAGGAGCAGGAGGCGGGCGCGAAGACCGCTGAGGTCTGCCGCAAGCACGGCATCTCCTCGGCGACCTTCTACAAGTTCAAGGCCAAGTACGGGGGCATGGATGTGTCCGATGCCCGCCGGCTGAAGGCGCTTGAGGAGGAGAATACGCGGCTGAAGAAGCTGCTGGCCGAGCAAATGCTCGACAACGCGATCCTGAGGGATGTCAGCTCAAAAAAAATGGTGACGCCGGATGCCAGGCGCAAAGCCGTGGCTCATACCTGTGCGGCGCACGGGGTGAGCCAGCGTCGGGCGTGCCAGGCGCTGGGCGTCGATCGCACCAGCGTGCGCTACCGAAGTGTGCGTCCCGACGATGCACCCCTGAGGGAGGCCATGCGGGCCGTGGCCGGCGAACGCCGCCGCTTCGGCTATCGGCGCATCCACATCATGCTGAGGCGCCAGGGCATCGTCATGAACCAGAAGAAGCTGCGCCGGCTGTATCGGGAAGAGAAGCTTCAGGTTCGCCGGCGCGGGGGACGCAAGCGAGCGCTCGGCACGAGGCGCCCCATCCTGGTGCCGGATCGGGTCAACGTCCGCTGGAGCCTCGATTTCGTGTCGGATGCCTTCACGGACGGTCGGCGCTTCCGGGTGCTGGCCGTCGTCGACGAAACAACGTTCGGCGAAGCCACTTCAGCCGGGAGTGTCTGGCGCTGGTGGCCGACACCTCGCTCTCGGGCCTTCGGGTGACGCGCGAGCTCGACGCGCTGCTCGCCATTCGAGGCAGGCCTGCAACCATCGTTTCCGACAACGGCACGGAGCTGACTTCGATGGCAATTCTCAAATGGTGCCAGCAGACCGGCGTCGAATGGCACTACATCGCTCCCGGCAAGCCCATGCAGAGCGGCTTCGTCGAGAGCTTCAACGGCCGCTTCCGGGACGAGTGCCTGAACGAGACCCTATTCACGAGCTTGGGCCAGGCCCGTTCCGCAATCGCCTCATGGAAGGAGGACTACAACCTGAACCGCCCTCATTCAGCTCTCGGCAATCGATCCCCCGCCGAGTTCGCCGCAACAATCGCACTGGAAATCCAGGCCGCCTGAGGCCAAATCAGCCCTCGGACTCTCTCCTAAGCCGGAGGAAAAAACGGTCTCAGGTCACTGCATTTCCGCTCTCCAGTCCCGTTGAACACCTTATCTCGGTGTCCACGAAACCGGCAGCAGGCCAATGGGCCACTATGAAAGCATGTCCGCTTTTGAGGATCGGCAATGCAGTCGTCCACGATGGCCAGCATCCGGAAGCGGCGGCCATGCGGCAGAACACGGTTGTCCGCGGTCAGCACATAGTGCGCGACGCCCCCGCCTCTGGTTGGTCAGCGAACGGCGCTTCCGCCACTCGTCGAGGCTCGGCGGCGCGGCGAGCGGCTTAGAGGATGAAATCCGAACGCGTCTTGCCCTGCGCCTTGGCCGCCCCATCGAACAGGAGGACGCCTGCCGCGATCCTAAAACCCCTCAGGCAGCGCGAAGACGGTGAGCTGGCCGCCGAGCGCCGTGTAGCGGTCGAGGGCGGCGTAGGCGTCCTTGGCGCCGGAGCCGGCGTCGGGGTCGGCGAGGCCAGCGGCGAGGCCGATGCCGGCCCAGCCGCCGATCCCGGACAGCACCGCCACATATTGCCGGCCGCGATGGGTGTAGGTCATGACGTTGCCGACGATGCCGGACGGCGTCTTGAAGCGGTAGAGCTCCTTGCCGGTCGCCGCGTCCACGGCCTTCAGGTAGCCCTCCAGCGTGCCGTAGAACACCACGCCGCCGGCGGTGGCGAGGGCGCCCGACCAGACCGAGAAAAGCTCCGGCACGGACCAGGCGATGCGGCCCTTCACATTGTCCCAGGCGATGAAATTGCCCGTCCGCCCGTCGCCGCCGGGGGCTGGATACATGGTGAGCGTCGCCCCCACATAGGGCTGGCCGGGGGTGTAGTCCACGTGGAACGGTTCGTAGTCCATGCACAAATGGTTGGTGGGCACGTAGAACAGGCCGGTCTTCGGGGAATAGGCCGCCGGCTGCTGGTTCTTGGCGCCGAGGGCGGCGGGGCAGATGCCGGTGTAGGTTTCGTCCTCGCCTTTCGCCTCGGTGCCGTGGGCCGGATCAAGGAGGGGTCGGCCGTAGGTAGGGCTCGCCGGGTCCATGTCGATGCCGGCGGCCCAGTTGACGGTCGGGTCGAACTTTTCCGCCCCAAGCAGTGCGCCGGTGGCGCGGTCGATTGTGTAGGCGAAGCCGTTGCGGTCGAAATGGGTGAGCAGCGCGCGCGCTTGGCCGTCCACCATCTGGTCGGTGAGGATCATCTCGTTGACGCCGTCGAAGTCCCACTGGTCGTGGGGCGTCATCTGGTAGACCCAGCGGGCGACGCCGGTGTCGGCATCGCGGGCGAAGATGGTGTCGGACCATTTGTTGTCGCCGGGGCGCTGAGACGGGTTCCAGGTGGAGGGATTGGCGCTGCCGTAATAGACGAGGTTGAGCTTCGGGTCGTAGGCGAACCAGCCCCACGGGGCGCCACCGCCGATCTTCCATTGGTCGCCCTGCCAGCTCTTCAGCGAGGAATCGGCGCCCACCGGCTTGCCCAGCTCGGTGGTCTTGCGCGGATCCAGCAGCATCTCGGCGTCGGGGCCGGTGCTGTAGGCCCGCCAGGCGAGGGTGCCGTCCTTCAGGTTGTAGGCGCTGATGTGCCCGCGCGCGCCGAACTCGGCGCCGGCGATGCCGACGATCAGCTTGTCCTTCACCGGCATGACGGTGGCGGTGCTGGATTCCCCCTTTTTCGGATCGCCGTTGGCCACCTTCCACCGCACCGCGCCGGTTTTGGCGTCGAGCGCGACGATGGTGGTGTCGGCCTGGTGCAGGAACACCATGCCCTCGGCATAGGCGAGGCCGCGGTTGATCAGGTCGCAGCACATGATGGCGGTGACGGTGCGGTCCTGCTTGGGCTCGTACTTCCACAGGATGCGGCCGTCGTGATCGAGATCCAGCGCGTAGACGATGTTGGGGAAGGGGGTGTGGACATACATCACCCCGTCCACCACCAGCGGGCTGCCTTCGTGGCCGCGCAGCACGCCGGTGGAGAAGGTCCAGGCCACCGCCAGCTTGCCCACGTTGCCTGCGTTGATCTGGTCGAGGCGGGAATAGCGCGTGTTGGCGTAGTCGATTGTCTGGAGTACCTGGCCCGCCGGATCTGCGATGCGTTTCAGCACGTCGTCGTTGGCATGGGCCGGGGCCAATCCGAGGAGCGCGGCGGCGGTCGCTACGGCAAGGGATTTCGCTGTCAGCATTGCGCGCATGTTCCTCTCCTGCTGCCCGCGCGGGCCGGACCGGCCGGCTCAGCCCCTCGCCGGATGGGATAGCATGCGGCCGGCCGGCGTGAACCGCGACGGAGGTCGGAGCCGGTGCCATCGTGCGCCGCGGGCGGCGGTCAGCCGCATCATCCGCGAGCAGTGGGGCTTGCGAACCCGCTCAAGGATGCCGAGAAGGGCAGGGGTCGTCCGTCGCGGCGCAGAAGGAGCAGGACTTGAACGGGAGCGGGATGTCGCCCAACGGGTCGAACAAGGAACCTGGGCAGGAACCGAGCAGGCGTTCGAGCCAGGCCCGAACCATCGGTATCGCCTCGGCGATCTGGGGCATCTCGATCTTCCTCAGCCGCATCCTCGGGCTGGTGCGCGAGCAGATCATCGGCCGCACCCTGGGAGCGAGCCGGCAGGCGGACCTCTACTTCGCTTCCTTCACCCTGCCGGATTTCCTGAACTACCTGTTGGCCGCCGGCGCGCTGTCCATCGTATTCATCCCCATCTTCGTCAAATATCTGGAGGCGGGGGACACGAGGCGCGGCTGGGAAGCCTTCAGCGTCATCGCTAATTTCATCGTCGTGGTGGGCTCGCTGGCCATCGCGCTGATGATGATCTTCGCCCGGCCGCTCGCCACCCTCGTGGCGCCGGGCTTCACCGACGCGGCGGAGGTGGACGAGCTGGTGCGCCTCATGCGCATCATCCTGCCGGCGCAGTTCTTCCATATTCTCGGCGGCCTGCTCTCGGCGGCGCTGATGGCGCAGGACCGCCATGCCCTGCCGGCGCTGGCGCCGCTGATCTATTCGGCCTGCATCATCCTCGGCGGCCTCGTCGGCGCCTATTATCCGGAGTTGGGCGCGGAGGGCTTCGCCTGGGGCGTGCTCGCGGGCTCCATCCTCGGCCCCTTTGCCTTGCCCCTGTTCGGTTGCCTCAGGACGCACATGCGCTGGCATGCAGCGCTGTCGCTGCGCAGCGCGGACCTGCACCGCTACCTGCTGCTGTCGCTGCCCATCATGATCGGCTTCTCCATCGTGGTGGTGGACGAATGGATCATCAAGAACCAGGCCTCCTTCCTCGCCGCCGGCGCGCTGGCACAGCTGCAATACGGCCGCACGCTGATGAAGGTGCCCATCGGCATCTTCGGCATGGCGCTCGGCGTCGCCTCCTATCCCACCATCAGCCGCCTCGTCGCGGCGGGAGAGGTGGTGGAGGCCTATGGCGTGCTGTCCCGTGCCATCCGGCTGATGCTGGTGGCGATCCTCGCGGCCGGCGTGTGCCTCACGGTCGCGGGCTATGAGGCGGTCTATCTCATCTGGGGCATGTTCGGCTCCCGCTTCACCGCGGCGGATGCGCTGGAGACCTCGCGGATCCTGGCGCTGCTCACCATCGGCATCGGCGGCTGGGCGGCGCAGAGCGTGATCAGCCGGGGCTTCTACGCGCTCGGCTCCACATGGCTGCCGACTTTGGTGGGCACGGCCGTCACCTTCGCCATGATCCCTTTCTATGTGGTGCTGCGCGAGCGCTTCGGCGCGGAAGGTCTGGCGGTGGCCAGCTCCACCGCGATCCTCGCCTATGTCTTCCTCTTGGGCTGGCTGCAGCGGCGGCGGTTCGAGAAGGAGGCGGCGGCGCGGGGGGCGGTGCTTTCGGCCGGGCCGGGCATGCTCTCCGGGGTCTGGCGGCTCAGCCTCGCGGCGGTGGTTGCTATCGGGGTTGGCCTGGCGCTGCGCATGGGCCTCGTGGCAATCCTGCCGGGCAACGGCGTGATCGCCATTCTGGTCCGCGGGGCGGTGCTGTGCCTTGCCGGCATCGGGGTCTATGCGGTGGCGGCGTGGGCGCTCGGCATCACCGAGCTGCGCGAGGTGGCGCAGAAGGTGGGCCGAGCGCTACGTGGCCGCAGGGGCTGATGCGGCCGACCATCTTCAAAGTCAGCGGGACGAGGTGAAGGTGAATTCGCCGCGCTCGTGGATGGTGTTGGCGCGGCCCACCAGCAGATTGTCGACCATGCCGATCCGCGCCGGGGCCTTGTCCTTGTAGGGCAGGGAATGCAGCACGTAGCGCATGGCGTTCAGGCGCGCGCGCTTCTTGTCGTCGGACTTGATGACCGTCCAGGGCGAATCCGCCGTGTCGGTGTGGAAGAACATGGCTTCTTTGGCGCGGGTGTAGTCCTCCCACTTGTCGAGGGAGGCGAGGTCCACCGGGGACAGCTTCCATTGCTTGAGCGGGTGGACCTTGCGCTCCTTGAAGCGGCGTCGCTGCTCATCGCGGCTCACGGAGAACCAGAACTTGATCAGGTGGATGCCGCTGCGCACCAGGTTGCGCTCGAACTCCGGCGCCTGGCGCAGGAATTCGCGGTATTCCTCGTCCGAGCAGAAGCCCATGACGCGTTCGACGCCGGCGCGGTTGTACCAGCTGCGGTCGAACAGCACGATCTCGCCCCGCGTGGGCAGGTGCTCCACATAGCGCTGGAAATACCACTGGCCGCGCTCCACATCGCTCGGCTTTTCCAAAGCGACCACCCGTGCGCCGCGGGGGTTGAGATGCTCCATGAAGCGCTTGATGGCACCGCCCTTGCCGGCGGCATCGCGCCCCTCGAACAGGATGATGACGCGCTGCTGGGCGTCCTTGACCCAGGACTGGAGTTTGAGAAGCTCGGTCTGCAGGATGAACTTCTCGCGCTCGTAGTCGCGCCGCAGCATCTTGTACTTGAACGGGTAGCCGCCCAGGCGCCAGTCGTCGGCCAGTTCGTCGCTGGTCACCCGGGTGTGGCCGTCCGGCTTCGGCAGGCCCAGGGATTTGCGCAGGCGCACCGCATCGTCGGGCGCGGCACCCGCGATGATCGCCTCGATGCCGGAGTTCAGTGCGCCGTCCGCAGGGTTCTCCAAGGCGATGGCCGCCACGGCCGACAGTTCCGCTTCCTGCGCCGCCTCGCGCCGTTCCTCGGCGAGGCTGGCTTCGACGGCGGCCGGCATCCGGGCGGGCGCGCTCTCGTCGTCGATGGCTTGGAGGGTGGGTTTTTCCTTGCTCGCCATATCTTTTGTCTCCCCCCAAGGTGATGCGGCAGCGCAGGACAAGCCATTGCGCAAAACGCAACTTCTGGTTTTCAGTCTCCGACTTAGCCGGCTGATGAGCCTTGACCAAAATCAACGGCCAAAGGTCCGTCGCTGCCGCCACGGGGGCCGGCGGCCGCGTCGTTCAGCGCGGAACAGTGTCGGGATTCGGTCATGGCGGCGTTCTTGCTTGGCGCGCGCCATGGCACTGAAATTCTACATGACGCCGGGTTCGTGTTCGACCGGCATCCACATCCTGCTCGAAACGCTGGAATTGCCGTTCGAGGTCTGGGTCATCAACATTCCGGCGGGTGACCACCTGCGGCCGGAGTATCTCAAGATCAATCCGAGGGGCACGATCCCCAGCCTCGTGCTCGATGACGGCACCGCCCTCACCGATTTCAAGTCCATCGCACTGTGGCTGGCGCAGACCTACCCGCGCGCCAAGCTCCTGCCGGACGATCCCGCGCTGGCGGCGCAAGCGGTGGACCTGCTGGAATTCGCGCTAATCCAGCTGCATGGCGAGGGCTTCACCCGCATCTTCACGTCCGAACGCTACATATCGTCGGGCGGAGCGAAGCCCGGACAGCAACTGAAGGACGACGTGACCTCCCACGGCCGGGAGATCGTGGAGCAGGCCTTCGCCGTGTTGGAGAAGCGCCTGCCGGCCGAGGGCTATGCGGTTGGACCGGCGTTCTCCATTGCCGACGCGGCGTTGTTCTATAACGAGTTCTGGGCGGAAAAGACCGGCATTCCCATGCCGCCGCGCGTGCTCGCCCACTACCAGCGGGTGCGGGCGCGGCCGGTGGTGAGGCAGGTGCTGGCCGAGGAAGGCTACCGCACCTGATCCATGGGGCTCAACGCAACCGGGGCAAGGGCAGGGGGAGCAGCGCCTGTAGCACCGCCACAAGCTGGGCCGAGGCCGGCTGCTCCTCCCTCACGCTCTGTTCGAAATCGGCGAACGCCCGGTCGAGGCGGGCGCCCTCGCGGTCCTTCTCCGCTTCGGTCAGGAAGGAATGGGTCAGGGCCGTGTGGGCGATGGCCTTCAACCGGGCGTAGCCCAGCCCATGGTCGCGTGCGGCGCGGAAATACTCGTTGGTGAGGTCGATGCGTGACACGCCGGCGTCGTCGGTGGCCAGCGTCACCGGCACGCCGGCGTTGAGATAGGTGACGATGGGGTGCGCCCTGCCGCGCACGCCGAGGATCACGTCGCTGGAGGTGAGCGCGATCTCAATGGTGACCCCGCGCCGGCGCATCTCGGCGAGCAGGCCATCCATGTTGCGCTCGAAACCCACCGCCGTGCCGTGGCCGATGCGCCGGGCGCCGGCAATTTCCACCGCCTCGCGGATATGGAAGTCGAGGTCGTCTGGCGGGACCAGCCCGAGCCACAGCTCGCCCGCATGCAGCGCCACCGGCACGTCGGCGCCGGTGAGGAAGCCGATCCATTTCATGTGGGTGCGGTAATCGCGCAGGGAGACCCGGTAGTCCTCCGGCCCCACATAGTTCAGCCCCACCACCATGCCGGGTGCCGCCCGCACCAGGCCAGCCGCCAGCGCGGTCTGGGCGAAGACCGAGGCCGGCGCGCTGTTGCGGTTCACCTGCGCGATGAAGCGGAAGGTGACGCCACAGCCGGGGCGGGTGGCATCGCCCGCGCAGTCGCGCAGGGCCTCGATGTGGGCGACGATGGCGGCCACCTGCCGCGCCTTTGTCGCCACCACCTCGTCAAGGCCATTGCGCTTGAGCGTCGCCAGCATGGCGGCCGGCTCGCCAACCGCGCCGATGGCCTGCGTCATCCGCTCGCGCTCGGCCCCCTCGAAGAAGGTGACCATGAATTCCACGTATTGGACGTTGGAGGCGTCGTATTGCTTCAGTTGGTCCACCACCATCTCCGCCATGCGGCGGGCGGTCTGGTCCCAGTCGGCCCCGCCGGTGGCGGCGTTGAACTTGCCGAAGGTGGCGAAGAACTGGTCGTGGCCGGAGGGCACCGGAAGGGTCGGCAGGAACCAGCGGGTGGAGAGGGCATTGAGGATGAGATCGTAGGTGGTCTGCCCCTTCGGGCCGGACACGGCATCCGCCAGCGGCACCACGGCAGGGTCCGTCCCGCACGGCTGCTCGGGTGCGGTGCCATCGGGCCGGGGCAGGAGGGTCATGTCGGCGCGGCGGAAGCACTGGCCATCGCTCACCGCCCAGGCGAGAAAGCGCTCCGCATAGACCGCGCCCGACAGATGGGTGTGCAGGTCGCCGCCCTTGGGCATGCGGTTCAGGAAGGCGCGCATGCGCGGCTGGTCGGCCCGCAGGGTCTCGAAATGCGCCGCCGTGATGGTTCCGGGCAGGTCGCGAGCGACCACGAACAGCCGCGCGAGCAGCACCGCAGCCACGGCCAAGAGCACGATGATCCAGATGCGGCGGCGACGCAAGCAAGCCCCCCTCGGCCAGACCCCCTCGGCCCAACCCTCGTGGCGAAGGCTGCGCCGGGAGCCTAGCTCAAGCTCGGAGCTTCTGGAAATCCCGCCCGGTGGTTGTCCCCGACAGCCGCGCGCCGCCTCAGGAGGCGGCGCGGACGGCGCGCTTGGGGCTTGCGGTCTTGCGCACCAGCCACTGGCCGATGGGCTTTTCCGCCCACAGGTGGACGGCCACCGACACCAGCACCGTCAGCACGAAGCCGATGGCGTAGATGGCGACCAGCGGCAGGCCCACCTTGGCCCCCGCCACGCCGAACAGCTTGATGGTGAACGGGTGGGTCAGATAGAGCGCGTAGGAGGCGTCGCCCCCCAGCGCCAGTGCCCGCGCCAGCCCGTTCTCGCGCAGGGCCGGGCCGAGCACGGCCGCGGCGACGATGAGCGCCGCCGGAATGCCGCCGGTGACGAGGCGCCAGACGTGCTCGTAGGCGGAGGTCTGGAAGAAGGCCAGGGCGAGGGCGATACCTGCCACCACCAGGGCCAGGGCGACGGTGCCGGAGAGGCGGCGGCCATTGATAAAGAGCGCGGCCACGCAGGTGCCCAGCAGGAACTCGCCGATGATGGGATTGCCCCAGAATTTCAGCAGGAAGAGGCGGTCCGGCGCGAGGAGCGCGGCGAGGATGAGAAAGAGGAACATGGCGCCCAGCGCCGTGAGCCCGGCCCGGCGGGGCAGCAGCAGCGCCACCGCGAACAGGGCGTAGAACAGCATCTCGTAATTGAGCGTCCAGCCCAGGGACAGGATGGGAAACAGCTCCCCATCGGCGCGCGGCCAAGGGATGAAGGTGTAGGACGCGACGACGTGCTTCAGGTCGAGCCCGTTGTTGTTGATGAGCTGCGGCGCCGCCAGCAGCGCGGCCAGCATCAGGGAGGTGCAGATCCAGTAGAGCGGCACGATGCGGATGAGCCGCCGGCGCAGGAAGTCCACGGGGGCGCCGGAGGCGCCGAAGCGGTCGTGCATCATGTAGTACATGATGAAGCCGCTGATGACGAAGAAGATATCGACGCCAAGGCCCCAGTCGATGAGGCCGATCTCGTCAAACGAGCGTCCGGTGCGTGCGGCGACGTTGCCGACTTCCACGCCCACATGGGCGAACACCACCAGAGCGGCCGCGAAGAAGCGCAGGATCTGCACGTTGACGAGATAGGTGGGTTTCATCCGCCATCCGTTTCTGCGGTCCGCCGGGCCTGGCACTGGCGGGTCGGGTCGATTGCCACGCCGTCCGGGTGGCCAGTCGCAGAAGCTCGCAGCTTGACCAAGACTTTGTGCTTATGGTATGATAGTAACATAATGCCCCGCGCGCCACACCGCTGGTCCGTGCCCGACAACGTGGCGCTGCATCTCCAGGTTAGCATGTGCGATATGAACTTTCGAGCCTTCTCGCAGGTGCGGGAACTATCAGCAAACGCCAACTTTTCGGGCTTCCCTTAGGTCTGCAATTGCAGGTAGAGTGACAACGACCAAGCTGGCGCCTCCGTTGGAAAGAGCCGTACATGACTCTGAACGAAGCGGGAAATCTCAGCCGTTATCTCGACGAGCGCTACATTTCCGCCAATTCCGATTGGCACCAGGACGACAGCGCGTGGAAGTTCGCGCATATCTCCAATATCCTCGATCGCAATTCCATCCGGCCCGCGTCCCTGTGCGAGATCGGCTGCGGCGCAGGAGGCATCGTCGAGCTCATGGCGCGCCATCTTCCGGATGCGACGGTGGACGGCTTTGAAATCTCGCCCCACGCCTTCGCCATATGCCAGCAGCGGCAGGCGCCCAACCTCACCTACACCCAGGGCAGCCCGTTCGACGGCGGACGACACTACGACGTGAGCATGGCCATCGACGTGATCGAGCACGTGGAGGACCCGTTCGCCTTCGCCCGGTCCATGGGTCGCATCTCAACCCACCAGGTGCTGCATATCCCGCTCGACATGAACGCACTGGCGGTGGCGCGCGGGTGGGTTATCGAGGATGCGCGCAACCATATCGGCCACCTGCATTATTTCACCAAGGCCACGGCGCTCTCCCTGCTGGATGAATGCGGGCTTGAGGTGATCGACCATTTCTATACGCCCTGGGCCATCGACCAGGCCGGCAAGACCCTGAAGAAGCGGCTCGCGGCGTTCCCGCGCAAGGTGGCCTTCGGGCTTGCGCCAGATGCCATCGTGCGCCTCGTGGGCGGCTGGTCGCTCATGGTGCTCACAAGGACCCGCTCCGCTCCGTCCTGACCCCTTACTTTCTCTTCTTTCGGTGGCTGGAAGGGGCGCGGCTACCGGAGTGGTTATCGCAATGGTATTTCGTCCACCGCCTGGCTGTGGCGGAGCGGGACGCGGCGGCGTGTCTCTTGTTTGAATGTTGGGGCGGCAACCTTAATGTCAGTGCTTGTGACCGGCGGTGCCGGCTATATCGGAAGCCATGCTGTTCTCGAGCTGGTCGGGCGCGGGGAAAGCGTCACCGTGCTGGACGACCTCTCCACCGGCTTCGACTGGGCCGTGCCGGAAGCGATCGACCTGGTGGTGGGTGACGTGGGCGACGCTGTTTTCATGCGGCGCCTGCTGGAAGAGCGCGGCATCACCGAGATCATCCATTTCGCGGCCCGGAGCCTGGTGGCGGAATCGGTAGCGGACCCGCTCGGCTATTATTTCGGCAACATCGTGAAGACCCGCACCCTGATCCAGACCGCGATCGAGGCCGGGGTGACGCGGGTGATTTTTTCCTCCTCCGCCTCGGTCTACGGTGAGCCGGTGGTGGACATCATCGGCGAGGACGAGCCCACCGTCCCGATCAATCCCTACGGCCGCTCCAAGCTGGCGAGCGAATGGATGCTGGAGGACGCGGCCCGCGCCCACGGCCTCGTCTACACGGCGCTGCGCTATTTCAACGTGGCCGGCGCCGATCCGCTGGGGCGCTCGGGCCAGTCGTCCCGCGTCGCCACCCACCTCATCAAGATCGCGAGTCAGGTGGCGGCGGGGGCAAGGCCGGGCCTTGAGATCTACGGCACCGACTATCCCACGCGGGATGGCACCTGCATCCGCGACTATATCCACGTCACCGATCTCGCCCGGGCCCATGTGGCGGCGCTGGAGCGCCTGCGGGCCGGCGGCGGGAGCCTGAAGGTGAATTGCGGCTACGGCCGCGGCTATTCCGTGAAGGAGGTGGTGGACGTGGTGAAGGAGGTGTCCGGCATCGACTTTCCGGTGACGCTCTCGCCGCGTCGGCCGGGAGATCCGGCTTGCCTGGTGGCCAGGGCCGACCGCGTTCGCGCCGAACTCGGTTGGGAACCGACCCTCGACCATCTGCCCACCATCGTCGGTCATGCCATCGAGTGGGAAAAGCGCCTGGAACGGCGCAAGGCCGCGCAACGGGCCGCCGCCAGCAGCGTGGCCTGACGCAGTCCGATCAGATCGCATCGCGATCTGATCGGCAGGAGCGTGATGGTCTTGAGGTGCGAAGACCGGCCCGTCAGCCGACCGCGATCTCCTTGCCGCTGGCGCCCCACTCGGTCCACGAGCCGTCATAGAGGGCGAGCGGCGTCTTGCCGATCAGCTCAAGCGCCACCCACAGGATGGCTGCCGATACGCCGGATCCGCACGAGGTGATGACTGGACGGGACAGGTCGAGCCCGGAGGCTTCGACCACCATGCGGATCTCCTCCGGCGACACCAGCCGCCCGTCCTTCACGAGGCGGCCGTGGGGCAGGTTGAAGCTGCCGGGCATGTGGCCGGAAGGCAGGCCCTCGCGCGGCTCGGGCGCTTCGCCGCGGAAGCGGGTGTCCTGGCGGGCGTCGAGCACCTGGGCGCTGCCGCTCTTCAGGGCCCGGTCCACGCGCTCGATATCGGCGACGAGGGAATGGTCGAAGCGCGGATTGAAGGTGGCGGGCAGACGGCGCACCGGCCCGTCTTCCACCGGGCGCTCCTCGGCGAGCCATTTGGGCAGGCCGCCGTCGAGAATCTTCACGTCACGCGCGCCGAAGGCCCGGAAGGTCCACCACACCCGCGGCGCCGAGAACAGGCCCACCGAATCGTAGACCACGATGCGCAGCCCGTCGCCGATGCCCAGCGCGCCCACGGCAACGGCGAAGGCGTGCGCGTCGGGCAGCATGTGGGGCAGGGGGGTGGAGTGGTCGGCAATGGTGTCGATGTCGAAATGCACCGCGTCGGGAATGTGCCGCTCCAGATATTCCTTGGCGCCGCTGCGGCCGGAATTGGGCATGTGCCAGGAGGCGTCCACCACCACAAGGTCGGGCGCGCCCAGATTGGCCGCGAGCCATTCGGTGGAGACGAAGGGGCTCGCTGGCGTGTCGACGGTCTCGCTCATGGGCTGTCTCTTTCGACTCCGTTCAGGCACCGGCAAGGGCGCGCGGCCCCTCATTGAGCGGATGGGCACGCGCGTCAAGCGGCCGGCGCAAGGCGCGCCGCGAAGGGAGCCCTGACGGCTCAGACCAGGACGTTCGGCACCTCGACCTTGCGCTCCAGCCATTCCGGCACCGGCAGGTTCTTGGAGCGCAGGAACTCGGGGTTGAAGAGCTTGGACTGGTAGCGGGTGCCGTAGTCGCACAGGATGGTCACGATGGTGTGGCCCGGCCCCATCTCCTTCGCGAGGCGGATGGCGCCGGCCACGTTCACCCCCGACGAGCCGCCGAGGCACAGGCCCTCGTGCTGCAGCAGGTCGAACACCACGGGCAGGGCTTCCTCGTCCGGGATCTGGAAGGCGGTGTCGATGGGCGCGTCCACGAGGTTGGCGGTGATGCGCCCCTGGCCGATGCCCTCGGTGATGGAGGAGCCCTCGGCCTTCAGTTCGCCGGTGGTGTAGTAGGAATAGAGCGCCGCGCCCATGGGATCGGCGAGGCCGATGCGGATGTTGGGGTTGCGCGCCTTCAGCGCGATGGCGATGCCGGCCAGCGTGCCGCCGGTGCCCACCGCGCAGATGAAGCCGTCCAGCTTGCCGCCGGTCTGCTCCCAGATCTCGGGCCCGGTGGTTTCGATATGGGCCTGCCGGTTGGCCACATTGTCGAACTGGTTGGCCCAGATGGCGCCGTTGGGCTCGGTCTTGGCGAGCGCCTCGGCGAGGCGGCCGGAGACCTTCACGTAATTGTTCGGGTTGGCATAGGCCACGGCCGGCACCTCCACCAGGATGGCGCCGGCGAGCTTCAGCATGTCCTTCTTTTCCTGGGACTGGGTCTCGGGAATGACGATGACAGTACGGAAGCCGAGGGGAGCGGCCACCAGCGCGAGGCCGATGCCGGTATTGCCGGCGGTGCCTTCCACGATGACGCCGCCGGGCTTCAGTGCCCCGCGCGCCACAGCGTCCTTGATGATGCCGAGGGCCGCGCGGTCCTTCACCGACTGGCCGGGATTGAGGAACTCGGCCTTGCCGAGGATCTCGCAGCCGGTCTCTTCGGAGGCACGCTTCAGGCGGATGAGGGGGGTGTTGCCGATGGAGTCCACAAGGCCGTTACGGATCATGTGCGGATCAAAGCCTTCAATGAATGTGGTGGCACGTTACTCAACGCATCTCGCCGTATCAATATGACAAGCCCCATCATTTTCGTGTGGATTCAAATGCCCGCAAGGCCCGCTCCCTCGCGGCACCATGGTCCACCAGGGGGCGCGGATAGGTGTGGCCGAGGCGGATGCCGGCATGGGCCAGCGTATGCGCGTCCGCCGTCCACGGCTTGTGGATGAGGGGCGCAGGCAGCTTGCCCAGCTCCGGCACGAAGGTGCGCACATAGGTGCCGTCGGGGTCGAATTTCTCGCCCTGGGTCACCGGATTGAAGATGCGGAAATACGGCGCTGCATCGAGCCCCGATCCCGCCACCCATTGCCAGGAGGCGGCGTTGTTGGCGCCGTCCGCGTCCACAAGCGTGTCCCAGAACCAGTCCTCGCCGGAGCGCCAGTCGATGAGCAGATGCTTGGTGAGGAAGGAGGCCACCACCATGCGGACCCGGTTGTGCATCCATCCGGTCTGCCAGAGCTGGCGCAGGCCGGCGTCCACCAGCGGATAGCCGGTCAGGCCCTTGTGCCAGGCCTTCAGCTCGCCGGGACATTCGCGCCAGGGGAAGGCGTCGAACCCGCGCTGGATGTTGCTCCGGGCGAGGTCCGGCATCTCGGCGAGGAGATGGTAGGAGAATTCCCGCCAGTACAGCTCGGCCTCGAACTTGTCGGCATCCACCAGCGGCACCGCGCCGGCCTCAGCGGCGTGGCGCACGGCGCTCAGGATCTGGCGCGGCGAGATTTCTCCGAAGCGCAGGTGGGGCGACAGGCGGGAGACGTGGTTGAGGTCCGGCCGGTCGCGGCCCTCCGCATAGCCGGCCAGCCCCGCGTCCATGAAGGCGGCGAGACGCGCCTGGGCGGCCGCTTCGCCGGCGGTCCATGCGGAGCGCAGGCCGCCGGCCCAGTCGGGATGGGTGGGCTCAAGGTCGAAGCTCTCCAGCGTCTCGCCTTCCGGGGGATGGGCGACACCGTCCAGATGCTTCGGCGCGGGCAGGGGGGTGTCGAGCCGCCGGGCCTTCAGCGCTGCGCGGTGGAACGAGGAGAAGGTGCGCGGCATGCCACCGGACGCCCCTTCGACGCTACCGGGCGGGTGCAGCAGATGGGCGCAGAAACTGAGCACGCGCCGGTCTTCGGACAGGAGCCGCGCGGCCACCGCATGGTCCACCCGGATCTCCGCCGCGCCGGCGCGGTCATTGAAGGCGACGGTTGCGGCGCCCAGCAGCGCCGCCACCTCCGGCACCACCCGGTTGGCCGGACCCCGGCGCAGGATGAGGGGGACCCCCCTGTCCTTCAGGTCGGCAGCCAGCGCCCGCAGCGACTGGGCGAGCCACCAGCGCGCCGCCCCGCCGAGGGGACGCACGCCTGGGCTGTCCTCGTCGAGCACATAGAGCGCGGCGAGCGGCGTGCGCGCTTCGGCCAGGGCGGCGAGCGCCGGGTTGTCGGAGAGCCGCAGGTCGTCGCGGAACCACAGCAGGGAGGGTGACGCGGGCGACCCGGAAGCACGGGGCTCGGAGGTCGGCAATTGGGAGGTGGGCAACCGGGCGGCTTTCATGGCGCTCCTCCTACGCCCTTGGGGCGCAAGAGGTTCACTCCCAATCGACCGGGGATGCAAGGGGGGCGTAAGCTCCCCAACATGGTTCAGGGCGGGGCGTTAAGCCCCCCAACACGGATCAAGTCGGGGCGTAAGCCCCCACATCGATCAAGGAGGGGCGTCAAGCCCCCCCGCCTCAGTGGTGGATGTTGATGTCGCGGGTTTCCTTGCCGAGAATCAGCGCCACCAGGGTGAACAGCGCCATCACGGTCAGGTAGACGCCGACCCAGAACGGGCTGCCGCCGCCATAGCTCCACAGCGCCACCGCGATGAACGGGGCCACCGCTGCGCCGAGGATGGACGACACGTTGTAGGAGATGCCCGAGCCGGTATAGCGCACGTTGGCCGGGAACAGCTCCGGCAGCAGCGCGCCCATGGGGCCGAAGGTGAGGCCCATCAGCGTGAAGCCGATGATGAGCCACGCCATGACGCCCACGAAGCCGGCGGACAGGATGGGCACCCACAGCAGGCCGAACACGGCGATGGCCGAGGTGATGGCGATGAGGGTGCGACGGCGGCCCCAGCGGTCGGCCCAGGGGCCGGACACCATGGTGAAGATGCCGAAGAACACCACGCCGCAGATCATCATCAGCACGAAGGTGCGGTAGTCGTAGCCGAGGCCCGGCAGGGCGGCCGTGGTGGCGGCGCGGCCGTAGCTCAGCGAGAAGGTGGTCATCAGGTAGAACAGCACGTAGGTGGCGAGCATGTAGAAGGTGCCGAGGATCAGCTCGCGCCAGTGGGTCTTGAAGGCGGCCGTCAGCGGCACCTTCTGGATCCCGCCCCGCTTCACCGTGTTCTCGAAGGCCTTGCTCTCCACCAGGCTGAAGCGCACCCACAGGCCGACGATCACCATCACCGCCGAGAACAGGAACGGGATGCGCCAGCCCCACGACAGGAACGCGTCGGACGGCCGGGAGGGATCGGAGGACGGCATCAGCGCCGCGATGATGAGGAACAGGCCATTGGCGATGATGAAGCCGATGGGCGCGCCGAGCTGGGGGAAGGTGCCGTAGACCGCACGCTTGCCGGGAGGGGCGTTTTCGGTGGCCACCAGCGCCGCACCGCTCCATTCGCCGCCGAGCGCGAAGCCCTGCGCGAGGCGCAGCACCACCAGCAGCGCCGGGGCCAGCCAGCCGGCGGTGGCGTAGGTCGGCAGGAGGCCGATGAGGAAGGTGGCGATGCCCATGGTCAGGAGGGCGCCCACCAACGTGATCTTGCGGCCCTTCTTGTCACCGAGATGGCCGAAGAAGATGGCGCCCAGCGGCCGGGCCACCATGGCCGCGCCGAACACCGCGAACGAGGCGAGCAAGGCGGTGGTCGGATCGCTGGCCGGGAAGAACAGGTGCGGGAACACCAGCACCGCGGCCGTGGCATAGACGTAGAAGTCGTAGAACTCGATGGTAGTGCCAACGAGGCTCGCCAGGATGACGCGGGAGCGCGGGTTGACGGCGTGATGTTCGTCGGCGGACGCGACGACGGTGGTGGATGACATGACCTGTTCCAACTGTCCCGGATCGCCTCGCTCCGTGCCCGGTCTCCACGGGCGCCACGGCGCCGGAGGGTTGGGCAATAATCTATCGCGATGCGGGGGAGGCGTAAGTGTCCCGCGCGCGAGGGAAGAGGCCGCTTGATAGATTATTGCGCACGGCTTTGCCACGCACGCGGATACCGCATTCTGCATGGTGGGCATGTGCGATGCGCATGACACCGTCGCCCGAACGGACTTTGGTTGCGTTCGAGCCGCCGCGCACCCGTCTGTATCCAGCCTGTGGATGACGGTGATGATCGCCACTTCGCGCACCGCGTCGGGTGGCCGGTCACGAAGACGCGAAAACCGAGCCGGGTAAAGGCCCATTAGGGATTTGATAACCTGGTGGGCGCCACCATATGTAGTATGGAGGTGGGTGTGAGGCCCCAGATCAAGGCAAAATCTGGTTTGACCCAGGGGCCAGACTCGCACTAGCGTTCGGGCTCTGAGCGATGGGCGTCCCACATGTATCGGTCGTGGATGCCAGCCGCACACCCAGAACCCCTGTTCTGCGAACCGTCACGGCGCGACGTCCTGCGCCGTGCCAGACGTATCGTCACGACTGCCACATTCATCATTTAGAATGATCGGCCCGCACGGGGCCGAGCCGAAGGAGCTACCGGTCATGCGCGTTGAACGCCGCTACACGCACGAGGGCCGTTCCCCTTACGCGGACATTCCGTTCCGCGAGACCGTGAGCGAGATCCGCAACCCGGACGGATCGGTGGTCTTCCGCCAGGAAGGCATCGAGGTCCCGGCCCAGTTCTCGCAGGTGGCGAGCGACATCCTCGCGCAGAAGTATTTCCGCAAGGCCGGCGTGCCCGCGCGCCTCAAGACCGTTGAGGAGAACACCGTTCCCTCCTTCCTGTGGCGCTCGGTGCCCGACGAGGCGGCCCTCGCGGCGCTGCCCGAGAAGGAGCGGCTGATCGGCGAGACCTCGGCCAAGCAGGTGTTCGACCGCCTCGCCGGGACTTGGACCTACTGGGGCTGGAAGGGCGGCTATTTCGACACCGAGGCCGACGCCCAGGCCTTCTATGACGAGCATCGCTACATGCTCGCCCTGCAGATGGCCGCACCCAATTCGCCGCAGTGGTTCAACACCGGGCTGTTCTGGGCCTACGGCATCGATGGGCCCGGCCAGGGCCACTTCTACGTGGACCACGAGAGCGGCGAGCTTCTCGCCTCCACCTCGGCCTATGAGCATCCCCAGCCGCATGCCTGCTTCATCCAGTCCGTCAGCGACGACCTGGTGAACGAGGGCGGCATCATGGACCTGTGGGTCCGCGAGGCGCGCCTGTTCAAGTACGGCTCCGGCACCGGCTCCAATTTCTCGTCCCTGCGCGGCGAGGGCGAGCGCCTGTCCGGTGGCGGCCGCTCCTCCGGCCTCATGAGCTTCCTCAAGATCGGGGACCGCGCGGCGGGCGCCATCAAGTCCGGCGGCACCACCCGCCGCGCCGCCAAGATGGTGGTGGTGGATGCCGACCATCCGGACATCGAGGCCTATGTGAACTGGAAGGTGATCGAGGAGCAGAAGGTCGCTGCCCTCGTCACCGGCTCGAAGCTCAACGCCAAGCACCTGAAGGCCGTGCTCAAGGCCTGCGTGAACTGCGAGGGCGAGGGCGACAGCTGCTTCGAGCCGGAGAAGAACCCGGCGCTGAAGCGCGAGATCAAGGCCGCCCGCAAGGCCGGCGTGGCGGATGCCGCCATCCGCCGGGTGATCCAGTATGCCCGCCAGGGCTACAAGGACATCGACGTTTCCATCTACGACACCGATTGGGACGGCGAGGCCTACATCACGGTGGCCGGCCAGAATTCCAACAACTCCGTGCGCGTCACCGACGACTTCCTGCGCGCGGTCGAGGCGGATGCGGACTGGAACCTGATCCGCCGCACCGACGGCAAGGTGGCGAAGACCGTCAAGGCCCGCGACCTGTGGGAGAAGATCGGCGCCGCCGCCTGGCATTGCGCCGATCCCGGCATCCAGTTCCACACCACGGTGAACGACTGGCACACCTGCCCGGCGGCCGGCGAGATCCGGGCGTCCAACCCGTGCTCGGAATACATGTTCCTCGACGACACCGCCTGCAACCTCGCCTCGCTGAACCTGCTGCAGTTCCGCGACGCCGAGAAGCGGTTCGACGTGGAGAGCTATGAGCACGCCGTGCGGCTGTGGACCGTGGTGCTGGAAATCTCGGTGCTGATGGCCCAGTTCCCGTCCCGTCGCATCGCCGAATTGTCCTATGAATACCGCACTCTGGGCCTGGGCTATGCCAATATCGGCGGCCTGCTCATGTCGAGCGGCATCCCTTATGACTCGCCCCAGGGCCGGGCCATCGGCGGCGCCCTGTCGGCCATCATGACCGGCGTGAGCTATGCCACCTCGGCCGAGATGGCCTCCGAGCTGGGTCCGTTCCCGGCCTATAGCGCCAATGCCCAGTCCATGCTGCGGGTGATCCGCAACCACCGCCGCGCCGCCCATGGCCTCAAGGACGGCTATGAGGGCCTGTCCATCGCCCCGGTGCCCCTCGATCATGTGTCCTGCCCGGACACCCGCCTCGTGGCCCATGCCACCGCGGCCTGGGACAAGGCTCTGGCGCTGGGCGAGCAGCACGGCTATCGCAACGCCCAGGTCTCGGTGATCGCCCCCACCGGCACCATCGGCCTGGTGATGGACTGCGACACCACCGGCATCGAACCCGACTTCGCCCTGGTGAAGTTCAAGAAGCTGGCCGGCGGCGGCTACTTCAAGATCATCAACCGGGCGGTGCCCGAGGCGCTGCGCACCCTTGGCTACTCGGAAGCCGAGATCGCCGAGATGGAGGCCTATGCGGTGGGCCACGGCTCGCTGGCGCAGGCTCCGGCCATCAACCATTCCACCTTGCGCACCAAGGGCTTCGACGACGCGGCCATCGCCAAGGCCGAGGCCGCGGTGAAAACCGCGTTCGACATCAAGTTCGCCTTCAACCGCTGGACCTTCGGCGAGGAATTCCTCAGCCAGGCCCTCGGTGTGCCGGCGGCGCAGCTCGCCGACCCCAAGTTCGACCTCCTGAACTTCCTCGGGTTCTCCAAGTTCGACATCGACGCGGCCAACGTCCACGTCTGCGGCGCCATGACCCTGGAGGGCGCCCCCTTCCTGAAGGCCCAGCACCTGCCGGTGTTCGACTGCGCCTCCCCGTGCGGCCGGCTCGGCAAGCGCTACCTGTCGGTGGAGAGCCACATCCGCATGATGGCGGCGGCGCAGCCCTTCATCACGGGCGCCATCTCCAAGACCATCAACATGCCCAACGACGCCAGCGTCGAGGACTGCAAGGCGGCCTACCTCCTCTCCTGGCGCCTGGCGCTGAAGGCCAACGCGCTCTATCGCGACGGCTCCAAGCTCTCCCAGCCCCTCAACGCCCAACTGGTGGCGGACGATGAGGACGAGGACGACGCAGTGGAGGCCCTCGTGGCCCAGCCCAACGCGGCGCGCACTGCCACCGTCACCGAGAAGATCGTGGAACGGGTGGTGGAGCGCATCGTCGAGCACCGGGTGCGCGAGCGGGAGAAGATGCCCGACCGCCGCAAGGGCTACACCCAGAAGGCGCTGGTGGGCGGCCACAAGCTCTATCTGCGCACCGGCGAATATGATGACGGCCGCCTCGGCGAGATCTTCATCGACATGCACAAGGAGGGCGCGGCGCTCCGCTCGCTCCTCAACAACTTCGCCATCGCCATCTCCCTCGGCCTGCAATACGGCGTGCCGCTGGAGGAGTATGTGGACGCCTTCACCTTCACCCGCTTCGAGCCGGCGGGCCCGGTGCAGGGCAACGACACCATCAAGTACGCCACCTCCATGCTGGACTATGTGTTCCGTGAGCTGGCGGTGTCCTATCTCGGCCGCAACGACCTCGGCCACGTGGATCCCCACGAGACCGGCTTCGACGCCCTCGGCAAGGGCGCGGACGAGGGCAAGGCGCCGAACCCGGCCAACCGCGTCGTCTCCAAGGGGCTGGTGCGCGGCAAGACCGTGAACCTGCTGGCGCCCCAGCCGGTGGCGACCGAGCCCCGCTCCGGTACCGACAATGTGACGGTGCTGCGCGCCCCGACCTTCGGCGCCACCGCGCTGAAGACCGACGTGGCCGAGCTGCCCGAGCCGGCGCCGCAGGCGCAGGAGATCGAGGCGGCGGTGGAAAGCCTGATGGAGAAGTCGCTGCCGTGGTCCACCACCGCCCGCAAGGCCGAGGCCCGCGCCGAGGCGCGTGCCAAGGGCTATGAGGGCGAGGCCTGCCCCGAGTGCATGAACTTCACCATGGTACGCAACGGCACCTGCCTGAAGTGCGACACCTGCGGCGGGACCACCGGCTGCAGCTGATCCCGGCTTAAGCACCCCCTACGGAACGACCCACGACGCCCGGCCCTTCGGCCGGGCGTTCTGCTTTCGGTGGTCTGTTCGAGTGCGCCTCGCTTCATGAGTGAGACCACGCCGATCCCACGCTGGGCCCGTTCCGGTCGGCGTCCGTATCGATGAGGTGGACAATATTTCGCAAAATGCGAAATAATGAATTTTTGCTCAGGACTTCCCTGCGCGCGCAGCCCATGCGCGAAAAGCTGCCTCAGACAACCTCTGAATTTTTGCGGGTCGCTGTTGATTTTCCGTCACATGGGCGGAGGGAATGCGCGCCCTTTACTGTGAAAACCTCATCAGACCCGCGTAAATCCTCACTCGAGCCGCGCCCCGGCGACATTTTGATGCCTCGACACCGGGAGGCGGCGTTTCAACACTGCACATCCTTCTAACGCTCGGTGACGGCCTGTAGTATGGTCGCACCGCACATGTGGTGTCATGGTGCCGTAACTGGGTTGCGGACGGCACGTGGGCGGCGAATGGCAGCGCCGAATGAATGGCGCGTCTGGCGTGTAACGCGCAAGTGGGGGGCGAGGGGATGCGATCGCGATGGGGGGCCACGGGTGCGACCGGAGCCACGGTAGTCGGCTTAACGGCAGGTGACCCGTTGGGAGGCATTCGCAATCGCGCCCGGGGGTGGCGGGCCGCGTGCGCGGCCGCCGTCCTGGCGCTGCTTGGCGCGACATCCCACGGCGCCGCCAACGAGCGCCGCCAGCTCACCTTCGAGGCGCAGACCGCGACGCCCCGGCCCGACCCCATGATTATCGGGGTGGGCGTTCATTTCGGCATCGGCGGCACCTACAATTATGATCCGCGCCGCGCCGCCGACCTGGTCCGCGACATGGGCTTCACTTCGGTGCGCGACGATCTGGTCTGGTCGCTGTTCGTGCGCAGCGGGGTCCACCCGAACGCCAGCCCGCCGCCGCAGATCTGGCGGCTGTATCGCTTCCTCGGCCTGGCCGGGGTCAAGCCGCTGTTGATCATCGGCCACGACAATCCCGTCATCGAGGGGGCGACGCCCCCCATGACCGCGGAGGGCCTGAAGGCGTTTGGAGACTTCGCCGCCAAGGCCTCCGATTTTGTCGCCCGCTTCGATCCCATGTTCGAGATCTGGAACGAGTGGAACCTGTCCGGCCAGTTCAATCCGCCGTGGGTCATCGGCGCCGGCCAGGAGGGCGATCCCCGCGCCGCCCGTGACTATCTGAATCTGGTCAGGACGACGCTGCCGGTGCTGAACAAGGTGGTTCCCGCCGCGCCGGTCCTCGTGGGTGTGTCGGGCTATGACGAGGACTGGTTGTGGACACGGGCCATTGTCGACGGCGGCGTGATGCGCGGCGCTCAGGGGCTGTCCATTCACGTCAGCAACCATTGCCACCCCACCATCTCCAAGCGCACTGCCACCGAGGCCATCGACCGGGTCGAGGAACTGCAGCGCGCGCTGACGGCGAATGGCGCGCCGCCGGTTCCCGTCTATGTGTCGGAGGTCGGCTGGCCCACCGCGCCGCTCACGCCCTGCGTGATCGCGCCCCAGCAGCAGGCGGACTATCTGGCCCAGTTCCTGTTCTGGGCGGCGGCGACGCCCTGGATCAAGGGCTCCTGGGTCTACCAGCTGAAGGACCAGGGCACCCGCCCCAATGACCTCGACGACAATTTCGGTATCGTCGGCTTCGACTATCAGCCCAAGCCCGCGGCCTGCGCGGTGCGGGAGGTGATCCGCCTCGTGAAGGGCAGTTCGGGATTCCGGGTGGAGCGCCCGTTCCCGGACATGTTCGTGGTCCAGCTCGGGTCGGCACCGGGTGAGGGGGGATCGGTCCGGCTGGCTGCGTGGACCACCGCTTCGTCGACCAAGGGGCGCATCGCCTTTCCCGCCGGCACCAAGGCCAGCGCCGCGCGCCTGTGCGGTGGCCCGCAGGCCGCGGAGGCGGACGGCTTTTCCATCGGTCCCCAGCCGATGATCATCGATGTCCCGGGCACCACGGCCGCCCTGGAGGCCACGCTCGATCGCTAAGCCCGGCGCCGGTCAGGTTCGCTCATCCGATCGGATCGCGCTTCAGAACGCCGGCGTCGGCGCGAACAGGCACAGGGTGCGCGCCTCGCGCTTGCCCTGGATCGAGCAGCGGTGGAACTTGCCGTCCGGGCTCTCGGGCACGGCGTCGCGCGGGTAATATTCGCCCGTCGCCTTGATGAAATAGCCCTGGCCCACGAACTCCACGTCCTCCGGCCCGATCTCGTAGCAATCCTGCCCCGAGCAGCAATAGGCTGGATACCATTCGTGGGCGCGAGCGAGGCTGGGCAGGAGCGCGAGGGCGCACAGGCTCAGGGCCAGACCCAGGGCGTGCCACGCGGCGTGCGGCGTGGCGCGGCCGGAGCGGGGCCCCGGGAACGGCGGCGTTCGACGCGACTTCGGATACGTCATCTGCGACGGCTCCGTCTTGCCCGAGGCCGGGAGCGGCCGGCTCGGGACACGAGAGCACGCGTGCTCCCTTAACGCCGGGAGACGGGTTGACCGGCCAGAATGTCCACTCGGACCGGATCCGGCTCCACGAGCCGATCAGGATGACCCAAGCAGCGGAAAGCTCAAAGGAATTTTCGCGGGGTCCGAGATGCCGGAAGGGCAGGGGCAGCGGTGGTTGCAGCCGCCCCGGGGAGGCATTGGCGGCGGGGATACCGCCAATGGGAAGACCGGCTCAGGCGCGGATCAGTCCACGTCCTCCACGCTGTCGGGGCCGCCGCCATAGGCGCGCTGGGCCAGGGCCGCCTGCATGAAGGGGTCGAGGTCGCCGTCCAGCACCTCCTGCGGGGTGCCGGAGGTGACGCCGGTGCGCAGGTCCTTCACCAGCTGGTAGGGCTGGAGCACGTAGGAGCGGATCTGGTGGCCCCAGCCGATGTCGGTCTTGGCCGCCTGCTCGGCCGCCGCCTCCGCCTCGCGCTTCTTCAGCTCCAGGTCGTAGAGCTTGGCACGCAGCATGTTCCAGGCGGTGGCGCGGTTCTTGTGCTGGGAGCGGTCGCCCTCGCTCACCACCGCGATGCCGGTGGGAATATGGGTGAGGCGCACCGCCGATTCCGTCTTGTTCACGTGCTGGCCGCCGGCGCCGCCGGAGCGCATGGTGTCCACCCGCACATCGGCTTCCTTGATGTCCACCACGATGCGGTCGTCCACCACCGGATAGACATCCACCGAGGCGAACGAGGTCTGGCGCCGGGCGTTGGAATCGAACGGCGAGATGCGCACCAGCCGGTGCACGCCGGCTTCCGTCTTCAGCCAGCCGTAGGCATTGTGGCCCTTCACCTGGATGGTGGCGGACTTCAGCCCGGCCTGCTCACCCTGGGATTCGTCCATCAGCTCCACCTTGAAGCCGTGCCGCTCGCACCAGCGCCGGTACATGCGCAGCAGCATCTCGGCCCAGTCCTGGCTGTCGGTGCCGCCGGCACCCGCATGGACCTCCAGGTAACTGTCGTTGGAATCGGCCTCGCCGGAGAGCAGGGCTTCCAGCTCGCGCCGGGCCAGTTCCGCCTTCAGGCCGTCGAGGGACGCCGAGGCCTCGGTGATGACGCCTTCGTCGCCCTCCGCCTCGCCCAGCTCGATCAGCTCGATATTGTCGTCGAGGTCACGCAGTACGCGGTCGATGGCGCCGAGGCCGTCCTCCAGCGTGGTACGCTCTTGCATGAGCTTCTGCGCCCGCTCGGGGTCGTCCCAGAGCTTGGGGTCCTCGACGATGGCGTTCAGCTCCGCCAGACGCCGCCGCGAGCGGTCCACGTCGAGGTGGGACCGCAAGAGGTCCAGGGAAGCTCTGATCTCGTCGACCTTTGCGGCGAGTTCCGCGCGCATGGCTCATCATACTCCGGCTGGATCAGGACGGGTTCAGGCCGAGACGACCCGAACCGGCACTCCGTCTCCATATCTGGGAAGGTCATGCACCGATCGGCCGCAACGCGAGGCCGATCGGTGCATGACCGAAGGGGGCCGCGGAAAATAGCGGCGGCGCGCGCGGGTGTAAACGGAAGAGGCGGCGCTTCGCTCCCCGCGTTCAGGGTTCCGCGCGTTCCGGGGTGTGCGAGGGCGCGTTGGCGGCAAGCCAGCCGGCGACGGCGTCCGCCTCCAGCGGCCGGGCGAACAAATAGCCTTGGACGGCATGGCAGCCGAGGGTGCGCAGCAGGTCGGCCTGCGCCGCCGTCTCCACGCCTTCCGCCACCACCGCCATGCCGAGGCTCTGGCCGATGAGGATCACCGCCGTGGCCAGGGCGAGGGCATTCTTGTCTTGCTCGATGCTCAGCATGAAGGAGCGGTCGATCTTCAGCTCGGCGATGGGCAGGCGCGACAGGGCGCTGAGGCTGGAATAGCCGGTGCCGAAATCGTCCATGGCGATGCGCACGCCCAGCGCGTCGATGGCGCGCGCCGTGGCGAACGAATGCGGGTTCTGGTCCATGGTCACCCGCTCGGTGATCTCGACCCGAAGGTCGCTCGGGGCCAGGCGATGCCGCTCCAACGCATCGGCGATGATCCCCACGATCTCGCCGCTGCGGAAGCTCAGGGGGGAGAGGTTCACCGAGACGTGCGGCACCGCCACCCCTTCCGCGCGCCAGACCGCGATCTGCCGGCAGGCCTCCTCCACCGCCCACTGGTCGATGCTCTCGATGAAGCCGTATTCCTCCGCCAGCGCGATGAAGCGGGGCGCCGGAACCTCGCCGTGGACCGGATCCGACCAGCGGGCGAGCGCCTCCACGCCGTGCAGCGCGCCGCCCGCAAGCGTACCGTTCGATGGCGTGTCGTTCGATAGCGTGACCTTCGCCAGCGTGACCTGGGGCTGGTAGACGAGGCGCAGTGCCTGATTCTGCACCGCCTCGCGCAGGGCGACGGACAGCACCAGGCGATCCTCCACCCTCTTGTTCAGATCCTCGGTGAAGAACTGGAACCGGCCCCTGGCCTTGCTTTTGGCCTCGTACATGGCGGTGTCGGCGTGCCGCAGCAAGGTCTCGGCGCTAGTGCCGTGCTGGGGATAAAGGGCGATGCCCACCGACGCCGACATGGTGAGGTGCAGCTTCTGCGCCGGGATGGGGGCGCTCAGGTAGTCGATGAGGCGGCGGGCGATGCGCGCGGCCTCCTCCGCAGCGCAGTCGTGCACCACCACCACGAACTCGTCGCCGCCGGTGCGGCCCACCGTGTCCCCGGTGCGCAGCTGCGCCTGGAGGCGCCGGGCCATCTCCACCAGAAGCTCGTCGCCGGTGGAATGGCCGAGGGTCTCGTTCACGTCCTTGAAGTGGTCGACGTCGAGCATCATCACCGCGAGGGGTTCGTCGCGCTCGGCCGCCTCGGCGATGAGGTCGCCCAGGGATTCGATCAGCCGGCGGCGATTGGGCAGGCCCGTCAGCGCGTCGATGCTGGCAAGGGTGGCGATGCGGTCGCGCGCTTCCGAGCGCTCGAGGACCAGCGCGCACAGGTCGGCGCAGGCCGAGACCACGCTTTCGAGCCAGGGCGCGGCGAAGGGGGGGCCGGGGAAGTAGAAGGCGAAGGTCGCGGCTACCTTGCCGCCGCGCAGCCTAGCCGGGATGGACCAGCATCCCTTGATGCCGTGGGGAAGCACGAGGTCCTTGAAATCCTCCCACAGCGGGCTCGCGGTGATGTCCTCCACCATCACCGCCTCGCCGCGAAACGCCGAGGTGCCGCAGCTGCCGCACTTGGGGCCGATGGCCAGGCCCTCCACCGCGGCCGAGAATGCGGCTGGCAGATTGGGGGCGGCCAGCACCGTCAGCCGGTCGTCGGCGGTGACGCCCATGATCGAGCAGAGGACACCGGGGGCCAGTTCCTCCACCTTGCGGCACAGCAGCTCGAGAATGTCGCGAGCCGGCGCGTCGGCGGCCAGCGCCGCCAGCACCTGCCGCTGCAGGTCCTCCATGAGGCGGGCGTGGGTGATGTCCGCCAGCACGGCGACCACGTGCTCGAGCGCGCCGGTGACCTGGTTCAGCACCGGCGTGACGATGGCGGAGACCCACACCTCGTTGCCGGAGGCGCCGCGCAGCGGCACGTCTTCCGGGAACGGCATCCGGCGCTGGATGCCGCTGCTGATGCGGGCGGCAAGGTCGGTGGCGCCTTTGCCGGTGGCCAAGAGGTCCTCCAGCACGCGCCCTTCGGCCTCGCCCTCGACGTAGCCGAGCATCTCCTGGAAGGCGCGGTTCGTGTAGACGATCCGGTGCCGCGCATCGGTGACGACCACGCCGCGATCGGTTTTCTCGGCGACGAGCGAGAGAATGCTGATGTGCTTGGCTGCCCCCGTGGGGTCCGGCATGGCGTGCACCACTGCCGCATAGCCGGCTTTGCCGGCGTGCCACACCTGCGCCAGGCGGACGAGGGCGAAGGCGCTGGAGCCGTCCGGGCGGGTGATCACCACCTGCCAGTCGGCGCCGACCATGTCCTCCATGGTCCAGCGCAGCGCCGGGTCGAAGCGCAGCGCCGCCGGAAAGACAACGCGCGCGTTGCGGCCGACCATGGCGGCGGCAGACAAGCCCCACAGGTGCTCCGCGGCCGCATTGACAAAGGTGATGGTGCCGGTTTCGTCCAGAAACACCACAGCATCCGTAGCCCAGCTGGCGGCGAACGGAGGAAGAACAGCGATCGGCTTGCCCATGGCTGCGGCTCCGCGCCAGGACGGCGCCTTGCGGACGACACGGGGCACGACGAAGGCGCCTTCCCCGGAAACCGATCCGAGAGCCGCAATCCGCCGGACGACGACGGCGATGCTGCCTTCGGGATCGACTTGATCCAACGGTACCTTATCAATTCCGCAGGTGTTGTACAGAAAGCCGCAAGTCTTCGTTAACGCAGCTCCAGCTGCCGGGACGCGGGATGGCTCCGGTGGGGCTCCGCGGCTGGCGCGGGCTCAGTAGAGCCCGCCTCCGGTGCGCACGGGGGCGCTGGGCTCGGGCGAGGAGCCGTCGGTGCCGGAATAGCCGGCCACGCTATAGCCGTCGGGCGGGGCGGTGCCGGGCTTGAAGGCCTCCAGGATGGAGCTGTCGCCGGGGCCGGCGCGCTGGCCGCTCTTGCGGTCGATGCGCACCAGCTTGATGCCGGCCGGGACCCGGAACGGGATGGCCGGGCGGTCGGCGATGGCGGTCTTCATGAAGTCGCGCACGATGGGCGCCGAGATGAGGCCGCCGGTGGAGCCCTTGCCCATGGGCTTGGGCTTGTCGTAGCCGAGATAGACGCCCACCACGATTTCCGGCGTGAAACCGATGAACCAGGCGTCCTTCTCTTCGTTGGTGGTGCCGGTCTTGCCGGCGATGGGCTTGCCCAGCTCCTTCAGCGCGGTGCCGGTGCCGCGCTGGACCACGCCCTCCATCATGGAGGTGATCTGGTAGGCGGTCATGGGGTCGAGCACCACCGGGCGGCGGTCCACCAAGCTCGGCTCGGGCTGGTTGTCCCACTTGTCGGCCTCGCAGCCGCGGCATTCGCGCTCGTCGTGCTTGAAGATGGTGTGGCCGTAGCGGTCCTGGATGCGGTCGATGAGCGAGGGCGTCACCTTGCGCCCGCCATTGGCGATCATGGCGTAGGCGCCGGTCATGCGCAGAAGGGTGGTCTCGCCCGATCCCAGCGCCATGGCGAGATAGGGCGGCATGTCGTCATAGATACCGAAGCGCTTGGCGTATTCGGCGACGATGGGCATTCCCACGTCATTGGCGAGACGCACGGTCATCACGTTGCGCGACTGCTCCAGGCCGAAGCGCAGGGTCTGCGGGCCATAGAACTTGCCGGAATAGTTTTCCGGCCGCCACGTGGCCTGGCCCTGCTGCTCCAGCTCGAACGGGGCGTCCATGACGATGGTGGAGGGGGTGTAGCCGTTATCCAGCGCCGCCGAATAGACGAACGGCTTGAACGAGGAACCGGGCTGGCGCATGGCCTGGGTGGCGCGGTTGAACTGGCTCTCGTCGTAGGAGAAGCCGCCGGAGATGGCGAGCACGCGGCCGGTGGTGGGCTCCATGACCACCATGGCGCCTTCCACGCCCGGCAGCTGGCGCAGGCGCCACTGGCCGGTGCGGTCGCCCAAGGGCTCCACATAGATCACGTCGCCGGGCTTCAGCACCTGCGACAGAGGGCGGCGGGTCCATTTGGCGCCGTCCACGGGGATCAGGCCCACCTCGCGGTCGGTGGAGCGGGCGCCGGACTTGGTGCGCGGCGGCTGCAGGCCGATGCGCGCATTATCCTTGCCCACGTCCAGCACGATGGCGAGGCGCCAGGGAATGTCGGTCAGTTCCTTGACCTCGCCCAGCTTCACGCCCCAGTCGACCCCGCCGGAGAGGTCCACATGGGTGACGGGCTTGCGCCAGCCGCGCTCTTCGTCATAGCGCACGAGGCCGTCGGTGAGGGTCTTCTTGGCCAGCACCTGGAGCTTGGGATCGAGCGGCGTGCGCACCGAGAGGCCGCCCTCGTAGAGCTTGCGCTCGCCATAGCGCTCGTAGATCTGCCGGCGCACTTCCTCGGCGTAATATTCCGCCGCGAAGATCTGCGCGCCGGTGGCCCGCGGGGTCACGTCCAGGCCCGACTTCTTGGCCGCCTCGCCCTCCTGCGGGGTGACGAAACCGTTCTCCACCATGCGGTCGATCACCCAGTTGCGGCGATCGGTGGCGCGGGAGCGGTCGCGGAACGGATTGTAGGAGGAGGGGGCCTTCGGCAGGGCTGCGAGATACGCCACTTCCTGCACGTTCAGCTCGTCCACCGACTTGTCGAAATACACCAGCGCTGCGGCGGCGATGCCGTAGGCGCCCATGCCGAGATAGATCTCGTTGAGGTACAGCTCGAGGATCCGGTCCTTGGAATAGGTGCGCTCGATGCGCAGGGCGAGCAGCGCTTCCTTGACCTTGCGGTCGAGGGACACCTCGTTGGTGAGCAGGAAGTTCTTGGCCACCTGCTGGGTGATGGTGGACGCGCCCTGGGGCCGGACGTTCTTGCCGTAATTCTGGAAATAGAAAGCCGCGGCGCGGAAGATGCCGGTGGGGTCGATGCCGCCGTGCTCGTAGAAATTCTTGTCCTCGGCCGACAGGAAGGCCTCGATGACCAGCTTGGGCACGGACTGGATGGGAATGTAGAGCCGGCGCTGCTTGGCGTACTCGGCCACCAGCGCGCCATCGGCGGCGTGCACGCGGGTCATCACCGGCGGCTCGTAGTTCTGCAGCTGGGAGTAGTCGGGGAGGTCCTGGGAGTATTTCCACACGAAATAGGTCGCGCCCGCGGCTCCGGCGAGAAGCACCACGGTGGTGAGCGCGAACACGAACCCCAGAAACCTCAAGATCAACCGCATTTCGCCGGTTCCCTCCCACGGCGCCCCATCAGGCGCGGCACCGCATAGCGCGACTTCACTCCCGTGCGAAGGCCCCAAAGTGCGGGGCCGGTGCCGGCAGCGCAACTTCCCTTTCACGTCCGCGCGAGTGGAACAGGCACGCCGGCGGCGCACGTGGAGAGGAATCGCAGATCAGAGCCTATGGCGGGCAAACGTGGCCGCTTCGCGACGCGGCCGGTACCGCCGGTAAACGAAAACGCCTCCCGGAGGACCGGGAGGCGTGGTTTCAAAGGGTCAGAAGGCCTTGGTCAGAAGGACTGGCCTCAGCCGCCGAACAGCTTGCGCTGCCACCAGCCGGACTTCTTGCTGGCGGGGCTCTCCTCGCTGGCGGGGGCCGCCGGCGCGGGGGCAGGGGCAGGCGGGGATGCGGCCTCGGGGGCCGGTGCCTCGAAGGTGGCGGCTTCGGAGGCGGGAGCTTCGGGGGCAGGGACCTCGGAGCCGGCGACTTCGGAGCCAGCGACTTCGGTGGTGCCTGAAGCCGCGACTTCGGACGCCGCAGCGGAAGCCTCCGGCGCCGGCTGAGGCTCGCCCGCAGCGCTGGTCACCGTAGATGCCCTGGCGGTGTCCGCCATGACGATCACCGGAGCCTTCTCGCGCACCGTGGAGCGGCGACGCGGCTTGGCCGGTTCGACGGCTTCCGGCTCGGCAGCCTTCGTTTCCGCAACCTTGGCCTCGGGCGCCTCCACCACCGCCGGCACCGGGGCCGGGGTGAACAGGACGGGCACGGACGGGATCTCCCCGGCCGCGACTTCGGGGGCCTCCACCGGGGTCACCGGAATGCGGACCTCGAACTCGGGGGCGGCTTCTCCCGCGTCCCGGCCTTCGGCATCCGTGTCGTCGGCCTCGTCGGCGTCCTCACCGGCTGCGAGCGGGGCGTCGCCCTCGCCCTCGCGCTCCCGGCGGTTGCGACGGCCGCCGCGACGGCCGCGACGGCGACGACGGCGCTCGGCATTTTCCTCGTCAGTGCGTTCGGCATCGGCGGCGCGCTCCTCCTCGGAGCGGTCGTCCTCCTCGCCTTCGCCCTCGTCGCCATCCTGGGCCTCGGCGGAGGTGTCGTCCTCCTCCTCGCCCTCGGCGCTGCCCTCGCGGGTCTCGTCCTTCTCGCCCCGCCGCCGGCGGCGGCGACGGCGGCGCTTGCGATTGCCGTCATCGGCGCGATCGCCGCTTTCGCCTTCGGCCTCGGGACCGGCTTCGGCCTCAGCCTCGGCGGTCTCCTCCACCGTCTCCTCGTCCTCGTCCTCGGCGTAATCCTCGTCAAGCAGGATGGAATCGGGGTGCACCACCGAGCTGGGACGCGGCGCGGGGGCCGGCGGCACGGCCAGCTCGCCCTTCTCGATGATGAAGGGCTGGTGGCCGGTCACGCTCTCGTCGGCGACGATGGCCAGGGTGACGGAGAAGCGCTCTTCCAGCTCGCGCAGGTGAGCGCGCTTCTGGTTGAGCACATAGAGCGCCACCTCGGTGCGGGTGCGGGCGTAGAGATTGTGGGTGGCGGCGCGCAAAAGCTGCTCTTCCAGCGCGCGCAGCAGCTGGAGCGACACGGAGGCCGCCGAGCGCACGTGGCCGGTGCCGCCGCAGTGCGGGCACACCTCGATGGAGCTTTCCAGCACGCCGGTGCGGATGCGCTGGCGCGACATCTCCAGCAGGCCGAAGTGCGAGATACGACCGATCTGGATGCGTGCCCGGTCGTTCTTCAGGCAATCCTTGAGCTTGCGCTCCACCGCCCGGTTGTTGCGCTTCTCCTCCATGTCGATGAAGTCGACCACGATGAGGCCAGCCAGATCGCGCAGGCGCAGCTGGCGGGCGATCTCCTCGGCGGCTTCCACGTTGGTCTTGAGCGCGGTGTCCTCGATATGGTGCTCGCGGGTGGCGCGGCCCGAGTTCACGTCGATGGAGACCAGGGCCTCCGTCGGGTTGATGACGATGTAGCCGCCGCTCTTGAGCTGCACCACCGGGGAGAACATGGCGTCGAGCTGCTGCTCCACCCCGTAGCGGGCGAAGATGGGCTGCGGCTCGCGATAGGGCAGCACGCACTTGGCATGGCTCGGCATGAGCATGCGCATGAAGTCCTTGGCCTCGCGATAGCCTTCCTCGCCGGCCACGTGAACTTCGTCGATGTCCTTGTTGTAGAGGTCGCGGATGGCGCGCTTGATGAGCGAGCCTTCCTCATAGACCAGGTTCGGCGCGGCCGAGGACAGGGTCAACTCGCGCACCGTCTCCCACAAGCGCAGGAGGTATTCGAAGTCGCGCTTGATCTCCACCTTGGTGCGGTTGGCGCCGGCGGTGCGCAGGATGATGCCCATCCCCTCCGGCACCTCCAGGTCCTGCACCACTTCCTTCAGGCGCTTGCGGTCAACGGTGTTGGTGATCTTGCGGGAAATGCCGCCGCCACGGGCGGTGTTGGGCATGAGAACGGAATAGCGGCCGGCCAGCGAGAGGTAGGTGGTGAGGGCGGCGCCCTTGTTGCCGCGCTCTTCCTTCACCACCTGCACCAGCATCACCTGGCGGCGGCGGATGACTTCCTGGATCTTGTAGGAGCGGGCACGACGCTGCGGCGCGCGCTCGGGCACCTCTTCCAGGGCGTCCTCGTCGGCGCCGAGATGCTCGATCTCCTCTTCCTCGTCGATCTGGTCGACATCCCCGTCGTCCTCGTCCTCATCCTCGTCGTCCTCGACGGGGCGGGTTTCGGTGCGACGGGTCTCGGCGGGGGTCTCCTCGATGTCGAGGATGGGGGCGGGATGGGTCTCGCCCTCGGGGGCCTCGCGCAGGCGCAGGTCGGCGTTCGCGTCGGCGTGCTGCTCCTGCGGAGCCGGCAGGGGAGTGCCGTAAGTGGCCTCGACCTCGGCTTCGCGGACCTCGGCGGACGCTTCGGCAGCCTCGGCGGCGGACAAAAGGTCGGTCACGCTCTCGGGGGCGTGGTGCTCAGGTGCGTGGTGCTCGGGCGCGGGCTGCGCGCTCTCGGTGGCGGGAGCGTCCTGCCAGGAGGAGGCTTCAGCCTGGGGCTGGCCGGCTTCGGGCGCATCGCCCTGGGGCGCCGCGTCGAATTCGGTCGCAGCGGTATCCGAAGACGCCTCGACGCCGGACGGTGCGTCGCCGGAGGCAGACTCTGCCTCGGAGGGGACCACCTCGGCCTCCTCGACGGGCTCGCTCACGGTGCGGTCGGAGCTGGAGCGCCGGGCCCGGCCGCGTTCGCGGCGGCGGTCCTTCAGCTCGGCCTCGTCGTCAGCGAGGCGGGCGGCGCGCTCCTCCTCCTCGATCAGGGCGAGGCGGTCGGCCACGGGGATCTGGTAATAGTCGGGATGGATCTCGCTGAAGGCGAGGAAGCCGTGGCGGTTGCCGCCATATTCGATGAAGGCGGCCTGGAGCGAAGGCTCCACGCGCGTCACCTTCGCCAGATAGATGTTGCCCCGCAACTGCTTGCGGGACGCAGACTCATAGTCGAACTCTTCGACCCTGTTCCCGCGCACGACCACCACCCGGGTTTCCTCCGGGTGGGTCGCATCGATGAGCATCTTGTTGGCCATGGAATTCTCTCTTCACGGCGCCGCGGGCAAAGGTCCGCGACAGCCGCCCAGGCGCGCCCCATTGCGGGGCGGCCGGGCCGCTCGGGCGCCGGATGTGATGACGTGAGGACGAAACGGAGAAGCGGGTGCGCCGGGGCGTGTCGCTACGACCCTCGACGTCGGGGCACACGGGGGCGCGCATAACGCGCCTGTCGTGCGGAGAAAAATCCATGCCCTCGGCTACCCGTTCCTCGATGAAGGGTTCAGGCCGGATGAAAGGCGGGCGCCTCGTTCCGGCCACGGCACACGTTCGCCCGATTCCCCAGATCGTCCCTTGCGGCTCTTCAGCTGAGGCGGCCGGTGGGGCTGTCGCATCGAGCGCCGGTGGGGCGCTCACCGCGGGGCTCCACGAAAGTGGTCGAGCCGCCAGCGGCGATGGCAATGTTCCCGCACTTCCGGGCATCCGGCGCGCTCAGCGGCCCGCCCGGGATCGAAGAAACACTGTCCTGCGGCAGCCGCGGCAGCCGGGGCCGAAAGGCCTGTTCCGGAACGCGAACTGTGTACCCTGCCATTCTTACCCGCCCAACTTCCTGCTTGGCAAGGTTTATGCGTCCCTTTCCTCGTTCCAGCAGGCTATAACGCTTCGTCAACGGGGCGTTTACGGACGCCGCCTTAAGCCTGCCGTCCTTCACTGGCCCGATCGTGGGCTCGATCCTGCGATCGCGCAAAGATGGGGTGCCGATGAAGCTGCGTCTGGACCTGCGCCGGGACCCGCGCTTCCTGCCGTGCCCGGAATCCGGCTGCAGGCCGGCCCGCGCCCCCATGGCGGGCGGGGCAAGGCGCCGCAGCGGTTTGCACGCGGTTTGCGGTGCCTTTTTTCTGGGCGTGCTCGCGGTCGCGTCATGCCTGGCTCCCCCGCCGGCCCGCGCCGGGGAGGCCGATCCGCCGGCGCAGGCCCAGCCCAGTGCGGCCCCGCCGGCCGCTGGCGGCCCCGCCACCGCCAGCGATGCCCGGCTTGCGGGCGACGCACAGCGCACGCGCCTTGTGATCGACCTCGATCGCGCGGTGGAATTTCACGCCTTCACCCTGGCCGAGCCCTATCGGGTGATCCTCGATTTGCCGGAGGTCGCCTTCGCGCTGCGGCCTGAGTCGAACCAGCTGAAGCGCGGATTGGTGTCTGCATACCGTTTCGGCGTGTTCGCGCCGGGCAAGGCACGCATGGTGCTGGAGGTGACCGGGCCGGTGGCCATCGACAAGGCCTTCGTGCTCGATCCCGTGGACGACCAGCCCGCCCGCCTCGTGGTGGACCTGGTGAAGACTGATCCCGATACCTTCGCCCGCACGGCGGCGCGCTCTGCCGCCCAGCGCACGGCACTGCCCGCGACCCCCATCGTGCCGCCGGAGGCCGGCGACACGCGCCCGGTGGTGGTGCTCGATCCCGGCCATGGCGGCATCGATTCGGGCACCACGGGCTATTCGGCCTTCGCCGAGAAGAATGTGGTGCTGGAGACCGCGCTCGCCGTGCGCGAGCTTCTGGAGCGCTCCGGCGCCTATCGGGTGGTGATGACGCGTTCCACCGACACCTTCGTGCCGCTGGGAGAGCGGGTGCGTATTGCCCGGGCCCACCGCGCCGACCTGTTCGTGTCCTTCCACGCCGATGCGCTGGCCCGCGGCGAGGGGCAGGCGCGGGGTGCCAGCGTCTACACCCTCGCCGAGACGGCGAGCGACGCGGACGCTGCCCATCTCGCGGAAAAGGAGAACAAGGCCGACCTCATCGCCGGTGTCGACCTCTCCGACGAGACCGACGAGGTGGCGGGCATCCTGGTGGACCTCGCCCAGCGCGAGACACGCAATTTCTCGGCCCTGCTCGCCCGCTCCCTGGTGGGCGCCATGAAGAGCACGGTGCGCTTTCACCGTTCGCCGCTGAAATCCGCGGGCTTCCGGGTGCTGCGCGCCCATGACGTGCCCTCGGTGCTGGTGGAGATCGGCTACATGTCCAGCAAGGAGGACCTGAAGCTGCTCACCTCGCCGGATGGTCGCGGACGCATCGCCGAATCGGTGGTGGCGGGCATCAATCAGTTTTTCGCCCAGAAGGCGTCGGGCCTGCATGCCGCCGCCGACGACAAGGCAGCTGTGCCGCGCTGAGCTGAGCTGAGGCGCGGCCGGTCACAGCCCCGGCGAAGCCGCTTACAGCCCCCGGGCGATGACGATGCGCTGCACGTCGCTGGTGCCCTCATAGATCTGGCACACCCGCACGTCGCGATAGATGCGCTCCACCGGGAAGTCGGCGAGATAGCCGTAGCCGCCGTGGATCTGGATGGCGGCGGAGCACACCTGCTCGGCCATCTCGGAAGCGAACAGCTTGGCCATGGAGGCTTCGGTGAGGCAGGGTTGGCCGGCCTCGCGCAGCGCCGCCGCATGCAGCACCATGTGCCGCGCCGCCGCGATGCGCGTCGCCATGTCGGCGAGGCGGAAGGCCACCGCCTGGTGCTCCATGATGGGCTTGCCGAAGGTGACGCGCTCGCTGGCATAGCTCTTCGCTGCCTCGAACGCCGCTCGCGCCATGCCCACGCATTGGGAGGCGATGCCGATACGCCCGCCCTCGAGATTCGACAGGGCGATCTTCAGCCCCTCGCCCTCGGCGCCGAGGCGCAGGTCGGCGGGAAGGCGCATGTCGTTGAAGGCGAGCTGGCAGGTGTCGGAGGAATGCTGGCCCAGCTTCTCCTCCACGCGCACCACCTCATAGCCGGGGGTGTCGGTGGGCACGATGAAGGCGGAGATGCCCTTCTTGCCGGCGTCCGGATCGGTCACGGCGAAGACGATGACCACATTGCCGTTCTTGCCCGAGGTGATGAACTGCTTGGCGCCGGAGAGGATGTAATGGTCGCCGTCGCGCCGGGCGCGGGTCTTCAGGTTGGCAGCATCCGAGCCGGCCTGCGGCTCGGTGAGGGCGAAGCCGCCGATCCATTCGCCGGAGGCAAGCTTCGGCAGGAAGCGCTGCTTCTGGTCTTCCGTGCCGAACTTCACGATGGGCATGCAGCCCACGGAGGAATGCACCGCCACGATGGTGGAGCAGGCCCCGTCCGCCGCCGCGATCTCTTCCAGCGCAAGGGCGTAGGAGACAAGATCGGTCGCCGCGCCGCCCAGGGCCTCCGGCACCAGCATGCCGAGGAAGCCCAGCGCCCCCATCTCGGTCAGCTCGTCGCGGGGAAAGCGGTGCTCCCGGTCGCGGGCGGCGGCGCCGGGGGCGAGGCGCGCCGAGGCGAAGGCCCGCACTGCGTCACGGATCTCGGTCTGGGTCTCGGTGAGGATCATGGGCGTGTTTCCTCCGGGTTTTTGTTTTGATGGTGGTGTTCTCTCGCCCCACCTGCGCGAGAGGAGCAGGCGTAGGGTCGAAGACACGGTGCGCGTCGCTCAGAGCCGGCGGACCCTCTCCCGCTTGCGGGGTGGGCAGGGTGGGGCAGGCCCTCTCCGCATTCCCGCCCTTGGTGTTCTTCCCCGGCGCCTCTGCCCCCACCCCAACCCTCCCCCGCAGGCGGGAGAGGGAGCGGTCCTGTGTGGGCAGAGGGAATGGCGCCTATTTGAGATGCCTTCCCGTGCCAGCCTCAGTGCGCCAGTTCCAGTGCCACCGCCGTAGCCTCGCCGCCGCCGATGCACAGGGAGGCGATGCCGCGCTTCAGGCCGTGTCTCTGCAGCGCGGCCAGCAGCGTCACCATCACCCGCGCGCCCGAGGCGCCGATGGGGTGGCCCAGCGCGCAGGCGCCGCCGTGGATGTTCACCTTGTCCGCCGGCAGGCCGAGGTCGTGGATGGCGGCCATGGGCACCACGGCGAACGCCTCGTTGATCTCGAACAGGTCCACGTCCGTCAACGCCCAGCCGGTGCGCTCGGAGAGCTTGCGCACCGCGCCGACGGGAGCGGTGGCGAACAGGTTCGGCGCCTGGGCGTGGGTGGCGTGGCCGACGATGGTGGCGAGGGGGGTGAGCCCGCGCGCTTCCGCCTGCGACCGGCGCATCAGCACGAGCGCCGCCGCGCCGTCCGAGATGGAGGAGGAATTGGCCGCCGTCACCGTGCCGCCGTCGCGGAAGGCGGGCTTGAGGGTGGGGATCTTGTCGAGCTTGGCCTTGGGCGGCTGCTCGTCGGCGTTGACCACGCGCTCGGCCTTGCCGGCCTTCACAGTGACTGGGGTGATCTCGGCGTCGAAGGCGCCGTCCGCCATGGCCTTCTGCGCCTTGCTCAGGGAGGCGATGGCGAAGGCGTCCTGCGACTCGCGGGTGAACTGGTAGGCCTCGGCGCAATCCTCGGCGAAGGTGCCCATGAGGCGGCCCTTCTCGTAGGCGTCCTCCAGCCCGTCGAGGAACATGTGGTCGAGCACCCGGCCGTGGCCCATGCGATAGCCGGCGCGGGCGCGGTCGAGCAGGTAGGGGGCGTTGCTCATGCTCTCCATGCCGCCGGCCACCGCCACCTCGGCGGAGCCGGCCAGCAGCAGGTCATGGGCGAACATGGCAGCCTTCATGCCGGAGCCGCACATCTTGTTGACGGTGGTGGCGCCGGTGGAGAGCGGCAGGCCGGCGCCCAGCGCCGCCTGGCGGGCGGGGGCCTGGCCCTGTCCGGCGGGCAGAACGCAGCCGAACACCACCTCGTCCACCGCTTCCGGCGCAAGGCCGGCGCGGGCCAGCGCCGCCGCGATGGCGGTTGAGCCGAGGACGGGGGCGGCCACATCCTTGAAGTCGCCCTGGAACCCGCCCATGGGGGTGCGGGCGGCGCCGACGATGACGATGGGATCTTCCGTGCGGTTGGTCATGGGATCCTCCTTCTGGGTCAGCGGGGCGGCATGCGCAGGGCGCCGTCGAGGCGGATGACCTCGCCGTTGAGCATGGTGTTCTCGCAGATGTGTCTGACGAGGGCGGCATATTCCGGCGGCCGGCCGAGCCGGGGCGGGAAGGGCACGGTCTTGCCCAGGGAATCCTGCACGTCCTGCGGCAGGCCTGCCATCATGGGCGTCTCGAAGATGCCCGGCGCGATGGTGACGACCCGCACCCCGAAGCGCGCCAGCTCCCGCGCCACCGGCAGGGTGAGCGCCGCGACGCCGCCCTTGGAGGCGGCATAGGCGGCCTGGCCGATCTGGCCATCGAAGGCGGCGATGGAGGCGGTGTTGATGATGACTCCGCGCTCGCCCTCGGCGTCGGGCTCTTCCTTCACGATGGCGTCGGCGGCAAGGCGCAGCATGTTGAAGGTGCCGATGAGGTTGATGCCCACGGCCCGCGCGAAGCTGTCGAGCCGGTGAGGACCCTCGCGGCCCACCACCTTCTCGCCGGGGGCGACGCCGGCGCAATTCACCAGCCCATGAACATGGCCGAAGGCCTCGCGGGCCAGCGCCACGGCGGCGAGGCCGTCGGCTTCGCTGGTCACGTCCGCGCGCTGGAACCGGGCGCTGTCGCCCAGCTCGGCGGCGACGGCGCTGCCGGCCTCGGCATTGATGTCCACGATCACCACCCGCGCGCCTTCGCCCACCAGCATGCGCGACACCGCCGCGCCAAGGCCGGAGCCCGCGCCGGTGACGATAAAGACGCGACCGTCGATCTTCATGAGGTCCTCCCCGTGATGGCTTCTATGGGCTCTTGCGGCCGTTCCGGTTCGCAAGGCCGGTTGTCGTCTCATCTAGCGAATGGCGAAGTGGCATTCGATGGCGCAATCGATCTAAATTGATGAGCGGTTTTGCCATGTAGGAGCCTCGCCCTGGAACGGCGCATGATTTCCGCCGGCTTCGTGGACGACGCGCTGGACTGTCTTGTCCGGCGCGGCATCGATCCCGCGCCGGTGCTGGCGCAGGCGGGGCTTGCCGTGCCGTTCGGGGACGCGGTCTCCGCCGAGCAGTATGGCGCCCTGTGGCTGGCCGTTTCGCAGGCGCTGGACGACGAATTCTTCGGCCTCGGCGGCCGGCCCATGCGGCCGGGCAGCTTCACGCTGTTGTGTCACGCGCTCATGGGCGCCGCGACGCTGGAGCAGGCCCTGCGGCGCGCGCTGCGCTTCCTGAAGGTGGTGCTGGACGATCCCGAAGGCGAGCTTCAGGTGGCGGACGGGCTCGCCGCCATCGTGCTGAAGGACACCGGTGCCGCGCGCTCGGCCTTCGCCTATCGCACCTACTGGATCATCGTCCACGGCATCACCTGCTGGCTGGTGGGCCGGCGCATCCCGCTGCGGCAGGTGGATTTCCGCTGCGGCCCGCCGGAGCATGGCGCCGACTATCGCCTGTTCTTCGGCGCGCCGGTGCGGTTCGACCAGCCGCACAGCCGGCTCGCCTTCGATGCCGCCTTCCTCACCTTGCCGACGACCCGCGGCGAACGGGCGTTGAAGGAGTTCCTGCGCGGGGCGCCGGCCAACATTCTGGTGCGCTACCGGCACGACCAGGGCCTCGCCGCGCGCGTGAAAGCCCGCCTGCGCGCTTTGCCGGCCACCGCCTGGCCCGGCTTTGAAGACCTCGCCCGGCAACTGCGGCTTCCCGCCTCCACCCTGCGCCGGCGCCTTGCCGACGAGGGCCAGACCTATCGCGACATCAAGGACGAACTGCGCCGGGTGCTGGCCGAGGCGCTGCTGCGGGAGGGGGCGAAGCCGGTGGGCGAGATCGCGGCGGAGCTGGGCTTCTCCGAGCCCAGCGCCTTCCATCGCGCTTTCCGCAAATGGACGGCGCAGAGCCCCGGCGCCTTCCGGCGGGCGAGCGGGGCGGCGGGCCACGACGAGGTGGCGGCGGGCCGCATTTGACGGCTGGCCGCGCCCTCACTACCTCTTGCCCGGTTCGGCGCCGGTGCGGCGCTCTGGAGGCCGTGTTGTCCGTCGTTACATCCATCCGCAAGTCGCTGGTCCCCATCCATCGGGAAGGCTACCCCTTCATCGCCATCGCAGTGGTGATCGCGCTCGGGCTCATGGTCTTCTCCACCTTCCTCGGTATGATCGGGGTGGGGCTGGCCATCTGGACCGCCCTGTTCTTCCGCGATCCGCCGAGGGTGACGCCGGTGCGCGACGGGCTGGTGGTGGCGCCGGCCGACGGGCGCATCTCCCAGGTGGGTCTCGCCCGGCCGCCGCGGGAGCTGGACCTGTCCGACGAGCCGCTGCTGCGCGTCTCCATCTTCATGAACGTGTTCAACGTGCACGTGAACCGGGCCCCGGTGACCGGCCGCATCGAGCGCCTCGCCTACAAGCCCGGCCTGTTCCTCAACGCCGACCTGGACAAGGCGAGCGAGGACAATGAGCGCAACGGCCTCGTGATCTCGACGCCCCTGTGCCGCGTGGGCGTGGTGCAGATCGCCGGCCTCATCGCCCGCCGCATCGTCTCCTTCGTGCGGGAGGGCGAATCGATCGGCGTCGGCGAGCGCTTCGGCCTGATCCGCTTCGGCTCCCGGGTGGATGTCTATCTGCCGGTGGGCACGCGGGTTTTGGTGTCCGAAGGCCAGCTGACGGTGGCCGGCGAGACGGTTCTGTGCGATCTCTCCGCCCAGCAGCCGCGCGAGACGGCCTACCGGGTGAGCTGATGGAAACGCCCTTTCCCCCGTTCGATCCGGAAGGCCGGCCGCGCCCCCGCTTCGGCCGCCTCGGCCGGGTGCCGCTGCGGGTGCTGTTGCCCAATCTGGTGACGCTGCTGGCCCTGTGCTCCGGCCTGACGGCGGTGCGCCTCGCTATCGAGGAACGCATCGAGCTGGCGCTGGCCGCCATCGTCTTCGCGGCCTTGCTTGATGGCATCGACGGTCGCCTCGCCCGGGCGCTGAAGGGCACGTCGCGCTTCGGCGCCGAACTGGACAGCCTCGCCGACTTCGTGAATTTCGGCTGCGTGCCGGCGCTGATGCTCTATTTCTGGGGGCTGAAGGAGACCGGCTCCGTGGGCTGGATCGCCGCGCTCGCCTATGCCATCTGCGCGGCGCTGCGCCTCGCCCGCTTCAACGTGATGCTGGATGATCCCCACAAGCCGCCGTTCGCCGGTGACTTCTTCACCGGCATCCCGGCGCCGGCGGGGGCCATCACCGTGCTGCTGCCCATCTATCTGGAGCTGATCGGCGTGCCCCATGGCGGGGTGAGCGCGCCCATCGCGCTGCTCTATTGCCTGGCCATCGGCTTCCTCATGATCTCCACCGTGCCGGCCTGGTCGGGCAAGACCCTGGGGCGGCGGGTGCGGCGGGACATGGTGCTGCCGCTTTTCGTGGCGGTGGCGATCTTTTTTGCGCTGCTGGCGAGCTATCCCTGGATCGTGCTCTCGGTGTGCTCGATCATCTACCTCGCTTTGCTGCCCGTATCCACCCTGAGATACCGTCGGCAGATGGCCGCATGGCGCGCCGCGCGCCCCGAGGACCTCCCCGCCGCCTGAAGGCGGGGAGACGGGGCGGAACTGTCAGCAGTCAGATTGCATGCAATTGGCGCAATCGTGCGTAATTATTGTGCATATAAGCGCGTTTGCGACGGCTCTGAACCCATTCGTGAACTGGACCATATTATTGATATTAAATAGAAATCACATTTTTGTATGCAATTGGCATGCAGCTTGAATGGGAATGGGCGACAGTCACCATTGGGGATGCCGTCCGATGAACCGCCGCGAATTCGTGAAGTCTGCGTCTGCCACCGCCGTTGCCACCGGAACCGGTGTCGCCGCCCCGGCGGTCTTCTCCTCGGCACAGGCGCAGGCGCGCAACGAGACGCTGCTGATCGTGTCCGAGAGCGGCCCCAACAACCTCGACATCCATGGCGTCGGCACCAACGTGCCGGGCTATGAGGCGAGCTGGAACACCTACGACCGCCTCATCACCCACGAGATGACCGAGAAGGACGGGGTCCGCTACTACGACCGCGACAAGCTGAAGGGCGAGCTCGCCGAGGACATGAACATCGGCGACATGTCGGTGACCTTCAAGCTGAAGAAGAACGCCACCTTCCAGGACGGCACCCCGGTCACCGCCAAGGACGTGAAGTGGTCGCTGGACCGCGCCGTCTCCGTGGGCGGCTTCCCCACCTTCCAGATGAAGGCCGGCTCGCTGGAGAAGCCCGAGCAGTTCGTGGTGGTGGATGACCACACGGTGCGCGTGGACTTCATCCGCAAGGACCGCCTCACCATCCCCGATCTCGCCGTGATCGTGCCCTGCGTCATCAATTCCGGGCTGGTGCAGAAGAACGCCACCGAAAAGGACCCCTGGGGCCTCGAATACACCAAGCAGAACACCGCCGGCTCCGGCGCCTATCGCGTCACCAAGTGGACCCCCGGCACCGAGGTGATCTTCGAGCGCTTCGAGGACTGGAAGGGCGGCCCGCTGCCCAAGATCAAGCGCGTGATCTGGCGCATGGTGCCCTCCGCCGGCAACCGCCGGGCGCTGCTGGAGCGCGGCGACGCCGACATCTCCTACGACCTGCCCAACAAGGATTTCGTGGAGCTGAAGCAGGCCGGCAAGCTGAACATCACGTCGGTGCCCTATTCCAACGGTGTCCAGTACATCGGCATGAACGTGAAGAACCCGCCCTTCGACAATCTGAAGGTGCGCCAGGCCATCGCCTACGCCATCCCCTACCAGAAGATCATGGACGCCGCCCTGTTCGGCCTCGCCAAGCCCATGTTCGGCGCCCCGGCGGATGCGCAGACCCAGGTCAAGTGGCCGCAGCCCACCAAGTTCGTCACCGACCTCGCCAAGGCCAAGCAATTGCTGGCCGAGGCGGGCTATCCCGACGGGCTGGAGACGACGCTGTCCTTCGACCTCGGCTTCGCCGGCGTGAACGAGCCGCTGTGCGTGCTGCTGCAGGAAAACCTGGCGCAGATCGGCATCAAGACCACCATCAACAAGATCCCCGGCGCCAACTGGCGCACCGAGCTGACGAAGAAGGTGCTGCCGCTGTTCACCAACGTGTTCTCGGGTTGGCTGGACTATCCCGAATACTTCTTCTTCTGGTGCTACCACGGCAACAATTCGATCTTCAACACCATGAGCTACCAGTCGGCGGCCATGGATGCCTTCATCGACGGCGCCCGTGCCGCCGCCGCCAACGGCGACAAGGCGGCCTATGATGCGGACGTGAAGGGCATGGTGGACCTCGCCTTCGCCGACGTGCCGCGCATCCCGCTCTACCAGCCCTATGTGAACGTGGCGATGCAGAAGAACATCACCGGCTACGAATACTGGTTCCACCGCCGTCTCGACTATCGCGCTTTCCAGAAGGGGTGAGGATTCCACGCACACCGGGCCGGCGCGACCGGACCGGAGCGTGTGGTCGGGTTTTCAACCGCCCGCCATCCCCCGGCTTGACCGGGGGATCCACGGAGCGGCCGGGCCGGCCGCCGGAAACCGGGTGTGCTTTGACGCCGGGTGCTTTTTCGGCCCGGCGTGGATGCCCCGGTCAAGCCGGGGCATGACGGGGTGAGACGTTTTGGGAGAAAGGCCGGCGGGGCCATGGGCGGTTCCCGCCCTGGGACAACAGGCGGCCCCGGCCTTCGGACAACAGGAGACACCATGCTGAAGCTCATAGGCAGTCGTCTTGCCACCGCCGTGCCGAGCCTCATCGGCGTGGTGATCGTCACCTTCATGCTCACGCGGGTGCTGCCGGGTGACACCGCGGCCTATTTCGCCGGCCCCGCGGCCACGGCCGAATCCATCGCCGAGATCCGCACCAAGCTCGGCCTCGATAAGCCGCTGCCGGCGCAGTTCGTGGACTATGTCTCGGCGCTGGCGAAGGGGGATCTGGGAAGCTCGCTTTCCACCGGACAGCCGGTGGCGGCGGAGATTTCCGCGCGGCTTCCGGCCTCCGCCGAGCTGACGCTGGCGGGGCTGGTGCTGGCGCTGGCCATCGCAGTGCCGTTCGGCATCATGGCGGCGGTGAAGCAGGGGTCCTGGGTGGATCATGCCTGCCGGCTCATCACCACGGCGGGCGTGTCGCTGCCGGTGTTCTTCACCGGCCTGCTGCTGGTCTATGTGTTCTACTTCAAGCTCGGCTGGGCCCCGGCGCCGCTGGGGCGGCTCGACGTGTTCTTCTCGGCGCCCGAGACCGTCACCGGCTTCTATCTCATCGACAGCCTGATCGCGCGGGACTTCGAGACCTTCCGCGCCGCGCTGGCGCAGCTTGCGGTGCCGGCCATCACGCTCGCCATCTTCGCGCTGGCGCCCATCGCCCGCATGACGCGCGCCTCCATGCTGTCGGTCTTGTCCTCCGAGTTCGTGCGCACGGCGCGGGCGGCGGGGCTGACCGATACCACGGTGATCATCACCTACGCGTTCCGCAACGCCATGCTGCCGGTGGTGACCACGCTGGGCATGGTGTTTTCCTTCCTGCTCGGCGCCAACGTGCTGGTGGAGAAGGTGTTCGCCTGGCCCGGCATCGGCTCCTACGCGGTGGAGGCGCTCATCACCTCCGACTACGCGCCGGTGCAGGGCTTCGTGCTCGCCATGGCGATCCTCTACGTGGTCCTCAACCTCCTGATCGATATCGCCTACGGCATCATCGACCCCCGCGCGCGGAGCGAAGCATGACCCTCGCCACGGCCGATACCCCCGCCCCCCGCGGCCTTGCCGCGACGCTCGCCCACGCGCGCTACGTCATCTCCGACAACCCGGTCACCGGCATCGCCTTCGGCATGTTCCTGGTGCTGGTGGTGTGCGCGCTGCTGGGGCCGTTCATCGTGCCCTACGATCCCCTCGCCAGCGATACGGCGGCAGCGCTGCAGGCGCCCTCCGCCGCCCACTGGTTCGGCACCGACAACCTGGGGCGGGATATCTTCTCCCGCGTCATCGTCGCCACCCGGCTCGACATGGCCATCGCCGTGTTCTCGGTGGCGCTGGTGTTCGCGGCCGGTGGCATCGCCGGCATCGCCTCGGGCTTCTTCGGCGGCTGGACCGACCGCATCATCGGCCGCATCTCCGATACCATCATGGCCTTCCCGCTGTTCGTGCTGGCCATGGGCATCGTGGCGGCGCTGGGCAACACGGTGACCAACATCGTCATCGCCACCGCCATCATCAACTTCCCGCTCTATGTGCGCGTGGCCCGCTCGGAAGCCGCCATCCGCCGGCAGGCCGGCTTCGTGCAGGCGGCGCGCCTTACCGGCAATTCGGAATGGCGCATCCTGCTCACGACCATCCTGCCCAACATCATGCCCATCATGATGGTGCAGATGTCGCTCACCATGGGCTACGCCATCCTCAACGCGGCGGGCCTCTCCTTCATCGGTCTCGGCGTGCGCCCGCCCACCCCGGAATGGGGGATCATGGTGGCGGAAGGCGCGGCCTACATCGTCTCCGGCGAATGGTGGATCGCCCTGTTCCCCGGCCTCGCGCTCATGTTCGCGGTGTTCTGCTTCAACCTGCTGGGTGACGGTCTGCGCGACATCGTCGACCCCCAGCGTCGCACCTGAGGGAGGCGATCATGCACGGCATCGTGGACGTGACGGCGCAGGCCGCCAAGACCTCCGAAGCCCCCAGCGGTCCGCTGCTGGAGGTGCGCGACCTCACCGTGGAATTCGCCACCCGCCGCGGCGTGGTGACGGCGGTGAGCCAGGTCAACCTCACCCTCGCCAAGGGCGAGACCCTCGGCATCGTCGGCGAGAGCGGCTCGGGCAAGTCGGTGACCTCCTACACGGTCATGCGCATCCTCGACCGGGCCGGGCGCATCGCGGAAGGCTCCATCACCTTCTCGGGGTTGGACGTGGCCCACGCCCCGGAAAGCGCCATGCGCGACCTGCGCGGGCGCGAGATGTCCATGATCTTCCAGAACCCGCGCGCGGCGCTGAACCCCATCCGCACGGTGGGCCGGCAGATCGGCGACGTGCTGCTCCAGCATGTGCAGGCCGACGCCCGCAACGTGAAGGAAAAGGTGATCGACATCCTCAAGCAGGTGCGCATCGCCCGGCCCGAGGAGCGCTACCACGCCTATCCGTTCGAGCTGTCGGGCGGCATGTGCCAGCGCATCGTCATCGCGCTGGCGCTGGCCTGCCGGCCGCAGCTGATGATCGCCGACGAGCCCACCACCGGCCTTGACGTGACCACCCAGAAGGCGGTGATGGACCTCGTCACCGAGCTGACGCGCGAGCGCGGCATGTCCACCCTCCTCATCACCCACGACCTGGGCCTTGCCGCCGCCTATTGCGACACGGTGATGGTGATGGAGAAGGGCAGGGTGGTGGAAACCGCGCCGGCCGAGCGCATCTTCCGCGATCCCCAGCACCCCTACACCCGCAAGCTGATGCGTGCGACGCCCCGCCCCGGTATCACGCTGAAGGATCTTCTGCCGGAAGAGCCGGACCCTCTCCCGCCTGCGGGGGAGGGCAGGGTGGCGGCGAATGTCTCCACCCCGGCCACGGTATCTGGCCCGAGCGCCAGCCCCCTCCCGCATGCGGGACACGGAGCATCCGCCGTCCCCCTCCTCAAGGTGGAAAACCTGCTGAAGGAATATCCCCGCCAGGGCGCGCCCTCGGCGTTCCTGTCCGGCCTCCTGGGCAAGAAGGCTCCGCCGGAGGAGCGCATCTTCCGCGCGGTGGACGGCATCTCCTTCGAGGTGAGGAAGGGCGAGAGCGTCGGCCTCGTGGGCGAGAGCGGCTGCGGCAAGTCCACCACCTCCACCATCGTCATGCGCCTCATCGATCCCACGGCGGGGAAGATCACCTTTGACGGCGAGGACATCAGCGCCGTCCCGGCGAAGGATTTCGCCCACCATCCCCTGCGCGGGCGCATCCAGATGGTGTTCCAGGACCCCACCGAGAGCCTCAATCCCCGCTACACGGCGGAGCGCGCCATCGCCGATCCACTGCTGCGCATGGGTGGCATGTCCGGCGGGGCCAAGCTGCGCGCCCGCGTGGCGGAGCTGGCCGAGATGGTCGGCCTGCCGCAGAACCTCCTGGAGCGCTTCCCCCACCAGTTGTCGGGCGGGCAGAAGGCGCGCATCGGCATCGCCCGGGCCATCGCGCTTGACCCCGACCTCGTCATCCTCGACGAGCCTACCGCCGCCCTCGACGTGTCGGTCCAGGCGGTGGTGCTCAACCTGCTGGAAGAGCTGAAACAGCGCCTCGGCATGAGCTACCTGTTCGTGTCCCACGATTTGCACGTGGTGGGCCTGCTGTGCGACCGGGTCATCGTCATGCGGCAGGGGCGGATCGTCGAGGAGGGCAGCTCCCAGCAGGTGCTCGACGCCCCCAAGGACGCCTATACCCGCGAGCTGATCGCCGCCATTCCCCATCCTCCGGTCTGAGGCCCCCATGAGCAACGAACTCGAACTCCCACGGGTGGAGGATGCGGCGCTGGAGCATCTGCTCGACGGTGCGCTCAGCGCCCACGCCATCGCCCCGCGCCCGGAATGGCGCGCCGAGGCGCTGTCCTACCTGCGCGCCATCGCCGATGCGGCGACCCTGGTGCGCAGCCTCGACCTCGGCGATGCCGAGGAGCCGGCCCCCGTCTATCGCCCCTGAGGCCGTGTCCATGAACGCCCCGATCAACGCCCCGATAAATGCCACCGCCGACGCCACAAGCCTTGCCACTGCCACCGCCGCCGAGATCGCGACGGCCGTCGCCTCCGGCGCCGTCACTGCACGCGCGGTGGTCGAGGCGACCCTGGCGCGCATCGCCGCCGTCGACCCCAAGGTGAACGCCTTCACCGACGTGACCGCCGAGCGCGCCCGCGCAAGCGCCGACCGCATCGATGCCCGCCGCGCCGCCGGCGCCCCGCTGGGGCCCCTCGCCGGCGCGCCCTTCTCGGTGAAGAACCTGTTCGACGTGAAGGGCCTGCCCACCCGCGCTGGCTCGAAGATCAACCGCGACCTCAGCCCGGCGGATGGCGACGCCACCCTGATCGCGAAGCTGGAAGCTGCCGACGCGGTGCTGGTGGGCGCGCTCAACATGGGCGAATACGCCTATGACTTCACCGGCGAGAATGTCCATGACGGCGCCTCGCGCAACCCCCACGACCTCACCCGCATGACGGGTGGTTCGTCCGGCGGCTCGGGCGCGGCGGTGGCGGCGGGGCTAGTGCCCATCGCGCTCGGCTCCGACACCAACGGCTCCATCCGCGTGCCGTCCTCCCTGTGCGGTACGTTCGGGCTGAAGCCCACCTATGGCCGCCTGACGCGCGGCGGCAGCTTTCCCTTCGTGACGGCGCTGGACCATCTCGGCCCGCTGGGCCGCTCGGTGGAGGACCTTGCCGCCTTCTACGACGCCATGCAGGGCGAGGATGCGCGCGACCCGGGCCAGACGCCGCGCCCGTTCGAGCCGGTCTCCGGGCTCATCGGGCAGGGGGCTGACGGCCTCAACATCGCCATCGCCGGCGGCTGGTTCCGCTCGCGGGCGCTGCCGGAGGCATTTGCGGCGGTAGACCACGTGGCCGCCAGCCTCGGCGTCACCGACGTGGTGGACATTCCCGACGCCGCCCGTGCCCGCGCCTCGGCCTTCATCATAACGGCGGCGGAGGGGGCAAGCCTTCATGCCCGGCGCCTTGCCGCCCGCGCCGAGGATTTCGATCCGGCCGTGCGCGACCGCCTGTTCGCCGGCCTTGCCATTCCCGCCTCCTGGGTGGATGCGGCCCAGCGCTTCCGCCGCCATTTCCATGGCGAGATGATGAAGCTGTTCCAGACCCACGACGTGCTGCTCGCCCCCGCCACCCCCAGCCGGGCGCCGAAGCTGGGGCAGAAGACCTTCGTGCTCGACGGCGAGGAGATGCTGGTGCGGCCCAACATGGGCCTGTTCACCCAGCCCATCTCCTTCATCGGCCTGCCGGTGGTGGCGGTGCCGGTGCGGGTGGATGCGGGCGACGCGCCCGAGCTGCCGCTGGCGGTCCAGGTCATCGCCCCGCCGTGGCGGGAGGATCTGGCGTTGCGCGTTGCGGCGACGTTGGAACGGGCCGGCGTCGCCGCCGCGCCAGTGGCCTCACTTTGAGCGGGAGAGCTTGGTGGAGATCGATATTCCGCAGGTGAAGGCCGAGGTCGAGGACGCGTTCGCCTGCTACGAGGCGGCGCTGGTGAACAATGATGTGGCCACCCTCGAAGCGCTGTTCCACGACGATGGCCGCACCATCCGCTACGGCGGTGGTGAGAACCTCTACGGCATGGACGCCATCCGCGAATTCCGCCGCGCCCGCTCGCCGGTGGGGCTCGCGCGCACGCTGGCGCAGACCGTCATCACCACCTACGGGCACGATTTCGCGGTGGCCTCCACCCTGTTCCGCCGCGAGAACGCGCCGGGGCGCATCGGGCGGCAGCAGCAGAGCTGGGTGCGTTTTCCGCAGGGCTGGCGCGTGGTGGCCGCCCATGTGTCGGTGATCGCGGAGGAGGGCGCGGCATGAAACGCTCGTTCGTGCGCGTGCCCCATTTGCCAGTTTAGAGACGGCTTCACCGCCTGGATTGCTTCAATCCCGGCGGATCCGGCTCTAAGCCCCGCCTCTTTCCCGGTTCCCCCGCGCCGGGGCAGGGGCGCGGCGCTCACGGCGGGGGAGGGGACGGGGCATGCTCCGGTTCCTTCCCCGTCAGGACTTCACCGGAATTCGCGCCGCCGTCGAATCCAGGTAGTTTAATATGTCATGACCCTGCATCCGCCGCAGCCGCTCAAGGCTCCCGCATCCGCTTCGCGCCCCCGCAGGCGTCGTGCCGCCGGCCGGCCGGTGACGCGGACCGAAGAGCTGCGCCTCCAGATCGCCGACGACATCGTGCGCGGCCGCCTTGCCCCGGGCACGCCGCTGGAGGAGGTGGAGATCGCCAAGCGCTACGGGGTGTCCCGCACCCCGGTGCGCGAGGCGCTGCGCGACCTTGCCGCCTCTGGCCTGGTCGAGGCGCGGCCCCATCGCAGCGCCCTTGTGGCCCAGCCCTCGCTGGAGCGGCTGCGCGGCATGTTCGACGTGATGGCGGAGCTGGAGGCCCTGTGCGCCGGCCTGTGCGCGGTCCATATGACGGCGGCCGAACGGGCCGGGCTGGAAGCCACCCATGCCGAGCTTGCGGACCTGACCCGGCGCGGCGACGAGGGCGGCTATACGGTGCTCAACGAGCGTTTCCACACCACGCTCTATGCCGGCTCCCACAATGATTACCTGGCCGAGCTGACGCTGGCGACCCGGGCCCGGCTGCAGCCGTTCCGCCGCGCCCAGTTCCGCACCCTGGGGCGGCTGGCGCGCTCCTATGAGGAGCACGACCGGGTGGTCACCGCCATCCTGCGTGGCGACAAGGCCGAGGCCGCCGCCGCCATGCGCGCCCACATCCTCACCGTCGAGGTTGCCTACGAGCGCTACGCCGAGAGCGTGTGAGGGCGGCGCGGCGTGAGTGGCGTCACTGCGCCGCTTCAGCATCCGTGAGGTTGTCGAGGCCCTGCACGATGTGCTGGGCCAGCGCGTCCGCCAGCAGCGACGGCTCGTGGCGATTGCGCAGCAGGCCGATGTCGCAGGGGGGTAGGGGCGGATAGCCGTCGGCGCTGCCGAGCACGCGCATGCCGGTGCGCAGCGCCGATTCCGGCAGCACCGAGACCGCGAGACCAGCCAGCACCGCCGCCGCCACCGCGCCGCTGTTGGGGCTGGTGTAGAGGATGCGGTGGCTGCGCCCCGCCCCGACCAGCCGGGAGACGGCGATATCGCGCCACTGGCAGGTGGTCCGGCCCAGCGCCAGCGGCACCGGCGTCTCCAGATGCACGCTGTGCCGCGCCGAGGACACCCACAAAAGCCGCTCGCGGCGGATGACGTGGGCGTTGCGGGCGGTGATCTCGGTGGCGGTGATGATGGCGAGGTCGATGGTGCCGGCGGCGATGTGTTGCACCAGCTCGCTCGACGGCTCGCACAGCACGGTCAGCTCCACCGAGGGATGGGTCCGCGAGAAGCGGGCCATGATGTCCGGCAGGTAGCGGTCGGCGTAATCGTCCGGCACCCCCAGGCAGACCCGCCCCGACAGGGCGGCATCGGCGAAGCTGAGCACCGCTTCCACGTTCAGCTTGACGATGCGCCGGGCATAATCGAGCAGGCGCTCGCCGTCCTCGGTCAGGCGCGAGGCGCGGCCGTCGCGCATGAACACCGGGCGGCCCACGCGCTCCTCCAGGCGCTTCATCTGCATGGAGACGGCGGACTGCGTCTTGTGCACCACCTCCGCCGCACGGGTGAAGCTGCCGGTCTCGGCAATGGCCACGAATGTGCGCAGCTGGTCGGGGTCGAGCATCACCGTCATGGGGTGCGGTTCCGGAGCATTCATCACGCAGAATGATACGTGAGATGAAAAACATTCGCTAGCTTGATTCATGCCGGGGGGTCACAAAGGGCGCGCCGAAGCGGCGGGATACGAAATCGGGTGGCTCGAGGAGCCCCTGGGACCCACGAAAGGACTGTCCGCGATCCCCACCCCGGCAATGGAGATGAAGATGAGCGTTCATGGTGAAACCCGGAAGATTGCCTTTGCCCCCGCGGGCGAGATGCTGGCGGCCCTGTGCCTGGCGGCCGTCTCCCTGGCCGGCAACGTGGCAAAGACGGCGGGCGCCATCGGCCGCGCCATCGAACGTCGCAGCGTCATGGCCGAGCTTGCCGGCCTCGACGATCGCATGCTGCGCGACATCGGCGTGACCCGCGCCGACCTGCGCGACGCCACCTCCGGTCCGCTGCTCGATGACCCGACTCGCGTGCTCATCCTGCGCGCCACCGAGCGCCGTACCGCCGCAAGGCTTGCAGCCCGCGCACAGCAGCACTGAGGTTTTCGCGCAGGTTAAAGGAAACGGAAGCCGGTGGGTGTGACCCGCACGGACCAGAACATGAGTGGAGCGCGACCCGGCCGGGCGGTTTCAGGCCGTCCGGGTCGTCCCGAAAGATCCGGCGGGAACGCCCCTCGATTCCGCCGAAACTCGACCCGCGCCGACCGCAACCGGCGCGGGTCGTTTTGTGTCTGCGGGTACCGCAACGCCGCCCGGGCGCGGCGCTATTTCGCGTCGCGGCCGCCGGTGCGGCTCTGGGGAGATGGGCTGACGAGGCGGGGCCGCTCGGGCGGCTGGGTCTCGGCGTCCTTCACCGGCTGCGCGGCGGCGCGCATGATGTCGAGCCAGAAGTCCGGGATGGAATAGGCCCGCTGCTGCCCCTCCGTCCCCGGGAAAGCCGGCGGGAAGCCCTGCGCGAACAATTGGGCGAAGAAGTTCTGGAACGGCGCCAGCGGCGGGGGCGGTGGTTCCGGCGGCGGCGTGCGCGCGGGGGGGACGCCGGCCTGGGTCATGGTCTTGGTCATGGCGTTGACCACGTCCTGCCAGGCGTCGATCGGATTGGTGCTGCGCTGCTGCGGCGCCGGCTGGGGCGCGCGCTGGAACATCATCTGGGCATAGGCATCGGCCCAGGGATTGCCGGTGGCGAACGCCTTGGGGCTCTGCTCCGTCGCCGTGCTGGTGAAGGCCAGGAAAGCGTCGATGAACGGATTGCCGGAGGAGATGGGCGCGATGCGCTGCGTGGTCTGGCCGGGCATCCGGCTCAGCATGGCTGCGAGCATCTGCTGGAGCGCGCCGGAGGCTGCCAGCGACTTTGCCAGGCCGCCGACCACGAGGGTGGCGAAGCTCGGCATCATCTGCCGCACCAAAGTCACGCCGAGGCCGGTGGTCGATGCCACGTGCGCCGCCACGGCCCGGCTCACGTCCGACGAGCCAAACACCGTATCAAGGGCTTCGCTGCCGGCACGCGACAGCTCCGCCGGCGCGGCGGGCTGCTGGGTATAGAAGGCGCCGTAGGGCCCGCTGGTCATCAGCGCCATCAGCGAGGCGAGGGCTTCAGGAGACTGGGTTGCTTGTTTGAATGCCTCGGTGAAGGCCGGCATGACCGCCTCGGCCATCGCCTGGGCCTGCTGGGGCGACAGGCCGTACATCTGCCCGATATTCTCGAGCCCGTGGCCGCCCTGTGCTGCCCGGAGCATCTCCAAGAATTGATCCATACGCCCAACTCCGCAGGAGCGCGGCGTCCAGATGTGCGATCTGGCGAGCCTGTCCCATTTGCCGTTGCCCGATCGCGAACCCGGTGCTGCGACCTTACGCCATCGTCGCAGCGAAATCACGAAATGGTTGCAACAGCCTCGGGGCTATCCAAAGACTCTGCCGGCCCGGCCGCAGAAGCGTCCGGACGGCCAAGGCTCAGCCGGAGAATTCGGTTTCGTGGGACAGGATGTCCTGCGCCTCCGGGTTCAGCGGGCGGGCCGGCTTCTCGGGCTGGGTCAGGGGCTCGGGCTCCACCTTGTGGCCGCTGAACACCTCGCCACCCGCGAAGATGCCTTCCTCCAGCTGGCGCTCCAGACGGGCGCGGTCGCGCACGCGCACGTCGGCGATGCGGGCGGCAGCGGCGGTCTGCGGCACGCCCAGCGCCTCCAGGGTGCGGGCGCCGAAGGACAGGGCCGATTCGAGGGTCTCGCGCAGCTCGAAATCCACGCCAAGGCGCGCCAGCTCCATGGAATGCACCCGGTCGAAGCTGCGCACGAACAGCCGCGCGTTGGGAATGGAGGCGCGCACGATCTCGACGATGCGGTTGGCGTCCTCCTTGTTGTCCACGCAGACGCAGATGACTTCCACCGTCTCGGCGCCGGCGGCCCGCAGCACGTCGAGCCGGGTGCCGTCGCCATAATAGATGTGCACGCCGAACCGCCCGGCGGACTGGATCATCTCCACGTCCTTGTCGATGATGGTGACGGTCACCTCCTGGGCCAGCAGGCACTGGGAGACGATCTGGCCGAATCGGCCGAAGCCGATCACCAGCACCGAGCCGTCCGCATCGGCGAAATCATCCGCCGGCGGCTCGGCCGCCGGTCGGGCGAAGCGCGGCAGCAGCCGCGACAGGGCGGCAAACAGCAGCGGGCCGAGGATCATGGTGAGGGCGGCCAGGGCGATCAAAAGGTCGGCCTGCTCGGATTTCAGGATCCTGTTGTCGAGGCCCAGCGGGAACAGCACGAAGGCGAATTCGCCGGCGGACATGAGCGCCACCGCGGCGCGCATGGAATCCTGGGGAGCGATGTTGTCGGCCCGGAACACCAGATAGACGATCACCGACTTGACCACCGCCACCGCCAGCGTCCCCACCAGCAGGCTCGGGATATGGCCCAGCACCACGGTGATGTTGAGTGACATGCCGATGCTCATGAAGAACACGGCGAGCAGCAGGCCGCGGAATGCGTCCACATTGGCTTCCAGCTCATGGCGGAAGGTGCTCTCCGACAGCAGCAGGCCGGCGAGGAAGGCCCCGAGCGCCGCCGAAAGGCCCGCTGCCTCCATCAGGCCGGCGGCACCCATCACCACCAGCAGGGCGGCGGCGGTCATGGCCTCGCGCGCGCCGGAGCGGGCTAGCACGCGGAACAGCGGATTGAGCAGATAGCGCCCCGACACCACGATGACGGCGATGGCTGCCACCGCGATGGCGGCGGCGAGCAGGGTCGCCTTGGGATCGCGCGCTACCTCAGCCTCGCCGCCCGGCGCCAGCAGGGGCACCAGGGCGAGCAGCGGCACCACCGCGATGTCCTGGAACAGCAGGATGGAGAAGGTGCGCTGGCCATAGGGGGAGGCAAGGTCGCCGCGCTCGCCGAGCAGCTGGAGCGCGATGGCGGTGCCCGAGATCGACAGGGCGAGGCCGCTCACCACCGCCGCCGCCGCGCCGAAGCCGAGGCCGAAATAGGCCAGCAGCGCGAACGCCAGCGCCGTCAGCATGAGCTGCGCGGTGCCCAGTCCGAAGATGAAATGGCCCATGGACAGCAGGCTGGACGGCTTCAGCTCCAGCCCCACCAGGAACAGCAGCATGACCACGCCGAGCTCGGCGACGGTGGAGACCACCCCCGGATCGGCCACGTTGAAGCCCACCGGGCCGATGGCGATGCCCACCAGCAGATAACCGACGACCGGGGAAAAGCCGAGGCGCTTGGCGATGGGAACAGAGACGACCGCTGCGGCTAGGAATGCGAGCGCCGCGCCGAAAAGTGCGTGTTCATCCCCGTGCATCCAGCTCTCCCTGCCGGTCCCCGAAGCCACCGCCCCGGCGCCGCCCGGCCGCCGCTACTCCGCTCCGCTCCAGCTTTGTGCGCAGCAAGCATGTCCAAACCGTGCCAATGCTGCGGCGCAGCGATGGCTCTATGCAAGACATCTGTCACGGAATGATTCCGCGCCCGTCGTCTGCGCCCATGGCCGCCGCGCGCAGTCTGGCATATCTGCCCCGCGTGTTGGCGTCGCGCGTGCGTTGAAAGGCTCCCGTGCACCGGCCACCCGGCCGGCGCCGTTCAGCGCAGCGTGTCGAAGCCCGGGCCGAAGCCGTTGAGGCTGAGAGGGACGCCGATGCCTTCTTCCGGGGTCTGGAAGATGATGAAGGTGGCCTGCTTGCCGGCCTTGAGGCGGGCGACGAGGGCGTCGTCCATCACCACCTCGGCGACGCAGCCATTGGGCAGGCAGCGGACGAATCCGGCGCGGCCCACATCCTGGTCGTCGATCTTGAGTCCGAGGCCAGCCGGCAGCAGCACGCCGAGGGGCGCGAGCACGCGCAGCAGGCGGCTCTTCTGGTCCGCCGTCTTCAGCACGATGACGGTGAGGCCCACGTTCGGCCGGTCCTCGGCCTGAACCGACTGGAGCAGCACGCACTGCTCGCTCTGGGCGCCGGGGGGCGTGTCGCAGCGAATCTGCCACTCGCCATGCACCGACTTCACCACGCCCTGCGCGGCGGCGGGCTGTGCAGTGGCCAGGGCCGCCGCGAGCAGCGCGCCGAACAGGGAAAGCAGCGCCCCGGCTTTCGTCCCGGACCGGGCCCTCGCGGCATGGCCCGAAAGGAAGAGGCGGCGGGCAGGGAACGACAGGACCATCGCAAGCTCCGGCAGGGACCCGGCGGGCGCCAGGCAAACCTGCCTTATCTGATTTAGTGAACCAATGCCTTAATGGCCTAGCCATCCTGTCAACAATGCGGCAGCAGCGTGGCGCAGATGTATGCCGTGGGGATTCTCCCAAGGGGGCGTTTCAACCCTGGACGGTGCGTCATGCGGAAGGTATTTGGGCACTGAAGACGCGCGCCATTTTGTCTCCATGCCGTTGCGGCATACCCAGGTGCCGACCGCAAGCGCGGCAGCGGACGCGCAGGCGCCGGGCAAGGCGGCGCAAGGAGCTGTGCGGCACCCGGCTGCGGGTCTCCCGGATCGTCCCCCAATCCGCCGACTTATTGTCGCACCGAGGGCGAAGCTTGGGCGATTGCAAGGCGCACCCAATTATGTTTGATGAACTCTAGGGAGAGTGGCTGCCTTAAAAATCAGTGCACTTGCCAGCGGTTTCCGCCGGATGGGTAGCTCACTTGAACAAGTGGTCCGGACGGCGCGCCGCTGAGCGTGCAGGGCGGGCGCAGCACGTACGGTGGTTCAATCCGCCGGGCCAGGGAGAGCCGTTGAAGATGAAGTCGTTCCTCCGCTCCGCTGCCCTTGCCATGGGCACGTGCGCCGCGAGCCTGTTCGCGAGCGCCGCCTTTGCCGAGACCGGCCAGCCCTCGCCGTGGCAGATCAATCTCCAGGGTGCCGCTACGCCGGTGATGGAGCAGATCCACAGCTTCAACACGATGATGCTCATCATCATCACCTCCATCGTGCTGTTCGTGCTGGTGCTGCTTGCCATCGTGGTGGTGCGCTTCAACGAGCGCGCCAATCCGGTGCCGTCCAAGACCAGCCACAACACCCTCATCGAGGTGGCCTGGACCGTGATCCCGGTGATGATCCTCGTGCTCATCGCCATCCCGTCCTTCCGCCTGCTCCATCTTGAGCTGAACATTCCCAAGCCGGACATGACGGTGAAGGTGACGGGGCACCAGTGGTACTGGTCGTACGACTATCCCGACAACGGCGGCTTCTCCTTCGATTCCTACCTGGTGGCCGAGAAGGATCTGAAGCCGGGCCAGCCGCGCCTGCTGGCGGTGGACAATGAGGTGGTGGTGCCGGTCAACAAGATCGTGCGCATCCAGGTCACCTCGTCCGACGTGATCCACTCGTTCGCGATGCCCGCGTTCGGCGTGAAGATCGACGCCAATCCCGGCCGCCTGAACGAGAGCTGGTTCAAGGTGACCCGCGAGGGCATCTATTACGGCCAGTGCTCCGAGCTGTGCGGCCGTGACCATGCCTTCATGCCGATCGCGATTCGCGCGGTGAGCGAGGCGGACTTCGCGGCGTGGGCTGCCCAGGCCAAGGCGAAGTTCGCATCCGCGGCCGATGCCGCCGGCAAGCTGGCCGACGCCGGCGAGCCCGCCGGCGCTCTGGCGCGCTGAGACTTAGGCAGGCGCATGGCGCCGGCGCCTCTTTGAAATTGCGTCACCGGTCGCGGCCGGGGGCGGGAGCAGGCAAGCGACGGTGCGGCGGAACGGGCGCCAGTGCCGGCAGACAAGGATAGCGGGAATGGCCACCGAGGCAGTCACCCACACCCACGACGACCACGCCGACCACGACGCGCACATCCCCACCGGCTGGAAGCGCTGGGTCTTCTCGACCAATCACAAGGACATCGGGATCATGTACCTGATCTTCGCCATCGTGGCGGGGATCGTGGGCGGCATCCTGTCCATCGCCATCCGGATGGAGCTGCAGCATCCGGGCCTGCAGATCTTCTCCAATCCGCAGACCTTCAACGTCTTCACCACGGGCCACGGCCTCATCATGATCTTCTTCATGGTGATGCCCGCCCTCATCGGCGGCTACGGCAACTATTTCGCCCCGCTGATGATCGGCGCGCCGGACACGGCCTTCCCGCGGATCAACAACATCGCCTTCTGGCTGCTGCCGCCGTCCTTCATCCTGGCGCTGTCGTCGCTGTTCGTCGAAGGCGCGGCCGGCTCCAACGGCTTCGGCGGCGGCTGGACCATCTATCCCCCGCTGTCGTCCAAGCTCGGCCATCCCGGCCCGGCCATGGACCTTCTGATCTTCTCGCTGCACATCGCCGGCGCCTCGTCGCTGCTGGGCGCCATCAACCTCATCACCACCATCTTCAACATGCGCGCGCCGGGCATGACGCTGCACAAGATGCCGCTGTTCGCCTGGTCCCAGCTCATCACCGGCTTCCTGCTGCTGCTGTCGCTGCCGGTGCTGGCGGGCGCCATCACCATGCTGCTCACCGACCGCAACTTCGGCACCACCTTCTTCGACCCCGCGGGCGGTGGTGACCCGATCCTGTTCCAGCATCTGTTCTGGTTCTTCGGTCACCCCGAGGTGTACATCCTGATCCTGCCCGGGTTCGGCATCGTCTCCCACATCATCTCCACCTTCTCGCGCAAGCCCATCTTCGGCTATCTCGGCATGGCCTACGCCATGGTCGCCATCGGCGTGGTGGGCTTCGTGGTGTGGGCGCACCACATGTACACGGTGGGCCTGTCCAGCGGTACGCAGTCCTACTTCGTAGCCGCCACCATGATCATCGCGGTGCCCACGGGCGTGAAGATCTTCTCCTGGATCGCCACCATGTGGGGCGGCTCGCTGCAGTTCCGCACCCCCATGCTGTGGGCCATCGGCTTCATCTTCCTGTTCACCGTGGGCGGCGTGACGGGCGTGGTGCTCTCCAATGCCGGCATCGACCGCTCGCTGCATGACACCTATTACGTGGTGGCCCACTTCCACTACGTGCTGTCGCTCGGCGCCGTGTTCGCCATCTTCGCCGGCTGGTACTACTGGTTCCCCAAGATGAGCGGCTACATGATCCCGGAATTCTGGGGCAAGCTGCACTTCTGGGTCACCTTCGTGGGTGTGAACCTGGTGTTCTTCCCGCAGCACTTCCTCGGGCTCGCCGGCATGCCGCGCCGCTACGCGGACTATCCGGACGCGTTCGCGGGCTGGAACTTCGTCTCCTCCATCGGCTCCTACATCTCGGGCGTGGCGGTTCTGATCTTCCTCACCGGCACGGCGCTCGCCTTCATCCGCAAGGAAAAGGCCGGCGACAATCCGTGGGGTCCCGGCGCCAGCACGCTGGAGTGGACCCTGTCCTCGCCGCCGCCCTTCCACCAGTTCGAAGTGCTGCCGCGCATCAAGTGATGCCTTGGCCGCGCGCGGCCGTGACCTTCAGGAAGCCGCGGGCGACCGCGGCTTCTGCCACCTTCGGGATCCAAGGCGCAGCATCTGGCGCGTCTTGCCGGCGACGAAGGGTTTGACAGTGAGGTTCAAGGCGCCCGGAGAGGCGTGGGGAACCGCCAGACCGGTCCGGTCGGGGGCATGATCCTCCGGACGCACCGGGCTTGGGCCAGCAGAGTTTGAGGGAGTTTCGGGATGCGTGACGAACAAGCGAGCCTGACCAATCCCGAGCCGTATGCCTTCGCGGCGGCCGGAGAGGGACTGGCGTCGCCACGCGACTATTTCGAGCTCCTGAAGCCGCGTGTGATGTCGCTCGTCATCTTCACGGCGCTGGTGGGTCTCGTCCGCGCGCCGGGAGATGTGCACCCCATCATCGCCTTCACCGCCCTGTTGTGCATCGCCGTCGGCGCGGGTGCGGCCGGCGCCCTCAACATGTGGTGGGACGCGGACATTGACGCCATCATGTCGCGCACCCGCAAGCGACCGGTGCCGTCGGGCCGGGTCACGGCCCATGAGGCGCTGGCCTTCGGCCTCACCCTCTCGGCCTTCTCGGTGGTGGTGCTGGGGCTGCTGGTCAACGCGCTGGCCGGCGCGCTGCTCGCCTTCACCATCTTCTTCTATGTGGTGATCTACACCATGTGGCTGAAGCGCTCGACGCCGCAGAACATCGTCATCGGCGGTGCCGCCGGTGCGTTCCCGCCACTGGTGGCCTGGGCGGCGGCTTCTGGCACGGTGTCGCTGGAGCCGGTGCTGCTGTTCGCCATCATCTTCTTCTGGACCCCGCCCCATTTCTGGGCGCTGGCCCTCTACCGGGCGGACGACTACGCCCGCGCCGGCGTCCCCATGCTGCCGGTGACGGCGGGTCCCGACGAAACACGCCTTCAGATCCTGCTCTACACCCTGTTCCTGGTGCCGCTGGCCGCCAGTCCCGCCGTGCTCGGCTATGCCGGCTACGCCTATGGTGCCGTGGCGGTGCTGGCGGGGGCCTGGATGATCGCTCTCGCCTGGCGCGTCTATCGCCGCCGCGAGGGGGAGGCTGCCGTGAAGGCGGCAAAGGGTCTGTTCGGCTTCTCGATCGTTTATCTGTTCGCGTTGTTCGCCACACTCCTCGGCGAGGCGGTGATTGGTGGGCTGCTGCGATGAGCAAGGACAAGAAGACGCCGCGTCCCTCGCAAGAGGAGGGCGTGGTGCTGACGCCGGAACAGCTCAGGCGGCGGCGAGCGCGCAACATCGCCATCGCCTCATTGCTGGGGTTTCTGGCGGTACTGTTTTACGTCGTGACCATCGTGAAGCTGGGACCCAATGTGCTGAACCGGCCGCTTTGAGCCGCTCGGCCAAAGTGGGCGTTTCGCACGGGGCGTGATGACGAGGGAAGGGGATCGGGGGCGATCCGGACGGTGAGGGTGAAGCATGGACGCGGGCAAGGCTGAACGCAGGGCGGGCAATGGACGCCGCACCGACGGTCGCCGCCATCTGGTGGTGGCTGCGGCCTGTGCCGCCTTCATCGCCGCCATGGTGGGCGTCACCTATGCGTCGGTGCCGCTCTACGCCATGTTCTGCGCGCTCACGGGCTTCGGCGGCGCCACGCGGGTGGGCGCCGCGCCGACATCGGCGCCCATCGAGCGCGAGATCACCATTCGCTTCGACGCCAATGTGGCGCCCGGCCTGCCCTGGGCCTTCGCCCCGGTGGAGCGCGACGTGACGGTGAAGGTGGGGGCAACCAGCCTTGCCCACTACACGGCGGCGAACCGCTCCTCCATGGAGACCCACGCCAACGCGACCTACAACGTCTCCCCGCCCCAGGCGGGGGCCTATTTCGTGAAGCTGCAGTGCTTCTGCTTCGACGAGCAGACGCTGGCGCCGAACGAGAAGCTTGAAATGCCGGTGGTCTTCTACGTGGATCCCGCCATTGCGCAGGATCCGGACCTGAAGACGCTGACCGATATCACGCTGTCCTACACCTTCTTTCCCGCCAAGACGCCGGACAAGGCGGCGGCGCGGGCGAGCGGGACGGGGGGCTGACGGCGGCCCGCTCGGGAGCGGAGCCACCGGCTCGGGCGGGATAGGGATCGGGCGGCCCGAAGGGCTGTTCAACAGGAATGGGGCCATGCGCCGGGGATCCGGCGGGGCCTTCACGTGACAGGGGAAGGGAGGCCTATCGCGATGGCCGAGGCACACGTCAAGAAACACGATTACCACGTGGTCGATCCAAGCCCGTGGCCGATCATCGGCTCGGTCTCGGCGCTCATCCTCACCGCTGGCGCTGTGGTGTGGATGCATGGCGGCACTGCCATCGCCATGGTGGTGGGCTTCCTCGGCGTCCTCTACACCATGTTCGGCTGGTGGCGGGACATGGTCCATGAAGCCCGCTCGGGCTTCCACACCCGGGTGGTGGATCTGGGCCTGCGCTACGGCATGATCCTGTTCATCGCCTCCGAGGTGATGTTCTTCGTCGCCTGGTTCTGGGCCTTCTTCGATGCCTCCCTGTTCACCAGCGAGGCCATCAACTACCAGCGGCTCGAGTTCACCGGCGGCGTCTGGCCCCCCAAGGGCATCGAATCCCTGGACCCGTGGCACCTGCCGCTGCTCAACACGCTGATCCTGCTCACCTCCGGCACCACCGTCACCTGGGCCCACCATGCCCTGTTGCACGGCGACCGGCAGGGCCTGAAGTGGGGCCTGTGGTGCACCGTGCTCCTCGGCGTGCTGTTCTCGACGCTGCAGGCCTACGAATACGCCCACGCCCATTTCGCCTTCGCGGGCAACATCTATGGCGCCACCTTCTTCATGGCCACGGGCTTCCATGGCTTCCATGTGATCGTGGGCACCATCTTCCTCGCGGTGTGCCTGCTGCGGGCCTATCAGGGCGACTTCACCCCCCAGAAGCATTTCGGCTTCGAGGCGGCGGCCTGGTACTGGCACTTCGTGGACGTGGTGTGGCTGTTCCTCTTCACCTTCGTCTATGTGTGGGCGTCCGGCGGCTCCGCCGGTCACTGACCAATCAGGCAGGGCGGGGGCGGCATGCCGAACTCGCCCTGTCTTCGCTCCGTACCGGGACGATAAGCACGCCCGTCCGGACGCAAGGAAATAGATCATGCCCCTGGACCCTTATTTCGCGCCGATCTCCCCGTGGTCGGCCGGTCTTGGCTGCCACTGCCCCCGATGCGGGCGCGGGCCGCTGTTCAAGGGGTTCCTCGATCTGGCGCCGTCCTGCAGCGCATGTGGGCTCGATTATGGCTTTGCCGATTCCGGTGACGGGCCGGCGGTGTTCGTCATTTTGTTCGGCGGCTTCGTTGTGGTGGCGCTGGCCTTCTGGGTGGAGGTGACGTTCGAGCCGCCGCTCTGGGTCCATGCGATGCTCTGGATACCCGCCATCCTCTTGGTGACGCTGGGACTGCTGCGCCCGTTCAAGGGCGTGATGGTGGCGCTGCAATATCGCAACAAGGCCGCCGAGGGGCGGCTCGATTCGCACACGCCGTGAGCGCTGCGCCGGACTCCGCGACCGGGCGCGCGCGGCGGCCGGGCCGCGGCCTGGTGGTGCCCGCACTTGCCGCCCTGGTGGCCTTCCTCATCCTGATCGGCCTCGGGACCTGGCAGCTGGAGCGCCTGGCGTGGAAGGAAGAGCTGCTCGCCCGCGTGGACGCGCGTGTCCATGCGCCGCCCGCGCCTGTTCCGGCCCCGGAACTCTGGCCCAGGCTCAGCCGCGAGGCGGACGAGTATCGCCGCGTTCGGGTGAGTGGCACCTTTGATCATGGGCGGGAAACCCTGGTCTATACGGTGCGCGGCGAGGATACGGTGGGTCCCGTGAAGGGACAGGGCTATCTCGTTGTGACGCCGCTGCTGCGCCCGGACTGGCCGCCGATCCTGGTCAATCGCGGCTTCGTCCCGTCCGACCGGCGCGATCCCGCTTCCCGCGCCGCCGGCCAGGTGGCGGGCGAGGTGGAGGTGGTGGGCCTGCTGCGTCTGCCGGAGGAGGCGAGCTGGTTCGTGCCGGCCAACGATCCCGCCCATGGCAGCTTTTTCCGCATGGATCCCGCCGGCATCTCCGCCGCCCGCGGCCTCACGGGCGCGGCGCCCTTCGTCATCGACGAGGAGGCGAATGCCGTGCCGGGCGGGCTGCCCCTGTCCGGCGGCACGCGCCTCGCGTTTCCCAACCGCCATCTGGAATATGCGCTCACCTGGTACGGCCTCGCCGCTGCCCTGGTGGGCGTGACGGCCGCCTTCCTGTGGACCCGGCGCCGCAGCGGGGGACCGGGCTGAGACCGGGGCGTCATACGCTCCGCGGTGGAATAGGCGTTGCCCTTTTGCAACGGTGCGCCCGGCATCGCCGGCAAGCTCTTGACGCAACAGGCCGTTAGCCATCTTCTCTGAACAGCCCGGACGGTGTCGCCGCGTTGGGGATTTACAAACGGCTCGGCCGCAGGATGGCCGCGGTTTCAGTCAGAGGTCATCCATGCATCGGTCGCTGCGTTTCGCCCTTCTCGCCACGGTGTTTTCCGTGGGCGGGCTGGTTCCCGCCACGGCGGCCGACCTGTTTTCGCCGCCGCCGGCCACCCCGGTCGCGCCTTCGGCGCAGGAGGACTGGTATCTGACCATCGGCGCTGCCGGCCAGCTGGAACCCAAGTACCCTGGTTCCGATGACTACACGGTGCGCCCGGGTCTCATCTTCTCCATCAGCAAGGCGAGCCAGCTCAACGTCTTCCGCAGCGTGGACGACAACCCCTCCATCGCCCTGCTGGACACCGGCACCTTCCGCGTCGGCGCGGTCGGGCGGCTCGACTGGGGGCGCAACGCGAGCGATTCCGACATTCTGACCGGTCTTGGCGATATCGGCGTCTCGGTGGAAGCCGGCGGCTTCGCTGAATGGTACGTGACGCCCTGGCTGCGCACCCGCGCCGAGCTGCGCTACGGCGTGGGCGGTTTCGAAGGCATCCGCGGCCTGCTCGGCGCCGATGTCATCGTGCCCTATGGCCAGTGGCGCTTCGCTGTCGGCCCGCGCCTGACCTATGGCGGCTCCGGCTATATGGAGACCTATTTTGGTGTCACGCCGGTGCAGGCGGCCGTGGCCACGGCATTCGGCAATCCCCTGCCGGCCTACAGCGCGGGCGCCGGGTTCGACCTGGTGGGGGCCACCGCTCAGCTCACCTACAATTTCCGCAATGGCTTCGAGGCCGGTGTTTACGGCACCTACGGCCACCTGCTGGGCGACGCCTCGTCCTCGCCGCTCACCACCGATGCCAACCAGTTCATGGCCGGCGTCTCGCTCAGCTACACCTTCAACATCGGCAAGGCCTGGTGGTGATCGGGCGCCTTGCGCCCGGAAGCGTCCCTGTCTTTGTCACGAGAAGGCGCGTGGGATAGCCTGACTGTCGCGGTGCTCGCCGCGACCTGACGGCTGATCCCGTCCCGACGCTGCTGGAATCAGTCCGCGCGCGACTGGCGCGCGGGGCAGTGTGCTCGGGCCAAACCCTAGGCGCCGCCGCTGCCGGAGTCGGCGCCGGAATCCGGTCCGTTCCCGCCGTGGCCAGTCCTGTGGCCGGCGTCGGCCGATTCGCCCCCGCTTTCCCCCGCGTGCTGACGCGCCGCCTCGACGGCCAGGATGAAGGCGCCGCCCGCGGCTGCCGCGGCAGCGCCTGAAGCTGGCGTGCCGGATGACGGCTCCACAGCAGGTGCCGGCGCATCATGGCCTTCCCGCGCCATGCCGAAATCGGCAGGGGGCCGGCGCGCCGGCGTGGCGGGCGCGGCCTGTCGCTCCGGCGCCGCCGGGTGCTTGGTCCGGCGCAGGGCGAAGAACATGGCGAGCGGCACGCCGATCACCAGCAGCGTCACGAGAAAACCGATGGCGTCCATGGGGCGGATGAGGCTCCGTCAGCGCTGCTCGCGGCGGGCAAGGAAGGCCAAGCGCTCGAACAGGTGCACGTCCTGCTCGTTCTTCAGCAGCGCGCCGGCCAGCGGCGGAATGGTCTTGCGCAGATCCTGCTGGCGCAGCGTCTCGCTGTCCACATCCTCGGCGAGCAGCAGCTTCAGCCAGTCGATCAGCTCGGAGGTGGACGGCTTCTTCTTCAGGCCGGGCACCTCGCGCAGTTCGTAGAACAGACGCATGGCCTCGCCCACGAGCCGCTGCTTGATGCCGGGGAAATGCACCTCGACGATGGCGCGCATGGTCTCGGCGTCGGGGAAACGGATGTAGTGGAAGAAGCAGCGGCGCAGAAAGGCGTCGGGCAGCTCCTTCTCGTTGTTGGAGGTGATGATGACCAGCGGGCGCTGGCGCGCCTTCACCTGCTCGCCGGTCTCGTAGACGTGGAACTCCATGCGGTCGAGTTCCAGCAGCAGGTCGTTGGGGAATTCGATGTCGGCCTTGTCCACCTCGTCGATGAGAAGCACCGGCCGCACGTCGGAGGCGAACGCCGTCCACAGCTTGCCGCGGCGGATGTAATTGGTGATGTCGTGCACCCTCGGGTCGCCGAGCTGGCTGTCGCGCAGGCGCGCCACGGCGTCGTACTCATAGAGGCCCTGCTGGGCCTTGGTGGTGGATTTCACGTGCCATTCGATGAGCGGCGCGCCGAGCGCTGCTGCAACCTCCTGCGCCAGCACGGTCTTGCCGGTTCCGGGCTCGCCCTTCACCAGCAGGGGGCGTTCGAGCACGATGGCGGCGTTGACCGCCACCTTCAGGTCATCGGTCGCCACATAGCTCTGCGTGCCCTCGAAACGCATGGATACCCGTCCTCCCGGCGGCCATCCCGCCGCAGTGCAGCAGGGTCGGGGGCGGGGCGCGCCGCGTCAAGCCCCGACAACCCTGTGATGCCGGTTGTCGGAAACCTGCGGCGTCGATATAAGCGCCCCCGACAATGGAGCGTCATTCCTGTCCGGGAGGGTCCGGCTCCGCCGGCCAGATCGCCAGGAGGCTGCTTCAGGTCGTTGACGCGGCAAGGTTCGCCCGGACCCTGCATCCTTGGGATGCAAGGGTCCAAAGCGACACGGCGCCAGGGTCAGCGACGCATATTGAGGACCTTGCTGATGTCGATCCAAATCGACGAGGACTATCGGCCCCGCGAGGACGAGCCTTTCATGAATGACAGGCAGCGCGAATATTTTCGCGTCAAGCTGTTGCGCTGGAAGGAAGATATCCTGAAGGAGGCCCGCGAGACCCTGCAGCACCTTCAGGACGAGAATCAGAACCATCCCGATCTCGCCGACCGGGCCTCGTCCGAGACCGACCGGTCCATCGAGCTGCGCGCCCGCGACCGCCAGCGCAAGCTCATCGCCAAGATCGATGCCGCGCTCCTGCGGATCGAGGACGGAACCTACGGCTATTGCGAGGATACGGGCGAGCCCATCTCGCTGAAGCGCCTGGAGGCCCGTCCCATCGCCACCCTCTCGGTGGAGGCGCAGGAGCGGCACGAGCGGCGCGAGCGGGTCTATCGCGACGACTGACGCCCCGACGGGCGCCGTCTTCGGTTTCATCGCCGCCAATCAAAAGGCCGGCGACGCATGGCGTCGCCGGCCTTTTTTATGCGTGGCGTTCGGTTCAGTGCCCGCGGGCGCTGCTGCGACCGAGCAGGTCAGCCATCTCGGCATCGAAATCGTCGAGCGGATCCTTCGCCTTCGGCTCGGGCGCGGGGGCCGGGGTGTCGGCCAGAGCGTCGGCGGCCTTGGGCGCCACGGACGGGATGAAGCCGGGACGGGCCGGGACCTCCTCGTCCACTTTAGACTCCAGCTGGGCGTCGGCCTTGATCTCGGCTTTCACCTCGGGCTTTGCATCGCTCTTGGCCTCGCTCTTGGCCTCGATCCCGATGCCCGGACGGGGCAGGACCGGGGTGGCCTCGATGGGGCGCAGCGGCTCCCGGGTGATCTCGCGCAGGGCCGGCGGCTCGCGGCGCGGCGCGTCGAGGGCGGGCGCCTCCCGGCTGGCGGGCTCGCGGGGATTGGCTTCAACCGGGCGGAACGCGAACTCCCGGGGCCGCAGCGGCGGCTCCGAGCGGGCCGGAGCGGCCGGGCGGACGCCGTCTTCCGACGGGCGCTCGATCCGGGGCAGGGGATCGAGGCGCGGGCGCATCTCCTCGCCGCCGCGCGGCTCGGGACGTGACCGTGACTGGTAGAGGAAGCGCGAGAGCGGCCGGTCGGAGGGGCGCACCTGCGGGCTGTCGATGGCGGGTTCCGGATTGACCACGGCCTCGGGCGCCGCCTCAGACTTGTGTTCCACCCGGGGTTCCACCTTGGGCGCGGCGTCCTGGGGAGCGGATTCCGGCTCGGCCGCCTTTTCGGGGGCCTCGCCGAGCAGGTCGGCAAGGCTCAGCTGGGGTTCGGCTACCGTAGGGGTGGGCTCGACCGGCTCGGGATGGGCCAACGCCGCATCGAGCCGCTGGGTTAGCTCGTCAAGGCGCCTGTCGGTGGTCGGGGCGGGCGCTTCGGAGCGGGAGGGCTCCATCCGGAGGATGGGTGCCGGCTCGAGTCGCGCGGGCGGCGCGAGCTCGATCTCGGGCGCCTTGCGGGCCTCCACGGCGGCGGGCCGGACGGCTTCAGGCTCCACCGCCGGTGCGGCGGCGGTCAGGGGCGCGTGCGGCGCAGGCCGAGGGGCATACGCAGGAGCGGCGGGCGGCGTGATGGCAGGGGGCTCGACGGTGGGGCGCAGGGACGGCCGGGGCGCCGGGGAGGGATTGTCGCCGCGCAGCAGGGGCCGGCGGGAGGGCAGGGGACGACGGTCCTCGCGGGGCTCGGCGAGAGGCGCTGGCGCGACGGCGGGTGCCGGCGGAGCCACGGCCACCGCAGGGGCGGGCTCTGGCGCCGGCAGGGGCGCGGTGACGCTTTCCGCTGCGAGAGCGGCGGGAGCCACAGGCGCGGCGGGAGGAAGGCCACGCCGGCCGGCGGGTCGCTGCAGGGCCGGGGCTTCGCGGGAGGCGGCGATGGCCGGGGCAGGCGCGGGCGCGGCAGAGGCAGTGGGGGCCTCATCCTCGACGGCGATCTGGTGCTCCACCACGATGTCGCTGCTGCCGCCCACGAGCAGCAGGTGCTCAACCTCGTCCCGGCGGACCAGGACGAGCCGACGGCGCTGATCCACCGCGACACTGTCCAGAACCGCGAGGCGGGGACCGGCGCGCCCGCTGCGGACGGGGCCGCGCCCACGGCTGGTGAGGCGTCGCATCACCAGCACTGTCACGGCCAACAAGGCGCCGATCACGACGACGGCGATCGCCAAGCGGATCGGAAGCGCGAGCTGGGAACCGAACAACTGCTGTAGCATCATGCCTCCGCTCTGATGTAAGGGCGTTTCGTGTGCCTGTGGACCACGAAACGCAATTGGGGAAACCCCCATGCCGACGACGGCGGCGCTCTGCCTCTTCGTCACCGGCTCGATGTGTGCCAGCTTCGGACCCGCACACGCCGACCGGCGCATTGGCTGTGATCCTGAAGCTCGAGGCCTAAGCCTTTGTTGATAATCATGGCAGGAATTAAGTCGTGCGCGCATTTGGCGGCAGAATGCGGGCCTGGCTTCAGGACTGTTCCGGCCTGTCCCAGCGGAAACTGATCCGTTAACGCATTCTTTTATCTTGGGTTTAGGGGCAGATTTACCAATTGGGCCGATTCACCCTCGTGGGATCGGATTTTCGGTGTGGCGGAGCAGAGCGACTGCAATGAGCGGTGAGCGAGCGACGGAAAGTGGCGCTGGCAGGCAGGTGGTGCGCAACCGCGCGGGCGCCAAGCCGTCCGGCCGGGTTGCGCGCGGGGTGCTGGCCCTCGCCGCCGCGCTGGCCGGCGGCTTCGCGGCGGGGGTGGTGCTCGGCGAGGGCACGAATGCGCTGCTCTCGGCCCTCGTGGCCGCGCTCGCCGTGGTGGGCGCCTTCGAGCTGGTGCTCGCCGTGCGGCGCACGCTGACCGGTGGCGAACCGGAAGATCCCCTGGCGGACGCCGCGCTTGCCGCCTCCGGCGACGCCATGGCGGTGGTGGAGGATGGCGAGCGGGTGGTGCAATCCAACGCCGCCTATTTGCGCATGTGCCGCAGCGGGGTGGATGCACCGCCCGTGCCCGAGCGTTTCCTGGCGCGCATCCCCGGCAGCCAGCCCATGGTGGGCGAACTGCTGAACGCCGTTGCCGCCGCGACCATGGCCACGAGCGCCGTCGCCTTCGCCACCGGCCCCGGCGGCCGCAGGCTGGAGGTGTCGGTGCATCCGCTCGGCTCGCCGCGACGGGTGCTGTGGACGCTGCGCATGGCGGAGGACATGCAGGACATGGCCGCCGCGCCTGCTGCCGCTGTCGCGCCGGCGAGCGGGGCGGTGGACGTGCCGCACACCCCCGACGTGGTGCCGGGGGCGGACCTCGTCTCCGTATGGGAACGGGCGCCTGCGGGCTTGCTGCATCTGTCCGGCGGACGCGTACTGGCGCCCAACCTGACCCTGTGCCGCATGCTCGGCTATGCCCTCGCCGACTGGGGCCCGGACGGCCGCGACGTGCGCGAGGTGGTGGCACCCGACGATCTCGGCGGTCTCGAACAGGTGCTGGCCGTGGGAGCGGAAGCCGCCCTCAAGGTCGCGCTGACCCGCAAGGACGGCACGCGCTTTCCCGCCATCCTGCGCCTCGCGCCGACCCAGCCCCCGGCCGACGGCATGGTGGCGGCCGCCGTGCCGCTCGACGCGCTCGTCGACCTCCTGCCCGCGCGGGAGGGCGTAGCCCGGTCCGTAGCGGCGCAAGCTCCTGCTGACGGGGCTCCTGCAACCAGTGCTCCTGCGGCTTCATCGGACCTGTTCTTCCTCAACGCGCCGCTGGCTTTGGCGCTGGTGGACCCGGCCGGGCGCATCCGCGCCGCCAACGCCGCCTTCGCTCGCCTGTTCGGCCGCGATGCCGCCGGCCGGCCCCTCGCGGCCCTGTTGGCTGACGCTGCCGGTGCCGAAGGCCTTCTGGCCGGCGCGGTGCACGCGGGCGAGCCGCCCGCGCCGTGCGAGGTGACCCTCGCCGGCCCGGCCGGCCGCTCCGCCCGGCTCTACGCCGCCGCGCTCGGTCCGGACGGGGGCGGCGACATCGCCTTGTGCGCCATCGATACCAGCGAGCAGAAGCAGCTGGAGGCGCAGTTCGCCGAATCGCAGAAGCTGCAGGCGGTGGGCCACCTGGCGGGCGGGGTGGCGCATGACTTCAACAACATCCTCACGGCGATTCTCGGCTATTGCGACCTGCTGCTGGTGAAGCACCGCCAGAGCGACCCGTCCTTTCCGGACATCATGCAGATCAAGCAGAACGCCAACCGGGCCGCCGGCCTGGTCGGGCAGTTGCTCGCCTTCTCGCGGCGCCAGACCCTGCTGCCGCAGGTGATCGAACTCACCGACGTGATCTCGGATGCTGCCGCCCTTTTGCGCCGCCTCATCGGCGAGCGCATCACGCTGGAGGTGCAGCACGCCCGCGACCTGTGGCCGGTGAAGGTGGACAAGAACCAGTTCGAGCAGGTGATCATCAACCTCGTGGTGAACGCCCGCGACGCCATGCCCGACGGCGGCACGCTGACGGTGCGCACCGCCAATGTCCCGGCGGCCGCCTCCACCGCCTACGGGCAGCGGCTGCCGGAAGGCGATTATGTGCTGGTGGAGGTGGCCGACACCGGCACCGGCATTCCGCCCGAGGTCATGGGCAAGATCTTCGAGCCCTTCTTCTCCACCAAGGAGGTGGGCAAGGGCACCGGGCTCGGCCTCTCCACCGTCTACGGCATCGTGGAGCAGACCGGCGGCACCATCCTCGCCGAGAGCACGCTCGGGGAGGGCACCACCTTCCGCGTGTTCCTGCCGCGCCACACGGGCGCGCTGGAGGAGGAGCCGCCGCGCCCCGCCGAGCCGGAGCCCAAGGTCGCCGACCTCACCGGGCAAGGGCGGGTGCTGCTGGTGGAGGACGAGGACGCGGTGCGCGCCTTCGCTAGCCGCGCGCTGGCCAATCGCGGCTATGAGGTTCTGGCGGCGGCGAGCGGCGTCGAGGCGCTCGAGCTGTTCGAGTCCTCCGGCAAGGTGGATATCGTGATTTCCGACGTGGTCATGCCGGAGATGGACGGGCCCACCCTGCTGCGGGAATTGCGGGCGCGCGACCCCGCGCTCAAGGTCATCTTCATCTCGGGCTATGCCGAGGAGGCGTTCGCTCGCAACCTGCCGCCCAGCGAGCGCTTTTCCTTCCTGCCCAAGCCGTTTTCCCTCAAGCAGCTGGTGGCGGCGGTGAGCGAGACGCTCCGCGCTTGACCCGAGTAGACGGGGCCTTTGGAATTTCGCATTGTCTGCCTCGTGCGGGCCTTGGTGGCGGCCAATCGGGCCGCGCCCCGGCTTCTGCACCAACCTGCCCGGCCACCTGACGTTTGCGTTCTCAGGCGTCCGGGGACAAGGGAGGTCATCATGGCAATGTCCGGTCGTCGCCGGGAACTTGCGGGGTGGTCGCGACTCGCGGTCGCATTGGCATTCGGGTGGACCACCAGCGTCTATCCGGCCCTGGCGCAATCGCCGCCGCCGCCCGAAGCGGGGCAGCCGGCCGTTGCCGCGCCGCCACCACCTGCCGTCGCTCCCACGCCGGAGCCCCCCAGTCCTGCACCTCCCATGCCGGCGCCCCCCATGCCGGCACCGGATGCGGGCGCCGCCGCGCCGCCCCCGGCCGCGGGGCAGGACGCCCAGCTGCGCTACACGCTTGCCGAGCTGGAGACGCTGCTCGCCCCTTACGCCCTCTATCCTGACAGCCTGCTGGCGCAGTTGCTGCCGGCGACGGTCTATCCGCTGGATCTGGTGCAGGCCCAGCGCTGGATCGAGCGCAACAAGAGCGCGGTGAAGAAGGGCGACTTCTCCGGCGCCGACACCCAGAAGTGGGATCCCTCGGTGAAGGCGATGGTGCGCTTTCCCTCCGTGGTCGCGAAGCTGAACGAGGATCTGGAATCGACCCAGTCCATCGGCTTCGCCTTCGTGACACAGCCCGAGGACGTCTCGGTGGCCATTCAGGCGCTGCGCGCCAAGGCCGAGGCGGTGGGCTCGCTCAAGACCAACGACAAGCAGGTGGTGACCCGGCGCGAGGAGGGCGGGCGCAGCGTGGTCTACATCACCTCCGCCGACCCCACCGTGCTCTATGTGCCCGAATACGACTATTCGACCATCTACACCGCCGCCGGCGTGGGGCTGCTGGCCTTCGGGGCGGGCGTGCTGGTCGGCAATGCCTGGAACAATTCATGGAACTGGGGACGCGGCTGGGTCTATCCGCCGGTGTGGCCCGGCTATCCCGGCTGGCGCCCACCGCCGCCGCCCCCTCCGGGTGGCTGGCCGGGTGGTCCGGGCGGCTGGCCGGGCGGCCCTGGTGGTCCAGGTGGTCCAGGTGGTCCGGGCGGTCCCGGCTGGCCGGGAGGCCCGGGCGGCCCGGGCGGTCCGGGTCATTGGGGCGGCCCCGGCCCGGGGGGCGGCCAGCCCTGGAAGCCTAATCCCGGCAAGCCGCTTCCGGGCAAGCCGGGTGGTCCGGGCGGTCCGGGTAAACCCGGAGGCCCCGGCGGCATCGGTGGTCCCGGTGGTCCGGGTAAACCGGGCGGTCCCGGTGGCATCGGTGGTCCGGGCGGACCGGGCAAACCCGGAGGTCCGGGTGGTCCGGGATTTACGGGCGGTCCCGGAGGGCCGGGCAAGCCGGGTGGCCCCGGCGGCGCTGGAGGAGTCGGCAAGCCCGGCGGTCCCGGCGGCGCGGGCAAGCCTGGCAGTGCGGGTCAGTATGGAGGCTCCGGCAAGCCGGGCGGTTCCGCCAAGACCGGCAGTTCCGGCAAGGCTGGCGGTGCGGGCACGAAGCGCGGCTCCAGCGGCGTGAAGAAAGGTTCGTCCGGTGGCGGATCGCAGATGAAGAGGAGCGGTGGCGGCGGGCGACCGCCGTCCGTCCATCCGCAGCAGATGCGGTCCGGCGGAGGAGGGCACCCCGGCCGCGCGCCGCAGATGCGCTCTGGCGGCGGACCGAAGGGTGGTGGCGCGGTAAGGCCGCGCGGTGGTGGCGGCGGTCGCGGCGGGCGTCGCTGACGCCATGGCCTGAAGGGCCGTTCGATCCCGACCGGCGCGACTCACCTCGCGCCGGCCGGGACTTCGCAGTGCACTATCGTGTGGCCGTTCAACCGCTCGCCAAAAGCGCGCGCCCGGCTGGCCCGGTGCGCGCGCTCAAGGTTTCCCATCACGTATCGATACCGTGATCCCGGACCGCTCCCGGCCCTGCCAATGGTGCTGTTGCGTGGAATGCGGGTTCGGCAGCAGCCGATTCCGAAGCTGCGGGAAGGGGATCGCTTCCGCTCCGTAGCCCGCTCAACCGGCTGCGAACGAAGCATCAGGACATCCACAAGGCATTGTGTCGCATGGTGCCACGCAGGACGCCGGCAAGGCGTGCGGGGCCGGGGCGACTGGTTCCGCGCGCCGTCGCCCGCTGCTGCTGCGAAAGCCCGTGCTCACCCGTTTTGCCGGCTGTTCGAGCTGAGACGAGGCAGGATGCCGTGACCGCGCCCCACGCCCGCGCTCCCTCCGCACCGGCGAGGGACATCACCTTCGCCTAAGCGCGCACTTGCCTCCCATCTGGCGCTGCGATAAGGCTGCGGCGTCGTTTCGAATTCCTCTAGCCGAACGGCGCGGTACCGCTTCAAGCGCATCGCCCGATCGTCGCGATCTGACGATCTGCGCCGCTTCTAGCCCCGATCCAGCGCCCCGAGGTGCGAGCAAAATGAACGCGTTGCTCATGGATTATTTGCCGGTGGTGATCTTCATCGGCGTGTCGCTGGTGATCGGGCTCGCTCTGCTCGTATCGCCTTTTCTCGTGGCCTATCAGAATCCGGATCCGGAGAAACTGTCGGCCTACGAATGCGGCTTCAATGCGTTCGACGATGCGCGCATGACGTTTGACGCGCGCTTCTATCTCGTCGCGATCCTCTTCATCATCTTCGACCTGGAAGTGGCCTTCCTGTTTCCGTGGGCCATCATGTTCGGTGGCCTCGGCGACCTCGGCTTCTGGTCGATGATGACCTTCCTCGGTGTCCTCACCGTTGGCTTCATCTACGAATGGCGCAAGGGAGCTCTGGAATGGGACTGACCCCTTCGGCCACCAAGCCCGAGATCGCACAGGCCCCCCAGGGCATCGTCGATCCCTCCACCGGCCGCCCCGTGGGCGCGGATGATCCCTTCTTTAAGGAGATCAATTCCGAGCTGGCGGACAAGGGCTTCATCCTGACCACCGCCGACGACCTCATCACCTGGGCGCGCACCGGCTCGCTCATGTGGATGACCTTCGGTCTCGCCTGCTGCGCCGTGGAGATGATGCAGGTCTCCATGCCGCGCTACGACGTGGAGCGCTTCGGCTTCGCGCCGCGCGCCTCGCCGCGCCAGTCGGACGTGATGATCGTTGCCGGCACGCTGACCAACAAGATGGCCCCGGCCCTGCGCAAGGTCTACGACCAGATGCCGGAGCCGCGCTACGTCATCTCCATGGGCTCCTGCGCCAATGGCGGCGGCTACTACCACTTCTCCTATGCGGTGGTGCGCGGCTGCGATCGCATCGTGCCGGTGGACATCTACGTGCCGGGCTGCCCGCCCACTGCGGAAGCGCTGCTGTATGGCGTGCTGCTGCTGCAGAAGAAGATCCGCCGCATCGGCACCATCGAGCGCTGAGCCGGGAGCATTTCGATGGACGAGACCCTCAACGACCTCGCGGCGCACGTATCGGCCGCCCTTTCGGGCGCCGTCCTCGGCTCTCTCGTGGCCCATGGCGAGCTGACGCTGCAGATCGATCCGGCGCAGATCGTCAAGGTGGCCACCTTCCTGCGGGATGATCCGGCCTGCCTGTTCCACTGCATCGTGGACGTGTGCGGCGTGGACTATCCGGCCCGCGAGAAGCGGTTTGACGTCGTCTACCACCTGCTGTCGTTGAAGCAGAACGTGCGCATCCGCCTGAAGGTGGAGACCGACGAGGACACCCCGGTTCCCTCCATCTGCTCGGTCTTTCCCGGCGCCAACTGGTTCGAGCGGGAGGCCTATGACATGTATGGCATCCTGTTCACCGGCCACCCGGAGCTGCGCCGCCTGCTCACCGACTACGGCTTCGACGGGCACCCCCTGCGCAAGGACTTCCCGACCACGGGCTTCGTGGAGGTGCGCTACGACGACGAGCAGAAGCGCGTGGTCTACGAGCCGGTGCGCCTGCCGCAGGAATTCCGCAACTTCGACTTCCTCTCCCCGTGGGAGGGCGTGGAATACGTCCTTCCCGGTGACGAGAAGGCCTCGGGCCAGCCGCCCGTTCCCCCCAAGGCCGGCTGAGGGAGCGCCTTATGGTTGACATCGCCGACGAGATGAAGCCGGCCGACAAGGTCCGTAACTTCCAGATCAATTTCGGCCCGCAGCACCCTGCTGCGCATGGCGTGCTGCGCCTCGTGCTGGAACTGGACGGCGAGGTGGTCGAGCGGGTGGACCCGCACATCGGCCTCCTGCACCGCGGCACCGAGAAGCTGATCGAGGCCAAGACCTATCTGCAGGCCGTGCCCTATTTCGACCGACTCGACTATTGCGCGCCCATGAACCAGGAGCACGCCTTCTGCCTCGCGGCAGAGAAGCTGCTGGGCATCGAGGTGCCCAAGCGCGGCCAGCTCATCCGCGTGCTGTATTCCGAGATCGGGCGCCTGCTCTCCCACCTCCTCAACGTCACCACGTTCGCCATGGACGTGGGCGCGCTGACCCCGCCGCTGTGGGGCTTCGAGGAGCGCGAGAAGCTCATGATCTTCTATGAGCGCGCCTCGGGCAGCCGCATGCACGCGGCCTATTTCCGGCCCGGCGGCGTGCACCAGGACCTGCCGCGCGCGCTGGTGGAGGATATTGGCGCCTTCTGCGACCCGTTCCTGAAGCTGCTGGACGATCTCGACGGCCTCGTCACCGAGAACCGCATCTTCAAGCAGCGCACCGTGGACATCGGCGTGGTGTCGCTGGAGGACGCGCTGGCCTGGGGCTTCTCGGGCGTGATGGTGCGCGGCTCCGGTGCCGCCTGGGACCTGCGCCGCGCCCAGCCCTACGAGTGCTATTCCGAGCTGGACTTCGACATCCCCATCGGCAAGCACGGCGACTGCTACGACCGCTACGTGGTGCGCATGGAAGAGATGCGCCAGTCCACCAGGATCATGAAGCAGTGCGTGGAACGCCTGCTGAAGGAGGCCGGCCCGGTCTCCACCACGGACAACAAGATCGTGCCGCCCAAGCGCGGCGAGATGAAGCGCTCCATGGAAGCGCTCATCCACCACTTCAAGCTCTACACCGAGGGCTTCCACGTCCCGGCCGGCGACGTCTACGCCGCGGTAGAGGCGCCCAAGGGCGAGTTCGGCGTCTATCTGGTCTCGGACGGCACCAACAAGCCTTACCGTTGCAAGATCCGCGCTCCGGGCTTCGCCCACCTTCAAGCGATGGATTTCCTGTGTCGCGGTCACATGCTCGCCGACGTGTCGGCGGTGCTGGGCTCGCTCGACATCGTGTTCGGGGAGGTGGACCGCTGATGGCCCGCCTCGCCCTGTCTTTCCGCCGGGTTTCCTGCCACTTGGTTTCCTGTCGCCGCGTTTCTTGCCGCCCGATGCCGGCGCACGCTTCGTGCGCCGCACGTTCCGGGATCTGAGCCATGTCCGTCCGCCGCCTCGCAGCAGAGCAGCCCGAGAGCTTCGACTTCACGCCGGAGCTTGAGGCCATCGCCCAGAAGCTGATCGCGAAATATCCCGAGGGCCGCCAGGCCAGCGCAGTGGTGCCGCTGCTCTGGGAAACCCAGAAGGCCGCCGGCGGCTGGCTGCCCGAGCCGGCCATACGCGCCGTGGCGGAGCGCCTCGGCATGGCGAACATCCGCGTGCTGGAGATCGCCACCTTCTACACCATGTTCAACCTGGAACCGGTGGGGAAGTATTTCGTGCAGCTGTGCGGGACGACCCCCTGCATGCTGCGCGGCGCCGAAGCCATCAAGCATGTGTGCGAGAAGAAGATCGGCCACGAGCGGCACGTTTCCGCCGATGGCACCTTCTCCTGGCTTGAGGTGGAGTGCCTGGGTGCCTGTACCAACGCCCCGATGGTCCAGATCAACGACGATTACTACGAAGACCTGACGCCCGAGAATTTCGAGAAGCTGCTCGATGATCTCGCTGCCGGCCGTCCGGTGAAGGTCGGCCCGCAGAACTCGCGCCGTGGCTCCGAGCCCGAGGGCGGCGCACGGGTGCTGACCGATCCGGCGCTATATGCGCACGCCGTCGCGCCCGAGGCGCCTGCGGCTCCCGCGGCCGAGGCCCCCACATCCGGCGCCTTCGCGCCGACCTCCGGGGAGTGACCGCCATGCTCGCCGACAAGGACCGCATCTTCACCAATATCTACGGCCTTCAGGATTTCGGCCTGAAGGGCGCGCGCGCCCGTGGCAACTGGGACGGCACCAAGGCCATCCTGGAGAAGGGCCGCGACTGGATCATCAACGAGATGAAGACCTCCGGCCTGCGTGGTCGCGGCGGGGCCGGCTTCTCCACCGGCATGAAGTGGTCCTTCATGCCCAAGCAGTCCGACGGGCGCCCCCACTATCTGGTGGTGAACGCCGACGAATCCGAGCCCGGCACCTGCAAGGACCGGGAGATCATGCGCAACGATCCGCATACGCTGATCGAGGGCTGCCTGATCGCCTCCTTCGCCATGGGCGCGCATGCCGCCTACATCTATGTGCGCGGGGAATACATCTTCGAGCGCAAGCGACTGCAGGCGGCCATCGACGAGGCCTATGACGCCGGCCTCATCGGCAAGAGCAACATCCACGACTACCCCTTCGACCTCTACGTGCACCACGGCGCCGGCGCCTATATCTGCGGCGAAGAGACCGCACTGCTGGAGAGCCTCGAGGGCAAGAAGGGCATGCCACGCCTGAAGCCCCCGTTCCCCGCGAACATGGGCCTGTACGGCTGCCCGACCACGGTGAACAACGTGGAGAGCATCGCGGTCGCCCCCACCATCCTGCGGCGCGGGGCGGCGTGGTTCTCCTCCATCGGCCGGCCGAACAACGTGGGCACCAAGCTGTTCAGCCTGGCCGGTCACGTGAACACGCCCTGCGTGGTGGAAGAAGCCATGAGCATCCCGTTCCGGGAGCTGGTCGACAAGCATGGCGGCGGCGTGCGCGGCGGCTGGGACAACCTGCTCGGCATCATCCCCGGCGGCGCGTCCTGCCCGGTGATCCCGGCGGAACAGTGCGCCGACCTGATCATGGATTTCGACGGCACCCGCGCGGTGAAGTCGTCCCTCGGCACCGCGGGCGTGCTGGTGATGGACAAGTCCACGGACATCATCAAGGCGATCGCCCGCATCTCCGCCTTCTTCAAGCACGAGAGCTGCGGCCAGTGCACGCCCTGCCGCGAAGGCACCGGCTGGATGTGGCGCGTGGTCAACCGCATGGCCGAGGGCCGCGCCCAGAAGCGCGAGATCGACATGCTGCTGGAAGTGACGACCCAGATCGAGGGCCACACCATCTGCGCGCTCGGCGATGCCGCCGCGTGGCCGGTCCAGGGCCTCATCCGCCACTATCGTCACGTGATCGAAGAGCGGATCGACCAATATGCCGCCAACCCTCATCCGGACCCGGTTCCGGTGGCGGCGGAGTGAGAACGTCCCGCGAGGCGCGCGCGTCGCGACAGGCGGGAAGGGGACTGACACGGGAGGCTGGGCGCGCTGCGCTGGGTTTCCCGCCGCGCATGGCGCGGCACAAGGCGAGGTGGAAGTGATGGCGAAGATCGTCGTCGACGGCACAGAAGTCGATGTCCCGGCCGAATACACGCTGCTCCAGGCGTGCGAGGCGGCGGGCGTCGAGATTCCGCGCTTCTGCTTCCATGAGCGGCTGTCCATTGCCGGCAATTGCCGCATGTGCCTGGTGGAAGTGAAGGGCGGCCCGCCCAAGCCCACCGCGTCCTGCGCCATGGCGGTGAAGGACCTGCGCCCCGGCCCCAACGGCGAGCCGCCCGTGGTGCTCACCAAGAGCCCCATGGTCAAGAAGGCGCGCGAAGGGGTGATGGAGTTCCTGCTCATCAACCACCCGCTGGATTGCCCGATCTGCGACCAGGGCGGCGAGTGCGACCTGCAGGACCAGGCCATGGCCTATGGCGCGGACACCTCGCGCTTCGCCGAGAACAAGCGCGCGGTCGAAGACAAGTACATCGGCCCCCTGGTGCGGACCTCCATGAACCGGTGCATCCAGTGCACCCGCTGCGTGCGCTTCTCTACCGAAGTCGCCGGCGTGCCCGACCTCGGTGCCATCGGCCGCGGCGAGGACATGGAGATCACCACCTATCTCGAGCACGCCATGCGCTCAGAGATGCAGGGCAACGTGGCGGACCTGTGCCCGGTGGGCGCGCTCACCCACAAGCCCTACCAGTTCCATGCCCGGCCGTGGGAGCTGATCAAGACCGAGTCCATCGACGTGATGGATGCGGTGGGCTCCAACATCCGCATCGACACCCGCGGCCGCGAGGTCATGCGCATCCTGCCGCGCAACAACGACGTCGTGAACGAGGAGTGGATCTCAGACAAGTCCCGCTATGTGTGGGACGGCCTGAAGGTCCAGCGCCTCGACCGGCCTTATGTGCGCAAGGACGGCCGGTTGGTCGCCGCATCCTGGAGCGAGGCGTTCGCCGCCATCGCCGCCAAGGTGAAGGCTACGCCCGCGGCGAAGATCGGCGCCATCATCGGCGACCTCGCCAGCGTGGAAGAGGTCTTCGCCCTCAAGACGCTGATCGGCAAGCTGGGTTCGGCCAACATCGACTGTCGCCAGGATGGCGCGGCGCTCGATCCTGCGCTGGGCCGAGCGACCTATGTGTTCAACCCCACCATCGCCGGCATCGACGAGGCGGACGCCATCCTGCTGGTGGGCACGGATCCGCGCCACGAGGCCTCGGTCCTCAATGCGCGCCTGCGCAAGCGCTGGCGGCAGGGCGGGCTGAAGGTGGGCCTCATCGGCGCCAAGGTGGATCTCACCTACCCCTATGAATATCTCGGTGCTGGCCCGGACAGCCTGTCCGATCTCGCCGGCACCGGCGCCTTTGGCGAGGTGCTGCGCAAGGCTGAGCGTCCGCTCATCATCGTCGGGCAGGGTGCTCTCGCGCGGTCGGACGGCGCAGCCGTGCTGGCGCTGGCGGCCCGAGTGGCGGTTGCCTGCGGTGCGGTGAAGGACGGCTGGAACGGCTTCGCGGTGCTCCACACTGCCGCGGCCCGCGTCGGTGCTCTTGACGTGGGCGCGGTGCCCGGCGCCGGTGGGCTCGATGTTGCGGCCATGACCGCTCCGGGCGGGCTCGACGTTGCCTTCCTCCTGGGCGCCGACGAGGTGGCTGTCGCCCCCGGCGCCTTCGTGGTCTATCTCGGCACCCATGGCGACACCGGGGCGCACCGGGCGGACGTGATCCTTCCCGGCGCGGCCTATCCGGAAAAGTCCGGCCTCTATGTGAACACGGAAGGCCGGGTGCAGTTCGCCAACCGCGCCGCCTTCCCGCCCGGCGAGGCCCGCGAGGACTGGGCCATCCTGCGCGCCCTGTCGGACGTGCTCGGCCAGACCCTGCCGTTCGACAACGTGTTGGCGTTGCGTGCCCAGCTGGTCGCGGCCTATCCCCACCTCGGCCACATCGACGAGGTGGCGGCGGCCGATCCGGCGGCGGTGGCCACCCTTGCGCAGGCGGGCGGCACCGTGGACAAGGCGGCGTTCGCGCTGCCCATCGATGATTTCTTCCTCACCAACCCCATCGCCCGCGCCTCCGCGGTAATGGCCGAATGCTCTGCCCTGCGCCTTGCGGCGACGGCGCAGGCGGCGGAGTGACGGGGATGGCGGCACAGGTGAACGGGACAGCTGCAAGCGGCACGGGATCGAGGACATGAACTGGCAGGATACCCTTATCCAGGTGCTGATCATCCTCGGGCAGAGTCTGGCTCTGCTCGTGGCGCTCCTGATTTTCATCGCCTTCATCCTGCTCGCCGATCGCAAGATCTGGGCGGCGGTGCAGCTGCGGCGCGGGCCGAATGTGGTGGGCCCCTTCGGCCTGTTCCAGTCGTTCGCCGACCTTCTGAAGTTCGTGCTGAAGGAACCGACCATCCCGGCCGGCGCCAACAAGGCGATCTTCCTGCTTGCCCCGCTGGTGACCTGCGTTCTGGCGCTTGCTGCCTGGGCGGTTGTGCCGCTGGCGAAGGGCTGGGTGATCGCCGACCTGAACGTGGGCGTGCTCTATATCTTCGCCATCTCGTCGCTGGGCGTGTACGGCATCATCATGGGCGGCTGGGCGTCCAACTCGAAGTATCCCTTCCTGGCGGCGCTGCGCTCCGCCGCGCAGATGGTGTCCTACGAGGTCTCCATCGGCTTCGTGATCATCACGGTGCTGATGTGCGCGGGCTCGCTGAACCTGACGCAGATCGTCGAGGCGCAGAACGGCCGGTTCGGGCTGCTGAACTGGTATTTCCTGCCGCTCCTGCCCATGTTCGTCATCTTCTTCATCTCGGCCCTGGCCGAGACCAACCGCCCGCCCTTCGACCTCGTGGAAGCGGAGTCGGAGCTGGTGGCCGGCTTCATGACCGAGTACGGCTCGACGCCCTACCTGCTGTTCATGCTCGGCGAGTACGTGGCCATCATGACCATGTGCGCCATGGCGACCATCCTGTTCCTCGGCGGCTGGCTCTCGCCGCTGCCGTTCCCGCCCTTCACCTGGGTGCCGGGCCTGGTGTGGTTCGTCATCAAGCTGTGCTTCATGTTTTTCCTCTTCGCCATGGCGAAGGCCATGGTGCCGCGCTATCGCTACGACCAGCTCATGCGACTCGGCTGGAAGGTGTTCCTGCCGATCTCCCTGGTTGCCGTGGTGGTGGTAGCGAGCGTCCTGCACTTCACCGGGATGGCGCCGCGATGACCGCGCCCGTCCTTCTTCCGCACTGCCCTTCGGGAGAGCGTTCATGAAGCTCGATCAGGCCGCGCGCGGTCTCTTCCTGACGGAGCTCGTCTCCGGCTTCTTCCTCGCCATGCGCTATTTCTTCAAGCCCAAGGCGACGCTGAACTATCCCTTCGAGAAGGGGCCGCTCTCCCCGCGCTTTCGCGGCGAGCATGCGTTGCGCCGCTATCCCAACGGGGAAGAGCGCTGCATCGCCTGCAAGCTGTGCGAGGCCATCTGCCCGGCGCAGGCCATCACCATCGAGGCCGGTCCGCGCCGCAATGACGGCACGCGCCGCACCACCCGGTACGACATCGACATGGTGAAGTGCATCTATTGCGGCTTCTGCCAGGAGGCTTGCCCGGTGGATGCCATCGTCGAGGGGCCGAACTTCGAATTCGCCGCCGAGACCCGCGAAGAGCTTTATTACGACAAGGAAAAGCTGCTCGCGAACGGTGACCGGTGGGAGCGCGAGATCGCGCGGTCCATCGCCATGGATGCGCCGTATCGCTGAGCGCGCTTCCGGCCGGTGGCCGGAAGGTCGGGATTGATGTTGCCGGCTTTCGGCCGGCAGTGGGGGACAGCCGAGCGTCACGCGTCCTGCGCGACGACACGACAGTGGACTTTTGGGATGCGTCAAGGCAATCGACAGGCCGGCCGCCATAAGGGGCCGGACATGACCGGCGCGGGCGCGCCGCGGGGAGGGGGGCTTCGCGCATGAACGTCGCGGCAGCGTTTTTCTATCTCTTCGCCTTCGTGCTGGTGGCGTCCGCCTTCATGGTGATCTCCTCCCGCAACCCGGTGCAGTCCGTCCTGTTCCTCATCCTCGCCTTCGTGAACGCGGCGGGGCTCTTCATCCTGATCGGTGCGGAGTTCCTCGCGCTGATCCTGGTGGTGGTCTATGTGGGCGCGGTGGCGGTGCTCTTCCTCTTCGTCGTGATGATGCTCGACGTGGACTTCGTGGAACTGCGCCAGGGCTTCCTGCAATACCTGCCGGTGGGCCTCGTGATCGGGCTCATCTTCCTCGCCGAGCTGGTGCTTGTCGCCGGGGCTTGGGTGATGGGGCCGGGCGTCGCTTCGGCGGTGAAGTCGGCGCCGCCGTCCGCGGGCGACGTGGGCAACGTCCAGGCCATCGGGCAGGTGCTCTACACGGACTACATCTACTTCTTCCAGGCGGCGGGCTTCGTGCTTCTCGTCGCCATGATCGGCGCCATCGTGCTCACCCTGCGCCACAAGGTGAACGTGAAGCGCCAGAATATCTCGGCGCAGGTCGCGCGCACCGCCAAGACCGCCATGGACGTGGTCAAGGTGCGCCCCGGCCAGGGCCTTTGAGGGGATGGGCATGGACATCGGTCTCTCCCACTATCTCACCGTCGCGGCGATCCTGTTCACGCTGGGAACGCTCGGCATCTTCCTCAACCGGAAGAATGTGATCGTCATCCTCATGTCGGTGGAGCTGATCCTGCTCGCCGTGAACATCAACCTGGTGTCGTTCTCGGCCTTCCTCGGGAACCTGACCGGCCAGGTGTTCGCGCTGCTTGTCCTCACCGTCGCGGCGGCCGAGGCGGCCATCGGCCTCGCCATCCTCGTGGTGTTCTACCGCAACCGCGGTTCGATCGCCGTCGAGGACATCAACGCCATGAAGGGCTGAGGCCATGTATCAGGCGATCGTCTTCTTCCCCCTTCTCGGCTTCCTCATTGCCGGCCTGTTCGGCCGCACCATGGGCGCGCGGGCGAGCGAGGTGGTGACCACCTCGCTGCTCTTCATCGCCTGCTTCCTGGCCTGGATTGCGTTCTTCAGCGTCGGCTTCGGCGACCACGACACGCGCGTCCAGGTGATGCAGTGGATCCATGTGGGCGACCTCAAGGTCGACTGGGCGTTCCGGGTCGACACCATGACCGTGATCATGCTGATCGTGGTCACCACGGTGTCGTCTCTCGTGCACCTGTATTCCATCGGCTACATGCACGAGGACCCGAGCCGGCCGCGCTTCTTCGCCTATCTGTCGCTGTTCACCTTCGCCATGCTGATGCTGGTGACGGCGGACAACCTGCTCCAGCTGTTCTTCGGCTGGGAGGGCGTGGGCCTTGCCTCCTACCTGCTCATCGGCTTCTGGTACGAGAAGCCCTCCGCCAATGCGGCGGCCATGAAGGCCTTCGTGGTCAACCGCGTGGGTGACTTCGGCTTCATGCTGGGCATCTTCGCCATCTTCGTGATGACCGGTTCCATCGCCTTCGAGCAGGTGTTCGCGGCGGCGCCTTCGTTGGCGGGCAAGACCATTCCCTTCCTCGGCCACCATTGGGATGCGCCCACGGTCATCGCCCTGCTGCTGTTCGTCGGCGCCATGGGCAAGTCGGCGCAGTTCCTGCTGCACACCTGGCTGCCGGACGCCATGGAGGGCCCGACCCCGGTGTCCGCCCTCATCCACGCCGCCACCATGGTGACCGCCGGCGTGTTCATGGTGGCGCGCATGTCGCCCATCTTCGAGCTGTCGCAGACCGCGCTCAACGTGGTGATGCTGATCGGCGCCACCACGGCCATGTTCGCGGCCACCGTGGCCCTGGTGCAGAACGACATCAAGAAGGTGATCGCCTATTCCACCTGTTCCCAACTCGGCTACATGTTCGTGGCCATGGGAGCCGGGGCCTATTCCATCGGCGTGTTCCACCTGGTGACGCACGCCTGCTTCAAGGCGCTTCTGTTCCTCTGCGCCGGCTCGGTCATCAACGCGATGCACCATGAGCAGGACATGCGGCACATGGGCGGGCTCGCCAAGAAGATCCCCTTCACCTACGTCATGATGCTGATCGGGACCCTGGCCATCACTGGCTTCCCCTTTCTTGCGGGCTACTACTCCAAGGACGCCATCATCGAGTCCGCGTGGGCCTCGCACAATTATTTCGCCCTCTACGGCTGGGTGATGACCGTGGCGGCGGCGGCGCTGACCTCCTTCTATTCGTGGCGGCTGATCTTCCTCACCTTCCACGGCCACCCGCACGATCACCACCACTACGAGGCGGCACATGAATCGCCGCGGGTGATGACCATTCCGCTCGGCGTGCTGGCGGTGGGATCGGTGATCGCGGGCTTCGCGCTCTACAACGTGTTCGTGGGCGAGGGCGTGCACGACTTCTTCCGCCACTCCATCTTCATGGGTGCGGAAAACCACATCCTTCACGAGATCCATGACATCCCGCTGTGGGCGAAGTACCTACCGACGCTGATGATGGTGCTCGGCTTCTTGGTCGCCTACTGGTTCTACGTGGTCGATCGCACGGTCCCGGTGGCGCTGGCCAAGTCGCAGGACGCGCTCTACCAGTTCCTGCTGAACAAGTGGTACTTCGACGAGCTCTACGACCGCATCTTCGTGAAGCCGGCCCTGTGGATCGGCCGGCTGCTGTGGAAGCGCGGCGACGGCACCATCATCGACGGCTTCGGCCCCAACGGCGTGTCGGCGCGGGTGCTCGACGTGACGCGCGGGGTGGTGCGGCTCCAGACCGGCTACCTCTACCACTACGCCTTCGTGATGCTCATCGGCGTCGCGGCTTTCATCACCTGGTTCATGTTCGCCGGAGTGTGACGATGACCGACTGGCCCATCCTCTCCGTCGTAACCTTCCTGCCGCTGGTCGGCGCGCTCTTCATCCTGGTGGTGCGGGGCGATGATGAGGTGACCGCACGCAACGCCCGCTGGGTGGCGCTGTGGACCACCCTCGTCACCTTCGTGGTGTCGCTGCTGCTGCTGCCGGGCTTCGACTCCGCGGCGTCCGGCTTCCAGTTCGTGGAAAAGAAGGCGTGGCTCGGCGAGCTCGCCGCCTACCACATGGGCGTGGACGGCATCTCGCTTCCCTTCGTCATCCTCACCACGTTCCTCATGCCCTTCTGCATCCTCGCCTCCTGGGAGAGCGTGCATAAGCGCGTGAAGGAATACATGATCGCGTTCCTGGTGCTCGAAACGCTGATGATCGGCACCTTCTGCGCGCTGGACCTCGTCCTCTTCTATTTCTTCTTCGAGGGCGGCCTCATCCCGATGTTCCTCATCATCGGCATCTGGGGCGGTCAGCGGCGCATCTACGCGGCCTTCAAGTTCTTCCTCTACACGCTGGCCGGTTCCGTGCTGATGATGCTCGCCATCATGGCCATGTACTGGCAGTCCGGCACCACCGACGTGCCGACGCTGCTGACCCACGGTTTCCCGTCCGGCATGCAGACTTGGCTGTGGCTGGCCTTCTTCGCCTCCTTCGCGGTGAAGATGCCCATGTGGCCGGTGCACACCTGGCTGCCCGACGCCCATGTGGAGGCGCCCACCGCCGGTTCGGTCATTCTGGCGGGCGTGCTGCTGAAGATGGGCGGATACGGCTTCCTGCGTTACTCGTTGCCCATGTTCCCGGAAGCGAGCCACTATTTCGCGCCGCTGGTGTTCACCCTCTCGGTGGTGGCCATCATCTACACGTCGCTGGTGGCCCTCGTTCAGGAGGACATCAAGAAGCTGATCGCCTACTCGTCCATTGCCCACATGGGCTTCGTGACCATGGGCATCTTCGCCATGAACGAGCAGGGCCTGCAGGGGGCCATGTTCCTCATGATCTCCCACGGCTTCGTCTCCGGCGCGCTGTTCCTGTGCGTGGGCGTCATCTATGACCGGCTGCACACCCGCGAGATCGCGGCCTATGGCGGCCTCGTGCATCGCATGCCGCTCTACGCCACGGTGCTGATGATCTTCACCATGGCAAACGTGGGCCTGCCGGGCACCTCGGGCTTCATCGGCGAGTTCCTGACCATGCTTGCCGCCTTCGAGCGCAACACCTGGATCGCCTTCTTCGCGGCGACCGGCGTGATCCTCTCGGCGGGCTATGCCCTGTGGCTCTATTTGCGCGTGATCTTCGGGCCGCTCGAGAAGGAGAAGCTGAAGACCATGATGGACCTCTCCCCCCGGGAGATCGTGATCATGGTGCCTCTGGTGATCCTCACCATTCTCTTCGGCGTGTGGCCCGCGCCTATCCTCAACATGACATCCCATGCGGTGAACGCGGTCGTCGCGCGTACCGATTCTGTGGCGGGTGCGGTGAAGACCGCCCTGCTGCTGAGCTTCTGATCCGAGGTCGCCTCAATGACGCAGCTCCTGCCTCCCATCGGCGCGGTCCTGCCCGAACTGGTGCTCGCCGTCTCGGCGATCGTGCTGATCCTGATCGGTGCGTTCCGCGGAGAGGGGTCGGCGAATCTCGTCACCGGCCTCGCCATCGCCGTGCTCGCGGCGGTGGGTGTGCTGGTGCTGCTCCAGCCGGCGGCGGAAGTCACCGCCTTCAACGGCTCCCTCGTGGTGGACGCCTACAGCCGCTTCATGAAGCTCCTCGCCGTGCTCGGCGCGGTGGTCTCGCTGATCATGGCGGTGGACTGGCAGGCGCGGGAGAAGCAGGCGAAGTTCGAGTACGCCGTGCTCATCGTCATCGCCACGCTTGGCATGTGCATGCTGGTGTCGGCGGGTGACCTGATCGCGCTCTATCTCGGCCTCGAGCTGATGAGCCTGTCGCTCTATGTGGTGGCCTCCATCAACCGCGACTCCGTCCGCTCGACCGAGGCTGGCCTGAAGTATTTCGTTCTCGGTGCCTTGTCTTCGGGCATGCTGCTCTACGGCGCTTCGTTCATCTACGGCTTCACCGGCTCGGTGAACTTCCTGCAGATCGCCGCCGTGGCCAAGGAGCCCAGCCCGGGCCTCATCTTCGGCATCGTGTTCCTGCTGGCGGGCCTGTGCTTCAAGGTGTCGGCGGTGCCGTTCCACATGTGGACGCCGGACGTCTACGAGGGTGCGCCGACCCCGGTCACGGCCTTCTTCGCCTCCGCGCCGAAGGTGGCGGCCATGGCCATCTTCGTGCGCGTCGTCATCGAGGCGTTCCCGCACGTGACCCACCAGTGGCAGCAGATCGTCGCCTTCGTCTCGCTCGCCTCCATGGTGCTCGGCGCCTTCGCCGCCATCGGCCAGCGCAATATCAAGCGCCTGCTGGCCTATTCCTCCATCGGCCACATGGGCTTCGCGCTGGTGGGTCTTGCGGCCGGCACGGCGGAAGGCGTACGCGGCGTGCTGCTGTACATGACCATCTATGTGGTGATGACGCTCGGCACCTTCGCCTGCGTGCTGACCATGCGCCGCAAGGGTCAGGCCGTGGAAACCATCGAGGACCTGTCCGGCCTCGCCCGCCGCAATCCGCTGATGGCGCTGGCGCTGGGCGCGCTCATGTTCTCCCTCGCCGGCATTCCGCCGCTGGCCGGCTTCCTTGCCAAATACTATGTGTTCGTGGCGGCGATCCAGGCCGGGCTTTACGCCCTCGCGGTGGTGGGCGTGCTTGCCTCGGTGGTAGGCGCGTTCTATTACCTGCGTGTGGTCAAGATCATGTATTTCGACGAGCCGGTCGAGGCCTTCGATCCCATGCCGACCGAACTGAAGGCGGTGCTGGCGGTGAGTGGGCTTTTCACCATCTTCTATTTCGTCTATCCGGCTCCTCTTATCGAGGCGGCGGGTGTCGCGGCCCGTTCGCTCTTCTGATCGATGGCTCATTACGAATTCCAGGGTTCCACGGTTCCCATCGTCCGCTTCACCCAGATCGGCTCCACCAACGCCGAGGGGATGGCGCGCCTTGGCCGGAGTGAGACGTTTCCGGTCTGGCTGGTGGCGGACATCCAGACCGCCGGCCGCGGCCGGCGGGGCCGTCCCTGGACCTCCGAGCTCGGTAATCTGTTCGCCAGCCTCGTGCTGCCCAATCCGGCGCCGGTGGCGAACCTGGCGCAGCTGTGCTTCGTGGCGGGTCTTGCCCTTCGCGACGCCGTGCTGGCCGCCGCACCGCAGATCCGTCCGGACGCGCTCAGGCTCAAATGGCCCAACGACCTCCTGCTGGACGGCGGCAAGGTGGCCGGCATCCTCGTGGAAGGCGGCGCTGATCCCTCGGGCCGGCCCGCGGCGGTGATCGGCTTCGGCGTCAACTGCCTGCACCATCCCGACGATCTGCCCTACCGTGCCACCAGCCTCGAAGAATCGGGAGCGCCCACGGCACCAGATCGGCTGCTGGAAGCCCTCGACCTCGCCATGGCGGTGCGGCTCAACCAGTGGAATGCGGGCGCGGGTTTTCCCGCCATCCGGTCCGACTGGATGCGCTATGCGCTCGGCATGGGCGACCAGGTGAGCGTCAAGATCGGCGAGCGCGAGGTGGTGGGCCGTTTTGAGAACATCGATACCCGCGGAGCCATGATGCTGCGCCGTAAGGATGGGATCGCGGAGATCATCACGGCGGGTGACGTCTCCCTGGGCAAGTCGGACTGAGAGGCCGGATTGAGCCGCACAGGCGTCGTGCGGCCCCTTGCATTGCGGCCCGCAGCCCGCTTCATTGGGATCGATCCTGATTGCCCGCCCCTAGCCGGATAGGAATACCTCCTCCGGCCTCCTGATTTTCGGCGCGCCCGTCCGCGTGCCCCGGTTTGGCGGGGCCTTGTCGGCGCGGGTGCCGCGTTTGGAAGTGACCCTTTGATGGCACCAACCGACGAACTGGTCTTCGCCCCCCTCGGTGGGGTCGGCGAGATCGGCATGAATCTCGGCCTCTACGGCTTTGGCCCGCGCAAGGCCCGCACCTGGCTCATCGTCGATCTCGGCATGAGCTTCGCGGGCGAGGAGGCGCCGGGGGTCGACCTCGTCCTGCCCGACATCCGCTTCTTGGAGGCCGAGAAGAAGCACATCGCCGGCCTGGTCCTCACCCATGCCCACGAAGACCATATCGGCGCGGTGCTGGACCTCTGGCCACGCCTGAAGTGTCCCATCTACACCACCCGCTTCACGGCCGGGCTGCTGGAAGCCAAGCGCGCGGGCGAGCCTGGCGCGCCGTCCCAGCTGCCGATCACCGTGGTGCGCAGCGGCGGGACCGTGGAAATCGGCCCCTTCGGGGTTGAATTCATCCCGGTCGCCCACTCGATCCCAGACAGCCACGCCCTGGCGATCCGCACTGCCGCAGGGCTGGTGGTCCACACCGGCGACTGGAAGCTGGACCCGACCCCGGTGGTGGGCCTGCCCACGGATGTCGCCCGACTCAAGGCGCTGGGCGACGAGGGCGTCCGCGCCATCATCTGCGATTCCACCAACGCGGTGCGCGACGGCGTTTCGCCGTCCGAGGCGGATGTGGGGGCCTCGCTCCGGGAGATCGTCGGCAAGGCGAAGCACCGGGTGGCCTTTACCACCTTCTCCTCCAACGTGGCGCGCATCCGCGGCATCGCCGAGTCGGCCTACGCCAATGGCCGTGAGGTGGTGGTGGTGGGCCGCGCGCTGGAGCGCGTCATCGGCGTCGCCCGCGAGCAGGGCCTGCTGGATGGGGTGCCCGCGTTCCGCACCGCCGAGGCCTATGGTTACCTGCCGCGTGAGAAGGTCGTGGCCATCCTCACCGGCAGCCAGGGCGAGCAGCGCGCCGCGCTGCGCCGCATCGCCGACGACGACCACCCGGAGATCGCTCTGTCGCCCGGCGACCTGGTGGTGTTCTCCTCGCGCACCATTCCGGGCAACGAGAAGGTGGTGAACCACATCATCAACGCCCTCACCAAACGGGGCGTCGAGGTGCTGACCGACCGCAAGGCGCTGGTCCATGTGTCCGGCCATCCGCGCCGGGGTGAGCTTGCGGAAATGTACCGCATGGTACGGCCGCAGGTGTCGATCCCGGTTCACGGTGAGGCGCTGCACTTGCATGAGCATGCCCAGCTGGCGAAGAGCCTCGGCGTGCCCGAGGTGGTCAATTGCTATGACGGCAACGTCATCCGCCTCGCCCCCGGCCCGGCGGAGCGGGTGGACGACGTGCCCTTCGGCCGCCTCTACAAGGACGGCCGGCTGCTGATCCCCGATGGCGGCCGCTCGATCCCGGAGCGGCGCAAGCTCTCCTTCGTGGGCGCGGTGTCGGTCGCCGTCGCCGTGGACCGGCAGGGTGGGCTTGCCGGCGACCCGTCGGTGGAGATCACCGGCGTTCCGGAGCGGGGGGAGGGCGGCATCGACATGCTTGACCACGTGCTCGACACCGTGGTGGCGACGCTCGATAACCTGCCCAAGGCCCGCCGCCGCGATCCTGATGCGCTGGCGGAAACCCTGGAGCGCGCGGTGCGCAGCGCCGTGAACGCGGTGTGGGGCAAGAAGCCGGTGTGCCACGTCCATATCCTGGAGGTGTGAGCGGTGAGAGGGCGCGGCCGGCCGGGCGCTTCTTCGACCTCCGGCGTGTTCCGCGCCAGCTTCGCTTGCGGTATGGATCGACAAATCTGAGCGGAGGAAATCATGATCGGACGCCTGAACCATGTGGCCATCGCGGTGCGCGACATCGCCGCCGCCTCCGCGCTGTATCGGGACACGCTGGGCGCGGATGTCTCGGCCGCCGTGCCGCAGGCGGAGCATGGCGTGACCACGGTGTTCGTCACCCTGCCCAACACCAAGATCGAGTTCCTGGAGCCGCTGGGAGAGAATTCCCCCATCGCCAAGTTCCTGGAGCGCAATCCCGACGGCGGCATCCACCACATCTGCTACGAGGTGGATGACATCCTCACCGCCCGCGACCAGCTGAAGGCAACCGGCGCCCGTGTGCTCGGCTCCGGCGATCCCAAGATCGGCGCCCATGGCAAGCCGGTGCTGTTCCTGCACCCCAAGGATTTCAACGGTACCCTGGTGGAGCTGGAGCAGGCCTGATCAGACGGCGGGCGGTTGCCGGTGGCACCGCCGAAGCCGTCCTTGAAGTCGTGAACCGAGGACGCTTGCCCCGATCGGCCTGCCCTGCCGGCGGACCGGGGTGCGCCAGCAAGGAACGCCGCGTGTCGATCGGTGCCGTCGTCGCCATTTATTTCATTGTCTGGTGGACCGCCCTGTTCGCGGTCCTGCCGTGGGGCGTGCGCTCCCAGGCGGAGAGCCGGGACATCACGCCCGGCACCGATCCGGGCGCGCCGGTGCGTCCCGCGCTGCTCAAGAAGGCCCTCGCCACCACCATCGTCGCGGCGGTTATCACCGCCGGCATCGTCTGGCTGATCACCAGCGGCATCGTCTCGCTCGAAGACCTGCCCATGCCCTTCGACACCAAGGAGGGGTGAGCCGGGGGCCGGCGAGCCAGACGGCACCACGGCCTGTCGGCATCGCCCCTGCGGCGCCTGAGCATGCCACCGCGGCCTTGGTCCGCCGCCGGGGCCGATGCGATCAGTGGAGCCGCGGGCTGCCGGGATGGGCCATGGCGGTAGCGATCGGCCCCTGGAGCGCAAGACGCAGGAAGCGTTCGCTGGTTACCGGGCGGCCAAACAGATAGCCCTGCCCAAAGCCGCATCCGCGCTCCTTCAGGAAGGCGCATTGCTCGGGAGCCTCGATGCCCTCCGCCACCACATCGAGCCCGAGCGCACGGGCGATGGAGATGATGGCGGTGGCAATTTCCGCGTCGGCGGCGCGGGGCAGGTCGTGCACGAAACTGCGGTCGATCTTCAGCTTGGAAATGGGAAAGCGCTTGAGATAGGCCAGTGACGAATAGCCGGTGCCGAAATCGTCGAGCGCGATGCGCACGCCGCTGTCGCGCATGTCACGCAGCTTGCGTTCGGCCGCCACAGCGCCGAACAGCACGTTCTCGGTGATTTCCACCTCCAGCCGCGCAGCGGGAAGGCCGGTGCGGCGCAGCACCTCTTCGATGCGCTCGCAGAGGGTGCCACGCTGAAACTGCCGCGGCGACAGATTCACGGCGATGAAATCGAGATCGGCCCCCGCAGCGGTCCATTTGGCCATCTGCTGGCAGGCCTCCTCCAGCACCCAGTCGCCCAGGGGCTCGATGAGGCCGGTTTCCTCGGCGAGCGGAATAAAGCGGTTGGGCAGGACAAGGCCATGGACCGGGCTCTGCCAGCGCACCAGCGCCTCCGCGCCCGCGATGCGCCCGTTGGCCAGGTCCACCACCGGCTGGAAGTTCAGGCGGAACTCCTCGCGCACGAGGCCGCGCCGGAGGTCCGCTTCCATCTCCATGCGGACCCGGGCGCTGCGGGTGAGTGCCTGGGTGTAGAAAGAATAGATCCCGCGCCCCTGTGCCTTCGCCTCGGCCAGAGCCGTGTTGGCATGCTGGAGCAGCTGGGCGGCATCGTCGGCGTCGAGCGGATGGAGGCTGATGCCCACGCTGGCGCCCAGATAGATCTCGCCGCCATTGATCGTGAACGGCCGCGCCAGTTCGTCGATGAGGCGCGATGCGGCGAGGGCCGCATCCTGCGGCCCCTCGATCTCCTCAAGGATCACCACAAACTCGTCGGCGCCGTAGTGCCCGAGCGTGGCATCGGCATCAAGCGCGGCGCGGATGCGATCGGCCGCCGCCTTGAGCACCGCATCGCCGGCAATATGGCCGAGGCTGTCGTTGACGGTCTTGAAGCGGTCGATGTCCAGGAACAGCACGGCGCAGGTCTTGCCGGCCCGGCTGACAGCAAGGTCGAGGAGGGATGCGAGCAGGGTGCGGTTGGGCAGGTCGGTGAGGGGATCGTAATGGGCGATCCGGTCGAGCTCGAATTCCGAATGCTTGATCCGGGTGATGTCCTGGAAGGCGCCCACATAGTTCTGCGGCTTGCCCTTCTCGTCAAAGACGGTGCGGATGCTGAGCTGCTGGAGGAAGATCTCGCCGTTCTTGCGGCGGTTCCAGATCTCGCCGTGCCAGCTGCCTGTCGAGGTGAGAGCACCCCACATGCCGCGATAGAATTCGCGGTCGTGACGGCCGGAATGCATGGTGCGCATGGACCGGCCGAGGATCTCCGCCTCGCAATAGCCGGTGATCTGCGAAAACGCCGGGTTTACGGCGGAAACCACCGCGTTGAGATCGGTCACCACCAGTCCGTCGTGGGCGCTGGCGAACACAGCGGCGGCAAGGCGCAGGTGGCGCTCGCTCTGCTTCTGCGCCGTCACATCCGTGATCATGCCCACCACGCGGGTCACGGCGCCATCGCCGTCACGGGTGGCGAGGCCACGCCACCGCACATCGCGACTGGCGCCGTCGGGCCGGGAAATCCGGATGTCGAGATCGACGTCGCTGCCGCCGCGGACAAGATCCTTCCGAACGGCGGCGACCTTGCGGCGGTCCGCGCCGCGCAGCATCTGGCGAAAGGTCCGCCGTATGTCGACGGGGGCTTTGGGGGCGATGCCGAGGATGTCACGGGCACGGGGCGACAGATACAGGCTGCGGCCCACATGGATGTCGAATACCCCCTGGTCCGACCCCCTGGCCGCCAGATCGAAGCGTTCCTCGCTCTCCCGCAGGGCCATGCTGTCGCCGCTGCTGGCAGGTCCCGGGCCCGTCGCGCCGGACACGAGCGGGGCTGCCAGAGAGGCAGCGGCCGCGGCGGGGACGAAGGTTGCGGGTTTACCGGCTTCGGATTCACGTCCATCGCCGTGCGCGCGCGGTTTCCGGACCAGCCTGTATGCGACCATCACCCCGAGCAGAAGCAGGACGCTGGCGAGGATCACGGCCTGAGGGGAGGTCGAGTGGGAAAGTTCCGCTACGTCCTGCCACAGCGCCGACGCCGCCGCAGGGCTGGCCGACACGGCCAAGACCGCAAGGCCCTGGGCAGCGCCGGAGAGGAACGTGGCAACGCGTGCCCTCATTGTCCCATCTGTCCGACGCTCCGCCTTGCATCCCACCGGCAGGGTCCCGGCAAGAATAACTTCATGGCACTTTAGTACCTCTATAATGTGGATTTATAAATCTATTCCCTATCAAAAACAATGGCTCCAGTTATGCACCGGTTCCTCAGCCCTGCGTCATTTCGGTCCGAAATCTCGAGGCGCATTGCTGGGCTCAATAGCCGATCGGGCCCGTGCCCGTGGTTTTGATCTACCGCCAGATCATATGGAGCCTTGTGAGGGCGCCCCTCATCCTCCATTTATGGGATGTGCCCGCCGTCCTTGAAACGGCAAGGCTCGGAGATTACCCATGAGTGTTGCTTCCGAAACGTCCACCGCAGCCCCGGCCCCTTCGCCTGCCAAGCGGAGCCTACCGCCTGTGATCCGCATCACCGATGCCGCCGCCGAACAGTTGCGCGAGATCCTCGCGGCAGCGGAGCCGGGCACTGCGTTGCGCGTCGGCATTGAGAACGGCGGCTGCGCCGGCATGTCCTACAAGATGGATTTCACCACTGAGATCGCCCCCTTCGACTCGGTCGTCGAGGACAAGGGCGTAAAGGTGGTGGTGGACACCAAGGCCGTGCTCTTCCTGCTCGGCACCGAGATGGACTACAAGACCGACAAGGTCTCGTCCCAGTTTGTGTTCAATAATCCCAACCAGACCTCGTCCTGCGGCTGCGGTGAATCGGTCGCGATCACGCCGGTCGACATGAGCGCTGCGTCCGGCCAGGGCTGAACACAGGCTCATTGCGAAGTTCATCTGCGGTTCATCCGCACGGGGACAAGAGAAGCGGGCGGCTGAGGCCGCCCGGCGTGAGGCGCGGGCGGACCAGCCGCACAAGCTTCACAGCACGAAAGGTGCCATCTTGACCCCATCTCTTCTCGCCACCCTTCTGGCGAGCCCCATCTTCGGCGTCGTCGCGCGCCTGCTGCTCACCTTCATCTTCTGGGGCGCGGGCCTCGACAAGCTGATGAACTATCCGGCCAATCTGGCCGAGCTGTCATTCTTCGGCGTCGAGCCGTCGGGCGTGTTCGCACCGGCCGTCATCGCCGTGCTGCTCATCGGCTCCGTTCTGGTGCTGCTCAACCGCGCGGCGTGGCTCGGATTCGGCATGCTGGCGGTATTCACGGCGCTCACCATCCCCATCGCCCATCCGTTCTGGGCCATGGATGGGGAAAAGCGGCTGTTCGAGTTCCACGTGGTAGTGGAGCACATCAGCCTCATCGGCGGACTGATGGTGGGTGCGATCCTGTGCCGGAAGCTGGAGCTGGAGCGCCAGGGGCGTGAGGCGCGCCTCGCGCAGGGCCGCAAGGCGTGAAGGCGCGGAAGGTGTGAACGTGGATGGCGGCTGCGTTGCCGGCGGCCGTCATCTTCCCTAAAGTCCCGCTCCCGGTCGTCATCGCGCGTCCGGCCCGGGCGGACGTGGCGAAACCGGTAGACGCACGAGACTTAAAATCTTGCGCCGCAAGGCGTGCGGGTTCGAGTCCCGCCGTCCGCACCAATTCAAGTCAGCCTTGCCTTGGCGCTTGCTCTCCCGCTCCGTGCTGGACGCCGCCGCATCGTAGCGATGCGGCGGTCGCTGTTGGCTCAGGCTGCGCGGGCGAAGGGCGGCTGGTCCTGCGGCTTTCCGGGCTGGGTGGCGCTCAGGAGCCGTGTCTGGACGAGTTCTGCGACCTCCAGCAGCTCGCTGTTCCAGGCGAGGGCGGACTGCTGCAGGAAGGCCGCTTCGCGCGAGAACGCTGCCGTGGGGTTGTGTTCCTTGGCGAGGTCGTTCAGGAGCTGGACCTGCTCCTGCATCTGTCGTCCGACGAACTGCTGCACATGGGCGGACGCAGCCAGCGGACAGTCGAAGAACAGGTTCTTCCAGACCGCGAACGGCCAAGCCACTGGTGGCGAGCCGGTGCTGAGGGCGCGGGCCAAGCCTTGAAAAACTGCGGAATCATTCATGTTGTCTCTCCCGTCGGGCGTTCCCCCCGATCCGTCCACGTCCCGCTCGGGACGCAGCACTCCCACAGCCACTATCAAGGATCTTGTGCCGGCTAAGCCTTGCGCGAGGTCAAATGCCTTGCGAACGCGATGCGCAAAAATCACATTTCCAAGGGTTACCCTCGGGAGGGGGTGATTCCATCGATGCACCCCTTCGCCACCGCGCAGGCGGAGCCGCTGGCTTCCTGCCGGAGCGGCGGGCGAATGGCGCTATCGTCAACGCATCGTGATGGCCCATTCGGGCCGGCCGATGTACGAGACCGTAAGGTCCGGGGAGAGAAATGCATGTCCCAGTTGCCGCACGGCTTCCGTCAGATCCGCATGGAGCTTGCCCGTGAGAAGGGCCATCCGGAAGGCTCGCGCACGTTCGGTTACAGCTTCGTGGCGCCGCTGAACGAGGCGGGGCGCATCGATCCCACTTTGTGGGCGAAGCACCGCGAGGTCTGCCGCGTGGTCCGGTTCCGCCCCGACGAGGCGGACGAGGTGGGCCATCTGGTGCGTCGCCCCGGCGGAAGCTGGGCGTTCCGCTATGACATCCACGGCACCGACGACGACGAGGCCGGCTATCGCTTCGGCGACGAAAGCTTCGAGGTGGGCGAGTATATTTCGGTTCGCGAAGACGACGAGATGCACACCTTCCGCGTGGTGTCGTCCGAGCAGGTGTGATGCGAACGGCGGCCCGCCAGCAAGACGGGCCGCCATCCATTCAGTAGGACTTGTACTCCGCCTTGCCCCCGGACATGGCGAATTCCTCCTCCGGCGACAGCACCAGCTTGTGGCGGCCGATGGCGGCGAAATAGGCGAGGCCCGCGGCGAACCACAGGGCGACGCCGAGCACCCCGTTGCGATAGATGGGGTCCGACAGCTGGAAGTAGATGGTGACGAGGGCGATGATGATGGTCAGCACCGCCCCGGCGACTCCGAACGGGCTTTTATAGGGCCGCTCGATGTGCGGCATGTTCCTGCGCATCAGGATGAACGACAGGGCCTGCATCACGTAGGACAGCATGGCGCCGAACACCGCCATGTTGAGCAGCGTGCCACCGATGGCCGCCGCGCCCGCCTCCGCCCCCAGCGCGAACCAGATGCCGAGCATGATCACCAGGCCGACGATGGCGCCGGCGATCATGGCCACGTGAGGCGTCTTGCGCCCGCCGTGGGTCACGGAAAGGCCGCGCGGGAAATAGCCGGCGCGGGAGAGCGAATAGATCTGCCGGCCCTGGGCATAGATGATGGTGTGGAACGAGGCGATCAGCCCGATCACCGCCACGAAGGCGAGCAGCCGGGCGAGCCCGTCACCATAGATGGCCTTGAAGCCGTCCAGCAGGGGCTCCAGCGAGGTGGACAGGCCGAACGCGCCGTTCGCCACGGATGAGTTGAGCCACAGGATCATGAAGGCGGAGACGATGAGGGTCGCCATGCCTGCCATGATGCCCTTGGGCATGTCGGTCTTCGGGTCCACCGATTCCTCGGCCGCCAGGGGCAATTGCTCGATGGCGAGGAACAGCCAGACGGCGAAGGGCAGGGCGGCAAGCGCCCCCGAAAGGCCGAAGGGCAGGAACGGGCCGCCGCCGTTGGGCAACTCCACCGCCGTCCCGTCCGGCCCGACGCCGATGTTGAGGGCCCATCGCGAGAAGTTCGCCACCGGCAGGGCGCTCACCCAGAAGGCAACGAGGCAGGCGAGTGCCGCCAGCGTAACCACCAGCGTCACCCGGAACGAGAGTTCCACGCCGGCGATGTTGAGCCCCACGAACAGGATGTAGCCGAAGATCCAGTAGACCGGCTGGAACGCCGGAGGCGTACCGAAGATGGAGCCCATGTAGGAGCCAATGAAGGACACCACCACTGCCGGCGTGATCACGTATTCCACATTCTCGCACAGGCCGGTGATGAAGCCGCCCCATGGCCCCATGGTGGTGCGGGCGAAGGAATAGGCGGCGCCCGTATGGGGCAGGGCCGGCGACATCTCGGCGATGGAGAAGGTGAGCCCCAGATACATGATGGCGATGATGACGGCGGCGATGAACATGCCACCCCAGCCGCCCGAGGCGATGCCCAGGTTCCAGCCCGAGAAATGGCCCGAGATCACCGCTCCGACGCCCAGCGCCCAGAGCGACCAGACCCGTGCATGCCGCTTCAGCGCCCGCTGCTCGAAATAGGCGACGTCCACCGTGGTGTACGTCACGCCGGCCTTGCTGCCATCTGCCATGAGACCCAGCCCTCCGTGAACGGGCGCCGGAGCCACTCCGCGCCCAAGCTTACGCACAGGCAACTTTGTTGCCAGTCTGGCAATTTCCGCAGCGTAATGCTCGCAGATCATGTGTCAGCTGGCGCTCAGCAGCGCCGGTGCGCGCCCGTTTTCGAGCAGCAGGTCGCTTTCATCCTTCAGTTCCACGCCGGTGACCTGCCGCCGTAGGGCTTCGCGGATGTGCCAGGCGAGCTTGAAGGCGGCGGCCTCGAAGCTCAGGCCCTCAGGGCGCACGTTTGAGATGCAGTTGCGCTCGGCATCGGTACGGCCGACCTGCGGATCGAAGGTGAGGTAGAGGCCGAGGCTGTCGGGCGAGGACAGGCCCGGCCGCTCCCCTACCAGCAGTACGCAGGCCCGCGCCTTCAGGAGGGCGCCCACCTCGTCCCCCAGCGCCACCCGCGCGCCGGAGGCGATGACCACTGGCGCGAGCCTCCAGCCTTGCTGGGCGATGAAGGGCTTGAAAGCCGCAAGAAACGGCTTCGTCTGGGCGTGGATGGCGGCGGAGGACAGCCCGTCCGCCACCACCAGCGCCAGATCCACGGGATCGCCCGCCGCCGCTTCCAGCATGGCGCGGCTGTCGTCGGAGAGGCGGCGGCCGAGGTCCGGGCGGCGCAAATAGATGTCCCGCGCCGGTGCCGCACTGGAGACCCGCAGGGTGGCAAAGCCGAGGCTCTCCACATCGGCAGTCACGCCATCCGCATCGAACGGCGTGTGGACCGCGTCGCGGGCCTGGGCGTGGGCGAGGGCGAAGCGCAGCACCTCTTCCGTGGGCAGGCTGGCCCCGGTGCGGCCGAGGGCGATGCGCGCGGGGGTGTGGCGGGAGAAGGCCGCCCAGGGATCTCGCGCGATCATGCCGCGCGCCCGGCCACATAGCCCAGGAGCGGATGGCGGGCATCGGCGGGCAGCAGCCGGCCATCGGGGGCGGTGATGTCCATGCGCTCCAGCCACGCCTCGAACTCCGGCGCGCGCTTCAGCCCCAGCAGTTCGCGGATGTAGAGCGCGTCGTGGAAGGAGGTGGATTGATAGTTCAGCATCACGTCGTCGGCGCCGGGAATGCCCATGATGTAGGTGACGCCCGCCGCCCCCAGCAGGGTGAGCAGCGTATCCATGTCGTCCTGGTCGGCTTCGGCGTGGTTGGTGTAGCAGACATCCACCCCAAGCGGCACGCCGAGCAACTTACCGCAGAAATGATCTTCCAGCCCAGCGCGGATGATCTGCTTGCCGTCATAAAGATATTCCGGCCCGATGAAACCGACCACGGTGTTCACCAGCAGCGGCTCGAAGGCCCGCGCCACCCCATAGGCACGGGCTTCCAGCGTCTGCTGGTCCACGCCGTGATGTTCGCCGGCGGAGAGGGCCGAGCCCTGGCCGGTCTCGAAATACATGGCGTTCTGCCCGACCGTGCCGCGCTTCAGCGCGCGGGCAGCGTCGGCGCCTTCGGCAAGCACCTTGAGGTCGATGCCGAAGGAGCGGTTGGCCCCTTGGGTCCCGGCGATGGACTGGAACACCAGATCCACCGGCGCGCCGCGCTCCATGAGGCCGATGGAGGTGGTCACATGGGTCAGCACGCAGCTCTGGGTGGGGATCTCGAAGCGGGTGATGACCTCATCCATCAGCTTCAGCAGGCGGTCGATGACGGGCAGGCTGTCGGAAGCGGGATTGATGCCGATCACCGCGTCGCCGCAGCCATAGAGCAGGCCGTCGAGAATGGCTGCGGACACGCCGGCGGCATCGTCCGTGGGGTGGTTGGGCTGCAGGCGCACCGCCATGGTGCCGGGCAGGCCGATGGTGTTGCGGAAGCGCGTGACCACCCGGCACTTCTTCGCCACCAGGATGAGGTCCTGGTTGCGCATGATCTTGGAGACGGCGGCCGCCATCTCCGGCGTCAGGCCGCGCGCCAGACCGGCGAGGACCTGTGACGTTGCCTCATGGGACAGCAGGAAGTCGCGGAAGTCGCCTACCGCCATGGCAGACACCGGCGCGAAGGCGTCGCCATCGTGGCTGTCGAGGATGAGGCGGGTGACCTCGTCGGTCTCGTAGGGCACGAGCGCTTCAGACAGGAACGCCTTCAAGGGCACGTCGGCAAGGCACATCTTGGCGGCTACGTTCTCCTCGGTGGTGGCAGCGGCGATGCCGGCCAGCATGTCGCCGGAGCGCGGCGGCGTCGCCTTGGCCATCAGCTCCTTCAGGTCCGCGAAGACGAAGGATTTCGCGCCGATGCGATGCACGTAAGCCATGGCGGTCTCCACGCTCTGTCCGGGGCAGGGACCTCTTTTCCTGCAACAAATATGCCTCTGGGGAAACTGTCCCGGACGGCCCGCGCGCTATTTTGGCACGCCGTTGATGACGAAGAGCGCGTTGAGGAACTGGTCCGGCGGGAACTTGCCGAAGCTCTTGGCATAGATGTCGCGGATGCGCTCGGTGCGGTAGAGGTCCGCGAGCGTCGCGTCCACCACCAGACGGAACGCTTGATCGCCGCGGGGCAGGGCGAGGGCATAGGTCTCGAAGGTGAAATACTGGTCGGAGAGGCTGAGGCGGTTGCCGGCCGGGCTGTTGGCGATCAGGTAGTTGAGGATGCCGCGATCGCCGAAATAGGCGTCGAGCTTGCCATCGGCGAGCTGCTTGAGCCCGTCGGGATGGTCGGTGACGGTGACGATGTCGGCGGCGATGCGCATCTGGCCCAGGGTGGAGCGCAGGGTCTCCTCGGTGGTGGTACCGCGCAGCACGCCCACCTTCTTGCCCTTGAGGTCCTCCAGCCCCTTCACCGGCGCGCCACGGGTGACGACGCCCGCCCCGTCGAGGAAGGTCGGCAGGGAGAAATCCACCAGCGCTCGCCGCGACATGGTCATGGAGGACGGCTCGCACAGGATGTCGATGCGCCCGTCGCGCACCGCCTCGAAGCGGTCCTCGGCGGTGACCTTCACATAATCCACCTTGATGGCCGGCAGCTTCAGCGTCCGCTTCACCCCGTCCGCCACCTCGCGGCACAGGTCCACGATATAGCCCGAGGGCTGGCCGTTGGCGGCGGCGTAGGAATAGGGCGGGGCGAACTGGCGATAGCCGATGCGAAAGGCTTCTCCGCCCGCCACCCGGTCGAGGGTCTGGGCACCGGCGGGGGCCGCACAGGCCGCGAAGATCGCCAGCGCCGCAAGGGGCGCCCACAGGCCGCGCAAGGGGGCACTCCCACGCGCTGATTGACCGGTTCCTGTCGCCATGCCCGTCCCCCCGAAACGTCTGCTTATAGCTCCCACCCGCGGCGCGATCTTGCCGTGCGCGGCGCGTCCCGCCAAGAGCTGCGTCGTTGGCACCATCGGATGCGGCCGCTTTCTCCCACGCCAACAGGGAACCCGACCTCGAGAGGCGCCGCCCGACTGCGTCACCAGGGCCTGTGTTCCGGAGCGAAAGTCGGCTTGGTGGCGGCGGTCATTTATTATATCTACATGGATATAGCTTAAGCGCGCCTCGCGTTTCGGCGCCTGCATTCTCCGGGGGAATTTCCATGAACGGATTGCTCAATCGGCGCGCGCTGCTCGGCGCGCTCGCAGGCTCCGCCGGGGCCCTCGCCCTGCCGCATCTGCCGGCGCTGGCGGCCCCGGCGCAGGGGCTCGAAATCCTCGGTGCGCCCAATGGCTCCACCATCGTGCTGCTGCGCCTGCTGCAGTCCGGCGCGCTCGACCAGGTGGCGCCCGGCGCGTCCTTCCGCCTGTGGCGCGACACGGACGAGTTGCGCGCCGCCATCGTCTCCGGCCGCACCAGCCTGTTCACCACCCCCACCCATGTGCCGGCGAACCTCGCCAATCGCGGCTTGCCGCTGAAGCTGTTCGCGATCCTGTCCATGGGCCATCTGTTCGTGGTGTCGGGGGACGAAGGCATCAAGTCGTTCAAGGACCTTGCCGGCAAGGAGCTGGTCGGCTTCTTCAAGAATGACATGCCCGACCTCGTCTTCCGCTCCATCGCCAAGGGCTACGGCATGGATCCGGACAAGGACATGAGCATCACCTATGTGCGCACCCCCATGGAGGCGGCGCAGATGCTGGCCGCCGGGCGCGCCACCACCGCCATCCTTTCCGAGCCGCCGGCTACCGCAGCCATCCTGATGGCGAAGAAGGAGGGCCGCATCCTCAACCGCGCCATCAGCCTGCAGGACGACTGGAAGGTGCAGCACAAGGGCCTCGGCCTGCCCATGGCCGGCATCGCCGTGCACGAGCGCCTGATCGAGCACAGCCCCGAGCTGATCGCGGCGCTCGGTGCGGGCCTGCCCGGAGCCCGCGACTGGGTGATGGCCAACAAGAGTGAAGCAGGCCAGCTCGCCGAGCAGAAGATGGACGTGAAGGCCCACATGTTCGCCAACGCCCTCGACCACTTCAACGTGGTGGCGGAAGCGGCGGCGAAACAGAAGGCCGGCCTCATCGCCTTCTACGAGACCCTTTTGGCCTTCGAGCCGGATGCATTGGCCGGCAAGCTGCCGCCCGACAGCTTCTACATGAACTTCTGAGGCGCCGATGGCCCGCCCCGGCTTTCGCGCAGCCGCCGCGCGCGCGGCGTGGACAGGGATGGGCCTCGGCCTCCTCGCCCTCGCGTGGCAGTGGGGTGCCTCGGTGTTCGGCCCCTTCGTGCTGCCGAGCCTGCGGGACACAGGGCAGGCCATGGTGCAACTGGTGGTGAGTGGCGCTGCCGGCCCGGCGCTTCTGGCCACCCTGGTCCATGCCCTCGGCGGGTGCCTTGCGGGTGGCGCGGTGGGGCTGGTGCTGGGCATTGCCGGTGGGTTGGTGCTGCCGGTTGGCGCCATGTCCCGCCCCGTGTTCACGGCGCTGCTGGGCACGCCGCCCATCGCCTGGGTGGTGCTGGCGCTGCTGTGGTTCGGTCCCGGCGGCGCTGCGGCGGGCTTCACTGTGGCCGTCACCGCCGCGCCCATCCTCTTCCTTGCCGCGCTGGAAGGTGTCGCCAGCCGCGATCCGGCCCTCACCGAGATGGCGTTGCTCTATCGCGCGCCGCCGCTCCAGCGCCTCACCGACCTTGTGCTGCCAGGGTTGGCGGACTTCCTTCTGCCGGCACTCGCCACGGCGCTCGCCTTCTCCTTCAAGGTGGCGGTGATGGCGGAAGTGCTGAGCGGGGCCGATGGGGTCGGGGGCGGCCTCGCCACCGCGCGCTCCCATTTCGACCTCGCCGCCACCATGGCGTGGATCGTGCTCGCGGTGGTCGTGTTGCTGGTCGCCGATGCCCTGCTGCTGGCGCCCTTGCGCGGCTGGCGGGCGTCGCGCGAGGGGTCAGCCGTCGCGCCGGCGGAGGCCTGATCATGCTGGCTCTGGAACGGCTGCATCTTGCGTTCGATGGGGTGCCGGTGCTGGCCGGCATCGACCTGACGGTGAAGTCCGGCGAACTGGTGGTCCTGCTCGGTCCCTCCGGCTGCGGCAAGACCAGCCTGTTGCGCCTAGCCGCCGGTGTCGAGGCAGTACAGGCCGGGCGTGTGGCCAACCGCTTCGCGCGCACCGCCATGGTGTTCCAGGATCCCCGGCTGATGCCGTGGGCCGACGCGAGCGACAACGCCGCCTTCGGCCTCAAGGCGCTTGGCGCGGCGAGGGCGGAGCGCCGGGCGGCCGCGCAGGCTATCCTGCGGCGCCTCGGCCTCGGCTCCGCCGATCTCGGCAAGCGGCCGGCGCAGCTCTCCGGCGGCATGCAGCAGCGCGTCGCCATCGCCCGCGCCTTCGCGCTCCGGCCGGACCTGGTGCTGATGGACGAGCCCTTCTCCGCCCTCGACGTGGGCCTGCGCGGCGATCTTCAGGCGCTGCTGCGGGCTGAGGTGGAAGGGGCGGGGGCGGCGGCTCTGTTCGTCACCCACGACATCACCGAGGCGGTGCGCCTCGCCGACCGCATCGTGGTGCTGTCCCCCCGCCCGGCGCGGGTGGTGGCGGATCTCCCGCAAAAGCCCATCCGGCCCGAGGCGGCGCCCGGAGCGGTGTTCGAGGCCGCTGCGGCCCTCCTGAAGCGGCCGGAGGTGGCGGCAGCGCTCGCCGCGCCGGTGACGGCAGGCGCGCCCTTGCGCAACGATCCGGCCGTGCTCCAAAGCCTCGGCCAGCCCGCCGCCGCGCGCTGAAGCCAGCCCCTATCCGCGAACCGGATCGGAAGCGGCCGCGCGGCGCACCCGCTCGGCGAAGCGGGCCACGGCGTCCTGCTCCAGCGTGCGCTGGATGGCCTTTGCCGCCACCACACCGTCCGCCATGGAGGTGGCGCAGCAGGGATGCATGCGCTGGGCGATCTCGCCGATGGCATAGAGGTCGGGGATGGAGGTCTCGCAATCCGCGCTGGTCTCCACGAAGCCGCGCGGGTCGCGGGCAAGGTCGAGGTGCCGGGCATAGGGCAGATAGGGCTCCCAGCCGTAGAGCACCACGATGCGATCGAAGCGCCGGCCCGCCACCTCGGGGATTTCGGGTGCCACCGGATAGGTGCCGATGCGTACGTCCGCCGGAGGCACCTTCTCCAGGAACTCGCGCCGGGCCCGGATGGTGCGGGCATAAAGGGTGACGCGTTCCGCCCCACGCTTGCGCACGAAGATGTAATTCTCGAAGGCATTGTCGCCGCCGCCGAGGATGGCGACGGACTGGCGCTCGAAATCCGCGTTGAACATGGTACGGCCGGGACCGATGATCACCTCATGGGATTCCGCGAAGCCGCCCTTCACCGGCCGCACTCCCGAGGCCAGCACGCAGGCGCGCCCGAGCAGCGTCTCGCCGCCCGCGGTGGTTACGCGGAAGCCGCCCTCCACCACCTCAAGAGCGGTGACGGATTCGCCGAGGCGGCAGACGATGTCATGCTCCATCACGTGGCGATGGATGTCGGCTGCGACCTCGAATCCGGTCTTGTCGCGGACCGGGGCCATCCACTTGTTGGGATAGGGATTATCGTTCTGCAGGCCACCGAGGACCTGCCTGCGCTCGATGATGCAGGGGCGGAAGCCGAGCATCTTCAGCCACAGGGCGCATGACGCCCCAGCTGGCCCCCCGCCGATGATCACCGCGTCGAACATGGGCTCCCGCCGCTGTCGTTACCGCCATTCCGGATACGAAAGCTTATGCGAGGTGGATCGCTGCGGCTAGCCAGGGGCCGTCGGGCAGCCGTCGGAACGGCCACCCGGCGGGGACGGTGAGCCATCCCCGCCGGGCCAAGCGCTTGCCGGAGCGGGATGAGGCACCCCGGCCAGCGCATCTCCTATGCCGACGATGCCGGTCTGCGACCGTCATCGAGAGGGCTGCGCTCAGGCGCCGCGCGGGCTGGCACCCATGGCCCATCCCTGCGGTTCGTGGGCCGTTGGTGTCACTGAAGATCGATGAGGATTTTCAGTTCCGTTCCGGCGGGGCTGAGCAGGGCCTCGAAGCCGTTTTCCACCACCTCGTCGAGGCGGATGCGGCGGGTCACAACCTTTTCCGCCGGCAGGATGCCGCTGCCGATGAGAGCGGCGACGCGCGGCCACATGAGGGTCGTGTAGCACCACGAGCCGCGCACATCGATGTCCTTGAAGGTGATGGTGAATCCGTCCACGGCGGGCTTGCCCACGTGAAGGCCGACCTGCACCACCACCCCCTGCCGGCGCACCGCCTCGATGCAGGTGCCAAGCGCCGCCTCGGCACCCACGCATTCCAGCGCCACGTCCACGCCGACGCCGCCCTCGGTCTGGTCGCGGATGGCCTCCGGCACTTTGTCCGAGCGGGGGTTGAGGGTGATGACGTCGGGCAGGATCTGCCGGGCCATGGCGAGGCGGTTGTCGTTGGTATCGCTTAGGAAAATCCGGGTCGCCCCGGCCGCCCGCGCCGCCAGCACCTGCAACTGTCCGATGGGGCCGGCGCCGGTGACGAGGACGCTGTCGCCGGGCTTCACGCCGCCCCGCTCGGCCGCATAGACGGTGACTGCGGTGGGCTCGATGAGGGCGGCCTGCGCGTCGCTGACGCTGTCTGGCACCCGGAACACGTTGTAATCATTGACAAGCGAGTATTCCGCCATGCCGCCCCACGGCCAGGCGAGGCCGATTATGGCGAGGCTCTCGCTCAGTTGATAGAGGCCGCGCTGGCCGAAATAATCATCCCTCGGGGACACCATGGGCTGCACCGAGACGCGGTCTCCAACCGCCACGTTGGTGACCGAAGATCCAACAGCCACAACGGTTCCGCCGTACTCATGACCGAGGATCTGGGGGGCCTTGGCGCCGGTGTAGGGGTGGGGCTGGGTGGGGATGAAGATGGGACCGGCGGCATATTCATGCAGGTCCGTGCCGCAGATGCCGCAAAACCTATTTTTCACAAGGACTTGGCGGGGACCCGGCTGGTCGGTCGGGGCCGGGATATCCTCGACGCGCACGTCGCGCCGGGCGTGGAAGCGGGCGGCCTTCATGGGCGTTTCTCCTTCATTTATCGTTGGTTAGCGCGTCGTAGGCGGCCAAGGCCTTGCCGGCGTAGACGGCGGCAGGGCCGCCGCCCATCTCGATGGCCACGGCCAGCGTCTCGGCCAGCTCCTCGCGGCTGGCGCCATGGCCTTTGGCATTGGAAACATGGAACAAAATGCAATCGCCGCAGCCCTTGTGCACGGCGATGGCCAGCGCCATCAGCTCCTTGACCTTGGTCGAAAGGGTCGCGGACTTCGACGCCTCCGACATCAGGTTGCGAAACGCGCCCATGGCCTGGGGCAAGGCTTTGCCGAGGGTGGCGAACCGAAGGTTCATGGACTTCAGCTCGTTCGATATCGACTGCTCGCTCATCGCCGCTCTCCCGCTCAGGTGAAGACCATGCCGCCGTCCACCAGCAGGGACTGGCCGGTCATGAAGTCGGAGGCGGAGGAGGCGAGGAAACGCGCCACCCCCACGAGGTCCGCCGGGGTGGAGGGCCGGCCCAGCACGGCGCCGGCGGCGAAGGTGTCGAACGCCTCGTTGTCGGCGCTGGTGAGGCCGCTGTCGCGGAAGCCCTTGTCGATGATCTTCCACATGTCGGTGGCAACCACGCCGGGGCAGAAGGCGTTGACGGTGATCTGATCCTTCCCGAAGGCCCGTGCCGCCGCCTGGGTCAGGGCCACCACGGCGAACTTGCTGGCGCAATAATGGGCCAGCGGCTCGTAGCCCTGCTTGGCGGCGATGGAGGCAGTGTTGACGATCTTGCCGCCGCCGCCCTGTCTTTTGAACGTCTTGATGGCCTCCTGCATGCCGATGAGCACGCCCAGCGCATTCACGTCGGTGACGAAGCGCCAGTCGTCTTCCGTGATGTCGAGAAAGGGCCGGGTCTGGGCCACGCCGGCATTGTTGAACAGCACGTCGAGCCGGCCATGGGCGGCCACGGCCTCATCGAGCAGGGCGCGCACCTGCGCCCGCTGGCGCACATCCACCGCAACCGCGATGGCGGTGCCGCCGGCGGCCGTGATCTCCCCGGCCACCGCGCGGGCGGCGGGCTCCGAGAGGTCGGCCACAGTGATGCGGGCGCCGTCCGCCGCAAGGGCTTTCGCGATGGCGGCGCCGATGCCGCCGGCCGCGCCGGTGATGACGATGCTCTTGTCCTTCAGGCTGGGCATGGTTCCTCCTTGATTATGATTGGCCACACGTCGCCGTTGACCGCCCTCTCGGGCGGCCACTTCCGGACTGCGGCGGCGGTGGACGAGCGGTCAGCGGCCAATGTGGTCCAGGAGCAGCTCGTTGACCTTGTTGGCCTTTTCCATCTGCACCATGTGCCCGGCCTCGCCGAGCACCTCGGCCCGGGCGCGGTCCCCGAGAGCCCCGGCATGGGCGGGCGGGATCACCTTGTCGCTGGCGCCGAAGATGACGAGCACCGGCACATCCGTCGGCTTCAGCTTTTCGGCCAGGATCTCGCTCTGGCGGCTGGCCGGGAACAGGTTGGCGGCGAGCGCGCGCAAGGCGTCGTCCACCCCGTCGAGGCGCTTGTACTTCAGGATGTCTTCCACCAGCTGGCGGGTGACCGTGCCGGGATCGTGGAACAGCTGTTCCAGCACCGGCTTCATGTCGCGACGGGACGATCCGGCGACGAAGCCATCCGTGTAGCCGCTGTTGATCTCGGCTCCGAGCCCGGCCGAGCCGATGAGGCCGAGGGAGGCGACCCGCCCCGGCTGGTCCAGAGCGGTGCGCATGGCCACCGCCCCGCCCATGGAATGGCCGACCAGATGGGCCTTCTCGATCCCGGTCTTGTCCATGAAGGCGAGCACGGCGCCGGACAGCCAGCCGAGGCTCGCCTCGCCGACGGCCTTGTCCGACTGGCCATGGCCCGGCAGGTCGAGGGCATAGACGGTGGCAGAGCCGGCCAAGGCGTCGATGTTGAACAGCCAGTTGTCGAGATCGCCGCCGAAGCCGTGGATGAGCACCACCGTGCGGGAGCCATCGCCGCGCCTGGCATAGCGCAGGCGGCCGAACGGGGTCTCCGCGAACTGGTATTTCGGCGCGCTCTCCTCCGCCGCCTCGTCCTCCTCGGCGGGGGCGGCATAGGTGGCGACGAAGGCGTCGATCTCGTCGTCGCTCACCTCTTCATCGGCGATGACGCCGATCAGGGCCTTGACCGGATAGACTGTGTCACGGGCGCCGATGGCGCGGCGCAGGATACCGGCATCGCCCGCCTCCACCACGCCGGCGATCTTGTCGGTCTCCACCTCGAGGATCTCGTCGCCCACGGAGATCTTGGTGCCGGGCGGCTTGAGCCAGCCCGTGACCTTGCCCTCCGACATGGACAGGCCCCACTTGGGCATGACGATGGGCTTGATGCGGGTGTCCAGCATTGGGGTTCCTCAAAAGGGGTTTGGGGAGACGGATCGAGGCGGGTTACGGTCCGTCGCAACGGCTCTCGATTGCTCTGTTTCACGGGTATCGTCATGGCCGGGCTTGTCCCGGCCATCCACGCTCCGCGGCTGGGAACTGCCTCGATAGGTCTAGGCAAGCGGGCCGGCGTGGATGCCCGGCACAAGGCCGGGCATGACGGTGTGTCGGCGGGCGGGAGAGGGGGCGGCGTCGCTTCAGCCGCCCCGGGTCCCCCCTCACGCTGCCAGCGCGTGGGGGACCGTCCGCAGCACCGCGCCGGCGATGGCGTCGGCGGTGGGGATGTAAAGGTCTTCCAGCGTGGGCGAGAACGGCACCGGGGTGTGCGGCGCCGTCACCATCTGCGGGGCGGCCTTCAGCGCGCCGAAGGCCTGCTGCGCCACGTAGGCGGCGACGTCGGTCGCGATGGAGCAGCGCGGATGGGCCTCGTCCACCACCACCAGGCGGCCGGTGGTCTCCACGCTCTCGATCACCGTATCCCAGTCGATGGGCGAGAGGGTGCGCAGGTCGATCACCTCCGCTTCGATGCCGTGCTGGCGCGACAGGGCAGACGCCGCGTCCATGGCGCGGTGGACCGTGAGGCCGTAGCTGACGATGGTCACGTCCTTGCCGTCGCGCACCACATTGGCCTCGCCGAACGGGATGGCATAGGCCTCCGTGGGCACATCCACCTCATGGCCGTAGAGGTTCTTGTGCTCGCAGAAGATCACCGGATCGTTGTCGCGGATGGACTGGATCAGCAGGCCCTTGGCGTCATAGGCATTGGAGGGGCACACCACCTTGAGCCCCGGCACATGGGTGAACATGGGCGTGAGCATCTGTGAATGCTGGGCGGCGGCGCGGAAACCCGCCCCCACCATGGCGCGGATGACCACCGGGGTGGTCGCCTTGCCGCCGAACATGTAGCGGAACTTCGCCGCCTGGTTCAGGATCTGGTCGAAGCACACGCCCATGAAGTCGAGGAACATGAGTTCCGCCACCGGGCGCATGCCGCAGGCCGCCGCGCCCACCGCCGCGCCGATATAGGCGCTCTCGGACAGGGGCGTGTCGAGCAGGCGGTTGCCGTGCTTGGCATAAAGCCCCTTGGTGACGCCGAGCACGCCGCCCCAGGCATCCTTTTCCCCCGGCGCCCCGGAGCCGCCGACGATATCCTCACCCAGCAGGATGACGCTGGGGTCGCGGCGCATCTCAAGATCGAGGGCTTCATTGATGGCCATCTTGAAGCTCAACTTGCGAGCCATGGTGTTTCCTTCCGGATTATCTTGATTGATCAGTAGGCGACGTAGACGTCGCTGAGCAGGTCGCGCGCCGCCGGCAAGGGCGCCGCCTTGGCGGAGGTGACCGCGTCGTCGATGAGGCTTGCCACCTCCCGGTCGAGGAGGGCGATCTCGGCCTCGCTCACCACCCCGGCGGCGGTGACGCGATCGGCGAAGATCTTCAGGCAGTCGCGGTTGGCGCGGTTGAACTCGTTCTCGCCCTTGGCCTTGTAGGTCTGGCTGTCGCCCTCGAAATGGCCGAAGAAGCGGTTCATCTTGCATTCGAGCACCGCCGGCCCGCCGCCCGCGCGGGCCTTGGCGATGAGGTCGCCGGCCGCCTTGTGAACTGCGAAGAAATCGGTGCCGTCCACGCTCACCGCCGGCAGGCCGAAGCCGGTGGCGCGGTCCACGTAGCTGTCCACAGCCGTGGCGTAGGTGACGGAAGTGGCCTCCGCATAGCCGTTGTTCTCGATGACGAAGATCACCGGCAGGTTCCAGATGGCGGCAAGGTTCATGCTTTCCAGCACCGTGCCCTGGTTGGCCGCGCCGTCGCCGAAGAAGGTGATGCCGACGCCGCCGTCGCCGCGGAACTTGGCCGCAAGCCCGGCGCCGCAGATCAAAGGCGCGCCGGCGCCGAGGATGCCGTTGGCGCCCATCATGCCTTTGGAGAGGTCGGCGATGTGCATGGAGCCGCCCTTGCCGCGGCAGGATCCGGTCTCCTTGCCGTAGATCTCGGCCATCATCTCGCCCACGTCCACGCCCTTGGCGATGCAGTGGCCGTGGCCGCGATGGGTGGAGGCGATGCGGTCGATGTCGGTGAGGTGCATCATGACGCCGGTGGCGCAGGCTTCCTCGCCGGCATACAGGTGCACGAAACCGGGGATATCGCCCTTGGCGAACTCCACATGCAGCCGCTCCTCGAAATCGCGGATGGTGCGCATGGTGCGATAGGCTTCGAGGAGCTGGTCCTTCGGCAGCGGGATGGGATTGTTGGACAAAGCGCTTGGCGTCGGCTCAGGCATGCTCTTCTCCTCCTTAAGGGACGGGGAGGGCGGTTGGTCCCCGCTCCCACCGGAATGTCCGGTGCGGTAGCGATCGGGCATCCTCTCCGTTGAATTTGCTTTGGCTCGTTGTTTTTGCCTTGGAGGGACTTGAGCAAGGGGCGGGCCAACTGTCCGATTTTCTGAAAAAGCTTGGCTCCGCTTACGTATTGCATTGCAACATCGGTACGCCACTGCTGCGCGCGCGCCACAGGTGTGGCGGCGAATGCCACAGGTGTTGCAGCCTTGACTTGGCATTGGATTGCCTGCGCTGCGGCACGACTTGAGGGAGCCCGCGCCAGCACATTTGCCGCGCCCCTTGCCGCCGCCGCCGATCAGGGCGAGACTTCCGGCAAAAGGAACGGTCTGGGAGGATCGTCATGAAGCGGGAGCAGGCCGCGCACATCGATGAGCTGGTGCGCGCGGCGAGCGGGCACGGCTCGCGCCGCGATGCCATCATCGAGGCGTCGTGGCGGCGCTGCGTCAACGAGCACAACCTTGACCCGGTGGTGCTGCGCGACCCGTGCATCGTTACCAATGCCCGCCTGCGCGAGCATCAGGAGGCCATGGACGAGTTCCTGCACACGGCGCGCTTCGGGGTGGAGACGCTTTATCGCGAGGTGGCGGGCCTCGGCTACGTGCTGCTGCTCACCGATGCCAAGGGCATCACGGTGGACTTCATCGGCGATCCCACCTTCGACAGCAACCTCATGCGCGCCGGCCTCTATCTCGGCGCCGACTGGAACGAGCCGCATGCCGGCACCTGCGCGGTGGGCACCTGCATCGCCACCGGCGAGGCGCTGGTGGTGCACCAGTCCGACCATTTCGACGCTACCCACATCCCGCTCACCTGCACGGCCGCGCCGGTGTTCGACCCCAGCGGCGCGCTGGCGGCGGTGCTGGACATCTCGGCGCTGCATTCGCCGCAGCCCAAGGAGAGCCAGTATCTGGCGCTGCAGTTCGTCAAATCCGTCGCCCACAAGATCGAGACGGCGCACCTTCTCAACCGCTTCCGCCGCGAATGGATCGTGAAGCTCGCGCCCTCGCCGGAATTTGCCGACGTGGACCCGGCCTATGTGCTGGCGGTGGATGGATCGGGCCGCATCCTCGGCTTCAACAACCGCACCCGCCAGCTCATGATGCGCGAGCTGGAATGCCGCCCCGCCCTGGCCGACGGGCGGCCGCTCGCCGGCCGACCCCTGTCCGAGTTCTTCGACCTCCAGGTGGACGACCTGCCGCGCCTGATGCCGTCGCGGCCGGCGTCGCAGCGCATGGTGCGCCTCGCCCTCTCCGGCACGCCCTTGTTCGCGCAGGCCCAGCAGCCGCCGGCGCGTGTCGCCTCGCCCTCGCCGCTTGCCCCCGCGCCGGTCCTGCCGAAGCCTTTGGAAGCCCTCACCTGCGGCGATGGCGCCATGCTGGAGGTGGCGGCGCGGGCGGCCAAGCTCGTCAACACCCAGATGAGCCTGCTCATCTGCGGCGAGACCGGCACCGGCAAGGAGCATTTGGCCAAAGCCATCCATGCCGCGAGCGGTCGTGCCGGCAAGCCGTTCGTGCCGGTGAACTGCGCAGCGCTGCCGGAGACGCTGATCGAGGGCGAATTGTTCGGCTACGAGCCGGGCGCCTTCACCGGCGCCGCCGCCAAGGGCAAGCGCGGCCTCGTCATGGAGGCGGATGGCGGCACCCTCTTCCTCGACGAGATCGGCGACATGCCGCTGACCCTCCAGACCCGCCTGTTGCGGGTGCTGGCCGAGCGCGAGGTGACGCCCATTGGCCGTACCCGTCCGGTGCCGGTCAACATCCGCGTCATCGCCGCCACCCACCGCGACCTCATCGCCGAGGTGAAGGCCGGGCGCTTCCGCGAGGACCTCTATTTCCGCCTCAGCGGCGGCGTGCTCGCTTTGCCGGCCCTGCGCCAGCGCGCGGATCTCGACTGGCTGGTGGCGCGGTTTCTGGCCGAGCGGGGCGGGGTGCTGCGGGTGCCGTTCGAGCTGTCGGGCGAAGCGCGGGCGGCGCTGCACGCCTATGCGTGGCCCGGCAACATCCGCGAGCTGGCCAATGCGCTGGACTATGCCTGCGCGGTGGCAGGCGACGCCGTCATCGCCTGGGACGACCTGCCCGACCGCATCCGCCACGCGGCGCCGGTGGCGACTGGGCCGTGTGGGACGGCGCCTGTGGCGCTCCTCGTCGGGTCTTCTGCCGTTGGCGGGATGGGGGCTGGTGGCACCAGTCCGGACGAGCGCGGCGCCCTGCTGGCGCTTCTTGCCGCCCAGCGCTGGAACGTCTCGGCGGTGGCTCGCGCGCTGGGCGTGGACCGCACCACCATCCACCGCCGCATGCGCCGCTTGGGGATCACCTCGCCACGGCATGGGGACGAGGGGGGCAACTGAGGTCAGCCCGGAGCTTCAAAGCGGACGGTTTCGCCTGGCGCGGTCTGCTCCCTCTCCCGCCTGCGGGGGAGGGGTCCATGTTGCGCCCCGGTCCTGACGGCCGGGCTTATCTGAGATTCAACGCCGGTAGCGCTCATGCCATGTGGCACTCACGCCATCAGCTTGCGGGCCATGTCGGCGTTGGCGAGGGGGCGGCCGAGGGCGCGTGCGGCGTCGCAGGCGCGCTGCACCTGGGCGGCGTTGTTGGGCGCAACCGTGCCGTCAGGGGCAAACAGGTTGTTCTCGAAGCCCACCCGCACGTGGCCGCCGAGCCCCGCCGCCACCGTGGCGCAGGCGTTCTCCTTCGGCCCGAAGGCACACATGGACCAGAGCGGCGCCGTCTGCGTCCCCGCCGCGAGGAAGGGCAGAAGATCGCTGGGCTGGGAGACCTGTCCCGTGGTGTAGCGCCCCAGCACGAACAGCGGGAAATCCTGCCCCTCGCCCAGCACGCCGCGGGCCTTGAGGGCGCCATAGCGCACCACGTCGTCGGCGCTGTAGAGGATGATCTGCGTGAAGATGCGCTCGCGCCGCACGAAGGCGAAGAAATCCGCCGCCGCCGTTTCGGCCGCCTCATCGGGAATGATCTCCCGGAGCGCCAGCGACACCGCCTCCGGCTTCACGTCGCGCACCACCGCCATCTGCTCCGGCGCCTTGTAGCGGCCCGCCGCCTCCGAGGTGATCTGGAGCACCAGACGATCGCCCACCGCCGCGCGGATGGCAGCCGAGGCGTCGCGATAGGCGTCGGCATCCAGCAGGTGGCGGCCCTCGGCGTCACGCACATGGAAATGCAGCAGCGCCGCGCCGGCCTCCAGGCTCTCGGCGGCCGCACGGGCAAGGTCCGCCGCGGTCATGGGCAGGGCCGGGTGGTCCGCCTTGGTGCGGGTGGCGCCGTTGGGGGCGTTGGCGACGATGAGGGGCGGCCAGTCGAAAGCGGACACGGGCGCGGGATCGGCGGCGGTCTTGGTCATGGGCGGCTTTCCAGGGCGTTTTCAGCGACGGCGGACCTCCCTGCCCCCGCGAGGGCGGGAGGGGAGGGACGCTTGCGGCAGGAGTGGATACCGGGCCCGAAGGCACGGGAAAGCAGAGTCTCGAAACTGTCCGAAAACCGCGAGGGTCACTCCGCGGCGGTGAGGCCGAGCCGCTTCATGCGGTCGGAGAGGGTCTTGCGGGGGATGTTGAGGGCCTGCGCCGCCGCCGAGATGCGCTGGCCCGACGCTTTGAGCGCATCCTCGATCACGAGGCGCTCCACCCGGTCCAGCAACTCGTTGAGGCCGGGGGTCGCGGCCCCGCCGGCGGCGAAATCGGGGGCGAGGAAGCCCAGGATGTGGCGCTCGGCGGCGTTCTTCAGCTCGCGCACGTTGCCCGGCCAGTCGGCCAGCATGAGCGCACGGCGCAGCGAGGGCGGCACCTCCGTCACCGGCCGCTGGTACTTCACCGCCGCCTGCACCACGAACAGCTCGAACAGCAGGGGAATATCCTCCCGCCGCTCGCGCAAAGGCGGCAGCACCAGCTTCACCACATCGAGGCGGAAGCACAAATCCTTGCGGAAGCGGCCGGCGTCGGCGAGGGCGGCAAGGTCCTCCTTGGTGGCGGCGATCACGCGCAGGTCCACCGGCACGGCGGTGTTGGAGCCGAGCCGTTCGATCTTGCGGTCCTGCAGCACGCGCAACAGCTTGACCTGCATGGCGAGCGGCATGCTCTCCACCTCGTCGAGGAAGAGGGTGCCTCCGCTCGCGTGCTCGATCTTGCCGATGCGCTTCTTGCCGGCGCCGGTGAAGGCGCCGGCCTCGTGGCCGAACATCTCGCTCTCGAACATGCTTTCGGGGATGGCGCCGCAATTGACCGCCACGAACGGCTTGTCGCGCCGCGATCCGCCCTCGTGCAGGGCGCGGGCCACCTGCTCCTTGCCGGCGCCGGTCTCGCCCAGCACCAGCACGTCGGCACTGGTGGAGGCGAGCTGGGCCACGTCGTCCCGCAGCCGGCGGATGGCGGGGGACTGGCCGACGAGGCAGCGCTCGATGGCATCGCCCGCCTCGCCCCGGTCCAGCGCCATGCGCAGGCGGCGGTTTTCCATCACGAGGGCGCGCTTGTCGAGGGCGCGGCGCACCACCTCCACGAAGGCGTCGGAGACGAACGGCTTCTCGATGAAATCATAGGCGCCCTCGCGCATGGCGCTCACCGCCATGGCTACGTCCCCATGGCCGGTGATGAGCACCACCGGCAATTCGGGATCGCGCCGGCGCACGTCCGCCAGCAGTTCCAGCCCGTCGCGCACCGGCATGCGCACGTCGCTCACCACCACGCCGGGAAAGTCGCGGCCGATGGCGGGCAGGGCCGCATCCACGCTGTCGAAGGTCTCGACCGCGATGCCGGCCAGTTCCAGCGTCTGCTCGATGGTGATGCGGATCATCTCCTCGTCGTCCACCAGCACCACGCGGGGCCGGGCGGCCGAGTGCGGGGCGGGGGTGGACTTGAGGGCGCGCTCAGCACACATGGTGCGTCCTTTCGTGGCGCAATCTTTCCGGCTGGGGCGGGACCGCGTCCGCGCTCTCCGCAGCCTCCATGACGAGATCGAAGGCGAGGCCGCCGCCTGTCCGCGCGCGGGCGGTGAGGGTGGCGCCGAATTCGCGGGCGATGGCGAGCGAGATGGGCAGGCCCAGCCCCAGCCCCTCGCCCGCCGGCTTGGTGGTGAAGAAGGGATCGAAGATGCGCGCGAGGGTGGCCTCCGGCAGGCCGGGGCCGTTGTCCTCCACGCTGAGGACGATGCGGGAGCCCTCGCGCCGGGTGGAAAGGCCGACCCAGGCGCTAGGCCGGCCCTTCACCGCGTCCAGCGCGTTGCCCACGAGGTTCACCAGAACCTGGCTCAGGCGGATGGGCTCGAACCGCACGGTGGCAGCGGCCGCGTCGAGGTCGGTCTGGACGCCGATGCCGGCGACGCGGATGCGCGGGGCGAGGATGGCGAGGCTCTCGGCCACCGCCGCCGCCACGTCCACCGGCAGCGTCTCGCTGCTGCTCTTGCGGGCGAAGGCGCGCAACTGCCCGGTGATCTTGCCGAGCCGGTCCACCATGGCGGTGATGCGGCCGAGATTGGCCTGCGCCTCCTCCTCGCGCCCCTGCTCCAAAAGCTTGCCGGCATTGTCGGCGAGGCCGCGCAAGGCGGTGAGGGGCTGGTTCAGCTCATGGGTGATGCCGGCCGCCATCTGGCCGAGGGTCGCCATCTTGGCGGCCTGCACCAGTTCGTCCTGCGCGGCGCGCAGCTCCGCCTCGGCGCGGCGGCGTTCCTCGATCTCGCCCGCGAGCTGGCCGTTGGCGGCGGTGAGGTCGGCGGTGCGGGCCTCCACCTTGGCTTCCAGCTCGCGCTGCGCGGCCTCCAGTGCCGCGCGGGCGGCGAGGCTCTCGCGGGCGCGCTTGAGGTGCTGCCACCAATAGAGGCCGATGAGGCCGAGCACGCCGAAGCCCAGCGTCATGCCCACGCGGGCGGTGCGCCCGGCCAGCTCCAGCGCAGCGGCGTCGGCAAACAGCAGCAGGTGCCAGTCATAGGGGACAAGGGGCTTGTCGTCGGCGATGACCCGGCCGTGAGGGGCCACGTCCGAGGCCGCGATCAGGGGCACGCCGCCCACCGTCTCCACCGTGCCGAGATTGAGCAGCGGATAGGTCTTGCGCCCGTATTGGCGAGTCTTTTTCAATTCCTGCGCGGTGGCGGCATCGATGGGGCGGGTGGCGTGGAACTTGAAGCGCGTATCGGAGGCGAGGAAGACGATGCCATTCGGGTCGGTCACCAGCACCCGGTCGGCGGCTTCCTGCCACACCGCCTCCAAGGGGTCGAGATTGACCTTGGTGACCACCACGCCCCGGATCCTGCCGTCGATCGCCACCGGGGCGCTGATGAAATAGCCGGGCACGCCGGTCAGCGTGCCGATGGCGTAGAACCGGCCGGCCTGGCCCGCCATGGCCTCGGTGAAATAGGGGCGATAGCTGAAGTCCACGCCCACATAGGTCTCCCGCGTGTCCCAGTTGGACGCGGCGATGGTCATGCCCGAGGGGTCGATGAGATAGAGCACGCTGGCCCCGGCAGCGCGGTTGAGGGTTTCCAGATAGGTGTTGACGGTGGCGATCAGCCTCGGGTCGTCGGGCTGGACGAGGGCGCTGCGCACATTGAGGTCGAGGGCGGCGGCGGCGGGCAGATAGCCGAACCGCTCGATGGCGCCCTCCAGGCTCTGGGCATAGATCTCGCTGCGGTGGCGGGCCTCGCTGGCGAGGCGCTCGCCGACGCGGGCCTCCGCCATCTCCCCCGCCTTCACCACGGCGAACAGTGCTGCCGCGCCGAGAACGGCGAGGAGCATGGCGCGCGCTGCGGTGGCGAGATCGGGGCGCATGGTCCTGGTCCGTCGGCTCCCTGGCCGCTTGGCCGCCGTGGCGCGGTCCTTGTCTTTAGCCGGCGCCCGAGGGTAGGCGCCGGCGGATGCTCGTCCCGGCTCAGTCGGTGGTCAAGCCTTTGAGTTCCACCTCCTCGAAGCGGTGCTGCTCGGCGGTGACGAGGGCGGAGAGCTCGCGCTTCAGCTCGTTGAAGGCGGGCGAGGCGCTGTCGCGCGGGCGCGGCAGCTCCACCTTGATGTCCCGCTTGATGGTGCCCGGCCGGTAGGTGAGCACGACGATGCGGTCCGCGAGGTAGATGGATTCCTCGATGGAATGGGTGACGAACACGATGGTCTTGCCCGTGGCCGACCAGATCCGGATGAGTTCGTCCTGAAGTGAGCGGCGGGTGAGGGCATCGAGCGCGCCGAACGGCTCGTCCATCAGCATCACCGGGCTGTCCAGCGCCAGCACGCGGGCGATGGCCACGCGCTGACGCATGCCGCCGGACAGGTCCTTCGGGAAGCGGTCGCGGAACTCGGTGAGCTTCAGCATGGCGAGCAGCTCGGCCACGCGGGCGTCGATGTCGGCGCGCTTCATGCCCTTGATTTCGAGGCCGAAGCCGATGTTCGCGGCCACGCTCATCCACGGAAACAGCGCGTATTCCTGGAACACCATGCCCCGGTCGGGGCCGGGGGCGGTCACCTTGAGCTTATCCACCTCAATGGTGCCCCTGGTGGGGGCGGAGAAGCCGGCGATGGCGTTGAGCAGGGTGGACTTGCCGCAACCCGACGGGCCGAGCAGGCACACGAACTCGCCGCGGTTGATGGTGAGGTCGATGTCTTTCAGGGCAACGATCTCGCCGCCGGGGACGACGAAGCGCTTGTCCACGCCTTCGACGACGATGTGGGGCGAAGCAGGCGCGAGGATGGGCTCGATGACTGGCATGGCGCGCTCGGTGAGGGCTTCGACGGAGGCAGGCTGCAGGGACATGGCGTTCCTCACGATTCCAGACCGCGATGCCAGCGGAGCAGATGGTTGTTGAGGCGGCTCACCGCCATGTCGATGGCAAGGCCGAGGAGGCCGATGGTGAACATTCCGGCGATGATCTTGTCGGACCAGAAGTATTCGCGCGCCTCCAGGATGCGGAAGCCGAGGCCGTTGTTGACCGCGATCATCTCGGCCACGATCACCACGATGAAGGCGGTGCCGATGCCGATGCGCGCGCCCGACAGGATATAGGGCGTCGCCGCCGGCAGGATCACCCGCCGGAAGATGGTGAGGCGGCTCGCCCCCAGGCTCCGGGCGGCGCGGATATAGATGCCGTCCACGTGCCGCACGCCGGCGATGGTGTTCATCAGCACCGGGAAGAAGGCGCCGATGGCGATGAGGAACACCGCCGGCGCATTGCCGAGGCCGAACCACAGGATGGAGAGCGGGATGTAGGCGATGGGCGGGATGGGCCGCAGCACCTGCATCAGGGGGTTGATGTGGCGGTAGATGGTGTCGCTCGATCCCATGAACAGGCCGAGCGGCAGGGCGAGGCCCGCCCCCACGAAGAAGCCGAGGGCGACGCGGGTGAGGGAGCCGATGGCATCATGGATCATCTCGCCGGAGAACAGCCAGGCGAGATAGGAGCCGGCGGCCGGGTCATAGGCTTCCATGGGGGCGAGATAGGCCCACCAGCGCACGGCCACCGCGGCCGGGGAGGGCAGGACCATGGGGTTCACCAGCCCCAGCGAGCAGGCAAGCTGCCACAGTACGAGGGCGGCGACGGGCACGGCAAGGCCCTCCGCCACGGATTTCAGGCGGGACGTGTGCATGGCGATGCCCTCAGTTGATGCCGGCGGAGGCCTTGGCGGCGTCGAGCAGGTCGAGCTTCACCCAGTCCGCGGCCTTGGCGGGGGTCGACATCTTGCCGATGCCGTACTTGGCCATCACGTCCGTGGTCTTCTGGATGTGGTCGGCGGTGATCGACAGGGTGTAGGGCGAATTGGCGAGGGCTTCCTGGAATTCCTCGGCCGTGAGCTGGCCCTTGAACACGTCCTGGGTCACGAACTTCTCGGCCGCCTTGGGATCGTCCATGAAGGTCTTCTGCGCCTTCACGAAGCAGGCCATGAACTTCTTCGCGGCTTCCGGGCTGCCGTTGTAGAACTTCTCGCTCATCACCAGGGTGCGCACCGGCGCGCCGATGGGGGTGTCGTAGGGCTTCAGCATCTCGGTGCCGAAGCCGCGGGCGATGGCCTGGGCCGATTGCGGCTCGGTCTGCATGATGGCGTCCACCTGCTTCTGCAGCAGCGCTTGGTTGAGGTCCGGATAGCCCAGATAGATGATGGTCAGGTCCTTGGGCGTGAGGCCGACCTTGCCCATCTCGGCGGCCAGCAGCACTTCCTGGATGGAGCCGCGGGTGACGCCCACCTTCTTGCCCTTCAGGTCCGCGACCGTCTTGATGCCGCTGTCGGGCACCGCCAGCAGGCGCGCGCCGCCGCTGGCGAAGCCGCCGACGATGTAGATGGGTGCGCCATTGCCGCGGCCGGAAATGGCGGCCTCGGAGGCGGTGGCGCCCACGTCCAGCTCGCCGGCGAGGATGGCCTGCATCACGTCCGGGCCCTTGGCGAAGATCTTCAGGTCGACCGTGATGCCGCAGCTGGAGGCAATCTCCTTGATGTAGGAGACGCCGGCGAAATGGGCAAGCTTGAGGTTGCCGACGCGGATCACCTCCTGCGCCGAGGCGGGCAGGGCGCCGAACGCCAGCACCGCCGAGGCGGCGAGGAGGGTCGCAAGGCGGACGCCACGGCGGGCGACACGGCGCGAGGGTGCGGAGGTGCGAAGAGATGTGTGCAAGGCGCTTCTCCCGGGAGGGCCGGCTCTCATGGCCGGTTGGATGAATGGTCCCATCCCATTGCACCACGCATGCCAGCCATGCGCAAGGCGCGCCTCTTTGTATAAATCATTGGAAATAATTATATTTTTTGAAGACAGCGGGTCGTGCCACCGGGCCAGTGCGGCGGATTTCCGCCGCTTGCCGGGGTGGGCCGGCGGTTTCTCGCCGGGGCGAGGGGCGCATCGGGGCGGCCGGGTAGGGGGCGTGTGGGAGCCCGCCATCTTCCCTTGCGGACATCCCGCACTGCGATACCAGTCGCACTGCTACGTGAAGAGACGGATGTTGCACTGGTCTATCGTCGCCAATTGGCTTAAACGATTCAGGCCTAACCGGCGAAGAAGCCGGATCGAACCAATAAAGCCTCAGAATCGGGCAACCAGGGAGTGAATCATGCGAGTGAGCGGAATGATTGCGGCGGTCGCCGCAAGCATCGCTATGGCTGGCGTCTCCATCGCAGGCGTCGCCGTGGCCGCGGAACCCATCAAGATTGGCCTCAGCGGCCCCTTCACCGGCGGTTCGTCCTCCATGGGCGTGAGCATGCGCGACGGCGTGAAGCTCGCGGTGACGGAAATCAACAAGAACGGCGGCGTGCTCGGCCGCCAGCTGGTGCTGGTCGAGCGTGACGACGAGGCCAAGAACGAGGTGGGCGTGCAGATCGCCCAGGAGCTCATCAACAAGGAAGGGGTGGTCGCCACCCTCGGCTATATCAACACCGGCGTGGCTCTCGCCTCGCAGCGCTTCTACCAGGAAGCGGAAATCCCGGTGATCAACAACGTGGCCACCGGCACGCTGATTTCCAAGCAGTTCCTGCCGCCGGACAACAAGTCCAACTACATCTTCCGCACCTCCGCCAACGACGCGATCCAGAGCGTCATGATCGCGGATGAGGCGGTGAAGCGGCAGGGCTTCAAGAAGCCGGCCATCCTCGCGGACTCGACCAATTACGGCCAGCTCGGCCGCGCCGACCTCGAGAAGGCGCTGGCGGTCCTGAACGTGAAGCCGGTGGTGACCGAGAAGTTCAACATCGGCGACACCGACATGACCGCGCAGCTGCTGCGCGCCAAGGAAGCCGGCGCCGATGTGATCCTCACCTACGCCATCGGCCCCGAGCTGGCGCAGATCGCCAACGGCATGGCCAAGCTGGGCTGGAAGGTGCCCATGATCGGCTCCTGGACCCTGTCCATGGCCAGCTTCATCGACACCGCCGGCCCCAACGGCGATGGCGCGCTGATGCCCCAGACCTTCATCCAGCTCCCCGATACCCCCAAGCGCAAGGCCTTCATCGAGGCCTATCAGGCGGCCTACAAGATCGACCGCATGCCGTCCCCGGTGTCGGCCGCGCAGGGCTATGACTCAGTGTTCCTGCTCGCCGCAGCCATCACCCAGGCCGGCTCCACCGACGGCCGCAAGATCCGCGAAGCGCTGGAAAACCTGAACACCAAGGTGGAAGGCGTGGTCACCGTCTACGACCGCCCCTTCAGCGCCACTGACCATGAGGCCATCACCGGCAACATCCCGGTGTTCGGCCTGGTGAAGGGCGGCCGCGTGGTCGCCGCCCATCCCGAGGACATCGCCGGCGACAAGGCGGTCCGGGTGAAGCCCAAGAACTGAGCGCGATCGGTCGCAACTGATCGGCCGGCAGCCTTTTCGCCGGCCGGCGACGAGAAGCCCGCCCGGTGCGCTTGCGCGTGCCGGGTGGCGGCCTTTCCCGCGCGGGACGCGGGGCTTGCGGTCGGGGATTTGCGCTTCGGAGACCCTTGATGAACATCCTCTCGCAGCTCATCGTCAGCGGCATCGCCGTTGGCATGATCTATGGCGTCATCGCCTTCAGCTACCAGCTCACCTTCGCCACCTCCAAGACGCTGAACTTCGGCCAGGGCGAAGCCCTGATGTTGGGCGCGCTGGTGGGGCTCACCACGGTGAACTTCCTCATCGGCCAGGCGCTGGGCACCCCGCTCGCCTATCTTCTGATGCTGCCCATCGTGTTCGCCTTCGGCCTCGCCCAGGGGGCGGTGGTGGAATGGCTCGGCGTGCGCCCGGCGGTGAAGGCCAATTCCGAGGCCGGCTGGATCATGGCCACGATCGCGCTCGGCATCATCTTCCGCAATCTGGCGGAAAATATCTGGGGCCGTGACGCCCTGCGCTTTCCCTCGCCCCTGCCGGAAGCCTCCCTCAACATCCTCGGGGTGCGCATCCAGCCCATGGAGATCGCCATCGTGGTGGGCGCGCTGGTGATCATGCTGGCGGTGGAGGTGTTCAACCGCCGCTCCATCTTCGGCAAGGCGGTGGTGGCCACCGCCAACGACCGCGACGCCGCCGGCCTGATGGGCATCGACACGCGGCGCGTGATTACCTTCTCCTACGCCCTGTCCTCCATGACGGCGGCCTTCGCCGGCGTGCTCATCGCCCCGGTCACCCTCACCGGCGCCACCATGGGCGCGGTGCTGGGGCTGAAAGCCTTCGCGGTGGCCATCATCGGCGGCCTGTCGAGCGGCATGGGCGTGATCGTGGGCGGGCTCATCCTCGGCATCACCGAGACCCTCACCGGCTACTACATCTCCACCGGCTACAAGGACGTGCCGGGCCTCGTGCTCCTGCTGCTCGTGCTGTCGCTGAAACCCTCGGGCCTGTTCGGCCGCGCCACCATCAAGAAGGTGTGAGGCCATGCTGGCGCGACGCATCCTCTCTACCGGCTTCCCGATCCTCGGCCTCGCCGCGCTGGCGGTGCTGCCGTTCGTGGTGACGAGCCCCTATTACCTGCACCTCACCATCACCATCGCCATCTACGCCATCCTCTTGCTGGGGCTGGACGTGGTGTTCGGCTATACGGGCGAGGTGTCCATCGGCCATGCCGCGCTGTTCGGCATCGGCGCCTATACGGCCGGCTGCCTGGCCATGCACTTCGGCATCGGCTTCTGGCCGGCGCTGCCGCTCGCCATCATCGTCACGGCCCTGTTCGGCATCGTGCTGGCGCTGCCGGCGCTCAGGGTCACCGGACCGTACCTCGCCATGGTGACGCTGGCCTTCGGCACCATCGTGCAGATCCTCATCAACGAGATGACGGACCTCACCAACGGCCCCCTCGGCATCAAGCTGACCACGCCGCTGTTCCTCGACCTCAGGTGGCTCGGCGACACCATCCCGCTGTTCGACATGTCGCTGAAGCGCATGAAGGAGGTGGAGTATTTCTACATCGCCGCGGTGGCGCTGGTGCTCACCCTTCTGGTGATCAACCGCATCCTCGCCTCGCATCTGGGCCGGGCCTTCGAGGCGCTGCGCGACAGCCCCATTGCCTCCGACTGCATGGGCGTCAGCGTCTACAAGCACAAGGTGATCGCCTTCGTGGTGTCGGCGGGCTTCGCCGGGCTCGCCGGGGCGCTGTTTGCCTATTCGGAGCAATATATCGCGCCGAACAATTTCGGCTTCGAGCTTTCCGTGCAGTTCCTGCTGGCGGTGACGGTGGGTGGGCGCAAGTCGCGCCTTGGCCCCATCATCGGCGCGGTGATCATCGTCTTCCTGCCGAACCTGCTCTCCGACATCGTGCTGTTCCGCTACATCGCCGGCACCATCGCGGTGATCGCGCTGATCGCGGGGGCGCGCAGCTTCATCCGCACTCCGGAGCACCGGGTGCAGACCGCCATCCCGGTGGTGCTGTGCCTCGCCTTCTTCGCCTTCTCGCTGCTGCTGGAGAAGATCACCGACTACAAGCTCGCCATCTTCGGCGTGATGATCCTGTTCGTGGTCTATTACCTGCCGGACGGCATCGTCGGCTTCCTCAAGAAGGCCGCCGCCCAGCTCTGGCCGAACCTCGTAAAGACCCATGCGGTGATCGAGGCGGAGGCGACCGCGCGGCCGGTCACCGCCACCGCCGCCGCCCGCGAGGGCGTGCTGCTCCACGTGGACGGGGTGGTGATGCAGTTCGGCGGCCTCAAAGCCCTCGACACCGTGAGCATCGAGGTAAAGCCGGGCACCATCCATGGTCTCATCGGCCCCAACGGATCCGGCAAGAGCACCATGATGAACGTGCTCACCGGCATCTATGTGCCCACGGCGGGCTCCATCCGCTTCAAGGATCAGGACATCGCCGGGCGCACCTCCTCCGATATCGCGGCGCAGGGCATCGCCCGCACCTTCCAGAACGTGCAGCTGTTCGCCGAGCTGACGCTCATCGAGAACGTGCTGGTGGGCCTCCACCACACCTATCGCGCCACCTTCGCCGAGGTGGCGCTGGGCCTGCCGCGCATCCGGCGGGAAGAGAAGGCGGCGCGCGAGCGGGCCATGAGCCTGCTCGCCTTCGTCGGCCTTGCCGACCTTGCCAACGAGGAGGCGCGCAACCTGCCCTACGGCAAGCAGCGCCTCTTGGAGATCGCCCGCGCGCTGGCCCTCGACCCTGACCTGCTGCTGCTCGACGAGCCGGCGGCGGGCCTCACGGCGCCGGACATCAAGCATCTGGTGGAGATCATCCGCAAGGTGCGCGACGCCGGCGTCACGCTCGTGCTCATCGAGCACCACATGGATGTGGTCATGGGCCTGTGCGACACGGTCACGGTGCTGGATTTCGGCCAGAAGATCGCGGAGGGCAAGCCGGCCACGGTGCAGGCCGACCCGCGGGTGATCGAGGCCTATCTCGGCGGCGCCGCCGTCGCGGCGGAATAGGAGGGCGCCATGCTGGAAGTCACCGATCTCGTCGCCGGCTATGGCAAGGTGAAGGTGCTGCACGGCCTCAGCCTCACGGTTCAGGAAGGCCAGCTCGTCACCCTCATCGGCTCCAACGGTGCCGGCAAGACCACGACGCTGCGCGCCGTCTCCGGCATGATCGTGCCGGAATCCGGCTCGGTGCGCCTGGATGGCGAGGACCTCACCGGCCTGCCGGCCTTCAAGATCACCAAGAAGGGCCTTGCCCACTCGCCTGAAGGACGGCGGGTGTTCCCCACCCAGAGCGTGCTCGACAACTTGCTGCTGGGCGCCTTCCCACGCCTCACCGGGGCGCGGCCGCGCGGCGATGTGGAAGCGGACCTTGACCGGATGTTCGCGCTGTTCCCGCGCCTCGCCGAGCGGCGCACCCAGCTCGCCGGCACGCTTTCCGGCGGCGAGCAGCAGATGCTGGCCATGGCCCGCGCGCTGATGCTGAACCCGCGCGTGCTGCTGCTCGACGAGCCCTCCATGGGCCTTGCCCCGCGCCTGGTGGCGGAGGTGTTCGCAACCATCGCCCGGCTGAAGGAAGAGAAGATCACCATGCTGCTGGTGGAGCAGTTCGCCGCCGCCGCGCTCGAGGTGGCCGACTTCGGCTATGTGATGGAAAACGGCCGCCTCGCCGCCCACGGCCCCGCCGCCATGCTGAAGAACGACCCGGCGGTGCGCGCCGCCTATCTCGGTCACGCGCATTGAGGGCGTGACCGAAGAAATCAAACGGGCATAACAGCAATCACTTCTGTCATGCCCGGGCGTGTCCCGGGCATCCACGTCGAGCCGCTTGGGCCAGCATCCGAAAATCGTTTCCAGCCTTCCCGCGTGGATGGCCGGAACCCGCATGTTTGCGGGTTCCGCTCTCAGAGGCGGAAGTCGGCAACAGCCGACTTCCGGGACAAGCCCGGCCATGACGGTGATCATGCGTTTGAGAGGGCTGCAAGCGCCCATCTGAGCGAATTTTCAAACGGGCTCTTAAACCACGGCGTCCGATCAGCTTCCGGCCAGCGCCACCGCCGCGCGCAGCAGGGCGGTGTCGCTGCCTGCCGGTCCCACCAGCGAGAGGCCGAACGGTACCCCCTCCAGCCGGGCCAGCGGCAGGGAGACCTGGGGCAGGCCGCCGAGGCCGGCGATGCACAAGAGGTTCATGGCCAGATGCCGGGTCACCACCTCCACCTCGGCGGTGGCCATGCCGCGCAGCGGGGCAGGGCGCGGCACCGTGGGCATCAGGAATGCCGTGCCCGGTTGCAGCAGGTCGCCGAGCCGGGCGCGGATCGCAGCCCGATGGGCGCAGGCGGCCTCCACCGCTGAAGGCGAGATGATGCGGGCGGCGTCGAACCGCTCCTTCACCCCCGGTCCGAAGGCGGGGCGCACCGCCTCGATCCACGGCCCCACCGAGGCCCAGATCTCGGCCGCCTGCAAGGTGCGGAAGGTGGCGGACCAGGCGTCGAGCCCATCGGGTGCCAGGGTGATTTCCGCGCCGGGCGCGATTGTCTCCTGCGCCAGCCGAAGCGCAGACGCGAGGGTGGCGGCTGCCTCCGGCGAGAGCAGGGCAAACGCCTCGCGGGGGGCGAGCAGGCGGGTGAGGGGCGGCGCGGGCGCGGCATCGGCCAGAAGCACGCGGCCGACGCGTTCCAGAAGCCCGGCTTCGCGGGCGAACCAGCCCACGCAATCGAAGCTGGGCGCGAACGGGGCCACGCCCTCGAGCGGGATCCGCCCATGGGTGGGACGCATGCCGAACAGGCCGCAATAGCTCGACGGCACCCGCACGGAGCCGCCGCAATCGGTGCCGAGGGCGAAATCCACCACGCCCCCGGCCGTGGCCGAGGCCGAGCCGCTGGAGGAGCCGCCGGGCACCCGGTCCGGCGCGGCCGGGTTGAGCGGCGTGCCGTAATGCACGTTCTCGCCGGTGAGCGAGTAGCACAGCTCGTCGGCGATAGTCTTGCCGGCAAGGCTTGCCCCCGCATCCAGCAGGCGATCCACCGCCACGGCGGAGCGCGCGGCGGGCGGGTGGGTGGTGAGCCAGTCGGGATGGCCGTTACCGGTGGAGGTGCCGGCCACGTCCATCACGTCCTTCACGGCGAAGGTGAGGCCGGCGAGCGGCCCGGCGGGCGCGCCCGGCCGGGCGAGGCGCGGGCCGGGAATGAAGGCGCCGAGCGCATCGGCGGCGCTCATTGGGCGCACCCGCAGCCGGGAAAGTGCAGTTTGGCCCGCTCTCGCGTCAGGGTGCGCCGGCCACCCTTGAAGGCGGCGAGCACGGGCGACAGCTCGGCCACCGCATCGCGCGGGGAGGGGCTGTCGATGATGACGAAATCCGCCGCCTTGCCGACTTCCAGCCCGTAGTCGGCGAGATTCATCAGGCGTGCGGGGCGGCTCGTCACCATGTGGAAGCACTCGGCCATGTCGTGGGCCGAGCCCACATGGCAGATGTTGGCGTTGAGGTTCGCCATCCGCAATTGCGAGCAGTCGCCGAACGGGGTGAAGGGGTTCAGCACATTGTTGGTGGACAGCGAGCAGTTCACCCCGTGCTTCAGCATCTGGTGCGCCGGGGTGACGCCCCGTGTCTTGGCGGAGGTGCGGTCCCGTCCCATCAGGAACAGGTCGGTGGAGGGCAGCACCGTGAGCGCGACACCGGCGTCCCGCATGCGCGTGGCGATCTCCGCCAGGCGTTCGGGTTCCACATAGGCGAGCTTGGTGACATGGCCGATGGCCACCCGCCCGCCCCAGCCGAACCGCTCGGTGAGCGCGCAGACATGGTCAAGATCGAGCGCCGTGGGATCGGCGCCGAAATCCAGATGCATATCGATGTCCACGTCGAAGTCGCGGGCCATCTCGAACACCCGGTCGATCTGGCCTTGGGGGTCGGTGTCGGTATAGGGCGCCGCGCCCACCGCCTTCGCCCCGCGCCGTAGCGCTTCCACCATCAATTCATCGGTGCCGGGATTGTTGGTGAGGCCCTCCTGCGGGAACACGCAGACCTCGATGTCCATGGCCCAGCGATAATCCTCCACCAGCTGCATCACCCCCTCGAACCCGCGCAGGCCGATACCGGGGTCCACCTCCAGATGGGTGCGCATGTGGGTGGTGCCCTGGGCGATGGCCTTCTCGATGGTGCGCCGGCCACGGGCGTACACATCCTGCGGGGTGAAGTCCTTCTTGGCGCGGGCCACCTCGGCGATGGCCTCCTCCAGGTCGCCCCGGCGTGACGCGCAGCGATCGAGGATGCAGGATTTGTCCAGGTGGATGTGGGTTTCCACGAAGCCGGGGGCGACCAGACAGCCGCCGGCATCCACCACCTCGGCGTCGGCAGTGATGTCGGGTGCGACGGCTTCAATGCGGCCAGCCGCGATGGCGATATTGACGATACGGTCCGGCGCGTCCGGCAGGCGAGCGTTCTTGACGATGAGGTCCATGGGGCATCTCGACGGGCTGGCGGGGTTCACTTCACGGTGGCGCGGGCCTTCTCGGCCTTGAGCTTGGCGCGCCAGGTTCCGGTCTCGACCATCTCGGCGATGACGTTGGCCATCACCTTGGCCACCGCCTCGGAGCCGCGCGGGTTCATGCTGCGCTGGGAGACGACGACGGACAGCCGCCACGACGGCGTCGGGTCGAGGATGGAGACGGCCACCATCTCGCCGCGCGCCATCTCGTCCATGAAGGCGAAGTGGGGCATCACCCCCAGCGCCCGGCCGGAGCGCACCAGGCGGGCGATGGTGGGCAGGCTGTCGCAGGCCATGGCGACCGGCTCCACATCGTTGCGGGCGGCGAACTGCTCGATCACGGTGCGCATCACGTTGGGCGCGCCGGGCAGCACGATGGGCCACGCGAACATGTCGCGGAAGGAGACGCTGCCCTGCGCCGCCAGCGGGTGGTCCGGCGCCACGAACAGCATCAGCTCCTCGACCATCATCTCGGTCCAGGCCACATGCTCGAATGCCTTGTGGTCGTAGAGCAGGGCCACGTCCAGCCGGCCGGCCTGGAGGAAATCATCGAGATAGCCGGTCATGGCCTCCACCACATGGAGGGCGATGTTGGGCTGGTGCTCGGCCATGGCCGAGATCAGCGGCAGGCCGAGGCCCCGGCAGGCCGAGGTGGGCAGCCCCACCGACACCCGCCCGGAGGGATTGAGCGACTTGGAGCGGACCTGGTCCTTCACCCGGTCCACCTCCTCCAGGATGCGGCGGGCATGGTCGTAGAATTGCTGGCCGAGCTGGGAGGGGGTGACGCCCCGGGCGTGGCGCATGAGCAGCTCGACGCCCAGCTCTTCCTCCAGATTCTTCATCTGCTGGCTAAGCGAGGGCTGGGCAATGCGCAACACTTCCGCAGCGCGCGAGAAATTCCCGCTTTCCGCAATCTGGACGAAGTATTTGAGCTGACGAAGATCCATGGATCACCTTTGCACCAGCTGAAATGGCATTGCTCAAAAGTGATTGTCAAATTGCATGATATATAGTCATATGCCCAAACTATGAGCGTTAAAATCACAAATATTATTGATAATCAATGATTTATGTGAGTCATTCGGAGTGTAACTCAGCCTATTATATAACCCTATAGTCTGTTCCTATATATATGATCGGAAAATAATCTTTGTCCTGAGGCTGCGCCTATATCAGCCTTATCTCGCAGATGATTTTCGGGCGGACATGCCCGGCACGTCCTGTACACGGCAGGAGAAACAGACATGCCTCCACAGAGCATTTTGCGCAGCCAGCTTCTGGCCGCGGCGGTGGCGCTCGGCCTTTCCACCGGCCTTTCAATCCCCGCGGCGCTGGCCGATCAGGAACCCTGCATCGGCAATTCCGCAGCCGTGACCGGCCCGGCGGCGTTCTCCGGCCAGGCCATCAAGATGGGCGCGGAGATCGCCATCGAGGAGATCAACGCGGCCGGCGGCGTGCTCGGCAAGAAGCTGCGGCTGGTGCAGTATGACGATGCCGGCGCTCCGCCGCGCGGCGTCGACAACACCCGCCGCATCGCGCTGGCGGACAAGTGCATCGCCGTGCTCGGCGGCTTCCATTCCACCGTCGCCTTGGCGCAGGTGGACCCGGTGCACGAGATCGGCATTCCCTACATGGGCGTGTGGGCGGCCAACACCAAGGCCATCGAGAACGGTCGCGATCCCAACTTCATGTTCCGCGTCTCCGCCAAGGACAAGTGGGTGGCCCGCTTCCTGGTGGACGAAGCGCTCAAGGTGTCCAAGACCGGCAAGGTGGCGTTCTTCTACGAGAACACCGGCTGGGGCAACGGCGCGCTGCCGGACGTGAAGGCCGCGCTCGCCGCCAAGGGCAAGGAGCTGGTGGCCGCGGAAACCTTCAACTGGAACGACCAGGACATGTCGCCCCAGGTGATCCGCGCCCGCGATGCCGGGGCCGACGTGGCCATCATCTGGTCGCTGGACCGCGAGGCCAACCAGATCCTGCGCTCCATGGACAAGGCGAGCTGGAAGCCGGCCATCGTCGGCGCCTGGGGCATCTCCGGCAATCTCGGCGAGCTGGCCGGCCCCCTCGCCAACGGGGTGCGGGTGATGCAGACCTATTCCTTCCTGACCCCCCAGAGCGAGGCCGGCAAGAAGCTGCTGGCCGCCGTCGAGGCCAAGACCGGCATCAAGGACCCCAAGGACATCAAGGCGCCCTCGGGCATCGCCAATTCCTATGACGCGGTCTACGTGCTGGCCGACGCCATCAAGATCGCCGGCTCGTTTGACTGGAAGAAGGTGCAGCAGGCCCTCTACCAGGTCAGCCGCGACGGCCTCGTCGCCCCCTACAAGCCGGCCTTCGACAAGGCCGATCCCGAGCGCCAGGACGCCATCCTGCCGCAATACTACCTGCTGACCGTCTGGCACGACGGCAAGCTGATCCCCCTCAAGGGCTCGCCCTACGACAAGTGAGCCCGCGCGGGAGGCGGTTTCCCTCGCCGCCTCCCGCTTTTTCTCGCCCACGCTGCCACCACTCGCCTCGACCGGCCACGGCCGGGCCCCCTCCCTCCGACAGGTCGCCCGCAATGACCACAGTGGTGCAATACATCCTGTCCGGCCTTGCCATCGGCGGCATCTACGCCTTGGTGGCCCTCGGCTTCCACATCATGTGGTCGTCGGCCAAGGCCGTGAATTTCGCCCATGGCGATACGCTGATGATCGGCGGCCTGCTTGCGGTCTACCTCTTGGCCGCGGGCCTGCCGCTGGGGCTTGCCTGCCTCGCGGCGGTGGTGGCCGGCGGCCTGTTCGGGCTGGTGCTGGAGCGCATCGCGGTGCGCCCCTTTTTGTCCCAGCAGGGCTCGGTGGGCTGGATGCTCACAACCATCGCGGTGGGCATCATGGTGGAGAGCTTCGCCACCATCCAGACCCAGGGCTATGCCCGGCCGCTGCCCTCGCCGGGGGTGGCCTCCTCGGTGCACATCCTCGGCGCCGGCATCTATCCGCAGGAGCTGGTGATCCCGCTGGTGGCGGTGGTTGCCATGCTGGGCCTGCGGGCGCTGCAACGCCACACCCTGGTGGGCCGCGCCATGCGCGCGGTGGCCCACAACAAGAATGCCGCCGCCCTCATGGGCATCAACGTGAATGCGGTGGTCGCCTTCTCCTTCGCCCTCGCCGGGCTGCTCGGCGCGGCGGCCGGGGTGCTGGTGGCCCCGGTGGTGCAGGCCTCCGCCGCCATGGGCGTGCTGCCGGGGCTGAAGGGCTTCGCCGTGGCCATCATCGGCGGCATCACCTCGGCGCCGGGGGTGGTCATCACCGGCCTCGTCTACGGGGTGATGGAGAAGTTCGTCGAGGGCTACATCTCCACCGCCGCCCGCGAGATCATCGGCTTCTCCCTCATGATCCTCACCTTGCTGGTGTTCCCCCAGGGCCTGTTCGGCAAGCGGGAGGTGATGAAGGTATGAGACACCTGACCCGCCATCTCACCCTTCTCGGCTTCGCGGCGCTCGCCGCCATCCTGGTGATCGTGCCGCTCACCTCCGGCAACGAGTATGAGCTGCGCCTGTTCATGCTGTTCCTGATCTACGGCATCATCGCCGTCGGCCTGAACGTGCTGGTGGGGCTCACGGGCCTCGTCTCCCTCGGACAGGCGGGCCTGTTCGCGCTCGGCTCCTACACCGGCGCCATCGTGGCGACGCGGCTCGGCTTCGACATGATCTCGTCGAGCCTCATCGCCGCGCTGGTGGCGGCCGGCTTCGGCGTGCTCCTCGCCTATCCCACGGTGCGGGTTCGCGGTGTCTATCTCGCGGTGGTCACCATCGCCTTCGGCCTCATCGTGGAGAATGTCGCCATCGAGTGGCAGTCGCTCACGGGCGGCACCACGGGCCTCACCTCCATCCCTTCGCCCAATGCGTTCGGGGTGCGGCTCTCGGGCTACGCCTTCTACGGGGTGCTGGCGGTGCTGCTGTTCCTCGCCACCGCCGCCGCGCACAACCTCAAGGTCTCGCGCTATGGCCGCGCCATGCTGGCGGTGTCCCAGAGCGAGATCGCGGCGCGGGCGCTGGGCGTGGATGCCACAGCCATGCGCACGCTCGCCTTCGTGGCGGCGGCGGTGACGGCGGGCCTTGCCGGCACCTTCTACGCCTTCCTCAATTCCTACATCTCCCCAGACATCTTCACCTTTTCGGACAGCGTGCGCTTCCTGCTCATGGTGATCCTGGGCGGGGCGGCCTCCACGTTCGGGCCGGTGCTGGGCGCCTATATCCTCACCTATCTGCCGGAATACCTGCAGGACTTCGCTGTGTGGCAGAAGTTCGCCTATGGCGCGCTGCTGCTGGTGGTCATGTTCGTCATGCCGCGCGGCATCATGGGCTCGCTCGCCGCCGGCCTGAAGCGGCTGGTGCCGGTGCCCCGCGCGGTTGCCGCATCCGAAGGCCTGCCGGCCGAGGAGACCCTGCGGCTTGATCCCCGGGCGCAGAAATCCGAGCTGGTGGCGCGCGACCTCACGGTGCGGTTCGGCGGGCTCACCGCGCTGGCGAAAGCCTCGCTGCGGGTGAAGCCGGGCGAGGTGCATGCCCTCATCGGGCCCAACGGCGCCGGCAAGTCCACCTTCGTCAACACCATCTCCGGCTTCTACCAGCCGAGCGAGGGTGACTTCGAGCTGGACGGCATCCAGCTTGCCGGCAAGCCCTCCCACGAGATCGCCCGCGCCGGCCTCTCCCGCACCTTCCAGAACACCGAGCTGTTCGGCGAGATGACGGTGCTGGAAAACGTGATGGTGGGCTACCAGCAGCGCCTTGGCTACGGGCTCTTCGCCGCGCTGCTGCGCACCGGCGCCATGCGGCGGGATGATGCCGAATGCCGGCGCGCCGCCATTGGCCTGCTCGTGTTCGTGGGGCTTCAGGACTATGCCAACGAGGAGGCCCGCTTCCTGCCCTTCGGCCTTCAAAGGCGCCTGGAGATCGCCCGGGCGCTGGCGGCCCGTCCGCGCCTGCTGCTGCTGGACGAGCCCGCCGCCGGCCTCACCACCCAGGAGATCGACGAGCTGGAAGCCATGATCCGGCGCATCGCGGCGCTGGGGGTCTCGGTGCTGCTCATCGAGCACCATGTGGAGCTGATCATGGCGGTGGCCGACACGGTGACCGTGCTCGACTACGGCCAGGTGATCGCCAGCGATGCGCCCGCCGTGGTGCAGGAGAACCCGCGCGTCATCGAGGCCTATTTCGGCACCTCCCTCGACCACGCCACCCCTGCGGAGGTGACGGCATGACCACCCAAGAGATCAGCCCCGATACCGACGACGCGGACGTGCTGCTCGACATCCAGTCCATGGAACTGCGCTACGGCGCGGCGGTCGCGGTGCGCGACATCTCGCTGAAGGTGAAGCGCGGCCAATTGGTGGCGGTCATCGGCAACAACGGCGCCGGCAAGTCCTCCATGGTGAAGGGCGCCACCGGCCTCGTCGCCCCCTCCGGCGGCAAGGTGTTGTTTCGCGGCGCCGACACCACCCGCATGAGCGCCAATGCCAAGGTGGGGCAGGGCCTCGTCATGGTGCCGGAAGGCCGGCTGATCTTCCCCGACCAGAGCGTGGAGGACAATCTCATCCTCGGCGCCTACGTCCATGGCGGCTTGAAGAGCGCCAAGGCCAAGGCGACGCGGGAAAAGGTTCTGGAGCTGTTCCCGCGCCTGAAGGAGCGCCTCGCCCAGCAGGCCGGCTCCATGTCCGGCGGCGAGCAGCAGATGCTGGCCATCGCCCGCGGGCTGATGGCGGAGCCGGAGCTGCTCATCATCGACGAGCTGTCTCTGGGCCTGGCGCCCAAGATCGTCGACCAGCTGATGGGCGTGCTTTGCGCCCTCAACAACGACGGCCTCACCATCCTTCTGGTGGAGCAGCTCGCCTCCTATGCGCTCGCCATCGCCGACCACGCCTATGTCATCGCCAACGGCCGTGTCGCGCGGGAAGGGCCGAGCCAGGTGCTCGCCCGCGATCCCGAGGTGATGGAGGCCTTCCTCGGCCGCAAGAAACCGGCGGCCTGAGCTCATCTTTTTGCAAGTCGATCCAGTCCAAGGAGCCCCCATGTCCAGAATTGTCGACCTCAGCCTGCTCATCGAAGACAACATGCCCGCCCACAAGCTGTTCCAGCGGCCGGTGATCACCACCCACCTCAGCCACGAAAGCTCCAAGGCGTTCGGCCTCGGCGTGCCCGGCGACGCCATGACCTTCCAGACCAATTTCATCGCCATGCTGGACCATGTGGGCACCCATGTGGACGCTTACCGCCATGTGAAGCCGGACGGCGCCTCCATCGACGAGATGCCCCTCGACATGTTCATGGGCAAGGCGGTGTGCTTCGACCTGCGCCACATCCCCGACCTAGGCGACATCACCGACGAGGACCTGGAGAAGGCCGAGGCGGCCGCCGGCGTGAAGGTGGACGGCCACATCGTGCTGCTGTGCACCGGCTTCCACGCCCGCAATTATCCGAGCCTCGACAGCGTTTGGAAGAACCCGCTGCTGACGGTCGAAGCCACCAAGTGGCTGTACGCGCGCGGCTCGATGATGCAGGGCGTGGAAGGCCCCTCCACCGACAAGCCCACCGACAACATCTTCGCCCAGCACCGCCTGTGCCGCGAGCTCGGGATGAGCCACTGGGAGTGGCTGGTGAACCTGGAAGAGCTGGTGGGCAAGGGCGAATTCCAGTTCTTCGGCGTGCCGCTGAAGTTCAAGGGCGGCTCAGGATCGCCAGTCCGTGCCTTCGCCGTCCTCAATTGATTTCACCAATACGTCTCATCTGCCCTGATCGAGACGTATGGGTCTGCTGGATGGTCACTGTCGGCCATCCAGCAGCACTCTTCTTGTGGTTCAACGCCAAGACAAAACACGCGCCGGAGCAGCCTTATGTCCGCCGAGTTCGACTCGATGAGCGCCCTCGCCCTGCGCGCTCTGGTGGCCCGGCGCGAGGTCTCGCCGGTGGAGCTGACGCGCCGCGCCCTGGATCGCGCCATCGCCACCCAGCCGACCCTCAACGCCTTCTTTGTCATCTTCGAGGAGGAGGCCATGGCCGCCGCCCGCGTCGCCGAGGATGCGTTGATGGCGGGCGCGCCGCTCGGCCTCATCCACGGCCTGCCGTTTTCCGCCAAGGACCTGATGGCGGTGAAGGGCGCGCCCTATGCCTCCGGCTCGCGCGCCATGGCCCACAACATCGCCGAGGTGGACGCCCCCGCCGTGGAGCGGGCGAAGGCCCAGGGCGGCATCCTCATCGGCAAGACCACCACCAGCGAATTCGGCTGCAAGCCCATCGGGGACAGCCCGCTCACCGGCATCACCCGCAACCCGTGGAACCTCGCTATGACGCCGGGCGGGTCCAGCGCCGGGGCGGCGGCCTCGGTGGCGGCGGGCATCACCCCGTTTGCGCTGGGCACCGATGGCGGCGGCTCCATCCGCATTCCCTGCGCCTTCAGCGGGCTGTCGGGCCTCAAGGGCCAGTTCGGCCGGGTGCCGGTGTGGCCCACCTCGGCGACGCCGACGCTGGCCCATGTGGGACCCATCGCCCGCTCCATGGCGGATGCGGCGCTATTGTTTTCGGCCGTGGCCGGCCACGACCGGCGCGATCCCTTCGCCGTCGCCGGTCCGGTTCCGGACGTGATGGGCGCGGCGCTGGCCTCGGTGGCCGGCCTGCGCGTCGCCTACAGCCCCACCTTCGGCTATGCCCGCCCCGCGCCCGAGGTGATCGCGGCCACCGACCGCGCCGCCCGCACCTTCGAGGCTTTGGGCTGCCATGTGGAGCAGGTGGAGCAGGTGTTCGACACCGATCCCGCCGACCTGTGGACGGCGGAATTCTATGCCGGCGTCGGCACCCGCCTGCGCGACGTGCTGGAAAACCGCCGCGAGCTTCTGGACCCGGCAGTGGCGGACATCCTGATGCCGGCCCTCGGCCAGGAGATGAAGAGCTATTATGCCAGCGTCTTCGCCCGCTACGCCCTGCGCGAGAAGATGCGCCTGTTCTTCGAGCGCTATGATCTCCTCATCTCCCCGGTGCTGCCGGTGAGCGCGCTCGAAGCTGGCCGGAACCTGCCGGAGGGGTTGGAGGACCGCAACCTCGTGTCCTGGGTGTTCTACACCTATCCCTTCAACCTTACCGGCCAGCCCGCCGGGGCGGTGTGCGCCGGCCTGTCGCCGGAGGGCATGCCCATCGGCCTGCAGATCGTCGGCCGCTCCCATTGCGAGGACGACGTGGTGCGCGCGGCAGCCGCCTTCGAGCGCGCCCAGTCCCCTGGCTACAACCGCCCGCCGGTGGGGGCTTGAAGCGGCCGCGCCGCCGCGTTCAAGGCGGACGTTGCCAAAGCTGAAAATCTGAGGGGCTTGTTGTGGTACAGGTGGGTGGGCTCGAACCACCGACCTCCGGTTCCACAGACCGGCGCTCTAACCAACTGAGCTACACCTGCACACCGCCGATGCGTGGGGCCTCGGCGGAGAGCGCGGAACCTACGCGCACGACCCGGCAATTTCAAGGGGCCGGATGCGCGCAAATCACAGGGGATTTTCCCCACCGCTGCTGCACCTTCGCCCATGCCGAACCGCCCTGCGCGCCAGAGCCGCAGGGCGCGGGCGGGCCGGGGCGGTCCGGACAAGCGGCAATAGACGGCCGACAGGACCGTGACGACGAGAGCCGAGGCTTCCCGGCGCCGTCAGTTCGGGCGGTGGAACTCGCCGTCCTCGGCGGTGAGCGTCGCCACCTTGGCGGTGATGGAGGCCCATGCGCGGTGCTCTTCCATCTTGCCGCCGATCTCGAAGCTCTGGGCCATCCGCGCGGCGAAGTCCACGCCCTCGGGGCCGTACTGGTCGGCGATGATGAAGGCGGTCCGCCAGACGTCTTCTTCGGAAACCATGGGGTCATTCCTTGCGCTGTGACCGCAACCGGGGCCTGAAGCGTCTTCAGGCGAAATGGAGACCTGCTCGCCTGAAGAAAACGCACGAACTCGACTTCGAGAGCGGCTTCGCGGGTTCATGAAACGCGAAGCCGCCCGAAGTGGAATTGTCACAAATCCAACACCAGCAGGTCGCCTTTGGCACGCGACACGCAGGCCAGGAAATAGCCCTGTTCCTTCTCCTCGGGCTTCAGGCGCTTGTCGCGGTGGTCGATCTCGCCTTCCAGCACCTTCACCTTGCAGGTGCCGCAGGCGCCCTGCTCGCAGGAGGTGGGCACCTTCACGCCGGCTTCCTCCAGCGCGGCGGTGACCGAGCGGTCGCCGGGGATCTTGATGACCTTGCCGGAGCTGGCGATCTTTACGTCGAACACCTTGTCCAGCAGCGGCGGGGGCGCCTTGGCGGTGAAGCGCTCCACATGGATGCGGTTGACGCCGTAGCCCTTCTGCTGGGCGTTGGCGATGACCGGATCAAGCCACCAGTCCACGCCGCACAGGAACAGGTGGGTGTCGTCCGGCCGGTCGGCGAGCAGGGCCGCCGGGTTGAGGCGCGGCTCGGCGGCCTCGAAATAGAAGCTGGTGTTCTCGGCGAAGGTCGAGGCCTCGATGATCGAGCGGAACGACCCAGGCGAGCCGCCGGCGAACAGATAGTGGAACTCGAACGGGATGTTCTTCGCCTTCAGGTGGTCGGCGATGGAGAGGATGGGGGTGGCGCCGATGCCGCGGGCGAACAGCAGGGCACGTTTCACGTCGCGCGGCACCGCGAAGCGGTTGCGCGGCTCGCCCACCTGCAGGCGGTCGCCCTCGTTCACCTGCTGGAACAAGGCCTTGGAGCCGCCGCGGCTGTTGGCATCCTTCCACACGCCGATCACATAGCGGTGCCGCTCGCTGGCGCTGTTGCAGAGCGAATACTGGCGCATGAGGCCGCCGGGAATGGTCACGTCCACATGCGCGCCCGGCGTAAAGGGCGCGAGCTCGCCGCCCTCGGCGGGGACGAGCTCGAAGGAGACCATGTTCTCGGCCTCGACCGTCTTCTTGGCCACGACCACCGACTGCAGGGCTTCGTCCGACATTGCTGACCTCTTCATCCGCGCGGAACGCTGGTGAAGAGCAACACGCAAACTTGGGGCCAACTTCCCGCAGGTGCGATGGTGCGCGGCGCTCAGATCCCGTTTGGAAATTTAAACAGTCGGCCCCGCAATCACGCCGTCATGCCCGGGCTTGACCCGGGCATCCACGCCGATCAGTTTTGGAAAAGCGTGCGAAAGTCGTTCCCAGCCCGGCCACGTGGATGGCCGGGTTAAGCCCGGCCATGACGACGGAAAGGCGGCTGCGACGGCTACGAGCGCCCATCCGAGCGAATTTCCAAACAGGCGTTCAGAAAGAAATACCGCCGCCGACCACCAGCACCTGCCCGCTCACATAGTTGGATTCCGGCGCGCAGAAGAGATAGACGCCGTCGGCGGCTTCCTGTGGCGTGCCGGCGCGACCCAGCGGGATGAGGCTTCGGAAGCCGTCCAGCACCTTGGGCGGCAGGCCGATGGCCACCTGGTTGCCCTCCACGGTGATGGAGGCCTTGGTCTCGGAGGCCGCCGTCATGCGGGTCTCGATGAGACCGAAGGCGACGCAGTTCACGTTCACCTTGAAGCGCCCCCATTCCTTCGACAGCGTCTTGGTGAGGCCGATGATTCCGGCCTTGGCGGAGGCGTAGTTGGCCTGGCCCATGTTGCCGCCGGTGCCGGCGATGGAGGAGATGTTCACCACCTTGCGGAACACCTCGCGGCCTTCGGCGGCCTCCTGCGCCGCGCGGATGCGGATCGGCTCGGCGGCGGCGCGCAGGATCTGGAACGGCGCCTTCAGATGCACGTCGAGGATGGCGTCGAACTGCGCGTCGCTCATCTTGCCGATCAGGCTGTCCCAGGTGTAGCCGGCATTGTTGACGATGATGTCGATGCCATCGAACGCGGCGATGCCGTGATCGATGAAGCTCTGGGCGAAGCCCTCTGCCGTCACCGATCCGGGAACGGCGATGGCCTCGCCGCCCAGCGCCAGGATCTCGGCGCGGACGGCCTCCACCGGCTCGGCGTCCAGATCGTTGAGGACGAGGCGCGCGCCTTCGCCCGCCAGTTTCAGGGCGATGGCCCGGCCGATGCCGCGGCCGGCCCCGGTCACATAGGCGACCTTGCCCGTAAGCTTCGTCATGACTGCGCCTTTCAGCAATTCTGGGAGGTGAGCGCGAGGATCGCCGCGCCGGACAGTTTCTGTTCGCCGTTCTGGTCGCGGACGGCAAGGTCGAGGCGCGCCCGCTGCTCCCCCTCCGCCTCGAACAGCTCCGCCACCGTGGCAGTGAGGGTGAGACGGTCGCCGAGGCGGGTCATGGCGAGGAACCGCGTCGAGAAGGCGCGCAAGGCGGTGAGCGGCACGTTGGCCGTCAGCAGGCGGCCGAGGGAGGCCATCACGAACATGCCCTGGGCGAACACGTCCTTTTCCCCGGCGGCGTGGGCGAAATCGATGTCGATGTGGATCGGGTTGTGGTCGCCCGAGGCGCCGGCATAGAGCGCCAGCTGGGTGCGGGTGACCGGGGGCAGGTCCAGCGTGGCGAAGGTGTCGCCGACCGAAAGGGCAGGGGCGTGCGTCATGGTTGCGTGCCCCTAGCCGTTGCGGATCACGAGGGTGGATTTCAGGTCGGCGACGCGGCGGCCGGCCTCATCGTCCACGGCGGTCTCGCGCAGCACGAATTCCAGCGCGCCGTTCTTCTTGTCGTAGATGTCCGCCACCGTCTGGGTGAAGGAGAGTCGCTCGCCGGCGCATACCACCCGCTGATAGGCGAAGGATTGCTCGCCGTGCAGCAGCCGCGCGAAGTCGAGGCCCAGGCGGTTGAAGAACAGGAACGGGTCCGGCCCGTCCATCTCCAGGCAGAACAATTGCGTCGGCGGGAGGGGCAGCGAGGCATAGCCCGCCGCGCGGGCGGCCTCTTCGTCGGTGAAGACGGGATTGGTCTCGCCGATGGTGCGGGCGAAGAAGCGGATGCGCCCCTTCTCCACCTCCACCGTGAACGGATCGAACACGTGGCCGATGAAGCTGCGGTCGATCATCGTGTGCCCCGGTCCGCGGTGTAGAGGGTGACCACGCAGGCGCCGCCGAGGCCGAGATTGTGCTGGAGCGCCACCCGCGCCCCCTCCACCTGCCGCGCCTCCATGGTGCCGCGCAGCTGGCCGGTCAGCTCGAAGCATTGCGCAAGGCCGGTAGCGCCCAGCGGATGGCCCTTGGAGAGCAGCCCGCCCGAGGGATTGGTGACCACCTTGCCGCCATAGGTGTTGTCGCCGTCGAGGATGAACTTCTCCGCCCCGCCCTCAGGGCAGAAGCCGAGGCCCTCATAGGTGATCAGCTCGTTGGCGGTGAAGCAGTCGTGCAGCTCGGCCACGTCCACCTCGTCGGGGCCGAGGCCTGCCTGCGCCCACACCGAGGCCGCCGCCGCGGCGGTCATGTCGTAGCCCACCACCCGCATCAGGTCCGGCTCGAAGCTGGAGGGAAAGTCCGTGGTCATGGCCTGGGCGGCGATGGTCACGGTGGTGTCGATGCCGTGGCGCCGCGCGAACTCCGGCGTGCACAGGATGGCGGCCGCCGCACCGCAGGTGGGCGGGCAGCATTGCAGGCGGGTGAGCAGGCGCGTCACCGGCGGCGAGGCCATCACTTCCTCGACCGTCACCTCCTTGCGGAAGATGGCGCGGGCATTGTGGACCGCATGGCGGCTCGCCTTGGCGCGGATGGCGGCGAAGGTGGTGTCCCTGGTGCCATACTTGTTCTGGTGTGCGATGCCGGCGCCGCCGAACATCTTCGGCGCCATGGGTACGTCGCCGTCATAGGCCACGTCGGTGGTGACCTTGATGAAGTCTTCCAGCGGCCCCGGCCGGTCCTTCCAGTGCTCCACCAGGGCGCCCGGCAGCATCTGCTCGAAGCCGAGCGCCAGCACGCACTCGGCCTGTCCCGACAGGATCGCGTTGCGGGCCAGCCACAAGGCGGTGGAGCCGGTGGCGCAATTGTTGTTCACGTTCACCACCGGGATGCCGGTTAGGCCCACGCCGTAGAGCGCCTTCTGGCCGCTGGTGGAATCGCCATAGACGTAGCCCACATAGGCCTGTTGGACCTTGGCATAGTCGATGCCGGCATCCACCAGCGCGCTGCGCACCGCCTCGCCCGCCAGCGCCACGTAGCTCGGGCTTTCGCTCGGCTTCACGAAGCGGGTCATGCCCACCCCGCCCACCACCACCTGTGCCATGCGTTTCCCCTGAATTTGATTGTGCCGATGGTGGAGCGCGCCGGCAGGGTGACTGCGCCGGAGGGTGCCCATCGTTAATCAGTTTATCGGTTTGTCGGACAAACTATTTCAGCCGGTTCCGGTCTTGTCAACACGCGGGAAGCGGCTTCCGTCTGAACACGAGCTGCTACGATTGCCCCCCGGAACCCGATCCCGGAGAGAGTGAGGCCCGGCGCTTGTCCACCCGCTTCTCCCCATCGTCGCCCTCCGGCTTGAGCGGAGGGTCCATCGCGCCGCTCTCCCAGCCTCCGCCGCCTTGTCCCGGCCGGGCCATGGGCCGTCCGGTCAAGCCGGACGGCGACGGTGCGTGGGGGGTGAATGCGCTGCCCCGCACCCGCAGGCGGAAGAGGGGGCTTCGAGCCCTGTCAGGCGGCAGGCGTGAAGGCGGTGGAGGACGCGGCCTCCTCCTGCGCGGTCTCGCGGCGGGCGGCGTGATATTCGGCGATGAGCTGGCGGCACAGCTCGGCGGCGGGCAGCACCTCGCGCACCGAGCCGACGCCCTGTCCAGCCGACCACACGTTCTTCCAGGCCTTGGCCTCGCTGGCCATGTCCAGCCCACCCTCGTGCTTCGGCTGGTCGAGGTCGATGCCCGCGGCGGCAAGGCTCTGGCGCAGGAAATTCGCCGGCACGCCGCTGACCTTGGGAGTGTAGACGATGTCGTCGGCATTCGCCGCCACCACCATCTCCTTCTGCGCGTCGGGCACCATGCATTCCCGCGTCGCGAGGAAGCGGGTGCCGAGATACGCCATGTCGGCGCCGAGCATGCGGGCGGCGGCGATGTGGCGGCCGGTGCTCATGGCCCCGGACAAAACGATGGTGCCGGTGAAGAAGCTGGCGATCTCGGGAATAAGGGCGAACGGGCTCAGGGTGCCCGCGTGTCCGCCGGCCCCCGCGCACACGGCGATGATGCCGTCCACGCCGGCTTCCGCCGCCTTGCGGGCATGGCGCATGTTGACCACGTCGTGGAAGATGGCGCCGCCATAGCTGTGCACCGCATCCACCACCTCGCGCACCGCGCCGAGGGAGGTGATGACGAGGGGCACCTTGTGCTTCACCGTCAGCTCGATGTCGGCGGCCAGGCGCGGGTTGGACTTGTGGACGATGAGGTTCACCCCATAGGGCGCCGGGCGCGGGCCGGCCTGCGCCGCCGCGGCGAGCCGGTCCTCAATCTCGCCGAGCCAGGCCGCATAGGCATCGTTGGTGCGCGCATTGAGGGCCGGGAAGGTGCCCACCAGCCCGCTGCGGCACACCTCCACCACCAGATCGGGGCCGGAGGCGAGGAACATGGGCGAGGCGATGGCCGGGATGGCAAGATCGCGGAACGCGGCGTGCAGGGCCATGGGGTGTCCTCCGTTAAGGGCGAGGCTCAGCGCTTGGGCTGGCGTCGTTCTGAGGTGCGGGGCGCAAGGCCCTGGATGAGAAAATCGGCGGTCTGCCGGGCGATCTCGGCCGGCGCGAGGGGGCCGTCGGGCTTGTACCAATGGGCGATGGCGTTCAGCGCGCCGGCGATGGCGAAGGCGGCGGTGCGCACATCGCAGGGGGCGATGGAGCCGTCCTCGATGCCGCTCTGGATCACGCCGCGCAGGGCCCGGTCGATCTGCGCTTTCAGGCGCCGCAGCTCGGCGCGGTTCTCGGGCGACAGGGCGGTGTCCGGGGTGCGGCTGATGCTCATGCCGAAATCCATGGTCATGGCCTCGGCATACTGCTCCATCAGCGCGCGCAGCCGCTCAAGGCCGCTGGCCTGAGAGCCCGGCACGGTTGCCGCCGCCGCCTCGATCATCTCCAGGCCCATGCGGCAGCATTCGAACAGCACGTCGTCCTTGCTGCGGAAGTAATGATAGAGCGTCGGCTTGGTGACGTTCAGCTGCCGCGCCACGTCATCCAGCGAGGTGGCGTGAAAGCCCTTCTCGTTGAACAGCCGCGCCGCCGCCTTCAGCACTGCCTCGCGCTTCAACGCCCGGTCGCGCCCGCGCTGGGCGGGGAAGCGCCAGGGTGAGGAGGCTGAGGGCGAGGGATCCGCCATCGCGGCGGCGGTGGGTTTCGGGGGCGCCATCGCAAGGTCCGGCCGGGAGGGGGAAGGCGACTTCGCGGGAAGCCGTCCGACCTGTGGGACGTAAAGTTACTCATGAGTAACTTTACGGTCAAGGGAATGCACGCCGGCAGCCCGCATCCGGGCGCAGCGGGTCTCAATCCTCGGCGTAGGTGCGGTCGATGGCCTGGTCGATGGACTTGCCGATCAGCTCGAAGCCGCGCTTCCAGTCGTTGATGTGCCGGCGCATCCACAACACCGCCTGCGCCTTGTCGTGCGCGCGCAGGGCCTCGATGATGGCGGCATGGGCCGCCTTGTTGCGTTCGGCGGCGTGGGCATTGCGCCGGAACAGCATTTCGGTGGTGGGGAAGAACAGCTTGTTTTCCGGCTCGCGCGCGAACTGGAGCACGCGGTTGCCGGAGGCGCGCGCAAGGATATCGTGGAACTCGATGTCGAGCAGCGCCAGTTCGGAGGGCTTTTTCATCGCCTTCTCCGATTTCCTCATGTTGTCTTCCAGCTCGGCCAGGATCGCGTCCGTGATCCGCTCCGCCGCCAGCTCCGCCACCGCGGTCTCGATGGCCAGGGTCGATTCCCACAGCTCGCGGAAGGTGATCTCGTTGAGCACGAAGGCGCGGCTGATGCCCCCGGCGAACCGGTCGTAATGGGGCACGGCGGCAAACAGCCGGCGGCTGGAATCGCGCCGGATCAGGCCGCTCTGCTCCAGAAGCCGGATGCCCTCGCGCACGGTGGAGCGGTTGACGCCGAACTGGCGCACCAGCTCCGCCTCCGTGCCCAGGGCGTCGCCCGCCCGCACCCGGCCGGAGACGATCTGCCGCTCGATGGCATCCGCCACCAACTTGTAGGCCGGTGCGGGGGTGATGGGTGCGAACACGGAAGACGGTTCTGCCGTCCCGGCCTCGCGCGCCTCCTTGGTCTGCGCCATCTGTCCTCGCTCTCGTCCCGCATTGGCGGCCCTCGGGGCCTCATCCTCACATAGGCTGCCCGGCAAATCCTGTCGAGGCGCCGGCCAGCCGTGGGAACCCCCGCCTCCGGGCGGGGGAGGGCGTGCCGGTCTCCCTCAGCCCGCCGCGCGTTCGCGCAGCACGTTCTTCATCACCTTGCCGTTGGGATTGCGGGGCAGGCCCTCCGGCAGGATGGTGACGCGGTCCGGCACCTTGTAGTCGGAGAGCCGCGCGGCACAGAAGCGGCGCAGGTCGTCCACGGAGAGGTCGGGACCTGCCACCACGAACGCCTCGACCCGTTCGCCCAGCACCGGATCGGGATAGCCCACCACGGCGGCCTCGCTCACGTCCGGATGGAACACCAGCACGCTCTCCACCTCGGCCGAATAGACCTTGTAGCCGGCGCGGTTGATCATGTCCTTCTTGCGGTCGAACACCTTGAGATAGCCCTCGGCGTCGATGGAGCCCACGTCGCCCGAGCGCCAGTAGCCGCCGACGAAGGCGGTGGCGTCGGCCTCGGGATTGCGCCAGTAGCCGGGCACGACCGAGGCGCCGGCGATCCACAATTCGCCCGCCGTTCCGGGGGGCACCTCGCGGCCGTCCTCGTCCATGACCTTAAGGTCGATGCAGGGCATCACCCGGCCGACACTGTCGAGCCGCTCGGGCGGGGCGTCGCGCGGAAGGATGGCGACGGGAGAGCTGGTCTCGGTGGCGCCGTAGACGTTGAACAGGGTGAGCTTGGGGCTTTTCTCCTTCAGCCGGCGGGCGCTGGCTTCCGGCATGGGGGCGCCGCCGAAGGCCGCGATGCGCCAGCTGGAGAGATCCAGTTGCTCGAACTGCGGATCGAGCAGGCAGAGGTTGTACATGGCCGGCACCATCAGCGCTGCCGTCAGCCTTTCCCGCGCCGCCAGCTCCAGGAACAGCCGGGCCTTGAACTGGCCCATGAGGATGAGGCACGCCCCCGCCGCCAGCGTGCCGTGGATGACCCCCACGAGCCCGGTCATGTGGGCGTTCGGCACCGCCAGCACGGTGCGGTCGCCCGGCTCCAGCCCCAGCGCGTAGCGATAGTGCAGGCAGGAATGGATGACGCCGAGGTTGGTGAGCACGGCGCCCTTGGGCTTTCCCGTGGTGCCGGAGGTGTAGAGGATGCAGAAGGGATCTTCTTCCGAAACGTCTGCTGCACGTTCGGGCGCCGGCTGCGCGAACAGCTCCTCGTAGGGCTCGGAACCCGTCGCGCGGCCACCGGCGGCGAAGCGGTGGCGCAGCTCGGGCACCTCGGCGGCCTCCGGCAGCTCGCCGGCGCAGGCGGCATCGTGGACCAGCAGCATGGTCCCGCTCTGGGCGAGGATATAGGCGATTTCCGGCCGCCGCTGGCGGATGTCGAGGGTGACATGGATGGCGCCGATGCGGGCACAGGCCAGCGACAGTTCCACCACCGCCAGATGGTTGCCCACCAGCGTGGCGACGCGCGCGCCCTTGCGCACCCCATGGGCCCAGAGCCCGTCAGCCAGACGCTCCACCGCCGCGTCGAGCGCGCCATAGGTGACGCGCCGCGCGCCATCCACCACGGCGAGGGCATCCGGCGTGCGTGTCGCCCAGGACCGGAACAGGGCATCGACGCTGGGCGGGCGGTCGATGAAGCACGGCACGACGCGGCCGAAATGCACTTCGTGTCTGATCATGGCTTCCTCCCGGCAGGCCCGGCGCGGCACTTGCGGCCGCTTCGCGGGACCCGTCCGCTGGCGTTCAAGTCACTTTATGCGAGGGGCGTGCCCCGCTCACGGCTCAAGCACCACCTTGCCCACGGTGCGCCGGCCGGCCAGCGCCTCCAGCGCCGCCGGCGCCTGTGCCAACGGGAAGACGTCGCGGATGAGCGGGACGATGGCTCCGCTCCGGCGCAGGGCGAACAAGTCGTCGAACATGGCGCTCACCAGCTCGGGATGGTGCTGGCGATAGGCGCCCCAATAGACGCCCATGGCGGCGGCGTTCTTCAGCAGCAGCCGGTTGGAGGGCAGGTCCGCCACCGCCCCGCCGGCAAAGCCGACGATGACGAGGCGGCCGCCCCAGGCGAGGCACCTCAGGCTGTCCACCGCCACCTTGCCGCCCACCGGATCGACGATGACATCCACGCCTTGGCCGTGGGTGATCTCCTTCACCCGCTCCACCAGGGGTTCGGCGGCATAGTCGATGGTCTCGTCGGCGCCGAGCTCGCGGCACAAGGCGGTCTTCTGCGGCCCGCCGGCGGTGGCGATCACCCGCGCCCCCCAGTGCCGTGCCAGCTGGATCGCGGCGGAGCCGACACCGCCGGCGCCCGCATGCACCAGCACGGTCTCCCCCGCCTTCAGGCCGGCGCGGTGGCGCAGGGCGAGGTGGGCGGTGGGATAGATCACCGGCAGGGCCACGGCCTCGCGCAGGGGGAAGTCGTCGGGCAGCTTCTGTGCGCCCAGCGCCGGCACTGCCGCATGCTCGGCGAAGCCGCCGTGGTCCATCAGCGCGCACAGGCGGTCGCCAGAGCGGAACGGGCTGTCTGGCCCGGCCTCCATCACCGTGCCGGCCACCTCGATGCCGGGAGTGAAGGGCAGGGGCGGCTTCACCTGGTAGCGGCCGCGGATCATCAGCGTGTCGAGGAAGTTGACCCCCGCCGCCGCCACCTTCACCACGCAGCCGTCGTGGGCCGGGCGCGGATCGGGGCAGTCGCCGAACACCATGGCGCCGTCTTCGGTGATCTCATGGACGCGCCAGCCACGCATGGGGGATGCCTTTCCGCGATCACGCCTGATGGGCGCTGGGGGTGACGAGATAGGCGGCGGTGCTGCCGCGCCGGGCCTTGGCTTTTTTAAGCTCGTCGCGGGCGATGGTGCGCAGGTGCACCTCGTCTGGCCCGTCGATGAAGCGCATGGCCCGCCCCCAGGTCCACAGGTAGGAGAGCGGCGTGTCCGGCGTCAGGCCCATGGCACCGAACACCTGGATGGCGCGGTCCACCACCTGCGTCTGCACCCGCGCCGCCGCCACCTTGATGGCCGACACCTCGATGCGCGCGGCCTGGTTGCCGGCCTTGTCCATGAGCCATGCGGCGCGCAGCACATGCAGGCGCAACTGGTCGATCTCGATGCGGGACTGGGCGATCCAGTCCTGGATATTGGCATAGTCGGCGAGGTGGCGGCCGAAGGTGCGGCGCTCCAGCGCGCGTTCCATCAGCAGCTCCAGCGCCAGCTCGCACTGGCCGATGGTGCGCATGCAGTGATGCACCCGCCCGGGCCCGAGCCGCGCCTGGGCCAGCGCGAAGCCCTGTCCCTCCTGTCCGAGCAGGTTCTCCGCCGGCACCCGCACGTCGCGGAACAGCACCTCGCAATGCCCCTCCGGCGCATGGTGGTGCATGATGGGCACATCCCGCACCAGCCGCACGCCGGGGGCATCGAACGGCACGATGACCATGGAATGGCGGGCGTGGGGATCGGCTTCCGGCCGGGGATCGGAGAGGCCCATCACGATCACGAAGCGGTTGTTGGGGTGCTTGGCGCCGGTGGTGAACCACTTGCGGCCATTGATGACGTAGTCGGAACCGTCGCGCAGGATGGTGGTCTGCAAATTGGTGGGGTCGGAGGAGGCGGTGTCCGGCTCGGTGATGCCGACGCAGGAGCGGATGCGCCCCTCCAGCAGCGGTGCGAGCCATTGCGCGCGCTGGGCGGGCGTCGCGAACATGTGGAGGATCTCCATGTTCCCGGTGTCCGGCGCGTTGCAGTTGAACACTTCCGCCGCCCATGGAATGCGGCCCATGATTTCCGCCAGCGGGGCATATTCCAGATTGGTGAGGCGCGTGCCCGGCTCGTCATCCTTCAGGGCGGGCAGGAACAGGTTCCACAGGCCCTCGGAATAGGCCTTCGCCTTCAGCCGCTCGATCAGGTCCAGGGGATAGCGGCCGGCCTCCACCTCGCGGTGCCACTGGGTGTTGGCGGGCAGGACGTGCGCCGCCATGAAAGCGCTGACGCGCTCGCGCAGGCCCTCGACCTTGTCGGAATAGGCGAAATCCATCTCTTGTCTTCCTTGTTCCCGCAGGCGGGCCTCAGGCGGTGCCCGTGGTGATGAGTTCGATGGCGCGGCGCGCGTAGTTCTCGGACAGGCGGCCGACGCGTTCGGCGCCTTCAGAAGCGGCATTGCCGTTCTTCGCGCGGGCGGCGATGCCCTCGAAGATCACGGCGAAGCGGAACAGGGCGAACACCCGGTGGAAGGGCGAAAAGTCCTGTGCCCGGCCGCCGGCGGCGCCGTACCAGTTGAGGAAATCCGCGCGCTCCGGCAGGCCCTGCGCGGCAATGTCGGTGCCCCTGAGGCCGCCATATTCCTCCGGCCGCGTGTCCCAGGTGACGGCGAAATGGGCCACGTCGGCCATGGGATCGCCGATGGTGGAGAGTTCCCAGTCCAGCACCGCGATCACCCGCGGCTCGACGGGATGGAACATGAGGTTGCCGATGCGAAAATCCCCGTGCGCGATGGTGGCCGCGCCGGAGGCGGGGAAGTGGCGTGGCAGCCAGTCGATGAGGGCGTCCACCTCCGCCAGCTCGCGGGTGCGCGATTGCTGCCACTGGCGGGTCCAGCGCGCCACCTGCCGCTCGAAATAGCCATCCGGCCGGCCATAATCGCCGAGCCCCACGGCGCGCCAGTCCACCCCATGGAGCCGCGCCAGCATGTCGGCGGCGCTGCGATACATGGCCTTGCGCTCGCCCACCGGCGCGGCGGCGAGGCCACAATCGCCGAACACCCGGCCGTCGAGGCGCTCCATCACATAGAAGGGCGTGCCGATGACCGCCGGGTCAGCGCAGAAGTGCACCATGCGCGGCACCGGCACGGCGCTGTCGGCGAGGGCGTGCTGGATGCGGTGCTCGCGGTCCACCGCATGTGCCGAGGGCAGAACCTGCCCGCCCGGCTGCTTGCGCAGCACCAGCCGATGGCTGGGGCTGTCCACGAAGAAGGTGGGATTGGACTGCCCGCCGGAGATGGGCGCCACCGCCACCGGCCCGTGGAAGCCGGGCACGACCGCGGCGAGATGGCCCGCCAGCGCTTCGGCATCGAAGCCTGCGGTGGCCGGCGCCGGTGGGGCTGCGGCCGGTGGGGCTGCGACAGACGTGGGTGTGACAGGTGACATGGATCCTCGCGTCAAAGGCGGCCGGGAGCGCATCCCATGCGGATCGGGAAGACGATGGCGTTGCGCGGGCGGGCGCCGGGGCACGCGGACGCCCCCGGCCGCGGGCTCATTTCTTCACCAGCGAGCATTCGCTGCGCGACAGGGGCTGGAAGGCCTCGGCCGCCGGAATGGTGCGGACGATCTTCAGATAGTCCCACGGTCCCTTGGATTCGGCCGGGGTTTTCACCTGCGCCAGATACATGTCGTGGATCATCCGGCCGTCGGGGCGGATGGAGCCGTTGCGGGCGAAAAAGTCGTCGATGGGCAGTTCGCGCATCTTGTCGGCCACCACATTGCCCTCCACCGAATTGGCCGCCTTGGCCGCGCGCAGGAAGTGCAGCACCGCCGAATAGACGCCGGCATGCAGCATGGTGGGCTTGCGGCCGCCCATGCGCCTGGCCCAGCGCTCCGACCAGGCGCGGTTCTGCGCATCCATGTCCCAGTAGAAGCCGGAGGTCAGCAGCAGGCCCTGCGCCTGGGTGAGGCCGAGAGCGTGGATGTCGGTGATGAAGATGACCATGGCGGCGAGGCGCTGCTTGTCGCCGCCGATGCCGAATTCATGGGCCTGCTTGATGGAATTGATGAGGTCCGCCCCGCCATTGGCGAATGCGATCACCTTGGCACCGGAGGCCTGCGCCTGCAGCAGGAAGGACGAGAAATCCGAGCTGCCCAGCGGATGGCGCACCGAGCCGAGCACCTTGCCCCCGTTGGCGCGGACGACCTCGGAGGCGTCGCGCTCCAGCGACTGGCCGAAGGTGTAGTCCGCCGTCAGGAAGTACCAGCTGTCGCCGCCCTCGGCGACCACCGAGCGAGCGGTGCCGTTGGCCATGGCGTAGGAATCATAGACCCAGTGGAACGAGGTGGGCGAGCAGGCCTTGTTGGTGAAGACCGTGGAGCCGGCGCCGGTGTTCAGCAGCACCTTGTTCTTGGCGCGGGTGATCTCCTGCACCGCGAGGGCGATGGCGGTGTTGGGCACGTCCACGATCACGTCCACATTGTCTTCGTCGATCCAGCGCCGGGCGATGGAGGCGCCCACGTCCGCCTTGTTCTGCCCGTCGGCGGAGACGATGGTGATGGGCTTGCCGTCGATGGAGCCGCCGAAATCCTCCAGCGCCATCTTCGCGGCCTCGATGGAGCCTTGCCCCACGAGGTCGGTGTAGACGCCGCTGAGGTCGGTGAGCACGCCCACCTTGATGCCCCGCGCCGGCACCTCAGCCAGCGCCGTGCCGGCGGCCGCCAGCAGCGCGGCGCCGATGAGGCCCGCGCAAAAACCCTTTACAGCCATGCTTTTCCTCCCGGCGGACGCGTCCGGCGCCTCTCCGGGCGTCGTTATTCTGTTTGTCCGACAATCTGATTATTAACGATGATTCCGGGGTGTCAAGCGGGGAGGCGGGATGACGGACGTGCTTTTAGGGCCGTGCTGTCAAAAAGGGCTCTGGCGGCCGGAGCGGGGAAATGTCTGGACGGCCCAGATGAGAACATATTGCGAACTGAGAACAAAACATGTACATGTGCAGTGTTCTCATTTCCCCTTGCACCAGCACCGGAGCGCGGCGATGACTCAGTCGACACTCAGACTCGTCGAAGGTTCTTCCATGGATAAGACCAAGGCGCTGGATGCCGCTCTCTCCCAGATCGAGCGGCACTTCGGCAAGGGCTCGATCATGCGGCTCGGCAAGGGCGGCAAAGCCTTGGAAATCGAGAGCGTTCCCACCGGCTCGCTCGGGCTCGACATCGCCATCGGCATCGGCGGCCTGCCCAAGGGCCGCGTCGTGGAGATCTTCGGGCCGGAATCCTCCGGCAAGACCACCCTGGCGCTGCACACGGTCGCGGAAGCGCAGAAGCGGGGCGGCACCTGCGCCTTCATCGATGCCGAGCACGCGCTCGACCCCATCTATGCGCGCAAGCTGGGCGTCAATCTCGACGACCTGCTCATCTCCCAGCCCGACGCGGGCGAGCAGGCGCTGGAAATCGCCGACACGCTGGTGCGCTCGGGCGCCATCGACGTGCTGGTGGTTGATTCGGTGGCCGCGCTCACCCCGCGCGCCGAACTGGATGGCGAGATGGGCGACAGCCAGCCCGGCATGCAGGCGCGCCTCATGAGCCAGGCGCTGCGCAAGCTCACGGCCTCCATCTCCAAGTCCAACACCATGGTCATCTTCATCAACCAGATCCGGATGAAGATCGGCGTCATGTACGGCTCGCCGGAGACCACCACCGGCGGCAATGCGCTCAAGTTCTACGCCTCGGTGCGGCTCGACATCCGCCGTATCGGCATGATCAAGGAGCGCGACGAGGTGGTGGGCAACCAGACCCGCGTGAAGGTGGTGAAGAACAAGCTGGCGCCGCCCTTCAAGCAGGTGGAATTCGACATCATGTACGGCGAGGGGATTTCCAAGACCGGCGAGCTGCTGGATCTCGGGGTCAAGGCCGGCGTGGTGGAGAAGTCCGGCGCCTGGTTCTCCCACGACAGCCAGCGCCTCGGCCAGGGCCGCGAGAACGCCAAGACCTTCCTGAAGCAGAATCAGGAGATTGCCGGCCGCATCGAGGCGGCGATCCGCCAGAATGCGGGCCTCATCGCCGAGAAGATCCTCGCCGGCACGCCGGAGGATGACGCCGACGGCGACCCGGCTGACGCCTGATGGATCGCTGAGGCGTTTCTGGACAAGCGGCGCACCCATCGCTAAACGAACCCGGTTCCGGCAGGCGTCATCGCGCCTTCGCCGGAACCGCGCGGCGGGCCTTCGGGCGACGCTGGCGCGAAGCGATCACCAGAGCCGGATTCCGCGCTGGGACCGGCACCGAAGGATTGTGGCCGGCACATGAGCGGCGTCAACGAGATCCGGTCGAGCTTCATCGACTACTTCGTCAAAGAGGGCCATGAGGCGGTCGCGTCCTCGCCCCTCGTGCCGCAGAACGACCCGACGCTCATGTTCACCAATGCGGGCATGGTGCAGTTCAAGAACGTCTTCACCGGCGTCGAGAAGCGGCCCTATTCCCGCGCGGCCACCTCGCAGAAATGCGTGCGCGCCGGCGGCAAGCACAACGACCTCGACAATGTGGGCTACACCGCGCGGCACCACACCTTCTTCGAGATGCTCGGCAATTTCTCGTTCGGCGATTATTTCAAGGACCGGGCGATCGAGCTGGCATGGAACCTCGTCACCCGCACCTTTGAGCTGCCGCGCGACCGCCTCGTGGTCACCGTCTTCAGTGAGGACGAGGAAGCCTATGGCCTGTGGAAGAAGATCGCGGGCCTGAGCGACGACAAGATCATCCGCATCCCCACCTCCGATAACTTCTGGTCCATGGGCGACACCGGCCCGTGCGGCCCCTGCTCGGAGATCTTCTTCGACCACGGCCCGAACGTGCCCGGCGGCCCGCCCGGTTCGCCGGACCAGGATGGCGACCGCTTCATCGAGATCTGGAATCTCGTCTTCATGCAGTTCGAGCAGCTGCCGGGGGGCGAGCGCTTGGCGCTGCCGCGGCCGTCCATCGACACCGGCATGGGCCTCGAGCGGGTCTCGGCCGTGCTCCAGGGCGTGCACGACAATTACGACACCGACCTCATGCGCGCCCTCATCGCCGAGGTGGCCGAGCTGACCTCAGTGAACCCCGACGGCCCGCAGAAGGCGAGCCATCGCGTCATCGCCGATCATTTGCGCGCCTCGGTTTTCCTCACCGCCGACGGGGTGCTGCCTTCCAACGAGGGGCGCGGCTATGTGCTGCGCCGGATCATGCGTCGCGCCATGCGCCACGCCCAGCTTCTGGGGGCCAAGGATCCGCTCATGCACCGTCTCGTGCCGGTGCTGGTGCGCGAGATGGGCCGGGCCTATCCCGAGATCGTTCGCGCCGAATCCCTCGCCGAAGAGACGTTGCTGCTGGAGGAGACGCGCTTCCGCCGCACCCTGGAGCGCGGCCTCTCCATCTTGGAAGAAGAAAGCACGGGGCTGACGTCCGGCGGGCAGTTTCCCGGTGAGGTGGCGTTCAAGCTCTACGACACCTACGGCTTCCCCCTGGACCTGACGCAGGACGCCCTGCGCGCCCGCGGCATCTCGGTGGACACCACGGCGTTCGATGCCGCCATGGCGCGACAGAAGGCGGAGGCCCGGGCGAGCTGGGCCGGCTCTGGCGAGGCGGCCACTGATACGCTGTGGTTCTCCGTGCGCGACGAGGTGGGTGCGACCGAATTCCTCGGCTACGAGACCGAGAAGGCGGAGGGCGTGGTTGCGGCCCTGGTGCGCGATGGCGCCGTGGTGGACAGCCTCGCCGCTGGCGAGAAGGGCCTCGTCATCCTCAACCAGACGCCCTTCTATGCCGAATCGGGCGGCCAGGTGGGCGATATCGGCCGCGTGAGCGGGGAGGGCGGTGTCGCCGCGCAGGTGGTGGCCACCCAGAAGAAGCTCGGCGACCTGTTCGTCCACGAGGTGAAGGTCGAGACCGGCACCTTGAAGCGCGGCACCGCGCTGGTGCTGGAGGTGGACCACGCCCGCCGCGCCGCCGTGCGCGCCAACCATTCCGCCACCCACCTTTTGCACGAGGCGCTGCGGCGGGTGCTCGGTGACCACGTGGCGCAGAAGGGGTCGCTGGTGGCGCCGGACCGGCTGCGGTTCGACTTCTCCCACCCCAAGCCCCTGAGCGGCGGCGAGCTTGCCGAGGTGGAGACCATTGCCAACCGTTTCGTGCTGCGCAACGAGCCGGTGGAAACCCGCATCATGGCTGTCGACGACGCCATCACCTCGGGTGCGCGGGCGCTGTTCGGCGAGAAGTACGGCGACGAGGTGCGCGTGGTGTCCATGGGCACCGATGACGGCAATGGCGCGCCCTATTCGGTGGAGCTGTGCGGCGGCACCCATGTGAAGCGCACCGGCGACATCGGCCTCATCTCGGTGCTGTCGGAAAGCGCCGTGGCGTCCGGGGTCCGGCGCATCGAGGCGCTGACCGCCGATGCCGCGCGCCGGCACCTCAACGCCGCTTCCGCCGCCTTGGCGGGGACCGCGGCGGTGCTCAAGGCGCCGGTGGCCGAGGTGGAAGCGCGGGTCGCGACCCTGGTGGAGGAGCGCCGCCGGCTTGAGCGCGAACTGGCCGAGGCCCGCAAGAAGCTCGCCATGGGCGGCGGCGGCGAGGCGTCGGGAGACGCGGTGCGCACGGTGGGCGACATCAAGCTTCTCGCCCGGCGGGTGGAAGGCATCGAGATCAAGGATCTCAAGGGCCTGGTGGACGAAGGCAAGAAGCAGATCGGGTCCGGCGTCGTGGCCATCGTTGGCGTCACCTCCGACGGCAAGGCCGGCATCGTGGTCGGCGTCACCGCCGATCTCACCGCCCGCTTCGATGCGGTGGCGCTGGTGCGCGTGGGTTCGGAAGCCCTGGGCGGAAAGGGCGGTGGCGGCCGTCCCGACATGGCGCAGGCCGGCGGTCCCGACGGTGCCAAGGCGGAAGCCGCCCTCGACGCCATCGCAGCCGCGATGGCCGGCTGAGCCACGGTCGGTTCTTGGGAACCGATCCTCCTGCCGAGGTGCGGCAGGGGGGCCGGCACGTCGCTAACGGCATATGCTTTGTGCGGGCAGCGGCTCGCGGAATGCGTTCGATTGAACGGCAGGCGTGCATCGTCAGGTCGCGTGCCCCCTGATCTGAGGGCGCCTTATGCCGCCGGCGTTTGTCATCGACAGGTGGCGGGCGGATCGAGGTCAAACACCGCGCGGGGCTGACCCTTGGCCCACACCTCAAGCCCATCCGGATCAGCCTTCGCCCGCCTCTCCGGCGGTTGGCGCCTCTGCCGGAACGGTCGGGCCGAACACGGTCTCGAACGCCACGCGCAGCACCGAATCGACCTCGCCCATAGTGACCGGCAGGCCAAGATCGGCGAGGCTCGTCACTCCGTGCTCGCGCACGCCGCAGGGCACGATGCCGCCGAAATGGGACAGGTCCGGCTCCACGTTCAGCGAGATGCCGTGGAAGGTCACCCAGCGTCGCACCCGGATGCCGATGGCGGCGACCTTGTCCTCGCCGCCGCCGCGCCGCCGCACCCAGACGCCGACCCGGTCCTCCCGCCGCTCGCCGGTCACGTTGAACGCCGACAGGGTGCCGATGATCCACGCCTCCAGCGCGCTCACATAGCGGCGTACGTCCGGCGAGCGGCGCTTCAGGTCGAGCATCACATAGGCCACGCGCTGGCCGGGGCCGTGATAGGTGAACTGACCGCCGCGCCCGGTCTCGTAGACGGGAAAGCGCGCATCCACGAGATCCTCGGGGCGGGCGCTGGTGCCAGAGGTGTAGAGCGGCGGGTGTTCCAGCAGCCAGACGCATTCGCGGGCCGTGCCCTCGGCGATGGCGGCGACGCGCGCCTCCATGGCGGCGAGTGCTTCGGGGTAGGGGACGAGACTATCGCTGACGGTCCAGTCCACCGGCGGGGCTTCGGGGTCGGTGGGCTGGAACTGGGTTTCGAGGCTGGCGCGGGGGGCGGAGGCAATCATGGGAGATGGTTTAATCCATCGCGCCGTGGGGTCCAGTCCCCCCAAACGTGCCATTGGGCCTTGGCCAGGCTGGCCGAACGGATACTAGAGTGCCGGAGGCGCTGAGAGGCATTGCTTGATCTTGCAGTCCCGCCCGCGTCGCAGCGGGCTTCGGACCGCGTCGTCCACAGGCTCAGGGCGGATCGGCCGGGGTGGTACGGGAGACACTTGTAGCCGCCAATGTGATCTGTTAGACGATGGCCCCCGGCTGGGAGCGGTCCTCACAGGATCCCCCCGACGGAGCCATCCCTGACTGCGGTCGTGGCGGAATTGGTAGACGCGCTAGCTTGAGGTGCTAGTGGGGAGACCCGTGGAGGTTCGAGTCCTCTCGTCCGCACCAGGTATTGGTGCTCAAAGAAAACGGCCCGTTTTCGGCATGTCCGAACGGGCCGTTTTCTTTTGGCCCGACCCTCGTGGGTAAGGCCGGGTAAGGCCTTCCCTGTTTCGGGAAATCGACGGACGTTCAGCGCCTCGGGTTTCTGAATGCTCACCCGGGCGCTTTCGGCACCACGTGCACCACCTTGTAGCCGCGCTCGGCGAGGGCGCGCAGGAAGCCGGGAATCATGGCCGCAGTGTAGCTCTTTGTGTCGTGGAACAGCACGATGCCACCCCCCGCCGCGTCAAGCCGCTTCAGCACCAGGTCCAGCTCCGCCTCGGGGGTCATCACGTTCCAGTCGCTGGCCCAGAAGTCGGCGCCGAACACGGCGATGCCCTTGCTGTCCAGATAGGTCAGCAGCTCGGGCGTCGAGGCAAAGCCGGGGAAGCGGAAGAAGGGCACGCGGGGCGCCGGCCCGCTGGCGCCATAGGCAGCCTTTTCGTCGGCGGCGATGCCGCTCTCGATCTCCTTCACCGCGGCCGCGAACGGGATCTTGGCCAGGGTCGCGGCGGGGTGCGTCATGGTGTGGTGGGCGATGGTGTGGCCCTCGGCCAGGGCGCGGCGCACCAGCTCGGGACGGGCCTTCGCATTCTCGCCGATGAGGAAGAAGGTGGCGTGGACGCACTCTGCCTTCAGGGCGTCGAGGACGGCGGCGGTGGTCCTGGGCCAGGGGCCGTCATCGAAGGTCAGCACCACTTCCTTGGGCGCCAGCGGCAGGGTGGCGGGAAACGACTTGGTTCCCACCCGCACGCCCTTGGGGTCGAGCTCCAGGACCCGCGCAGTGCCGAGAGCGTCGGCGCGCCCGGGGCAGGGGTCGGCGGCGTGCGCGCCCGTGACGCTAAGGGGGAGGAGCAGGCCGAGAAGCACCGCCACGCGCCGTATGAAGGAGACCATGCCGCCGATTTCCCCTGCATTCGTCGCCATGCGCTAGATCCTACAAAAACTAAATTATAACAATAAGTTGCACGACACTCCTGCAGTGCAGGCTGATGATATTCCGCTTTAAGTCCGCAGTCGGGAGAAAGAAAGGCAGCTTCAGCGGATCTCGGCTCTTTTGTCAGCTTTTTCAAAGAAGTGCCCGTGCAGGCTTCACAAATGGCCGGCATGCCTCTAGAGCACATTCCGATCGGTCAACCATTCTCACGTTTCGCCCTGATCATCGGGGCGGATCCGGCTCCCGGGCCGGGAACGGTGTACGATCCTTCCCCGACCGCGGCCTCATGGCCTTGGCGGGAAGCCTGGCCTGCCCCCAGATCCGTGCCCGAGCCCCTGAGCGGAGCGGGTGCCCGACCCCCGCCGCGAAGACCGGGAGGACCCCATGCGCGAGGATGCCGACGCGCCTGTCGCCGAAGCTGCGGATGCCCTGCCTCAGGTGCGCGATTCCGACGGCAACCTGGCCGACGGGTTCCGGGAGGCCATCCGCGCGGCCATCGCCGCCCGCGACGTGGACCGGCTGAGGGCGCTCACGGGCGACCTCCACGAAGCCGACATGGGCGATCTCATCGAGGAACTGGACGGCGACGAGCGCCGCCGGCTCATCGAGATGCTGGGCCCGGCCTTCGATTTCACCGCCCTGACCGAGCTGGACGAGACGGTTCGCGTCGGCATCCTGCGCGGGCTGTCGCCGCTCACCGTCGCGCGCGGCATGCGGGACATCGATTCGGACGATGCCGTCTACATCCTCGAGGATCTCGACGAGGAAGAGATGGCGGCGGTGCTTCAGCACCTGCCGGCGCCCGAACGGGTGGCCCTGCGGCGCTCCCTCGACTATCCCGAGGACAGCGCCGGCCGGCGCATGCAGACCGAGTTCATCGCGGTGCCGCCGTTCTGGACCGTGGGCCGCACCATCGACTACATGCGCGAGACGCCGGACCTGCCCGAGACCTTCTACGAGGTGTTCGTGGTGGACCCGGCCTATCGGCTGGTGGGCTCGGTCTCCCTCGACCGGCTGCTGCGCACAAGGCGCACCATGCTGGTGACCCAGGTGAAGACCGAGCAGCTGAAGGGGGTGAAAGCCACCGACGACCAGGAGGACGTGGCGCGCCTGTTCGAGCGCTACAACCTTGTCTCCGCACCCGTGGTGGACGATGCCGGCCGGCTCGTGGGCGTCATGACCATCGACGACGTGGTGGACGTGATCCAGGAAGAGGCGGACGAGGACCTGCGCGCCCTCGCCGGCGTCGGCTCCGACGAGGAGCTGTCCGATAGCGTCGCCTACACCGCCAAAAGCCGCCTGCCCTGGCTGGTGGTCAATCTCGGCACGGCTTTCATCTCCGCCTCCATCATCGGCCTGTTCGAGGCCACCATCGAGAAGATGGTGGCGCTGGCGGTGCTCATGCCCATCGTCGCCTCCATGGGGGGCAATGCCGGCACCCAGACCATGACAGTGGCGGTGCGCGCCCTCGCCACCAAGGAATTGTCCAGCCACAACGCTCGCCGCATCGTCTCGCGCGAGGTGCTGGTGGGGCTGTTCAACGGGCTGGCGCTGGCCTGCATGCTTGGTCTCATCGCCGGCGCGTGGTTCGCCAACGTCCAGCTCGGCGCCGTCATCGCCAGCGCGCTGGTGATGAACATGATGGCGGCGGGCCTGTTCGGCATCCTCATCCCGCTTGCCATCTCGTGGCTGAAGCTCGACCCGGCCGTGGCGTCGGGCGTGTTCGTGACCACGGTGACGGATACGGTGGGTTTCTTCGCCTTTCTCGGTCTCGCCACCTGGTGGTTCGGCGCCTAGGGGGCCGATACCGCTCTTCAACCGAGACGGCGGCTGATCTCCTTTGGGTTGCAGGGGGTTGGCAGAGCGCGGCCGTTGGGCCGGAAACTCTTGCGCCGTCGGGAAATCTATCGGACAAATCGCCTATCCGCGGTACCGCGTGGATGATTTGACGCGCACCCACACCCGGCCCCCATCCGCGGCTGATGACGTCCCAGCCCATCACGGCAGCCCATGAAGGAGGGCGGTATCATTCCCCGTCGCCAGGGTAGCCCCGCTTATCGTTCCCTCCTGGCGGGACTGATGGCGCTCGCGCTTTTGGTCGCGGGTCTGGTCACGGTCTTCGTGCTGGCGGGGCTGCGCCAGGACGACAAGGCGCGCACCCGCGAGCGAGCCGCTCTTCTCTCCTCCCTGCGCGCCCGCGAAACGGTGATGGAGCAGGCGCTTGTCGCTACCAACGACGAGCGGCAAGCCCTGCGCCAACTGGTACTGGGGGACATGACACCCCTGCATCGGCACTTCGGCCAGAAGCTCAATGACGGATTCGGCTTCGAGTTCGTCTACATCACCGACGCCAGGGGCCGTGTCGTCTATTCCTCCGAGCGGGGCGAGCAGAATGAGCTGCGGGCCTACAGCTGGATCCGCCCCGCCATCGAGCGGGCGCTGGCCGACGGGCAGAAGGCAGCGCTCTCGGGCGTGGTGGCCACGGACGACGCGGCCGGATTGATGGTGGCCCGCCCCTTCGACGAAAAGGTCGAGGGGCTCGACCTGGCCCAGCCGCTGGTGGCCATCACGGTCGATATCATCGACCCTGAGTTCCTGCGGATGGTGGGCGCTCCCGCGAGCCTTGAGGAGGTGGAGCTGATCCACCGGCCGCTCCATGGCGGCCGGGAAGCGGGTGTCTTCATCCCCAACCTCTACGACGGCTCGGAGGCGGAGCTGGTGTGGCGGGGCGCGCATCCCGGCAGCAAGATGCTGTGGACGCTGATGCCGGCCGCCGCCGTGCTCGCCAGCCTTCTCGCCGTGCTGTTCCTGGTGCTTATGATCCGGGCCCGCCGGATGGCGGCTGACCTTGTCGCCAGTGAGGCCAAGGCGCGGGAGCTGGCCGCGCGCGACTACCTGACCGGCCTGCTGAACCGGGGCGCCTTCATCGAGGCGCTGGACGCCGCCATCGCCCGGCGCCGGAATGGGGAGACGCTGGCGCTGCTGTTCGTCGACCTCGACGACTTCAAGGTCATCAATGACAGCGCCGGCCATGCCGCCGGCGACGACCTGCTGCGCGCCTTCGCCCGGCGGACCGAGGAGTCGCTGGGGGAGGGGAGCGTTGTTGCGCGCTTTGGCGGCGACGAGTTCGTGGCCATGGTCCCCTGCCGGAACGACGCGGATCTTGATCACGCCGTGGAGCGGCTGTTCAGGGAACTGGCGCCGCCGGTCCTGCTGGAGCAGGGCGGCGACCTGAGCCTGAGCGCCTGCGTGGGCGCGGCGCGCCTGCCCCGGGACGCCGCCACCGGCGCGGAGCTGATGCGGCTCGCTGATGTCGCCCTCTACCGGGCCAAGGCCGACGGCACCGGCCTCTACCGTCGGTTCGAGCCGGGGTTCGACGCGGAGCGGATCGAGCATCGGCGCATCGAGACGGAACTGGCGGCGGCGCTGGACAAGCGCGAAATCACGCTGGTCTACCAGCCCCAGGTGGATGTGGAGAGCGAGCGCGTCGTCGGCTTCGAGGCGCTGGCCCGCTGGGACCATCCCACCCAGGGGCGGCTCCTGCCGGGCGCCTTTCTGGCTGTGGCCGAGACCTCACGCCTCATGGGGCGGTTCGATGCCTATGTGTTGCGCACGGCCCTGATGGAAGCGCGGGCCCTGCCTGAGGTGACGCTGTCGGTGAACATGTCGGCGCTGAACCTGCGGCAGGGGGCCATCTTCGGCATGGTGGTCACGGCACTGGCCGAAACCGGGTTCAATCCGGCACGGCTGGAGATCGAGATCACCGAAAGCGCCATCCTCGACGCCGCGAGCGACGGCCAGGAGGCACTGCAGAAACTGCGGGACATGGGGGTACGGATCGCCCTCGATGATTTCGGCACCGGCCATGCCTCTCTGGTTCACCTGCGGCGCTTCCCCATCACCAAGATCAAGATCGACAAGTCCTTCATCCTCAACATGGCCACCGACCGGGATGCGTCGGCCATCGTGGAATATGTGATCCGGCTCGGCCGCTCCCTCGGCATCACCCTGACCGCGGAAGGGGTGGAGACGCGCGAGCAGTTGCGCTTCCTCAGGGCCTTCGGCGCCCAGCAGGCGCAGGGCTATCTGTTCGCGCCGCCGCTGCCGCTTGCGGCCGCCATTGCCATGCTGGAGCGGCAGTCCGTGGCGCAGGCCGGTGTCGCGGCTGCCGGTGTGGCAGCTACCGGCGCCGCCGTGTCGGGCCCGAGCTGAGATAACTTTTTTCTTTTCAAGAAAATTATTATCTCTATAAGGCGATGTGCTCCGGCCTGGGGCATCTGCGGCGTGGCGGGACATTGCCTGCACTGCGGCGATGAGGCGTGGTTCAGGCCTTGCCTTTGCCCCACGTGGTGGACACAAGGTCGGGGAGCATCAGGCCCGCGCGCGGCACCGCCCTTCCCTGGATGAGGCGCGCCGTGGCCGGCGGGCAGACGGCCCGTCCACCCTTGCCGACGGGACCGAGGCATATGGGGGATGTGGTGATCGAGACCAGGCCCATCGACGGAAAGGCATTCGCAGCCGGGCTCCGGGCCCGCATTGCCGAGGAGGTGGCCCGCCTCGGCGCCGCCCACGGGATCAAGCCGGGCCTTGCCGTGGTCCTCGTGGGCGAGGACCCGGCCAGCCAGGTTTATGTGCGCAACAAGGCTGCCCAGACCCTTGAGGCCGGCATGACCTCCTTCGAGCACAAGCTCGCGGTGGACACGCCCGAGACCGAGCTGCTGGCGCTGATCGCCCGACTCAACGCCGATCCGGCAGTGAACGGCATTCTGGTTCAGCTGCCGCTGCCGGCGCAGATCGATGCCATGAAGGTGCTCTCCACCATCGATCCGGCCAAGGACGTGGACGGCTTCCATGTGGTGAATGCCGGCCGCCTCGCTGTGGGCCTCGACGCGCTGGTGCCGTGCACGCCGCTCGGCTGCGTGATGCTGCTGAAGCACCACCTGGGCAACCTTTCCGGCCTCAAGGCAGTGGTGGTGGGGCGCTCCAACATCGTTGGCAAGCCGGCGGCACAGCTGCTGCTGAAAGAGGATTGCACCGTCACCATCGCCCATTCGCGCACCCGCGACCTGCCCGGCGAGTGCCGCACCGCCGACATCCTGGTCGCCGCCGTGGGCCGGCCGGAGATGGTGCGCGGCGACTGGATCAAGCCCGGCGCCACCGTGATCGACGTGGGCATCAACCGCATTCCCAAGCCCGACGGCAAGACGCGCCTGGTGGGCGACGTGGCCTATCAGGAAGCGCAGGGCATCGCCGGCCTGATCACCCCGGTTCCGGGCGGCGTCGGCCCCATGACCATCGCCTGCCTGCTCCAGAACACCCTCACCGCCGCCAAGCGGCAGGCGGGTCTGGAATAGCGCCGGGCCGGTCAGCCCGGCGCAGCCGGCTGGGGGCCTGGAATAACAAAGGGCCGGTGAGCTTGGCGCGCCGGCCCTTTGATTTATCTGGAATTCGACAGCGCTGCGCGACGATCGCCGTCTGGCCCTCAGAGCACCACCAGCGCACCGACCATTAGAGCCAGCGGCGGCAGCCAGACCATGGCGAGGGCAAGCTGATGCCGGCCGCGGCGCCACACCATCAGGCCGACGACAGGGGCCAGCACGCTGATGGCGAGGGTCGAGCCCCAGCCGGCCACGGCGGAGGCTTCGCCGTTGGCGCCTTCCTGGGCGCCGAAGACGAAGCCGGAAATGGCGATAAGCAGGATCGCAAGGCCAGCGTTCGCCAGCAGCCCCAGGCTGAGGGCAAGCTTGAGAGCGAGCGGCGCGGCGGGCGCCGGATCAGGCGTGGTCACGCCGCTCGAACACTCAGCCGATGGCGCGGTCGCGGATGGCGACGCCCTTTTCCTCAAGGAAGGTGGTCAGCTCGCCGGCCTGGAACATCTCGCGCACGATGTCGCAGCCACCCACGAACTCGCCCTTGATGTAGAGCTGCGGGATGGTCGGCCAGTTGGCGTAGTCCTTGATACCCTGCCGGACGGCGTCGTTTTCAAGCACGTTCACGCCCTTGAACGGGACGCCCACGTGATCGAGGATCTGCACCACCTGCCCGGAAAAGCCGCACTGCGGAAACTGGGGCGTGCCCTTCATGAACAGGACCACGTCACCAGACTTCACGATGGCGTCGATGTCTTCACGAATACCCATGGTCTCAAATCCATTCTGATCGGCCGAATGAGGGCCAGCATGCTTCAAGATCGGCCCTCAGGCGGCAAAGCGCAAGGGGTTCGACGGGGCGCCGCCCGTGGCGTTGTGCACTGCCGCGTGAACACCGACGCCCGGTGAGGGCCCGTCCGGTTCCCGGATCAGTCCGGCGCGGCTGTCTGGAGGGCGAGGGCGTGGAGCACGCCCCCCATGTTCCCCTTGAGAGCGGCATAGACCATCTGGTGCTGCTGCACCCGGCTCTTGCCGCGGAACGCCGCGGACACGATGCGGGCGGCATAGTGGTCGCCGTCGCCGGCCAGATCCTCGATCACCACCGTCGCGTCGGGCAGCGCATCCTTGATGAGCTGCTCGATCTCGCGGGCATTCATGGGCATGGTCGCATGGTCCTCAAAACAGCGGACAGGATCAGGACGAGGCACCCATATAGATGGGCAGCCACGTCTCGTGCCGGTCGCGCAGCGATTCCACGACTATCGAGCGGTCGTCGGGGAGGATCAAGCGGTCGCCGCCGGTCTTGCCGATCTTGACCATGGGCACGCCGGCCATTTCCGCTTTGTGGATCACTTCGGCGCCCTGTCCCGAGGGGACGGTGATCACGTAGCGGGCCTGGTCCTCGCCGAACCACCAGGCATAGGGGTCCATGCCGGCCGGCGGGGCTTCGAGCGAGGTGCCCACGCGCCCGGCCATGGCCATCTCGGCGATGGCGATGAGCAGTCCGCCGTCGGAGACATCATGCACGGCGGTGGCGATGCCGTCGCGGATCAGGCCGCGCACGAAGTCGCCGTTGCGCTTCTCGGCGATGAGGTCCACCGGGGGCGGCGCCCCGTCCTCGCGCTCGCACACGGTGTTGAGGAACGCGGAGGCCCCGAGCCAGCCCGTGGTCTTGCCCACCAGCAGCACCGGCTCGCCGGCGGCCTTGAAGGCGAGCGTCATGGACTTGTGCAGGTCCTCGATCAGGCCGACGCCGCCGATGGCGGGGGTCGGCAGGATGCCCTTGCCGTTGGTCTCGTTGTAGAGGCTGACGTTGCCGGACACGACCGGGAAGTCCAGCGCCTCGCAGGCCGCCCCGATGCCTTTCACACAGGCCACGAACTGGCCCATGATCTCCGGCTTCTCGGGATTGCCGAAATTGAGGTTGTCGGTGACGGCGATGGGGGTCGCCCCCACGGCGGTCAGGTTGCGCCAGGCTTCGGCCACCGCCTGCTTGCCGCCCTCGAAGGGATCGGCCTCGCAATAGCGGGGCGTCACGTCGGTGGTCAGGGCCAGGGCCTTGGGGCCGTCCTCGATGCGCACCACGGCGGCGTCGCCGCCCGGCCGCTGCACGGTATTGCCGCCGATGAGGTGGTCGTACTGCTCCCACACCCAGCGCTTGGAGCACAGGTCCGGCGAGGCGATGAGCCGCTCCAGGGCATCGGCCACGGAGGCGTTGGTGCGCACGTCCTCGGGCGCCACCACCGGACGCGGCAGCGGCTCCTCATAGGGGCGGCGGTATTCGGGGGCCTGGTCGCCCAGTTCCTTGATGGGCAGGTCGGCTTCCACCACGCCATTGTGCTTCACCACGAAGCGCAGGGTGTCGGTGGTGCGGCCGACGATGGCGAAGTCCAGCCCCCACTTGCGGAAGATGGCCTCGGCCTCGTCTTCCTTGCCGTCGGCGATCACCATGAGCATGCGCTCCTGGCTCTCGGACAGCATCATCTCGTAGGCAGTCATGCCGGTTTCGCGGCAGGGCACGGCGTCGAGGTTCAGTTCCACGCCGAGGCCGCCCTTGGCGCCCATCTCCACAGCCGAGCTGGTGAGGCCGGCGGCGCCCATGTCCTGGATCGCCACCACGCAGCCCGCCTTCATGATTTCGAGGCAGGCTTCCAGCAGCAGCTTCTCGGCAAAGGGATCGCCCACCTGCACGGTCGGGCGCTTCTCCTCGGCATCGGCGCCGAACTCGGCCGAGGCCATGGTGGCGCCGTGGATGCCGTCGCGGCCGGTCTTGGAGCCCAGATAGACGATGGCGCGGCCCACACCGGTGGCGGCGGCGTAGAAGATCTCGTCCGCCCGGGCGAGGCCCACTGCCATGGCATTGACCAGGATGTTGCCGTTGTAGCGCTTGTGGAAGCCCACCGAGCCACCCACCGTGGGCACGCCGAAGGAATTGCCATAGCCGCCGATGCCGGCCACCACGCCCGCCAACAGCCGGCGGGTCTTCACATTGTGGCAGTCGCCGAAGCGCAGAAAATTGAGCGCTGCGATGGGCCGCGCGCCCATGGTGAACACGTCGCGCAGGATGCCGCCCACGCCCGTCCCCGCACCCTGGTAGGGCTCGATGAAGGAGGGGTGGTTGTGGCTTTCCATCTTGAAGACGACCGCCAGGCCGTTGCCGATGTCCACCACGCCCGCATTCTCGCCCGGCCCCTGGATCACCCGCGGGCTTTTGGTGGGCAGGGTGCGCAGCCAGACCTTGGACGACTTGTAGGAGCAGTGCTCGTTCCACATGGCCGAGACGATGCCAAGCTCCGTGATCGACGGCTCGCGGCCGATCAGCTTCACGAAGTGCTCGTATTCCTCGGGCTTCAGGCCATGCTCGGCCACCAGCTCCGGGGTGATGCGGGACGTGTTGGGAATGGAATTCACAGCGGTTCGATCCGAATTGAGGGGCGTGGTCACGCCGCCTTCAGGGCTCCGGCGAGGCTTTCGAACAGGCCGCGGCCGTCGGTGGGGCCGATTTCCGGTTCGATGTAATTTTCGGGATGCGGCATCATTCCAAGCACGTTGAACTTCTCGGAATAGATGCCGGCGATGCCGTTGATGGCACCGTTGGGACCATCGGTCTGGTCGATCTGGCCGTCGCGGCGGGCGTAGCGGAAGGCGATGCGCCCGTCGTGCTCCAGCCGGGCGATGGTGGTCTCGTCCGCCGTGTAGTTGCCCTCGCCATGGGCGACGGGAATGCGGATGAGGTCGCTCTTGCGATAGGCCTTGGTGAAGGCGGTATCAGCCCGCTCCACCCGCAGCAGCACCTCGCGGCAGACGAAGCGCAGGCGGGCGTTGCGCACCAGCACGCCGGGCAAGAGGCCGGCCTCGCACAGGATCTGGAAGCCGTTGCAGATGCCCAGCACCAGGCCACCGCGGGCCGCATGGGCGCGCACGGCCTCCATGATGTTGGCGCGGGCCGCGATGGCGCCGCACCTCAGATAATCGCCATAGGAGAAGCCGCCGGGCAGCACGACGAGGTCGGTGCCGGGAGGCAGCTCATGCTCGGCGTGCCAGACCACCTGCGGCTTCGCGCCCGCGACGAGGCGCAGCGCGCGCACGGCGTCCTGCTCACGGTTGGAGCCGGGGAAGAGGATGACGGCTGGTTTCATGATCTCTCAATGGGCGCAGGCCAGTGGCACCGGCCAAAGGCACAGGCAAGGGCGAGCCGGCGTTCGATCAGGCGATGCGGCATTCGAAATGCTAGCACATCGCCCATGGCGCATCACTCCGCGAACTCGACCTTGTAGGTCTCGATCACGGTATTGGCGAGGAGCTTGTCGCAGGCATCCTTCAGGGCGCCCTCGGCGGAAGCCCGGTCGTTGCCGGCCAGCTCCACGTCGAACACCTTGCCCTGCCGCACGCTCTGCACGCCCGCGACGCCGAGCGAGCGCAGCGCGCCCTCGATGGCCTTGCCCTGCGGATCCAGCACCGCCGACTTCAGGGTGACGATCACGCGGGCCTTCATGACACCTTTGCCTTCATGACACCTTCGCCTTCATGGCACCTGTTGTTCTGTCATCGGCCCGCGACGCAGGGCGGCGGGGCCGTGCTGTAATGCAAACGGGGGCCTATCCGGCCCCCGCCTAGCATTTTTCGGTAGCAAGGCTCAACGCCTCACTTCACCTGGCTCACTTGACCAGAACCGGGCCCTTGCCCTGGGTCGGATCATTCTCCATGAGGATTCCGAGCCGGCGCGCCACTTCGCTGTAGGCCTCGACGAGGCCGCCCATGTCGCGGCGGAAGCGGTCCTTGTCCATCTTGTCGTTGGACTTGATATCCCACAGCCGGCACGAATCGGGGCTGATCTCGTCGGCCACGACGATCCGCATCATGTCGTTTTCCCACAGGCGACCGCATTCCATCTTGAAATCCACAAGACGAATGCCGGCGCCGAGGAAGAGGCCCGACAGGAAGTCGTTGACGCGGATCGCGAGCGCGATGATGTCGTCGATTTCCTGGGTGGTGGCCCAGCCGAAGGCGGTGATGTGCTCTTCCGACACCATTGGGTCGTTGAGCGCGTCGTTCTTGTAATAGAACTCGATGATGGAGCGCGGCAGCGGCGTGCCTTCCTCGATCCCGAGACGGGTCGAGATGGAGCCGGCGGCGACGTTGCGCACCACGATCTCGAGCGGAATGATCTCCACTTCGCGGATGAGCTGCTCGCGCATGTTCAGCCGGCGGATGAAGTGAGTCGGCACGCCGATGTCGTTCAGCCGCGAGAAGATGTACTCGGAGATCCGGTTGTTCAGCACACCTTTGCCGTCGATGACATCGTGCTTCTTCGCATTGAAGGCGGTGGCATCGTCTTTGAAGTGCTGGATGAGTGTGCCGGGCTCGGGTCCTTCATAGAGGACTTTCGCCTTGCCTTCGTAGATTCGGCGGCGGCGGCTCATGGGAATATACCGCTGATTGAGGAAATCCATGGGTTTGCCAAGGCTCCGTTCTGGTGACGCTCCTCGGCGGGACCGGGGGTGAATGTTGCCAGTTCACACCAAGCCCGTTCGGACACTAGCCGATCAGGCGGCGCGACACAACGCGCGTCCACGTTCGCCTGTGCATGCCTGCTCTCTGGTTTGTGCGCGCCGCTCGTGTTTCCAACACCTGCACACCCTCGGCCAGGACCGGTTTTCGCCGCCTGCGGCGGGACGCGACATGGGGCAGCGCTTCACTGCCGTTGATCTAGGGTGACGTGAGAGATATTCAAGGCACGCGCGCGGTCGTGTGACCGCCAATCCTATCCCGGCCGGCAGTGCCGCCAAATCGTCAGGAAGAGGGGTGCCATGACCACGTTCGACAAGCGCGAGGAAGGGTTCGAGAAGCGCTTCGCACTCGACGAGGAATCCCGCTTCAAGGCGGTCGCCCGCCGCAACAAGAAGCTCGGCCTGTGGGCCGCCCAGCTCCTCGGCCTGAGCGGCGAGGCTGCTGAAGCCTATGCCAAGGAAGTCGTGGTCGCCGATCTCCAGGAGGCCGGCGACGAGGACGTGTTCCGCAAGCTGCGGGGCGATTTCGACGCCAAGAGCGTGGACGTGTCCGACCACCAGATCCGCCGCAACATGGACGAGTTCCTCGCCCTGGCCGCGGCCGAGGTGAAGGCGGGCTGAACGTCCCTCCCGGCAGGTGGCCGTCCGCATCGCGGCCGGCTCCGCTGCCTTGATCCCGAAAGCAAAAAGGCCGCCCGAGAGGGCGGCCTTTTCGTTTGGCGGGCGCTGAATGGATCAGCGCGAATAGAACTCGACCACGAGGTTCGGTTCCATCTGGACCGGGTAGGGCACCTCGTTCAGCTCCGGAATGCGGGCGAAGCGAGCCGCCAGCTTGCCGGCGTCGAGCTCGATGTAGTCGGGCACGTCGCGCTCACCGAGCTGCTGGGCTTCCAGCACCAGGGTCATCTGGCGGGAGGCTTCCTTCACCTCAACCACGTCACCGACCTTCACCAGGTAGGACGGGATGTTCACGCGCTGGCCGTTCACCTTCACGTGACCGTGGGAGACGAACTGGCGGGCGGCGAAGATGGTGGGCACGAACTTGGCGCGGTACACCACCGCGTCGAGACGGCGCTCCAGCAGGCCGATCAGGTTGGCACCCGTGTCGCCCTTGAGGCGCGAGGCCTCGACATACACCTTGTGGAACTGCTTTTCGCCGATCGAGCCGTAATAGCCCTTCAGCTTCTGCTTGGCGCGCAGCTGCACGCCGAAGTCGGACAGCTTGCCCTTACGGCGCTGGCCGTGCTGGCCGGGACCGTACTCACGACGATTCACCGGGCTCTTGGAGCGGCCCCAGATGTTCTCGCCCATACGGCGATCGATCTTGTGCTTGGCCGCAATGCGCTTGCTCATGTAACGCGGATCCTTGATGGTCTTGGTTGAATTGGGATCGCGCCCCTCCTCTGCGGACTGGATTCCAGCACAGTGCCGGAACCCCTTCCACCGACAGGCTCATCCAGCGCGCTGCCGAACGATGCCACGGGTGCGTGAAACGCCAAACGGGCCGCTGAAGGCCCGAAAGGTGGCGGGTTCTTAATCGCGAACCGTGCCCGAGTCAATGTTTGCCGGCACGAGGAGGGCCTTGCGCGCCCTCACGCGCTCAGGTGCTCGATGAGGATGGCGAGGCCGAGGCCGCACAGGGCCACGCCTGCGACCACCTCGGCCAGGCGGCCGAACTTCTGCCCCACCATGCGCCCCACCAGCATGCCGCCGGACGACATGAGGAAGCTCATGGCGCCGATGGCCAGCGCCACCACCACGATGTTGACGTTCAGGAAGGCGAGCGACACCCCCACCGCCATGGCGTCGATGCTGGTGCCCAGAGCGGTGGCGAGAAGCACCCAGATGGAGCGCCCGCGCGGCGTGTCGTCCGCCTCTTCATCCCGCCGGGAGAAGGCGGCGACCAGCATGTGCAGCCCCACCCCCGCCAGCAGGCCGAAGGCGATCCAGTGGTCGATGGCCTCCAGATAGCTGCTGGCGACCATGCCGGCGGCCCAGCCGATGAGCGGGGTGGCCGCTTCCACTGCGCCGAAGACGGCGCCGGTGCGCAGGGCCTCGGACAGGCGGGGACGGCCCAGGGCGGCGCCTCGGCCGACGCTGACGGCAAAGGCATCGACGGACATGCTCATGGCGAGCACGAGAATCGTGGCAGGCGACATCTGATGTTCCGGGCGGACACAGGGAGACCGGCCTCACCCGTCCGTCCGCGCGGGACGGGTGGTGCACGGTCTCGCCGGGCCGATGATTCGGCTGGCCGTGCCATGCGCGCCTTGCGCAAGCCTGTTGGCACGGCCCCGCCCGCGGGCGGTGGCTACTCCCCGATGAGAGGGGGAGTAGCGGGCCGGGGTGGGCGGGTCAAACCCCGCGTCACACTTTATAATGATACCGGTTCGCGACATCCGCGTCCCGGTGACACCCTTGCCGGCCTGGCGGACGGTGCGCCAGTATGGGGTGCCCCCGCTCCGCCCGCCCCGGGAGAATCCCTTGAAAGTCCTCGTTTTCCAGCACGTAGCCGCCGAGCACCCCGGCAGCTTCCGCGACTTCATGCGCGCCGACGGCGTGATCTGGGACGCTGTGGAGCTGGACGAGGGCGAGGCCATTCCAGCGCTCGAGGGTTATGACGCCCTCATGGTGTTCGGCGGCCCCATGGATGTGTGGCAGGAGGAGGAGCACCCCTGGCTCGTGGCCGAGAAGGCGGCGATCCGGGCGTGGGTGGCCACCGGCAAGCCCTATCTCGGCGTCTGCCTCGGCCACCAGCTGCTGGCCGATGCGCTGGGCGGCAAGGTGGGCCTCATGCCGCGCCCCGAGGTGGGGGTGACCGACGTGTCCCTTACGCCGGACGGGCAGGCCTCCGTGTTCTTCACCGGCCTGCCGCCGACCTTCCCGACCCTGCAATGGCACGGCGCCGCCGTGCTGAAGCAGCCGGAAGGCGCCAAGGTGCTGGCCCACAACGACCATTGCGCCATCCAGGCGCTGCAGGTGGGGGCGCGGGCCTTCGGCATCCAGTATCATGTGGAGCTGACCGACGACACGGTGCCCGAATGGGGCGAGATCACCGAATATCGCTGCGCGCTGGAGGCCATCACCGGCCCCGGCGGCGGCGCTTTGCTGGTGAAGGCTGTGGAAGAGAAGATGCCGGTGTTCCGCAAGGCGGCGGAGCAGCTTTACCGGAACTTCCGGGCGACGTGGGGCTGAAGGCGCATTTGAGCCATCAGGACAGCCGTCGCCCATAACGCGCCCTCATGGCCGGGCTTGTCCCGGCCATCAACGCCCTGCGGCCGGGATGAGCTTTCGCAAGTCAATCCTGGCGGCTCGTCGTGGATACCCGGCACAAGGCCGGGCATGATGGAGTGATCGCGGGTCGGCTCGCCTTGATTGCCCGAAAGCGGACAGCGCCGGAGCCATCCCATCCCGTCAGGCCGCCACACGCCCCTTCAGTTCCTCCCGCACCCGAGCGAGCCGTGCCGGGTCGAGGGCGCTGGTGCGCCCGGTCGCGCACAGGGCGCCGCGGAAGCCGAGATAGTGGGGTTTGAGCGTTGCCAGAGGCGCGATGTCCTGAAGCTTCAGGGAGCCCGCAAGGCCGGTGAGCAGGCCGGCCGCCCTGGCCTCTGCCACAAAGCCGGCGAGGCGCGGCACCGGGAGGTGGGCGAGGAGGCCGCCGGCCGCCTTGTCCGCCGTATCCAGCATCACCCCGTGGAAGCCGGCTTCGGCGAATTGGGCGATGGTGGAGAGGTCCGGATCCTGGTCGGCGAACAGAACCGCGATGAGCCGCGTCCCCAGCGCCAGCGGCCGCAGGGCATCGAGGACCGGGGCCAGCGCCGCCCCGGCACCGTCCAAGGGCAGGGGAAAGCCGATCTTCACCAGCGGCACGCCGGTCGAGGCGGTGCGCCGGGCGGCGGCAAGGATGGTCGCGGCGTCCAGGGGCTGGTCGCCCACGGTGGCGCTGAGGCCGGTGACGCAGCCCGCCGCGCGCCAGCGGGCGACGGCGGCCTTGAGCGGCGCCTCCGCCCAGGCGCCGAGCGCCCCCTCGGCCGGGTTCTTCAGGTCCACGATGTCGGCGCCGGCGCCGAGCGCCACCTCCATCTCGGCAAGATCGGCCACGGAGGCGAGCAGGCCCAGCCGCGATGCCGGGGGCAGGGTCACATGCAGGGTCATGATGCCGCCCGCGCCCGGTGGTCGGCGATGGTCTCGCACAGCCAGTCCCATGCCTCGCGCTCGGCGGGGCCGGCGGTCTTCTCGATGGCGATGGAGAGATAGTTCATCTCCCGGTCCACCCGCTCGGGGTCCATCATGTGCAGGCGCGACACCAGCACGGCGCCTTCCAGCACCGCCGCCACCGCCCGGTTGAGGCCGAGGAAGGGGGCATGCTGCTCGCGGTGGACGATGCGGCAGAAGAAGCGCGGGCGGGTGGGGTCGTCCTCCATCCGCGTCACTTCCACCTCGTCATGGGCGAGGCACAGGTCGAGCCGCACCGCGCCGTCGAGCCGGGTGGCGGGCACGGTCGGCCATGAGCGGTGCCGGCCGGTGATGCAGCCGGCGAACACGCGGGCATCGTCGGTGAAGTTCACCACCGCCACGCCCTGCGCCGCCATGTTGTCCAGGGTCCGCGACGGCCGGAACGGCTGGAGCAGGTAGCCACCCTCCACGAGGGTCGCGCCCATGGGCGCCACATGGGGCTCGCCCGCGGTCGATTGGGTGGTGACGATGGTCTCCCGGATCACGTGGCGTCGCCCTTCTTCTTTGCGGAAAGGGTCGAGCCCGCTTCCTTGAAAGTCAACCGGTGGGCGTCCTCGGCGCTGGCCGAGGTCTCGCCCACCACGCCCCATTTCAGCGGCTCGTCCTGGGCGTAGCGCTTGCCCAGCTTCAGGGCGATCTCCGCCCGCGCCGTTTCCACGCCGAGATAGAAGGCGTGGGCGCCGTCGTCCTCCACCTTGAGGTGGGGGAACAGGTCGAACGGGTCGCGCGCCACATGGTGACCGTCGCGGTTGTAGGCGTGGATGCCCCTGTCCGTCACCTCGATGCGGAAGTTGCGGTCGGCCACCGTGCCGGCGAGGCGGTCCACCTCCTCGGGCGTGGTGGTGAAGGGGCGACGGTCACGCAGGGCCATCAGGCCGCCGCCGAAGCCCTGGGGCAGGGCGCCCGCCTCCCGCGCGGCGAAGAATTCCCGCCGCGCCCGGTCGAACTCGCGGATGGCGGTGCGGCAATGGGGGCTCACCTGCACCGCCAGCACCGCGTTCAGCCTCAATTCGGAGATGATGCCCATGAGCAGGGCATTCATGCCCGTGGTGTCGGCATCGGTCAGCTCGGTGACATTGCCGATGCCCATGAGGATGGGAATGTCCGGCTTCAGCCGCCGCAGCTCGGCGTAGCGCAGCAGCGACGCGGTGAAGCCCAGATGGATGGGATCGAGGATGGGATCGGCCAGAAACGGCCGGCCCCTGGCCTCGCACAATTCCACCGCGCGGATGAGGGAGGCCAGATCCCCCGCCTGCGCCGGCACCAGCACCGGAACGGCCGGGCCTTCCTCGGCGATGACGAGGGTGTGCTCGTTGAGGCTGAGGAGATAATCGGCCCCGGCGCGGGTGCCGCGCGCCAGTTCCTGCGGGTCGAAGCTGTCCACGCTGACCCTGAAGCCGTCCGCTTTCAGAGCGGCGATGGCTTCTTCCAGGTGGGGGAAGGGGTTGTCGGGCAGGGCGCCGAGGTCGATCACGTCCGCGCCCTCGCCGCGCAGGACGCGGGCGCGGGTGAGAAGCTCGTCGATGGAGAGGCGGGTGGCGTCCACGATCTCGGCGAAAAGCAGCACGTCCTGCCGGTCGAGGTTCACGGCGCCGCCGCGACCCTTGCCGAAATAGGCCGGAATGTCTGCGGCCTCCTCCGGCCCGCGCGCGAAGGGCAGGCCGAAGCGGGTGGCGAGGCGGTCGAGATCGCCGCGAAAGCGGCCGGGCATGAGCACGCGGTCGATGCGCTCCGGCAGCTTGAGGCGCCGTTCCACGATCTCCGCTGTCATCAGGGCCGCAACCTTCACGCCCACATTGACCACCACCGGGTCCAGCGCCTCGTCCGCGATCTCCTCCGCGATGCGGCGGATGCGCGGCTCGGCCAGCGACCCGGTGACGAGGGCGACGCGCTCGGCCATCTCAGGCCGCCGGCGCGGGGAAGAGCGCGGCGAGTTCCGCCCGGCGGCGGGCGATGGCGTCGCGCAGCTCGTCCAGGGTCTCGGCCACAGTGGTCGCCTCGAACTCCTTGAGCAGGCGCGTGTTTTCAAGATCGATGCGGCGCGGATAGACCGGCACCGGGCCTTCCGGGGCCATGGTGATCATCTCCGGCAGGCTGTCGCAGGCGAACACGATGGCCGGCACCCGGCACTTGCCGGCCTGGGCGAAGCAGTTGGTGACGAGGGTGTCGGAGATGCCATGCACCGCCTTCGCCACCGTGTTGGACGAGGCCGGGGACACCACGAGGGTGTGGTACTCGCCGTGGTAGAAGCGGCCGATGGAGGCGGAGGAGGCGCTGTTGTCGCGGAACACCTGGGTCTGCGCCGGCAGCGGCTCCTTGTCCTGCTTGTACATGCGCAGCACTTCGTCGGCCGCGTCCGAGATGAACAGGTCCACGTCCTCAAGCGCGCGGATGATCTCGATGCTCTCCGTGAAATAGTGCCCGGAGCCGGTAAGGGCCCAGGCCCAGCGGGGCTTTTTCGCGCGGGGCGCTTTGGCGGTCATGACGGACGCGAACCTTCCTTGGCTTCCTCGTTCCACTCGGTGGCACCCGCCCTGGTGCCCAAGGCGGCGTCGAGCCGGTCCCCATCGTCGGCGGGGACGGCGAGAATATCGCCTGTAAACCGGACCGCCATGGTCGCAAAGGCCGCATCCACCACTCCCGCCGCCGACCAGGCCGCGATCTCGGCCACGCGGTCGCCGGAGGAGGGGGGGAGGGGCGCGCCCGGCGCCTTCACCAGCACCAGCCGATCCGCCTTGAGCTCGATCGCAAGCCACAGGGCGAGGCTGTCCGAGGTCACGTCCCAGCTTTCGGCTATGCCGGCATGGCCCAACGTCATGGTTGCCGGGAACCACAGGGCGGCGCCCCGGGCTGCCGCTTGCGTCAGCTCGGCGAGCGTGCGGGCGGGCAGCAGGCGGGGTTCGAGGTCAGCCATGGCGTGAGCCATCTGCTCCATGGCGAGCAGGGCCATGCGGTGGGCGGCGCCGTCGGACAGGTTCCACTGCGGCTGAACGGCGCGGACCTGATCGGCCAGCGCCCCACCGCCGGGCACCACCACCAGCCCCGGTTCGCCGGCAAGGCGCGCCAGCAGGCGGTGCGGCGCCGTGCCCCGCGTCAGGCTGCCGCCGATCTTCACAATGATGGTCACGACGGCTCCCGCTTAGTCTCAAGGTCGCATCGGAGGGTTTGCTGGAGTCATGCTAAGGAGGCGCGGCGCTGCCTCCAACGGAGGATTTTTGTGCGCTGCAGCAAGGGTTTGGGCGATGCGGGTATTTTCATATATTCGTATATGTGAATAATATCGCCGGTCGCGACTGTCGAGGGAGGAAAGCTTCATGCGTCTCATTATGGCTTCGGTTCTCATGCTTGCCGCTACCGGCTCGGCCTTTGCGGATCCCGATGTTGCGAAGGGCGAGACCACCTTCAAGAAGTGCATGGCGTGCCACGCCATCGGCCCCGACGCTAAGGTGAAGGTCGGCCCGCCCCTGAACGGGATCGTCGGCGCCAAGTGGGCCCACTTCGAGGGCTATGCCTATTCCGCCGACATCAAGGACGGCGCCGCCGCCGGCAAGGTGTGGGACGAGGCCACCCTGGACAACTACATCAGCAACCCCAAGGTGCTCGCCCCCAAGGGCAAGATGGCCTTCGCCGGCGTCAAGAACGATGACGAGCGCAAGGACCTCATCGCCTTCCTCGCCCAGTTCAACGCCGATGGCAGCAAGAAGTAATCGGGGCGGCCTTATCGCACGTGCGATGATACCTCATCCCGCATTTGGGGGATGAGGAACCGTCGCGCTTCAGCCATCAAGGGTTGTGCCGGTCAGGGCGAGCTACCTTGTCCTTTGGGGCTGGGGGGCGGGCAGGCGGTGGTCCTCTTGGGCCCCGCCTGTTCCCTCGCGCCGCTTGGCTCGTATGAGTCATCGCCCATCTGCCATCGCCCGGCTGTCCGCTCGCGGTCGAGCTTGCCAAGTGCCGGCCTGTCGTGGTGTCCCTCCCGCACCGGAGGAGGACCCCCATGCCCGATCATGATTTCCGCGCTCAGCGCCTCTACGTGGACGCAGAGCTCGGGCCGGACGCGTCCGTCCTGCTCGCGCCTGAGCAGGGCCATTACGTCGCCAACGTGATCCGGCTGGCCGTGGGCCAGGACCTGCTGCTGTTCAATGGGCGCGATGGCGAGTGGCGCGCCACCCGTGTCGCTGGCGGCAAGCGCGACGTGCGCTTCGAGGTGAGCGCTCAAGTGCGCCCGCAACCGGAGGCGCCGACGCTGGAATATGCCTTCGCGCCCCTGAAGCACGCCCGCCTCGACTACATGGTGCAGAAAGCGGTGGAGATGGGCGCCGGCGTGCTTTCCCCGGTCATCACCCGCTACACCCAGGTGTCGCGCATCAATCTCGATCGCATGGCGGCCAACGCCGTGGAGGCGGCCGAGCAATGCGGCATTCTCAGCCTGCCGCAAGTCGCCGAGCCGCGCCCGCTTGCCCAATGGCTCGACGCGCTGCCGGCCGAGCGGGTGCTCGTCTTCTGCGACGAGGCGGCGGCCGACCATGATCCCATCCATGCCCTGCGCACGGCCCCTTCCGGGCCGGTGAGCGTGCTGATCGGCCCGGAAGGCGGCTTCAGCCCGGACGAGCGCGCCCTTATCGCCCCGCGCGCGGTCACGCTCTCCCTCGGCCCGCGCATTCTGCGGGCGGATACGGCGGCGGTGGCCGCCCTGGCCTTGGTGGGGGCGGCGCGGGGTGGCTGAGTGGCGCTGTAAACGCCCGAATGGCCGTTTTGTTCCCATTCATCTTGGAAGAATTCGTCACACATGCTGAAACACTTATAAACAAGTGATTCGTAATAGGTTGAGATACATTAAGATATTGAAAGAGTAGGATAGACGACGGCCTTCTCGTCGTGCCGCATTTTCGTCGCCTTTCGCGTCAGTCTGTCCGGAACTTGGCCGTTGGATGGGCCTTACTGGCTCGCCCTCTGGGCAATTTATGCGGGAGGCCTGCGTGTCGCACGACTACAGCTTCGGAATCGAAGAAGAGTTCTTCGTCGTGGACGCGCAGACGAATTCGGTCCAAAGGCGCATGCCCTCGGGCTTTTTCGACCAGCTGAAGGACATTCTGGGCGACAGCGTCTCGGTTGAGATGCTGCAATCCCAGCTGGAGCTTGCAACCCGCCCGTCCACCGGCGCAGGCAGCGCGCTCGACCAGCTCAAGGGCCTGCGCCGAACCGTGGCGGACGTGGCGGCGGAGCACGGGTTGGGGCTCATCGCTGCCGGCACCCATCCCACCGCCACCTGGGACGGGGTGCGCGCCACCAGGGCCAACCGCTTCGACGGCGTCATGAACGACCTGAAGATGCTGGGCGAGCGCAGCATGGTGTGCGGTCTGCACGTGCATGTGGAATTGCCCGACCCCGACGAGCGGGTGGACGTGATGCGCCGCATGGTGCCCTACATCCCCCATTTCATCGCCCTCTCCACCTCGTCCCCGTTCTGGGGGGCCAAGCAGACTGGGCTCATGGGCTATCGGCTGGCGGCCTTTGACGAGCTGCCCCGCACCGGCCTGCCCGAGATGTTCGAGACCGCCGCCGCCTATGAGCGCTACATCGACGCCATGGTGGAGGCGCGGGCCATCACTGATTCGAGCTATGTGTGGTGGGCCATCCGCCCCTCGCGCCAGCTGCCCACGCTGGAGCTGCGCGCGCCCGACAGTTGCACCCGCATCGAGGACACCGTGGCGATCGCGGCGCTGTATCGCGCGCTGGTGCGCTTCCTGGTGCGCAATCGGCACCACAACAAGGATGTGGGCACGGTGGACCGGGCCATCGCCGACGAGAACAAGTGGCGCGCCCAGCGCTATGGCATCCACGGTTCGTTTGTGGATCTGGCCCAGCGCCGCGCGGTTTCGGTGCGCGATGCGGTGGACGGGCTCGTCCATCTGGTGGGGGAGGATGCGGAGGCCCTCGGCTGTCTCGATGCCCTCCTGTACGTGCGCACCATCGCCGAGGCGGGCACCAGCGCCGACGTGCAACTGGCGGTCTTCCAGGAAGCCCATCACCGCACCGGCAAGCGCGGCGAGGCCCTCGACGCGGTGAAGACCTGGCTGGCCAACGCCACGCTGCAGTGAGGGGGCCGGGAACGATCATCCCCGGCCCGGAATCTCACAGCTGGAACGGGACCACGGTCTGCTGCTGCACGCCGAGGCCGGCGATGCCCACGCGCATCACGTCGCCTGCCTTCAGGAAACGCGGGGGCTTGAAGCCGAGGCCGACGCCGGGCGGGGTGCCGGTGGTGATGACGTCGCCGGGCTCCAGCACCATGAACTGGCTGATGTAGTGCACCAGGAACGGGATGCGGAAGATCATGGTCTTCGTCGAGCCGTTCTGCACCTTCTCGCCGTTGACCTCGAGCCACATGGCGAGATCCGAGGTGTCGGGGATCTCGTCCTTGGTCACCAGCCAGGGGCCGAGCGGTCCGAAGGTCTCGCTGCCCTTGCCCTTGGCCCACTGGCCGCCGCGCTCGATCTGGAAATGGCGCTCGGACACGTCGTTGCAGATGAAATAGCCGGCCACGTGGTCGAGGGCGTCCTTCTCCTCCACATAGCGGGCGCGGGTGCCGATGACGAAGGCCAGCTCCACTTCCCAGTCGAGCTTCAGCGAGCCCTTGGGGATCATCACGTCGTCATCGGGACCGACAACGCAGTTCGGCGCCTTGTTGAACAGCACCGGCTCGTCCGGGATGGGATTGTTGGTCTCGGCGGCATGGTCCGCGAAATTGAGGCCCACGGCGACAAAATTACCCGGCCGTGCCACGCAGGAGCCGAGGCGTACGCCCTCGGGAGCGAGCGGCAGGGAGGCCGGATCGACCGCCGCGATCTTGGTGAGGCTGGCGGGCGAGAGCGCCTCGCCGGCGAGGTCGGGGATGACCGAGGACAGGTCGCGCACCTTACCGGTTGAATCGATTAGACCCGGCTTTTCCTGCCCTTTTTCCCCGAAGCGGACCAGCTTCATCGGTGGAACTCCCTAGTGGTATCATTGGATGTCAAGCGCGTGCGGCGCGCGGTCGCTCGCCGGGCGCGCACGCTGGCGCGGACGGGGGCATTGGTCAATGGTGGGGTTCCAAGAAAATGCATGCCATGCTCCGAACCCTGCCGATGATTGACCAGATCCTGCCCCTCGTCCTGTTCTGTTTCGTGGCCGGCGTCACGCCCGGACCCAACAACCTGATCGCTGCGGCGTCCGGGTCGCGCTTCGGCTTCCGGCGGACCGTGCCGCAAATGCTGGGGGTGGCGGTGGGATTTCCGCTGCTGGTCCTGGCCATCGGCCTCGGGCTCGGCCGCCTGTTCGTGGCAGTGCCGGCCCTGCATCTGGCGCTCAAGCTGGCCGGTGCCGCCTATCTGCTCTACCTCGCCTGGAGCCTGCTCCATGCCGACGCACCGGACGCTGGGGAAGGCGGGGCAGAGTCGGCACCCTCCTTCTTCGGGTCGGCCGCTTTCCAGTGGGTCAATCCGAAGGCCTGGACGGTGGCCCTGAGCGTCATTCCGACTTTCGTCGACCCGGCGCGAGATGTCCTGGCGCAGGTTCTGACCGTTGCGCTGGTATTCTCGCTGACGGCGCTGCCATCGCTGGCGCTTTGGGCGATGTTCGGCGTCGCGTTGTCGCAGCTGCTTTCAGACGAAAAGCTGCGTCGACGCGTCAATGGACTTTTAGCCGCCTCTGTAGCTGCCAGTGTATTACTGCTGTTTTTCTGACCATGCCGTAACGATGAGCGTTTGCGCTTCCGTTTTTCGCGCAAGCGTCATAAAAAGGAAACGAGACTCCGGCTAAGTCCGGACTGCGCTTCGAAGGCGCAAGGTCAGTTGTCGAGACTTCGACGTCGAAAGGCCGTCGCAAGTCGCCTGCCCGGTGAGGGAAGTTCCCCAGCGGCAGGTCAAGGCGGGAGGTGATTGCGTGAGCGACAGTCCCCAAGCGCGCCGCTTCCGCGCCCTTTTCATTTCCGATGTCCATCTCGGCACCAAGGGCTGCCAGGCGGATCTCCTCATCGACTTCCTCAAGTACCACGACGCCGACACCATCTATTTGGTGGGCGATATCGTGGACGGCTGGCGGCTGAAGTCCTCCTGGTACTGGCCGCAGAAGCACAACGACGTGGTGCAGAAGCTGCTGCGCAAGGGCCGCAAGGGCACGCGCATGGTCTATCTGCCCGGCAACCACGATGAATTCCTGCGCGATTATTACGGCACCCATTTCGGCGGCATCGAGGTGGTGGAAACCGCCATCCACGAGGCCGCGGACGGCAAGCGCTACCTCGTCATCCATGGCGACGTGTTCGACGTGGTGGTGCGGCACGCCAAGTGGCTCGCCTTCCTCGGCGACTGGGCCTATTCCGCCGCACTGACCACCAACACCTATGTGAACAAGGTGCGTCGCCGGCTGGGCCTCACCTACTGGTCGCTGAGCCAGTGGGCGAAGCTGAAGGTGAAGAACGCCGTCAACTACATCGGCAAGTTCGAGGAAGCGGTGGCCGACGAGGCCAAGCGCAACGGGGTGGACGGCGTCATCTGCGGTCATATCCACCACGCGGTCATTCACGACCAGTTCGGCGTCAGCTATGTGAATTGCGGCGACTGGGTGGAAAGCTGCACCGCCATCGCCGAATATGAAGACGGCCACCTGGAGATCATCTGCTGGACGCGGAACCTCCAGAAGGCCCCGGCGGAGCAGCAGGACATGGTCGAGGGGGCGCGCGCGGCGGCTTGATGCGGGTTCTTGTGGCCACCGATGCGTGGCATCCACAGATCAACGGTGTGGTGCGCTCCCTGGAGTACACCGCAAATGAAGCGGCCGCCCTCGGTGCAGAACTGGAATTCCTGAGCCCGCAGGGGTTCAGGTCCATTCCCATGCCCAGCTACAACGAGATCCGCCTGGCGTTGGCCACCCCGCGCATGATCATGCGGCGGATCGAGGCCATGCAGCCGGATTTCGTGCATATCGCTACGGAAGGTCCCATCGGCATCCTGGTGCGGCGGGCGTGCATCGCCTCGCGGCGGACCTTCACCACCTCGTACCACACCAAGTTTCCGGAATATCTTTCCGCCCGCGCCCCGGTGCCGGAGCGGCTGACCTATGCCTGGCTGCGCTCGTTCCACAATGCGGGCGGTGGCGTCATGGTCTCCACCGCGACGCTGGAGCGCGACCTTGAGGCGCGGGGCTTCAAGCGGCTGATGCGCTGGTCGCGCGGGGTGGATGCGGAGCTGTTCCGCCCCCGTCCCGAGGCGACGCTGAACCTGCCCCGCCCAGTCTATCTGTTCGTCGGCCGGGTGGCGGTGGAGAAGAATATCGAGGCGTTCCTGGAGCTGGACCTGCCCGGCTCCAAGGTGGTGGTGGGCGGCGGCCCGGCACTCAACAGCCTGAAGGAGCGGTTTCCCGCGGCCCATTTCCTCGGGCCGAAGGAGGGCGAGGACCTGGCGCAGGTCTACGCCGCCTGCGACGTGTTCTGCTTCCCCTCGCGCACCGACACCTTCGGCATCGTGCTGCTGGAGGCGCTGGCGAGCGGCCTGCCTGTGGCCGCCTATCCCGTGACCGGCCCCACCGACGTGCTGGAGGATGCCACCGAGCCGGTGGGCGTCCTCGACAACGACCTGCGCACCGCCTGCCTGAAGGCGCTGGAGCTGTCGCCGGCGGCGGCTCGGCGATTCGCGCTTCGCTATACGTGGCGCGAAAGCGCGCGGCAGTTCATCGATAATGTGCTCATCGCCCACGACATAGGTCCCATCGCGCGCCGCTATCGCCTTCGCCGCCGGCGTCGGATAGCGTCCGGCGCATGAGCGCCACAACCATCTCCAGTCCCGTCCCGATTCCCTGCGTCGCTGACGTGGAGGCCGCCGCCCGCCGCATCGCCGGCGTGGCCGTGCGCACGCCCCTCGTATTTTCCCCGATCCTCAGCGAGCGCACCGGCGCGCGCGTGTTCCTGAAGCCGGAGACGCTCCAGCGCACCGGCTCCTTCAAGTTCCGTGGCGCCTATAACCGCATGGTGCAGATCCCTGAGGCGGCGCGGGCGGCCGGCGTGGTCGCCTGCTCGTCGGGCAACCACGCGCAAGGGGTTGCAGCGTCCGCCCGGCTGCTGGGCATGCCGGCGGTGATCGTCATGCCCCACGACGCCCCGGCCCTGAAGCGCGACCGCACCCGGGCCCTCGGCGCCGAGGTGGTGGGCTACGACCGCCGCACCGAGGACCGCGATGCCATCGCCCGCGCCATCGCGCAGGAGCGCGGCGCCATCGTGGTTCCGCCCTATGACGACCCCCATGTCATCGCCGGGCAGGGCACGGTGGGCCTGGAGATCGTGCAGGACCTCGCCGCGCTGGGCCTTGTCCCGGATCTGGTGGCGGCCAATGTCTCCGGTGGCGGCCTCGTCGCCGGCATTGCGCTGGCGGTGAAGGCGCAAGCGCCCGGCGCGCGGGTGGTGGCCTGCGAGCCCGCCGGCTTCGACGACCATGCCCGCTCGTTCCGCTCCGGCGTGCGCGAGCGCAATCCTGAGCCGTCCGGCTCGTTCTGCGACGCCCTGCTGGCCCCGACCCCCGGCGCGCTGACCTTCGAGATCACCCGCCCGCTGGTGGGCGAGGGCGCATCCGTCACCGACGCCGAAGTGGCGCGGGCGGTGGCCTTCGCCTTCCTGGAGCTGAAGCTGGTGGTGGAGCCCGGCGGCGCGGTGGCGCTGGCCTGCCTGCTGGAAGGCCGGCTCGGCGTCTCCGGTGGCACGGCGGTTATCGTGCTCTCCGGCGGCAATGTGGAGCCCGAGACCTTCATCCGCTGCCTCGCCGCCTGAGCCTGGCGGTGGCGAATCAGGTGAGGGAGGTCGACGGACGTCCGGCGCTGAAGCTGCGGCTCGGCGGCGCCTATGCGGCGTTCTTCCTCGCCATGGGCATCCAGCTGCCCTATCTGCCCCTGTGGTTCCAGCATCGCGAGCTGGGACCCGAGGCCATCGGCGTGGCCCTGGCGGTGCCCATGCTGGCACGCCTCGTATCGATGCCCCTGCTGGGCCTGCTCTCCGACCGGCTCGGCCGGCCCAAGGCGTTGCTGGTCGCGCTGGCGGTGGCGACGGCCTGCGGCATGGTGCTGCTCGCCCTCTCTGCGGACTTTCTCGTCATCCTCGTCGTGCTGGCCTTCACCGCCCTCGCGTGGATGCCGAGCCTGTCGTTGCTGGATTCCTATGCGTCCCGGCAGGCGCGGGCCGGGCAGGCAGACTATGGCAAGGCGCGGCAATGGGGCTCCGCCTCGTTCCTCGTCGCCAATCTTGTGGGCGGCGCGCTCGTCGGCATGCTCGGTGCCGGTTCCGTGGTGCTGATGATGCTGGCGGGCCAGCTCGCCTATGTGCTCGCCACCCTCGCCCTGCCCGAACTGCCACGTCCGGAGCCCCGGCCGGCGCCGGTGAGCGGGCGGCGGGCGCGGCTGGGGGTACTCGGCGGGATCGTGGCGGCGGCGCTGGTGCAGGCGAGCCATGCCACGCTCTATGCCTTCGCATCCGTGAGCTGGAAGGCCCAGGGCTATTCGTTCACTGCCATCGGCGTGCTGTGGGCGGTGGGGGTGGCGGCGGAAATGGCGCTGTTCCGCTTCGGCACCCGCCTCGTGGTCCGCTTCGGACCCCATGCGCTCATCGCGGTGGGCGGGATCACGGCAGTGGTGCGCTTCGCCGTCATGGCGAGCGAGCCGCCGCTGGCCGTGCTGGTGCTGCTGCAACTGCTGCACGCCTTCACCTTCGCCGCCACCTTCCTCGCCATGGTGGAACTCGTGAGTCGCAGCGTGAGCGAGCACCGCTCGGGCACCGGCCAGACCGCCGCCGCCTGGATCGGCAGCATCCTGATGTCATCCGCGAACGTCGCGTCAGGCCCGCTGTGGGCCGCCTTCGGGCCGCTGGCCTTCCTGGTTTCCAGCGCCATCGGGCTGGCGGGGGCGCTCGCCGCGCTCCTCGCCGCCCGGCTTCAGCCCCACAGCTCCGGCTCGGGCGGATAGACCACGGCGCCCTCGTATCGCAGCCCCGGCGTGCGGTCGCGGGCGAGCAGAAGCGGGCCGTCGAGGTCCACCACCTGCGCCCGCTGCGCCACCAGCAGGGCAGGGGCCATGGCGAGGGAGGAGGCCAGCATGCAGCCCACCATCACGCCGAAGCCGAGCCCTTCGGCCGCCTCGGCCAGCGCCAGCGCCTCGGTGAAGCCGCCGGCCTTGTCGAGCTTGATGTTCACCGCGTCATAGCGTTCGCGCAGGGTGGCAAGGCCAGCGCGGTCGTGGACGCTCTCGTCGGCGCAGACCGGCACCGCGCGCTCGATGCGCGCCAGCATGCGGTCGTCGGCGGCGGGCAGGGGCTGTTCCACCAGCTCGACGCCGACGGCGGCGCAGGCATCCAGCAATACCGGCAGGTCGGCCGGGCTCCAGCCTTCGTTGGCGTCCACGATGAGCCGGGCCTCGGGCGCCGCCGCGCGGATGGCCCGGAGCCGGGCGCGGTCGCCGGGGGCGCCCAGCTTCAGCTTGAGTAGCGGCCGCCCGTCCGCCGTTGCGGCGGCCGCCGCCTGCGCCATGGCCTCGGGCGTATCGAGGCTCAGTGTGAAGGCTGTGGTCAAGGGGTGGAGCGCGGCAAGGCCGGCGCGCTCCTCCACCCGCATGCCCGAAAGCTTGGCTTCGAGGTCCCAGAAGGCGCAATCGAGGGCATTGCGGGCGGCGCCCGGTGGCAGACGATATTGCAGGGCCTCGCGATCGAGGCCCGTCGCGATGTCGGGGCCGAGGGCCGCGATGGCGGCGGCGACGCCTTCCACCGTCTCGCCGTACCGCGCATAGGGCACGCATTCGCCGCGCCCGGTTGCGCCGTTGTGGGTGAGGCGCGCCTCCACCACCACCGCTTCCGTCTTGGAGCCGCGGGCGATGGTGAAGGTGCCGGCGATGGGGAATCGCTCGATGCTGAGGGCGAGTTGGGCCATGGATTAAGCTTAATATCCGATTCCGGCCATCGCTTCGCGGGTGCCGGAGCGGATGATGCCGGGGTGTGTCCTTGGTGATCTCGACGCGCAGGCGTCTTGTCTGTATGGCTAACCTATCGTTCGTGTGGTCGCTGGAATGTGCCTCCACGGGCGCAGGACCGGCTGCGTATCGCATCGCGGCGGGTGGAACTGAAAGAGTAAGTGGGCGATTGCGTGTTCGTCGGGACACGCGTCACCCATATGCGGGGCGACAGGCGGTCGGAGGTTGGGGCATCGGCTCGGTCAATCCGGGCCGGATCGCCCGGTGCCTCCGGCAACAAGGACAGGCCGGCGCCGTTCCGTTTCGCGGCGCGCCCATGGAGACCAAGCGTTGCCCCACGCCTCCCTGATTTCCGTGCATAGCCAGGACGACCGGCTCACCGTGGCCGGGCGCGGCGCATGGACATCCGAATATGCCGACGAGCTGGAACAGGCGGTGGACGACACCGCCCGTTCCTACGCCAATCCCAAGGGCATCGAGATCGACCTTTCCGCCGTCGAACGCATGGACACCTTCGGCGCCCTCCTGTTCGAGCGGCTGAAGCGGTCCTGGAAGGGCACCGGCGTCGAGCCGCAGGTGAAGGGGCTGGCGCCCCGCTACAAGGTGCTCATCGAGGAAATGGGCCGGATGGGGCAGGAGCAGCCCCCGCCGGCCCGCCGGCACGAGGCGATCCTGGAGCGCTTGGGCCACGAGACGGTGAATGTGGCCGCCGATGCCGCGGCGCTGCTGAATTTCGTCGGGGCATCGGTGGCCGCCATGGGGCGGGTGCTGCTGCGCCCGCGCAGCTTCCGCTTCACCGCCATGGTGAACCAGATGGATCGGGTCGGCCTGCGGGCGGTGCCGATCATCGTGCTCATCACCTTCCTCATCGGCTGCATCCTGGCCCAGCAGGGCATCTTCAATTTCCGCCGCTTCGGTGCCGACATCTATGTGGTGGACATGGTGGGCGTGCTGGTGCTGCGCGAGTTGGGCGTGCTCATCGTCGCCATCATGATCGCGGGCCGCTCCGGCAGCGCCTACACCGCCGAGCTTGGCTCCATGCGCATGCGCGAGGAGATCGACGCCCTGCGGGTCATGGGCTTCGACCCGGTGGAGGTGCTGGTGGTGCCGCGCCTTCTGGCGCTCATCATCGCCTTGCCGCTGCTGACCTTCATCGGCTCCATGTCGTCCCTGCTCGGGGCCGGGCTGGTGTCCTGGGGCTATGGCGGCATCACGCCCGACGTGTTCCTGGATCGCCTCAAGGGCGCCATCGACATGGACCAGTTCAACGTGGGCATGATCAAGGCCCCGTTCATGGCCGCGACCATCGGCATCGTCGCGTGCCTGGAAGGCCTGCGGGTGGGGGGCAGCGCGGAATCACTGGGCGCCCACACCACCGCATCGGTGGTGAAGGCCATCTTCCTCGTCATCGTGATGGACGGCGTCTTCGCCATGTTCTTCGCCGCGATCGACATGTGAGGCGGCATGGACGCGCGCACCTCCACCACCGCCGAGGCGGCACAGAGCCGGGAAGCGATCATCTCCGTCCACGATATCGTGGTGGGCTTCGGTGACCGGGTGATTCTCAATCACCTCGACCTCGACGTGTATCGCGGCGAGATTTTGGGATTCGTCGGCACCTCGGGCGGCGGCAAGTCGGTGCTCACGCGCACCATCCTCGGCCTCGTGCCCAAGCAGTCGGGGACGGTGGAGGTATTCGGCCAGAATCTGGACGATCTCTCCGAGCGGGAGCGCTCGGCGCTGGAGCGGCGCTGGGGCGTGCTGTTCCAGCAGGGCGCACTGTTCTCATCGCTCACGGTGAAGCAGAACATCCAGTTTCCCCTGCGGGAGAATCTTCATCTGTCCCAGCGCCTTCTGGACGAGATCGCCTATACCAAGATCGAGATGGTGGGTCTGAAGTACGACGTGGCGGAGAAGCTGCCCTCGGAGTTGTCCGGCGGCATGATCAAGCGCGCCGCGCTCGCCCGCTCGCTGGCCCTCGACCCCGAAATCCTGTTCCTGGATGAGCCCACCTCCGGCCTCGATCCCATCGGCGCCGGCGAGTTCGACGAGCTTATCCGTACGTTGCAACAGACTTTGGGGCTTACGGTTTTCATGGTAACCCACGATCTCGACAGTCTGCATACCGTGTGCGATCGCATCGCCGCGCTGGCGGATGGCAAGGTGATCGCGCAGGGCACCATCGAAGACATGATGGCGCAACAACACCCCTGGCTGCGGGCCTATTTCCATGGCACGCGGGCTCGGGCGGTGCAGTCTGCGCGCCGATGACACAAGGATGAGGGGGCGGACCGAACGGCGGGGTTAGGTCGGAACGGAGCCGGGATCAGGTATGGAAACACGGGCCAACTACACCATTATCGGAGCCTTCACGCTCGCGGTCCTCGCCGCGGCGTTCGGCTTTGTGTATTGGTTCGCCGGACCGCAGGATTCCAGCGCGCGCAAGGCTTATGAGGTCCTCTTCGACGGCTCGGTGGCGGGTCTGCGTCAGGGCAACAACGTGCTCTTCAATGGTATCCCCGTGGGGCAGGTGACCGGCCTGGGCCTTGTGCCAGGCCAGCCGGGGCAGGTGCTGGCGCGCGTCGCCATCAACAATGACGTGCCGGTATTGTCGGATGCCACGGCGGGCCTCGAATCCCAGGGGCTGACGGGCATCGTGGTGGTCTCCATCCACGGCGGCCATCCCGGCGCGCCGCCCCTCCCGCTCGGGCCGAACGGCGTTCCGCGCATCACCGCGGACGGCGGCGCGGGCATGTCCGGTCTCATCAATTCGGCGCAGGGCGTGGCCCGCAAGATCGAGGTGGTGCTGGACGCCATCAATCCGCAGGACATCAAGAACATCATCGCCAATATCGATACCTTCTCCAAGGCCGTGGCGTCGAAGTCCGAGGACGTGGCAAGCCTGATCGAGCAGTCGAACGCGCTGGTCAAGCAGCTCAACGGCGTGGCCGAGAAGGTCGACCGGGTGGTGGTGAACCTGCAGAAGGCCACCGAGGACAAGGACGGCCTGCTGGTGCAGGCCACCGACGCCGCCACCTCGGTGCGCAAGCTCGCGGACAATCTGGACCAGCGCACGGCGCTGCTGACCGAGCAGGTCAGCCGCTTCACCGGGCCGGGCCTCAAGCAATATGAGGCATTGGCGACCGACGGCCGCCGCACCCTCAACGAAATCGACCGCGTGCTCCGCAACATCGAGCGCAACCCGCAGCAGTTCATCTTCGGCGGCGGCAATTCCATTCCGAAATACGGGCGATGAGCCGACCATGACTTTCGTTCGCAGGAGCCATTTCGCTCGCCGTTTCGCTCGCCGTCTCGCGTCCATCGCCCATGCCGTGCCCCGGCTCGCCGCCCTCCTGTCCGGCGCGGTCCTCACCCTCGCGCTGGCGGGATGCGGCTCCACGCCGACCCCCACCTACAACCTCTCCGCCCCCAGCGGCTTCACGGCAGGGGGCAGCGGCAACGGGCAGATGGTGGTGGTGGCGCCCACGGCGCTTGCCGTGCTCAACACCGACAAGGTGATGGTGGAACCGGGGCCGGGCCAGGTGGCCTATCTGTCCGACGCCCAGTGGAGCGACACCCTCCCGGCGCTGCTGCAGGCACGCACCATCCAGGCCTTCGAGAATGCTAGCAAGCTGCGCCGCGTCGCCCGTCCTGGCGACGGGGTGAATGCGGACTACCAACTGGTCATCGACATCCGCACCTTCGCCCTGCGCATCACCGACCAGGGGCCGGTGGCGGTGGTGGAACTGTCGGCCAAGCTCATCGGCACCCAGAGCGGTCGCATCCTCGCGGCGCAGGTGTTCAAGGCGGCGGTGCCGGCCGCCTCCACCGCGGGCCCGGTGGCAACCGCGGCGCTGGATTCGGCGCAGGAACAGGTGCTGGTGCAGATGGTGCGCTGGGCCTCGGCCAAGTTCTGAGGCCAAGTTCTGACGACTGCAATCCTGATGGCCTGAGGCCGCGCCTCGCGTAGGCGCCGGGCAGGCCTCGGCCTTTACGCCAGCCGGTCGCCCAACAGGAAGTGCAGCGCCCGGTCGAGGCGGATGTGCGGGATGGGGCCGTCGCCGATCCCGGCCGGCGGGCGGAAGCGCAGGAAGCGGAAGTCCGCATCCCCCTCCACCGCCGTGGCGAGCCCGCGAAAACCGGCCCCGGACGAATCGAACAGCGCATCGGGATCCGCCGGCAGGTCGCCGGGGAAAACCGCCATCTCCTCTGTGCCGTCGAAGCGGTGGCCGCCCGCTTCCTGCCCGGCCTCCGGCGTGCCGACGATGGCATCGAGCTCATGCCCGTCGCGCCGCACCCGGGCCTCGCGGGTGGCGCGGATGGCGGCGAGCGCCACCACGTCCAGCGCCGCGCCCTGGTCGTGCGCTCGGGTCCGGGCACGTTCCACGAGGCGGGCGAGGATCGCCTCCAGCCGGTCGTGGCTGGAGCGGTGGAGGTGGTCGGCCTTGGTGGCGGCGAACAGCACCTTCTCGATGCGCGGCCGGAACAGGTTGCTAACCAGGCTGTTCCGCCCGGTGCGGAAGGCGGCGAGGATGCCGTCCAGCGCCCGTTCCAGATCGGCCAGCGCCGCCGGCCCGGCATTGAGCGCGGCCAGCGTGTCCACCAGCACGATCTGCCGGTCGAGCCGGGCGAAATGGGTGCGGAAGAACGGCCGCACCACCGCATTCTTGTAGGCCTCGAAGCGGCGCTCCATCATCGCCCCGAGGCTCCCCGCCTTCGGTGCGGTGTCGCCCACGTCGAGGGGGGCGAAGGTGAGGGCCGGCGAGCCCTCAAGGTCGCCGGGCATGAGGAAGCGGCCCGGCGGCAGAAGGCTCATGGCCAGCTTTTCACTGCGGCAGGCGGAGAGGTATTGGGTGAACAGCCCCGCCACCTCGCGCGCCTTCGCCTCATCCTCGCGCCCGTCCGCCGGAGCCGTGGCTACCGCCGCGAGCCAGGGGGCGGCCACCTCGGCACGCGCCGGCGCCCGCGCCAAGGCGAGGCTCTGGCGGGCGAAGTCGGCATAGCTCATGTCGAGCAGCGGCAGGTCCAGCAGCCACTCGCCGGGATAGTCCACCAGATCGAGGGTCAGGGTGCGCAGGCTGCCGCGCTTCGTGGCGTAGCGGATGGAGAGGCGCAGCTCGCTGACCCGGGTGGTGGAGGAGGGCCATTGGCGCGCCTCGCCAAGCGTCTTCAGATGGTCCTCATAGGCGAAGCGCGGCACCGCGTCGTCCGGCTGTGGCTGCAGCTCGGCGCGGGCGATGCGGCCGGACTGCAGCGCCTCGAACACCGGGAGCCGGCCGCCACGGGTCAGCGCATGGATAAGGGCGGTGGTGAAGATGGTCTTGCCGGCCCGCGACAGGCCGGTGACGCCGAGGCGCAGGGTGGGATGGGCGATGCCCTCCACCCGGTCGGCCAGGGTCCGCAGCGCAATTCGCGCCTCGTCCATGGCGTCGGTGACGCGCACCATGCTCAGTCGGTTCCGGAGAGCTCGCGCGGAGTGACGAAGCGGTCGAGCCGCGCAGTACCCGGCGCCACCTCGCACCAGTCGTCCACGGGAAGATCGATGACGGCGAGGGCGCCGGTGGGGAATTTCTCGGACATCTTCGACAAATGGGATGCCGACCCCGACGATACAAGCAGCTCGGCAAGGTCGCTGAGGCCGGGATTGTGGCCCACAAGCATGAGGCTGTGGGCTTCCCTCGGCTGCTCGCGCACCACCGACAGGAGCCGCGCGGCGGAGGCGTCGTAGACCCGCGGCTCGCTTGCCACCACCTTCACCGGCGGCAGCTGGGCGGCCACCAGGTCCCAGGTCTCGCGGGTGCGGCGCGCCGGCGAGACCAGCACGCGATCGGCCACCAACTGCTCATGGGCGATATAGGCGCCGATGCGCGGCGCCGCCGCGCGACCCCGCGGAGCCAGCGGGCGCTCAGGGTCGACAATGCCGTCCGGCCAGTCGGACTTGGCGTGGCGCAGCAAAATCAGACGGCGCATGAGCTTTTGAACCAATCAATGAAATGCCGCTTCTTATGACCGACGGACTGTGTGCAGTGCAACCAGAATGCCCGCGCCGCAGCGTCACGCCCCGCCCGATACCAGCGCCGGGGCGCCGCGCGAAATGTCACGAGAGTGCCGCAAATAAACGGTTTCTCAAGCGGAAGGCATCAGCATGGGCCGGTGCCTGGCGGATAGTCTTCATGATCGATACGGCCTCGTCCCGCGCGGCGGCGCAGGATGTTACCGACCGGGAGCGGTCGGACGCGGCGCTGAAGCGCACCTATGATTGCGATATCTGCGTCGTCGGGGACGACGTGGCGGGGCTGGCCATTGCCATCGATCTGGCCCGGCGGGGGCGGGAGGTCATCCTGCTCAACTTCACCGGGGCGCGGCCGCTCCCCCTCGACGGTATTTTGAGCCCCGGCTTCGCCATGCCCACCGCCGCGCTGGTGGAACGCGTGGGGCAGCACGATGCGCAGGAACTGCTCATCCTTTCCACCCAGGCGAGCGAGCGGGCGCTGGCCTTCGCCCACAAGGCCGGTGTCGCGGTGGGGCCGCGCGGCCGGCTGTCGGTGGCCCGCCCCCATGCGGCTGAGGCGTTGTTTCGTGAACATGAGCTGAGGCAGGAACTGGCGCCCGACACCACGGTGCTGGTGGGCGCGCAGGATCTCGCAGCGCTGCTCGGCACCTCCACCTTCACCGCCGGCCTCGGCGTGGTTCCGGCGGAGCGTGTTTCTCCCAACACCCTGAAGGTGGCGCTGGAGGCCGAGGTGCTGGCGGCGGGCGTGCGCGTGATCCCGGTGGACGGAGCGCTCGCGGCAGACCTCAAGGGCTTGCGGAAATATCTGACGGCCGCGCGCTGGCGGGTCCGCGCCTTCCAGGTGGTCATCACCGGGCCGGAGGCCTTCGCCCGGCTCGGTCCGAAGGTGGCGGTGCTGCCGCGCGCGCCATGGGTCTACGGCGGCTTCCGCCTGCCCGCGGTCGAGGTGCCCTATGCGGGCATGGTCGAGGAAACCGGGCTCACCGGCCTGCGCTATCATTTCGATGCCGGCCGGCTGACCCTTGCGGCCGCCACCGCCACGCGGGTGATGACGCGGGTGGGCGCGGCCCGGGTGCTGCGCCGCCATGCCGCCGAACTCTACCCGGTGGGGCCGAGCCTTTCGGACGAGGCTTCCGGCCGGATGCTGCCGGAGCCAGCCGGCATGCCGCTGGTGCACGAGGGGGAACGGGGCGTCTGGTATGCACTTGCCGCCGCCGGTGATGCCCTGAGCCACGGCTTCCTCGCTGGCCGCCTCATCTCCGGCGCCATCGCCGAAAAGGACGACCGCATCGCCTTGCTTCAGCCGTTCGCCTCAACGCCGTTGTCCGGCTGGGCCGGCCGGGTGGCGCGCTTCGCCGGCTATTGGCATGTGCGGCTGGCGGCTCGGCTGCATATGGACAAGATGGCATCCTCCCTCGCGCCCGATCCGGCAGATGTGGTTCCGGCACCGGACCTGCTCCCGGACGAGCATGTGGACGACGCGCGGGCGCTTCCGCCCATGCCGGCGCCCGCCGTTCTAGCGGCCCCCACCGCGCTGCCCCGAAGGGGGATGGCGGCTGCAACCTCGGCCTCGCGCCATGCGGCGCGGGCGGCGCTCCATGCGGCTTCCGGCTGGGCTTCAGGGCTTGCTGCCCGTGCGGCGGCGGAACCCGCTCGCCGCCGTCGCGCCCGACCGGAGCCGGACGAGGAGGTCCCGCCCCAGCGGCCGCGGGGCGCCTAGAGCCCTATCCCCGGATGTAATAGGCCTGCGGCCGCCGGCCCTCGCGGAAATAGCCGAAGAAGGTGGCCGCGCCGACTGCCTGCGCCAGCAGCCCCGGCATGAGCGCCGCGAAGGCGCCGAGGTCCGCTCCGTCGGGCGAGATCGCATCGCGGATGGCGAACTGGCCGTAGGCCGAGGCGGCCACCACGGCGACCAGCATCCAGGGCAGCAAGGTGATGGCGATGCGCGCCTTCGCCACCGTCAGCACCACCACCGTCGCCGCCCAGGCGAACAGCAGGACCTGCGGCACCAGGCCGAACCGCAGCACCTGCTGCTGTAGCCCCGGCCCGGCGAAGGAATCGAACAATGCGGACCTGGCTCCCGCGACGCCGAATTCCGCGATCAGCGTGAACAGGCCCGCCAGCGGCAGCGCCGTGATGCCGCAGCAGCACCAGAAGATGACCGCAAGCGGGCCGCCGAGGCGCGCCGGCTTCGGCTCGGCACCTGGCAAAGGACCGGGGGCGTGCGCGGGGATGTGGCGGGGGGCAGGGGTGGTCATGTCGGGTCCTTAGAGCGTTTTCGAGCGAAGTGGAAACCGGTTCGCGAATGGAAAACGCTTCAACTCTATAGCCTGGAGTGTCTTCCCGATTCGATGAAACGGGGAAAGGCTCTAGGGCGCGAAATGATCGTGCCACGTCTTCTGGCAATCGGGGAAGGGCAGGCGCGTGGCGGCGAAGATCGCCCGAGCCACCGCCCGTGCCAGCACCACCGAGGCCAGCGCGCCCAGCCGTGCGAGATCGGGCAGGGGGACCTCCAGCGGGCGCTTCTCGGTGGAGAGCGCGAACACCACGTCGCCGTCCAGCGGCGTGTGCACCGGATACAGCGACAGCGCCAGCCCGTTCTGCGCCATGATGGCGAGCCGGCGGGCCTGCACCGTGGTGAGGGTCGCGTCGGTAGCCACCACGGCGATGGTGGTGGAAAAGCGCGAGATGCCGCCCTTCAGGTGCGGATGGGTCACCTCGTCCGCCAGCGCCTGCGACAGGGCTGGGGGCAGGCCGAGGCCGCCGAATTCACCGTTCCGCTCATAGGGCGCGGCGCGAAACTGCGGGCCGTCGCCGAACAGGGGGCTGCCCGCCGCGTTCACCGCCACCACGGCGCCCACCACATGGCCGGACGCGGCAACGGCCGACGCCGAGCCGAGCCCGCCTTTCACCGTGGCAGTGGTGCAGCCGGTGCCGGCACCCACGGAGCCGAGGGTGAAGTCGAGGTCCACCGCCTCCAGTGCGTCGCGGCCGAGCTGGGTGTAGGGTGGGTGGGCTTCCCAGCCCTTGTCGCCGCCGTTCAGCAGGTCGAACAGGATGGCGCCCGGCACGATGGGCACCTTGGCCGTGCCCACGGCAAAGCCCCGGCCGCGCGCGGCAAGTCCCGCCATGACCCCGGAGGCGGCATCGAGCCCGAAGGCGGAGCCGCCGGACAGGGTGATGGCATCCACCCGCTCCACCGTTGCGGCGGGATCCAGCAGATCGGTTTCCCGCGTGCCCGGTCCGCCGCCGCGCACGTCCACCGCCGCCACCGCCGGCGCGTCGCACAGCACCACCGTGACGCCGGTGCCGATGTGCGGATCGGTGGCATTGCCGACGCGGAGGCCGGGCACGTCGGTGATGAGGTTGCGCACCCTCAGGCTTTCAGCCGGTGCCGGGGGCTCAGATGCCGACCCGGCCGAGCTGGGCATAGACCTCGTCGGACCAGGTCTTAAGGTCCATGAGGCCGGCATAGGCGGACCAGATCTCGATGCCGAACTTCTCGGCGAGGTCGTTCTCGGTGGCGGCCAGCGCCTCCTCCACGGGGGTGAAGGTGCGCTCCAGGTGGGGCCACAGTTCCGAGGTGCAGCGCGGGATGCTGACGAAGCTCAGGCTGCGCCCGGCGGCGGCCTTCTCGATGCGGGAGAGGCTCTGCCCCTCGAAGGAGCCGCCCACCTCGTTCTTCACCACGATGATATTGGCGACAGGCAGGGCGCCGCCCACCACCACGTCCTCGATGAGGGTGGAGACGTTCTCGATGGAGTGCGTCTCCGGCTTGGTGATGACGATGAGGTCGATCTCCGGCGAGTTGCGCTGCTGCATAATGTGGGTGACGCGCCGGTGGTGTGCCCACTGCACCAGCTGCGGCACCACGTTGGCGCCGAGGTCCAGCACCGCGCCGCCGGTCAGCAGCAGGCCGCCGAAACGGTCCCAGTAGCGCAGCGGGGCGTTGGCGTCGTTCTCGGACTTGCTGGACCCCAGGGCCGAGCCGATGCCCAGCTCCAGCACCTTGGACGGGAAGAACTTGCCGATCTTGGAATGGCCCGTGCCGTCAGTGAAGTCGGCGGCCACCAGCTTGTAGGCGAGGTCGCGCTTCCTGAGCGCGGAAAACACCATTTGCGCGAGCGTGGTCTTGCCCTGTCCGCCGGCGTAGGCCGCACAGATATAGGTCTTCATGGCACAGGCTCCGGTCGCTGGCGCGCGATCAGCCCGGGCTCATGTCCCCCGTGCTGACCCCGCTCTCTATGGGCGAAAAGACAGTCTTGCCGATCCGGTTGCATCACAACCCGACCGAAACAGTGTCTGGCCGAGGGATGGCTCCCGCACAGGGAGGCCGGGACCCGATGGATAGCGGTGCAGCACGCCGGAGGGAAGCCCCGGCGTGCTGCACCGCATCATTTTCAGTCCAGCCGGCCCGCGGCGTGGGCGAGCATGGTGTAGACCTTGCCCGTGTCGGACGTGAGGTAGGTCTTGGCGAGGGCACTGCCGCGGTCGTCGCCGGAGACCTGCTCGAGCAGCCGCTCGAACTCGGTCACGTAGCGGTCCACGGTCTCACGGAATTCCGCATCTGCGCGGTAACGGCGCTTCAAGGTGTCGAACGCCTGCTGGCCCTGGGCCGTGTAGAGGCGGCGCGAGAACACGTGGTTCTCGCCCTTGTTATGGCGATCCCACATTTCGCCGGCCGCCTGGTGGTCCACCATGCGGGCGATGTCCGCGGAGAGGGTGTCGAGGGAGACCGTGTTCGCGGCCGGGGCCTGGGGCGCGCGGGCGGCGGGCCGGTCCTCGTCGTTCAGGCTGTCGGAGGCGCGGGCGAGCAGCTCGGTGAGCCAGCCTTCCTGCTCCTCGCCCTGGGTCTCGCGGGACACGCTCTCGCGGACCGGTGCAGGGCGCGGCGCGGGCCGCTCCACCGGCTCGGCACGGCGGGGCGCGGCGGGCGGCGCCGAGCGGCGCAGCTCGCTCTGCAGCAGGCCGCCTTCGGAGCGGCTGCGGGAGGTCTCGCGGGACGCCTCGCGGACGGCGGAGGCGCGGGCGGCGTCCTGCGTCGCGGTGCGGGCGGAGGTCTCCACCACGTCGAGGGCCTGGCCCTGGCGGGCCACGATCTCGTTCAGCTCGGCCAAAGCCTTGATCTGCTCGGCCACGGCACGGCGCATGGTGGCGGCGCTCGCCTCGGTCTCGGCGGGCAGCTCCAGGATGCCGCGCTTCATCTCCTCGCGGGCGAGGGTGATGGCCTGCTGCACGTCCTCGGCCACGCGCTTGAGGTCGCCGGCCACCTCGGTGAAGCGGTTGCCGGTCTCGCCGAACAGGGTCTGCACGTCGGCGAGGGCGGCGGCATAGGTCTCGCGCAGGGCGGCGGCGGTGCGCTCGCGTTCCTGGTCGGCGGCGGTGCGCACCAGCGAGAGCTGGTTCTCCACCGCCTGGGTGGAGCCGGAGGTGGCTTCCGAGACCACGCTGGCGATCTGGCGGGCGCGCTCCTGCGCCGCGCTGAAGGTCTGGTCCAGCATGGCATGGAAGGCGCTGACACGGGCGTCCACGTCGGCGATGCGCTGCACCAGGGACTGGGACAGCTGGTCCATGTCGCCACGGCGGGCGGCGAGGGTGGAGTCCACCTGGTCCTGGGCGGTGCCGAGGGTGCGGGCGGCCTCGTCCATGAGCTGGCGGTTCTGCTCCAGCCGCTCCGCGAGCGAGGCCATCTGCGCCAGGGCGCCGTTGGACACCTCGCGCAGGGCATCGACCTGGCCCTGGAAGCGGTAGGCGGTGGCATCGGCGTTCTGGCTGATGCCGTCCACGGTGGCGCCGAAGCCCTCCACCTGGCGGGCGAACGAACCGGAGAAGGCGTCGAGGTTGTTCACCGCCGTGGACATGGCGCCATGGAAGGTGGCGTTGGCCTCGGCCAGGCGCTCGATGATGGAACCCACGTCGCTCTTGAGCGAGGTGTTGGTGGCGGTGATTTCCGCCACCGCGCGCTGGCTGGTGCGCTCCAGCGCCGACAGGAAGGTGCCGTTCTTATCGTCAATGAGATGGGCGATCTCGGTGAGGCGGGTGCCGAGGGCGTCGGCCACCTTCTCCGAGTGCTCGGTGAGGGTGCGGCTGACGTTCTGGGACAGGGACGAGAGCGAGCGCTCCACCTCGGAGGCCTCGGCGCGCAGGGTGCCGGAGACGGTCTCGATGCGGCCGACCAGGGTGTCGGCGAGGGCGCCGCCGCGCACTTCGAGAGAGGTGGCGACGCCGTCCAGGCGGCCGAGCACCAGTTCCTCGATGCGGTGGACGCGGCCGTCGAGCACCGAGGCGATCTCCGAGGCCCGGGTGCCGATGTTGCGGTTGACCACTTCGGCGCGCTCGGTGAGCACGTCGCCCAGCGCCTTGGACCGCGAGGCGAAGAAGGTCTCCAGCGTCTCCACCGACTTGTCGAGGGATTCGGTGGCGGACTTGGTGCCCTCGGCGATGGTGCGGGCGAAGGTGACCGTGCGCGTGGCCAGGGTCTCGGTGAGGCTCTGGGAGCGCTGGTCCAGGGTCTGCTCGATGCGCGAGATGCGCTGGTCCATGATGGTGGCGACGTTGTCGGTGGTGGCCGACAGGCGCTCGTCCAGGGTGGAGGTGGCGTGCTTGAGGTTCTCGTTCACCGCGGCGACGCGGTGGGCGATCTGCTCCACCAGCTCGGGCGCGTGCACCTTCATGGTGGTGTCGAAGGCGCGCACGCCTTCCTGCATGGTCCGGGCGATGGCCGAGCCGTCGTGGTGCAGGCGCTCGGCGAGGTCGGCGCCGCCCACCGTGATGGTCTCCTCGATCGCCTTGAGGCGGGCGGTGAGCATCTCCTTGATGGCGTCGCCCTTGACCCCGATGGTGGCGACCAGCATGTCGGCGGTCTCGCGGAAGGCCTCGTTGACCTTGGAGCCGCGCGCGCCGATGGCCTGCGTCACCTCGCCGGCGACGCGGGACAGGCGCTCGGTCATGTCCGAGCCGGCGATGTTGAGCGAGGAGCTGATCTCGTTGCCCTTGTCGACGAAGGCAGCCACCACCTGGGTGCTGGACCGGTCGAGGGACGCGGTGATGCGTTCGCCGGTCTCAGCGAGGCGCTGCTGCAGGTCCTCGCCGCGCACGGCCACGGCGTCATAGATGCGGTTGCCGGTGGTCTCGATGCGGTCGGCCAGGTCGGTGCCGCGCACGGAGAGGGTCTGGGCCACGCGCTCGCCGGTCTCCTCGAACTTCTTGATCAGCTCGCCGCCGCGGATGGAGAAGTCCTGCACCGCGTTTTCGCTGGTGGCGCGCAGGGCGGTATTCACCTGCGACACGCGCTGGTCGATGTCTTCGGCGAAGCGGTTCGAGTTGTCGGCCAGCGTCTCGCCGATGCCGTGCTTCAGGCGGTCGATGTTGGCGGTGATGTCCTCGCCCCACCGGTCGATGAGCTGGGCCACGTCGGAGGTGGTGGACAACAGGTTGGTGGAGAGGTCGTCGGTGCGGGACTTCAGGGTGTGCACCAGCAGGTCGCCGGATTCCGACAGGTCCTGGCGGATGTCGGAGCCGGTGAGCTGGAGCCGGTCGATCAGCTCGCCGCCCTTGGCGGTGAGGCCGTCGATCATGCTGTCGCCGACGCGGGCGAGGGCGGCGGTGATGTGCTCGCCCTTCTGGCCCAGGATCTCGGTGACCTGCTCGCTGGCCTCCATCATGGTGCCGTGGATGCGCGAGGCCACGTCCTTCACTTCGTTGGACAGCACCGCCTCGGCGCTCACGATGCCCTCACGCAGGCGCTCGGTCTCGATCTGGATGTTGTGGCGCTCGTTCCGCAGCTCGTCGATGAGGGAGCGGATGCGAGCCTCGTTCTCCTCATAGGCGCGCTCGAGGATGGACACCTCCGCGCGCACCATGGCTTCCAGCTCGCCGGCGCGGGAAATGGCGCGATCGACGCCGTCACCCATGGCCGCCACCTCGCGGCGCACCGCCTGGCCCACGGTGACCACCGTCTCTGTGGCGATGGATTCCGGCTGGGCGAGGCGCAGGGCCACCTCGGTCATGGAACGGGCGATGCCCTGCAGCTCCAGCGACCGGCGCAACACGCTTGCAAGGCCGAAGAAGGCCAGCGGCGGCAGAAGGATGCTGGCGAAGATGCCGAGCAGGGCCGGGGAGCCGAACAGCGATTCCACGCCGTTGGAGCTGGCCACCAGGGCACGGTGGTAGGCGAAGGCGAAGGCGATGCCGGCGATGATCCACAAGGCCGAGGCGCCGGCCGCCCAGTAGTAGGGCGTGGCCGCCGAGCGCTTCTGGAGCTGGCCCAGCAGCTGGCCGATGGTCTGGCGGTCGTCGTTGGCGGCGCGCCGCTCGGCGTCGATGCGCGCGCGCTGCGGGCCGTCGCGCCGACCCTCGGGGCGGGGAGCGTCGGGCCGCATGGCTTCGCCTTCCGGCGGCCGGGGCCTGCGGTTGATCGGCCGGCCGTCGCGGGGCGGCGCGGGCGGTAGCCCCCGCTCACCCGCGGCGGCGCGCTCCCCGACGGAGCGATCCTGGGGAAAGGCGGGCTCGGATCCCCTTTCAGGTCCCTTGGTCAGGGGGCCCGCTTCGGCATTGTCGAGCTCCAGCGTCAGAGCTTCCTGGATAGCCGACAGAGCCGCCTCGGTCGGGTCCTGGATCTTCTTGGGTTGCTTCATGTCGCTGTCGCCTCTGCCTTCGACGGCGCGCGCGGGGTGTTCCCGCCGCGGCGCCGTGTCCAGTACACACACCCTTTCTATCCGACGGGGCCGGACGGAAATGGTTTACCGTTCCTTATCCTAGCTATGGTGCGCTGCGGATTGAACCGGCCCGGCCACAATAATGAAGATATCGTTAACGCCACGTCCGAGCGGCCATGGGGACCGGGCAAAGCTGGTGTGGCCCCGCGCTTGCAGCTATAGGCATCGCGTCACCACGCGACGTCCTCATTCCGCCACGGCCGGTTCCGGCAGGCGAGCAGCAAGCGGCTCATTCATGGTTGCCATCACCTTCATCGAATACAACGGCACGGCCCATCAGGTCGAGGGCCCCGAGGGCGCCACCGCCATGGAGACAGCGGTGCGCAACGGCGTGCCGGGCATCGTCGCCGAGTGCGGCGGCGCCTGCGCCTGCGCCACCTGCCATGTCTATGTGGACGAGGCCTGGGCGGACAAGGTCGGCGAGCCCTCCGAGATGGAGGAAGGCATGCTGGATTTCGCCACCGACGTGCGGCCGAGCTCCCGCCTGTCCTGCCAGATCAAGCTGACGGCGGCGCTGGACGGGCTGGTCCTGAACATCCCTGAGACCCAGGGCTGATCGCACGGGCACCGGTCTTGGACTGGTGCCGAGGGGGCTCAGGCGCCACGCTGGCTTCATGCCAAGTGCGGTCCGGCGCTACCGGGCCGCGCTGGTGTCACTCCACCTTTTCGTTGGGGTAGATGCCGAACAGCTGCGACTGCTGCACATAGCCGTCGAAGCCGTCGCCGATGAGCCGGCAGAACTTGCCGTCGCAGGTCTTCACCACGCCGAGCACGCTGGGCTCCAGCCGCGCCACCACCTTGGCGTCGGTATTGGGGGCATCGCGCATGGGCACGGTCTCGCCCTTCAGCCAGGGCGCAACCAGGGCGGTGCGGCGCAGCGACAGCATGGAATGGTAGACCCAGCCTTCCGCTCCATCAGCATCGCGGATGCGGCGCCAGGTCTCGAACTCGGCGGTCACTTCCACCGGCAGGCCGGCGCGGTTGAACACCCACGACACGTCGTGGTCCTTGTTGGGGCCGTTGCGCACATTTACCTTGTCCGCCTTGAGCGAGACGAAGCGCGGCACCGGCAGACCGGAGGTGCCATCCTCGGCGGCCATGGCGGGCCGCGCAGTGATGGGCTGGAGCCCGGCGCCCCCGGTGACCGCCAGCGCCAATGCAAGGGCCTTGAGGCTTCGCATCAGATGAGGTCGCATCGTGCGCATGACGGGCTCGTCCTTTCGTATTGCTCTCGAAACGGGGGAGTGCGCCGCTCTACCGGGCGCGTCAAGGGCACGCGGTGCAGGGCGCCTTGTGTTTCCCTGTCTGTCTGATAGACGGGACCAGAAGCGTTAAGAAATGGGGAATGGGGAGTAACGATGGTGCGTCGCAAACCCCTCGTCGTCGTCACGCGCAAGCTGCCGGACTCGGTTGAAACCCGGATGCGCGAGTTGTTCGACGCGCAATTGAACCTCGACGACGTGCCCATGGATCAGGCCGCGCTCGTGGAGGCCGTCCGGATTGCCGACGTGCTGGTTCCCACCCTGACCGACCGCATCGATTCGGCGGTCCTGTCGCAGGCTGGGGAAAACCTGCGGCTGATTGCCTCCTTCTCCAACGGCGTCGATCACATCGACGTGGCGAGCGCGCTCAATCGCGGCATCACGGTCACCAACACGCCGGGCGTCCTCACCGAGGACACGGCCGACATGACCATGGCGCTGATCCTCGCCGTGCCTCGCCGGTTGGCCGAGGGTGCGCAGGCGGTGATCGCGGACAAGGACGAATGGCTCGGCTGGTCGCCCACATGGATGCTGGGCCGGCGCATCTGGGGCAAGCGCCTCGGCATCATCGGCATGGGCCGCATCGGCCAGGCGGTCGCGCGCCGCGCCAAGGCCTTCGGCCTGCAGATCCACTACCACAACCGCCGCCGCCTCCCCACCGGCATCGAGGAGATGCTGGACGCCACCTATTGGGACAGCCTCGACCAGATGCTGGCGCGCATGGACATCGTGTCCATCAACTGCCCGCACACGCCGGCCACCTACCATCTGCTCTCGGCGCGGCGGCTCAAGCTGCTCAAGCCCGAGGCCTATGTTGTGAACACCGCCCGCGGCGAGGTGATCGACGAGAACGCCCTGACCCGCCAGCTTGAGGCAGGCGAGCTGGCCGGTGCCGGCCTCGACGTGTTCGAGCATGAGCCGGCGGTGAATCCGAAGCTCATCCGCCTCGCCAAGCAGGGCAAGGTGGTGCTGCTGCCGCACCTGGGCTCCGCCACGCTGGAAGGCCGCGTGGACATGGGTGAGAAGGTCATCGTCAACATCAAGACCTTCATGGATGGCCACCGCCCGCCGGACCGCGTGCTTCCCGCCATGCTGTGAGGGCGGGGGCGCCTGATTGGGGTGCGGTTAAGCCCATACCCGCGATTAGTGTGCCCCCTCTGGGGTCCCTGAACGAAGTTCTTGGATCTAGGAGACAAGGTCTGGACACGGCGCCTCTTCCCGCTCTACCTTGAGCTGTATTGGGGGAGGCGTTTTATGGACCCCGTCCGATTTGCGTCGCGCGGCAGTGATGCGCGCGCGTTGATGCTTTATGAAGCCAACAAGAAGTCAGCCGTAATCGCCTATTTGCTATGGTTTTTTCTGGGCGGTCTCGGCGGTCATCGGTTTTATACAAGCGCACCGGCTCAGCCGTTGCCATTTTGCTTCTCACGATCTCCGGTGCCGCCCTGTCTGTGGTGGGCGTGGGCTTTATTCTGCTGGCCTTTGTAGGTATCTGGGCACTTGTTTATGCCCTCCTGATCCCGGGTTGGATCAGCAATTACAACACCCTGCTCGTCCATCAGCTGGCGGGCTGATCACACCCCCACTGTCCGCACACGCGCCGACAGCTCAGTTGTGCGGTCGCGGAGACCGGGCATCGGGGTGAATCAGGACAAGTGACCATGGATCTCATCTCACGTTGAGGGAGGGTCTGTCATCGCATGTCTCCCGAAGTCTCAAGCGCGCTCGCTCGCGCGGCCGACCTGCACCGGATGGGGCATTTCGAACAGGCGCTCGCGATCTATCGCCGGCTTGCGAAAGCGCATTCCGCCTCATTCGATATCCAGCGCCTGTTGATTTTCGAGCTGCTGCAAGTGGGACGGCCCAAGGAGGCCGTGATTGCGGCGCGTCGCCTTCGGGACGCTCACCCGCGCAATCCCCATGCGGCGATCCTGCTTGGTGCCAGCCACCAGGGCCTGGGCAACTGGGAGAAGGCGCTTGCCGCCTTCCAGGTTGCTCTCAGCCTTGAGGGCGCGCCCCTGGAGGCCCACTTCCTCGCTGGCAACGCGTTGTGCGCCCTCGGCCGATATGCGGAGGGCGTGGCCTGCTACGACGCCGTCCTGGCGGCGGATGTCCGGTCCATCGAAGCGCTCTCCAACCGTGCCGGCGCCCTTGCGCGCCTCAGCCGGCTGGAGGAGGCGCTGCGCGACAGCGAAGCGCTTGTCGCCCTGCAGCCCTGGCAGCCGCTGCATCTCGTCAACCTGGCGGGGACCTTGCTGGAACTTGAGCGCCCCAGGGATGTCATAGCCGCGGCCGATGCCGCGCTTCGCCTGGCCCCCGGGCTTGCGGATGCCGAATATCTGCGCGGGCAGGCGCTGCTGGGACTGGGCAAGTGGGCCGAGGCGCGTGTCAGCCTGGAGAAGGCTGTCGACCTCGCGCCTCAGAACACCGCATTCCACGTGCGCCTGATTTCCGTCCTGCATCTTCTTGAGGACCTGCCCGCAGCGCGCAGCGCCTGCGACCGCGCCGTTGTTCTCGACCCGAAATCAGCGCTGCTTTTCCAGCTTCGCGCGGAAATTCGCCGGGCGCAGGACGATGCTTCCGGTGCCATGGCCGATGTGGAAGCTGCGCTCGCGCTCGATCCGCGACTGGCATCCGCGCACGTGTCGCGCGCCCGTCTGATGGCGGATGACGGCCGCCGGGCAGACATGCGCAAGGCCCTCGGGCGTGCCTTGGAAGTCGATCCTCGTCCGTCCTATGTCTTGTATGCGAATGCGCAGGAAAAACTTGCCCAGGAACAGTGGCTGGAGGGCTGGGCGGGATACGAGCATCGCGAAGGGATACTGCCGCCGCCCTTCAACCCGCTTCCCTTCACGCGCTGGGACGGACGGGAAACGCCGGAAATGCTGGTTGTACTGGGCGAGCAGGGGATAGGGGACGTGATCTTCTTCGGCCGCCTTCTGCGCCTTCTGGCGGATCGCGGGATCAGCACCGTCCTGCTCACGAGGCCGGGTCTCGTCCCCTTGCTTCGAGCCCTCGACGGCCGGGTGCCGGTCGTCTCCGATCTATCGGGAATAGACCAGTCGATGCAGGGCCTGCGCTGGGCTCCCATCGGCAGCCTGCCGCATCTTGTGTCCCCCGACCCGGCCCAGTGGCCCTCCGCACCCTATCTCACCGCGCCGCAGGACCGGGTTTCCAGATGGCGCCACCTGCGCCGCGATGGCGCTTTCAACATAGGCATCAACTGGCAGGGCAATCCGTCGCGTAACGTGGATGTGGGACGCTCGATGCCCCTGGCGCATTTCGCCCCGCTGGCCGAGATTCCGGGCGTGAGCCTTGTGTCGCTTCAGCACGGAGCAGGCAGCGAGCAGTTGGACCAGGTGCCATTTGCAGGCGCGATCGTGCGGCCTGACGCGGGCTTTAACGCGGACGGCATCTTTATCGACACGGTCGGCCTGATGCAGACCCTCGACCTGGTCGTCACCACAGACACCGCGCTCGCGAATCTGGCGGGCGCCTGCGGCCTTCTCACCTTCGTCGCCCTGCGGGCCATACCCGATTGGCGGTGGGGATGTGAGGGCGAGGAAACCGTCTTCTTTCCGAGCCTCCGTCTGTTCCGGCAGCAGATAGCAGGAGACTGGTCGAGCCTAATGGAGCGTATGGCTCATAAAATACGAGAGCTGATGTAGAGTGCGTTCATGGCGGGCGAGGCTCCCCCTTAACGGGTCCGCACATGCGCCGACAGGTTGGTGATGCGCTCGCCGGTACCGGTCAGGGGGTTATCCGGGTCCCACCCATAGCTCAGGGTCTCGAAGCGCATGGCGCGGGCGTCGATCATCAGCAGGCGCCCCACCAGCCCCTCGCCGAAGCCGACCACGGCGCGGATTGCCTCCAGCGCGGCCAGTGATCCGGCGATCCCGGCCAGTGCTCCCAGCACACCCGCTTCCGCGCAGGCCGGCACCGTGCCCGCCGGCGGCGGCTCGGGAAACAGGCAGCGATAGGTGGGGTTGGGGGTGCCGTCCGGCGCCGTTTCGTGGGCGCGCAGGGTGGTCACCGTAGCGTCGAAGGCGCCGAGCGCCGCCGTCACCAGCGGTTTTTTCGCCAGCACGCAGGCGTCCGACACCAGATAGCGGGTGGCGAAATTGTCCGAGCCGTCCACCACCACGTCCGCCTGGGCGATGAGGTCCAGGGCGTTGCCGGCGTCGAGCCTTACGGCGTGGGTCACCAGTTCCACATGGGGGTTGAGGGCGGCGATGGCGTCGCTGGCACTGTCGGTCTTGGGCCGGCCCACGTCCTGGGTGCGGTGGATGACTTGCCGCTGGAGGTTGGAGAGGGAGACCACGTCGTCCTCGACCAGGATCAGCCGCCCCACCCCCGCCGCGGCCAGATAGAGCAGCACCGGCGCGCCGAGGCCGCCTGCGCCCACCACCAGCACGGTGGCCGCCTTCAGCTTCTGCTGCCCGGGGCCGCCCACGTCGTGCAGCACGATGTGGCGGGCGTAGCGTTCGATCTCGTCGGGGGAAAAGGCCATGGCGGAATCCTTAAATCCAGTAGCCGCCGGCGTCACCCTTGTGGCTGTCGCTCAGTTTCCCGACAGGCGGGCGATCAGCGGCAGGAGGGTGGTGTTCACCGCCTCGGTCGTCAGCGGGCCGACGAATTTGTGCGCGATGGTGCCGTCCCTGGCGACCACGAAGGTCTCCGGCACACCATAGACGCCCCAGTCGATGGCGGCGCGGCCCTTGGGGTCCACGCCCACCGCCTGATAGGGCAGGCCATATTGGCCGAGGAAGCGGCGGGCATTCTCCGGCGCGTCCTTGTAGTTGATGCCCACGAGGTTGAAGCGGCCGTCCTTGGCGAGCTGCATCAGCACGGGATGCTCGTCCCGGCAGGGGCCGCACCAGGAGGCCCAGACATTCACCAGTGTCGGCTTGCCGGCAAGCGCCGCAAGATCAATGCCCGGCAAAGGCGTGCCGCCGGGGCCCTTGAGGCCGTCGAGCGGTGGCAGCGCGATCCGGGGCGCCGCCTTGCCCACCAGGGCGGACGGGATGCGCGAGGGGTCGCCTCCGGTTTCGAGCCGCGAGAAGAACAGGCCGGCCAGCGCCAAAAACAGCACCAGCGGCAGGGCCACCAGCCAAAGTCGACGGCGGGGCCGCGTCGGGGCGGGCATCTCGTCGGGGGTGCTCATGGTGCGTCTCCCGGCGCATCCCCCGTCCCGCGGCGGGACCTCTTGCCGATACCGCGCGCCTCCAGATCGGCGAGCGTCCGGCGCTGGCGGCCGTAGTCGGCGAGGAGCCAGGCGGCGAGCAGGCCGAGGCCCAGCGTGGTGACGCCATAAGAGGCGGCGATGAAGACGAAGTGGCTCATTTCGGATCGCTCATCCCGCCGGCTCAGGCCATGGCCTCGGCGGCGGCGCGGGCTTCCAGCGCCTGCACCCGGCGGTGGAGAATTTCCGTGCGCATGCCCAGCATGTGCAGCGCCACGAACAGCAGAGTGAAGCCGATGGCGCAGACCAGCAACGGCCACAGCAGGCTCGATTCGATGGTGGAGCCGCCCATGCGGAACACCGAGGCCGGCTGGTGCAGGGTGTTCCACCAGTCCACCGAGAACTTCACGATGGGCACGTTGATGAAGCCCACCAAAGTCAGCACCGCCGCCGCGCGCCCGGCGCGGTTGGGGTCGTCGATGGCAGCGCGCAGGGCCATCAGGCCCAGATAGAGCAGCAGCAGCACCAGCATGGATGTGAGGCGCGCGTCCCACACCCAATAGGTGCCCCACATGGGCCGGCCCCAGAGCGCACCGGTGACGAGGCACAAAGCGGTGAAGGTGGCGCCCACGGGCGCTGCGGCCTTGTGGGCCACGTCCGCCAGCGGATGGCGCCAGACCAGGATGCCGATGGAGGAGGCCGCCATCATGGAATAGCCGAACAGGCCAAGCCACGCGAACGGCACGTGGATGTACATGATGCGCACCGTCTCGCCCTGCTGGTAATCGGGCGGGGCGCGGAAGGCGAGGAAGAAACCGACGGCGAGCGTCACCACCGCCGCCCCCGCGATCCACGGCAGGATGCGGGCGGACAGGCTCATGAAGCGGACCGGGTTGGCAAGGTCGAGGATCGCCATGGCGCGGTTCTAAAGCGCCCGCGCGCCGGAGGGAAGCGCTCTCGCCGTTCAGGATTTCGTGTCGCAGGGGGGCGGTTGGGCCCGGAGGGTCAGGCCAGACGCACCTGCCGGCGGATCAGCCACAGGGTGAAGCCCGCCCCGACCGCGCCATAGGCGAGCAGGATGGCGAGGGACAAGGCGAGATCGCCGAGGCCGTCGCCGCGCCACAGCGCGCCCTGGAACGCCTCGATGCCCCAGGCGGTGGGCGTCAGCACGCCGAGGTTCTGGAGCCATTCCGGCATCAGGAAGCGGGGCACCATGCTGCCACCAACCGCTGAGAGCAGCAGCACTGCGAAGGTGGAGAGGGTCTGTGCCTGATGGCGGGTGCGCGCCACGGCCGCCAGCGGCAAGGCGATGCCCGCCGCCGCCGCCGAGGCCGCCGTTGCCACCAGCGCGACGGTGCCCAGATGCTGGATGACGTGCACCCCGTAGACGATCTGCGCCACCGCGAACAGCACGGCGGCGAGCGCCAGCCCCTGCAGGATCAGGAAGAACAGCTTGCCGCCCACCAGCGCCAGTACGCCGCCGCGGCTCATAACGATGCGATCGAACACGCCCGAGCGGCGTTCATCCACCAGGCTCGCGGCCCCCTGCACCGCCGCGAACAGCAGGAACAGCATGGCGATGGCGCCGGCATAATAGCTCACCCCCGGCTCTGCCCGGCGGCTGGCGAGGGGCTGGCGCTCCATCAGATCGGCGCCGCCCTGGGCCACCAGCTCCGGTGCGCGCGACACCGAATCGTCGAGCCGCGCTTTCTGCTCGGCGGAGAACGGCCCCACCAGCACCTCCATCTGCCCTGCCACCCGCCGCATGGCGAGGCCTGGCAATTCCTCGGTGAATACGCGCTGGACGCGGGCGGCGAGCAGCGCTGCCGCCACGTTGCGGCCGGCGTCGGTGATGATCACCAGCGGCGGCTTGTCGGTGGCGGCGGCTACGTCCCCGCGTACGATCAGGCCCACGTCGGCGCGCCCGTCCGCCACGCGCAAGGCCACATCTTCGGGGGCCACCGGTGTCAGGTGGACATCCGGTGCGCGGGCGAGGGCATCGAGCAGCATCCGGGCTGCGGGGGCGTCCGTGGTCCGCGCCGCCGCCAACTTGATACTGGACGCCTCACCGCCGGTGCCGGCGAACACCGCCGCGAACAACACGAACAGCACCGGCGGCAGAACGAAGGTCATCAGCAGAGCGCCGCGGTCGCGCATCAGTGTCAGCACCATGGCCCGGACGATGGCGATCATCATGGGGACGGTTTCCGGGTGACGGAGGCGTAGAGCGCATCGAGCCCGGCGGCCTGGAGCGACAGGGTGCGGGGCACCAGCCCTGCCCCCTTCAGGGCCGCGATGAGATCGCCCGCCGCGGCCGGCGTGTCCGCCACCACGCCGCTGAAGGCGGTTTCGTCCGGCGAGGGGTGAAGGCCATGGGCGGCGAGCACCTGCCGGCCGGCAAGCGTGGGCGGGGCGGCGAAGGTCGCCTCCACCCGGCGCTGGTTGGGAAAGTGCGCGGCGACCAGCGCGCCGAGCTCGCCTTCCAAGGCCACCCGCCCGTCCTTCAGGATGGCGACGCGGTCGGCTACGTCCTCGGCGAAGGTGAAATCGTGGGTGACGAGGAGGATGCCGAGCCCTTCCCCCGCAAGGCTGCGCACCAGAGCCGCCAGTTCCGCACGGGCGGGGGCGTCCACCCCCACGGTGGGCTCGTCGAGCACCAGCAGGCGCGGGTCGCCCACCAAGGCGGCGGCGACGTTCGCCCGGCGCTGCCAGCCGCCGGACAAGCGGTCGATGCGCTCGTTGCGGCGATCGGCGACGCCGGTGCGCACCATCACGTTGGCGACGCAACTGGGCACAGCGGCCCCCGGCACGCCGGCGAGGCTGGCAAACACCTCCAGATTTTCGGAAATGGTCAGGCTGCGATAGAGCGCGATATCCTGCGGGGCGAGGCCGATGCGGGCGCGCGCGGCACCTTCCGCCGCCGCAACGCCGCACACCGTCACCGTCCCGGCGCGGGGTGCGATGCGGCCGCAAATCGCGCGCACCAGGGTGGTCTTGCCCGCGCCATTGGGGCCGGTCAGCGCCGTCACCGTACCTTCGGGCACGACCAGATCGACGCCCGCCAGCACCGCGCGTGCGCCATAGCCCACGTGAAGGCCCGAGATGGCGAGGGGCGGGGCCGGTGAGGGGGCCGGGGCCGGGTCTACCACCTCGAGGTCGTATCGCGGCGCGGCGCTCACGGCGCCAGCGGCCCCATCAGTTCGCCGAAGGCGGCGGTCATGAAATCCCGCAGGGGTTCCTGACCGTCCGTATTGGGGCCCAGCTCCTGGGAGGCGGCGAGGGCGCCGGCCAGGTGCTCGGACAGGAGCTTGCGCGCGCGCGGCGCACCGAGGGAGGCGATGACGGTAGCCTTGTGGGCGTCCTTGCCCACATCCTTGCCGAGGCTGGCGGAGGAGGCGGAGGCGTCGAGGATATCGTCGAGAATCTGGTAGGCGCGCCCCACATGGCCGGCCAGAGCCTTCAGGTGACCCATCTGAGTCTCGTCGGCCGCCGCCACATGGCCGGCGATCTCCACCGCGGCCGAGAACAGCACGCCGGTCTTGCGGCGGTTCACGTCCTCGGTGGCGGACAGGCTGCGGCCGGGGCTCGGGCGCAGGTCGTCATACTGGCCGCCGCACAGGCCCAGCGAGCCCACCGCCATGGAGAGGATGGCGACCGCTTCCAGGCGCGCACGCTCGCTCACCCCCGGCGCTGCCGCCGCCACCCCGAAGGCGCGCGACAAAAGGCCAATGGAGGCCAGCACCGCGACATCCTCGCCGTACTGCACATGGGTGGTGGGCTGGGCGCGGCGCATGGCGGCGTCGTCCATGCACGGCAGGTCGTCCACGATCAGCGAGGAGGCGTGGATCATCTCCAGCGCGCAGCCGAAATCCAGCACCGCATGCTCGGAGGCATTGAGCTGGATCGCGGCGGCAAGGGTGAGAAGGGGTCGCAGCCGTTTGCCGGGCGAGAGCAGGATGTGCCGCATGGCGGCATGCAGCACGGCCGGGTGGGAGGCCGCCGGCGGCACCAGCAGGCCGAGCCGGCGATCGATCACCGCCCGCAGGAAGGATAGGTCGCGCGAGCGCGGCGGGAACGCGGCGGTTGCCGGCTCTTCCAGCTCCTGCACGCGACCTTCCGGTGCCCGGGTCTCCGGCTCCGCCACGGCCAGCACCAGGGTGGAACCACCTTGCGACGCGCCGTGGGACGAGCCTGGCCGCAGCGCGTCGTGCGAACCTTCCGAGGTCCGCCGGTCCCGTCCGCCCTTCTGCCCCATCCACGCCCCTCATCTTAAGCTGTGCTGCTGGGGCGTACCCCTGCTGGCAAGATAGGTTGCCAAAATACGTTGCCTTGAACGACTTTAGATCACCCCTTAAGGAAGGATGCCAGAGCGCGCGGCACGCCGCGCGACAGATTCTGCCGGCGTGTGGCGTCACCGCCGCGGCTTCAGGCAAAACGCGTTCTGGTTTTGAAGGCGGGTGCCGGCGAGGGTCGATGGACGAAAGCGGCGCGGGTCGGCGCAAGGAAGACCATATCGACATCGTGCTCGCGGGCGGGCGTGTGGCCTCGCGCTTGGATGCGGGCTTCGACCGGGTGCGCTTCGTCCATTGCGCGTTGCCGGAACTCGACCTCGACGCCATCGACCTTTCGACGCGCTTCCTCGGCCGCCCCCTGAAGGCGCCCTTCCTCATCTCCGCCATGACCGGTGGGCCGGCGCGGGCGGAATCCATCAATGCCCATCTGGCCGAGGCCGCGCAGGCGCTGGGCATCGCGCTGGGCGTCGGCTCCCAGCGCATCGCAATCGAGGACGGTTCGGCCGGAGGCCTCGGTGCGGACCTGCGGCGGCGGGCGCCGGACATCGCGCTGTTCGCCAATCTCGGTGCCGCCCAGCTTCTGGCCGCGGGGGGGCTGGATGCCGCTCGTCGCGCGGTGGAGATGATCGGGGCGGATGCCCTCGTCATCCATCTCAACCCGTTGCAGGAGGCGATCCAGCAGGGCGGCGACCGGGACTGGCGCGGCGTGCTTGACCGCATCGGCTCGCTCTGCGCCAGCCTGTCCGCGCCGGTAGTGGTGAAGGAGGTGGGCTTCGGCCTGTCCGGCGCCGTGGCGCGGCGGCTGGCGGACTGCGGCGTTGCGGCGCTGGACGTGGCCGGGGCGGGGGGCACCAATTGGGCGCTGGTGGAGGGCGAGCGCGGCACCGGGCGCAGCCGCGCCGTCGCCACCGCCTTCGCCGACTGGGGCATTCCCACCGCCCAGGCGGTAGTCGAGGTGCGGGCGGCCTGCCCGGACCTTCCCCTCATCGCCTCCGGTGGCGTGCGGCACGGGGTGGATGCAGCCAAGGCCATCCGGCTCGGCGCCGACCTCGTGGGTCAGGCGGCGGGCACCCTCAAGGCTGCCATCACCTCAACCGAGGCGGTGGTGGAGCATTTTTCGCAGATGGCGGACCAACTGCGCATCGCCTGCTTCGCCACCGGGGCGGCGGACCTTGACGCGCTGCGCCGTGTGCCGCTCGCCACGATGGATTGAACATTTTCAATTGGCCCAGTGATCCATCCAGATCTTCTCGCCGATGGTGCACGAGACCCGTGGTTCCTTCGCGGCCGCGCGCTGGACGAGGCCGGGGCCGGGCGGCGGCACCACGCCGGCCACCTCCATCACCAGCTTGGTCTTGATTGCGCGGGCAAACTCTTCCGTATGCTGCACCGGAATGACGAAAGCGCCCGGGCCGCCGATGACGCAATCCTCATAATAGGCATCCAGCTCCGGCACATCGAGGGCGGAGGAGGCGCCGCGCTTCAGCAGCAACGGCAGGCCGTTCACGGTGATGCCCCGCTGCACCACGGCATCGCGCGCCAGGGCCACCGGCGGACCCTGATTGTTCACGCCGTCGCCGGACACGTCGATGACGCGCCGCAAGCCCTTGTAGCCGTTGAGGTCGAACTGGTCGGCGCTGAACAGAAGGGCGCTCGATATGGAGGTTCGGTACACCCGCCGCAGCGGCGCGCCCAGCACCGCGTCGGCGAAGGCCTTGGCGGTCTGCGGGCCGTCGATGATGCGCCAGTCCACCACCACCTTCTGCTCGCCGTCGCCGGCCCATTCCACGTATTCCACCGCGATGCGACCCGAAGGGCCGAGGCGCAGGGCATCGAGGAATTCGCGGGAAACTACCGCCGAAGCATAGCCCTCGCGCTGGAGGGCCTGCTCTTCCGTATCCATGGAATAGGAAACGTCCACGGCGAGGACGAGTTCGAGATCCACGTCCATACCGCTGTTGCCGGCGCGGGCCGACGCGATGCCGGCAAGGACGAGAAACGCGAGACCCAGAACGAGGCTGCCTGAAGCCGGGGACCGGGACCAGAAGCGGCGCGAAAACATGGTTTTCTCTCCCGATGGGAAAGCGCGGCATCACGTCACACGGATGCTGACACCTTCCATCGGGGTCGAAAAGAGTTTAGCCGCCTGTTTTTCGCTCACGATTTAGGGCGGAAGCGTTGCGATTGCTCGCTTCCACCCGCAAGGCAAAACTGTCGTTGTTCTGTCACAACAGCTTAGCGGCACCTGCGCTGCACAAAATTGGCGCATGCACTCAGGCGTCGAGGGGCTCGGTGTCCACAATCTCGATGCCGAAGCCGGCGAGGCCCACATAGGTGCGGGACTTGGAGGCCAGCAGGCGAATCGAGACGATGCCGAGGTCGCGCAGGATCTGGGCGCCGAGGCCGACCTCACGCCAGTGGCGGTCACGCTCGATCTCGCTGGACGACTTTTCCCCGCCATGGCCCATGGCGACGGCGGGCACGCCGGCGGTGCCGTCGCGCAGATAGACCAGCACGCCGCGGCCTTCCGCCTCGATGCGCTCCAGCGCCCGCTGGATGGTCTTGCCGCCCCCGAAGGCGTCGGCGATGGGATCGGCGCGGTGCAGGCGCACCAGCACCTTCTCGCCGTCGCCGATGCGGCCCTTGACCAGCGCCAGGTGGTTCACCGGATCAAACGGCGTCACATAGGAAAAGCCCTGCAGCTCGCCGACGCAGGTGGGCACGGGAAATTCCGCCGCACGCGTCACCAGCTTCTCGCGGGCCTGCCGGTAGGAGATGAGGTCCGCCACCGAGATGCGGGTGAGGCCGTGCTTCTCGGAAAAGGCGGTGACCTGCGGGCCGCGCTGCACGGTGCCGTCGTCGTTCACCAGCTCGGCGATGACGCCCACCGGCGGCACGCCCGCGAGCCGGCACAGGTCCACGGCCGCCTCGGTGTGGCCCGAGCGCATGAGCACGCCGCCTTCCTTGGCAATGAGCGGGAACACGTGGCCCGGCCGCACGAAATCGGCCGCGCCCATGTTGGGATTGGCCAGCGCCCGCACGGTGTTGGTGCGCTCTTCCGCCGAGATGCCTGTGGTGGTGCCGTGCTTCACGTCAATAGAGATGGTGAAGGCGGTGCCCATGGGCGCATCGTTGTTCGACACCATGGGATCGAGCCGCAGCCGCTTGGCCTCGGACGGGGGCAGGGGCGTGCAGACGATGCCGGAGGTGTTGCGGATGACGAAAGCCATCTTCTCCGGCGTGGCGAGGGAAGCGGCGAGGATGAGATCGCCTTCGTTCTCGCGATCATCGTCGTCGGTGACGACCACGATCTCTCCCCGCGCGAACGCTTCGATGGCGGACTGGACGCGGGCCTGGGTATTATCGGTCACGGCTAAACCTCGGATACTGGGCGCGGGAAGCCCGAGGAAATCGTTCGGCGTGACCTCGTGTCCCGTGGCCTGCGCGATCTTCTCGGCGGTCTCGCGGGAAATCCAGGCGCGGTCGTCGTTGCACAGGGCCGTGACGCTGGCAGGCGACATGCCCACCTGCTTCGCAAAGGCGCTACGCTTCGTTCCGGTCGCTGAAAGCCATTCCGCGAGCTTCATGCCGGCAGCATAACGCGGGAAAATTCAGTGACAATGAAAAAATTTCAGCATTCACGTTCGCTGAATTTTGCGGTTGGCAAAAAGGCTGCCGGGGAGGCAGCCTTTCCGTCTCGTTGAGTGATGGGTAATCACATGGCGGTCGTGCTGAAGGGCGGTACGCCATAATAATCCGACACCCGCCGCCCGTTGTCCGGGCTCCAGTCGTATTCGTCGGACGGATTGTATTTCGGCGCGTTTTCGATCTGCTCGCGCGAGAGGTTCACCCGGAAGCCGCCGACCGCTTCGTCATAGGTCAGGGTCTGCCACGGCACGGGATAATAATCCTCGCCGATGCCGAGGAAGCCGCCGAAGCTGAGCACGGCGTAGGACACCCGGCCGCTGCTCTTTTCCAGAATCAGCCGCTCGACCGAACCGATCTTCTGGTCCTGCGGATCGTAGACAGAGGTCCCCACCACCATGTCGCTGGCGACGAGGCTGGAGGTTTCCTTGATGTTGGGGTTCTGCACGTTGGTCTGCATTCGCCTAACCTCCCGAAAGAAGACATATGCAGACCGAACGCAGGGGCGCCCATTACGTTCCCACGCCCCGAAAATACTACCTGTCTGAAGGCCTATACAGTCATGCTTCAGCACAGGGTGCCGCTCACCCCTTGAATGGCCAGGCCACGCTTTCGCCCACCTGCCCGCGGTGGCGCAGGAAATGGTCGGCGAGCACGCACCACATCATGGCCTCGCCCACCGGCACCGCGCGGATGCCGACGCAGGGGTCGTGACGGCCCTTGGTGAAGATCTCCGTCTCCTGGCCGGTGCGGTCCACGGTCTGGCGGGGGGTGAGGATGGAGGAGGTGGGCTTCAGCGCGAACCGGGCCACGATGGGCGCCCCGGTGGCGATGCCGCCGAGGATGCCGCCGGCATGGTTGGAGAGGAATTGCGGACGGCCCTCGTTGCCGAGGCGCATCTCGTCGGCATTCTCCTCGCCGGTGAGCTGGGCGGCGTTGAAGCCCTCGCCGATCTCCACACCCTTGGCCGCGTTGATGCCGAGCAGGGCGCTGGCGAGGTCGGCGTCGAGCTTGCCGTAGAGCGGCGCGCCGAGGCCCGCCGGAACGCCTTCCGCCACCAGTTCCACCACCGCGCCGATGGAGGAGCCGGCCTTGCGGACTGCATCCAGATACTCTTCCCAGAGTGGCACCGTCTTGGGGTCAGGGCAGAAGAACGGGTTGTTGGGGACCTCGTTCCAGTCCCAGCGGCTGCGGTCGATCTCGATCTCGCCGATGCGCACCACTGCCCCGCGCACGGTGACGCCCGGCAGAACCTTGGCGGCGATGGCGCCGGCAGCGACCCGCGTCGCCGTCTCCCGTGCCGAGGAGCGCCCGCCGCCGCGATGGTCGCGGATGCCGTACTTGATGTCGTAGGTGAAATCCGCATGCCCCGGCCGGTAGGCACCGGCGATGTCGGCATAATCCTTGGAGCGCTGGTCCACGTTCTCGATCAGCAGCGCGATGGGCGTGCCGGTGGTGACGAGGCCGCCTTCGGGATGCTCCAGCGTGCCGGAGAGCACCTTCACCTGGTCCGGCTCGCGCCGCTGCGTGGTGAAGCGCGACTGGCCGGGCCGCCGCCGGTCGAGGGCGGCCTGCACATCCTCAAGGGTGAAGCGCAGGTTGGGCGGGCAGCCGTCCACCACGCAGCCGATGGCCGCCCCGTGGCTTTCGCCGAAGGTGGTGACCCGAAACAGATGCCCGAACGTGTTGAACGACATGACGCGACAAAACCCCTCACTCGTCCCGGCTCAATAAACGAGGATCACGCGAGAGGAAACTCAAGTCTCGGTTCATCGCGTCCACCGTCCGGCCCAAGTTCGGCGCGGAACCTGCTTTAGGGCGCAGGACAACCGTGTTTGCGAAATCGTGGCGTCAAATGTGGCCAGCCTGTCACACAGGCATGCGCAGATGTGCTATGAGGAGCGCCGACGGAGAATTTTCTACCCCGCCATGCCTTTGCTCGAAATCCTGATCGTCCTTTTCCTGGTGTTGCTCAATGCCGTTCTCGCCGCAGCGGAATTGTCCATCGTCTCGTCGCGCCCGGCGCGGCTGAAGACCTTCGCCGACAAGGGCCGCCGCGGGGCGATTGCCGCGCTGAGGCTGGGGGAAGATCCCGGCCGCTTCCTCTCGACGGTCCAGATCGGCATTACACTTATCGGTATTCTCGCCGGCGCCTTTTCCGGTGCGAGCCTGGGTGAAGCCTTCAGCGGATTCCTGCGCGACTCCGGCATGCCGGACAGCTTCGCCCAGCCCATCGGCTATACGGTGGTGGTGGCCGCCATTACCTATGTGTCGCTGGTGATCGGCGAGCTCATCCCGAAGCGGCTGGCCCTGCAGAATCCGGAGCCGCTGGCCTGCATCCTGGCGCCGCTGATGGTCACCCTCTCCAAGGTGTCGCTGCCGGCGGTGTGGCTGCTCGACAAGTCGACGCGGCTGGTGCTGCGGCTGCTGGGCGAGCGCGGCTCCAGCTCCAGCGCGGTCACCGATGAGGAGATCCGCGCCATCATCACCGAGGCCGAGACCGCCGGTGTCATCGATCCCGCCGAGCGGCGCATGATCGCCGGCGTGATGCGTCTCGCCGACCGGCCCGTCACCGCCATCATGACGCCGCGTCCCGACGTGGAATGGGTGGACATTTCCAAGGATGCGGAAGAGGTACGCCAGGTGCTCCTCGACACCCCCCATTCGCGCCTGCCCGCCTGCGAGGGTTCGCCGGAGGAGACCATCGGCGTCATCCAGGCCAAGCGCGTGCTGGATGCCTATCTGAAGGGCGAGCGGCCCGATCCCCGCCAGTTCGTCCAGCAGGTGCCGTTCATCGTGGAGAACGTGGGAGCGCTGGAAGCCATGCGCATCCTGCGCGGCGCCGAGGTGCCCATGGGCATCGTGGTGGACGAGTATGGCGACATGGCCGGCGTCGTCACCGGCTACGACCTGCTCCTCGCCATCACCGGCTCGGTGGATGCGCCCGAGTACAACGAGGCCCGCAACGTGGTCGAGCGGCAGGACGGCAGCTATCTGGTGGCCGGCGAAACGCCCATCGACGAACTGCGCGACCTGCTCGACGTGGGCTTCCCGGTGGACGACGGCTACCACACGGTGGCGGGCTTCGCCCTCTCGCACATCAAGGAACTGCCACAGGAAGGCGCCGTGTTCACCGCGCTGGGCTGGCGCTTCGAGATCGTGGACATGGACGGCCGGCGCATCGACAAGCTGCTGGTGTCCCGTCCCCACGTTCTCCACCGGCAGAAGGCCGCCGGGGAAGCCTGACGACCCTCGCCAAAGCGACCCTCGCCCGCCCGGGGCGAGGGCAGCGCAGGCGACCTCAGTCGCGCCGGGCGAGGGAGCGCAGGAAGCCCTCGTATTCCTCGGTCAGCTCCATATCCACGCCGAACGCATTCTTCAGCAGGATGTTGGCGATGAAGGGCTGGTCGTTGCGCTTCTCTTCCAGGGTCTCGCGCAGCACCGGCACGGTGTCCTCGATGTGCTTGAGGAAGGCGATGCCCTTCTCCAGGGTCTCGTTCCACTTGGCGCGATGCCAGATCGCCAGCGGGTACATGATCTCGTGGACGAAGTTGGACTTACGCGCCTTCTCGAAGAAGCGCAGGCCCGCGCTCCAGTTCTCCTTGGCGCGCAGCGGCGGCGGCGGGATGTCGCCCAAAAGCATCTTCTTGCCGGCCTGGCCGACGAAGTCTTCCAGCGTGATCGGCGTGTCGATCTGGGTGCGGAAGTGCCAGAGCGCGAAATTGCCCGGATATTCCTTGCCCATCATGTCGATGAGGGCGGCTTCCACCTTGTCCACAGCGGCTTTGTCGCCTTTCAGCGCCGCCGTCATGCAGAAGGCGAAGACCGCGTCGTTGGCCACATTGTGCACGCCGCCATTGGCGAGCTGGGCGGGGGTCAGGGCGGGGGTCTTGCCGTCGGCCGGAACGGTGGTCTCGCCGGCGCGCAGGTCGGTGATGAACTTGGTGATTTCGAGCCAGCCCATGTAGTTGGCGATGAAGGCGTCGGGGTCCACGTGCACGATGGCGAGGTTGAGCGGCATCTTCCGCTTTTGCAGTTCGGCCATGTCGGTCATGAAAGGGTCCCCCGGGGCTCGGGTCAAAAAGGCATGAAGGAAAGGCGGGAGCGTCGCGTTCACGACAACGCCGCCGGGCGTACCGGTTTGACGCAGCAAGAAAAATGCCAAAGGAGAGGGGGCCTGGAGCCGTGCGTGCGGAGCTTTTAGTCCGCCACTTCGAAGCCGCCGGGGGTGACCACGTAAATCGCGCCCTGGCGCACCGGCAGGATGGCGGCCTCGCCTTCCGGCATGCCGGCCTTCACGTGCAGCAGCGCCCGGATGACACCGCCGTGGGTGACGATGACCGCGTCATCCGCGATCTCGTCACAGGCCGCGTTCACCCGCTCGCACAGGTCGCCGTAGCTTTCGCCGCCGGGCGGGGTGAAATTCCACGGGTCGAGGTCGCGCTTGCGCACGTTGAGCTGGTCGCGGCGGCGCAGTTCGGGCCAGGTCTGGCCTTCCCACTGGCCGAACGAGATTTCGGCAAGGCGCGGGTCGGTGGGGAATTCGCTTGCGGGCAGATCGAGGCAGGTGCGCAGGATGCGCATGGTCTCCACCGCCCGCGACAGCGGGCTGGAGACATAGGCCAACGCCCTGGGGTCGCCGGCGAGCTGGGGCAGCACGCGGCCGACACGTCCGGCCTGGATGCGGCCAAGGGCGTTGAGGGGCACGTCGCGGCGGCCCTGCAGGCGACCGACCACGTTCCAGTCGGTCTCGCCGTGGCGCACCAGGAAGAAGCGTCGGTTGGTGCTCATGGGAGGCGTACCGGCGCGCGGCTGGGACCGAAAAGTCGACGCGCCGCCCTGAAGATGGTCACCGCGGGGGTACCGCAATGACGTGGTCATACCAGGCGCCGCGCGGGGGATAGGTCACCCGGAGCGCGATCTGCGATCCCGGCGTGGCCTTGCCCTTGAAGCTGACCACCAGCCCCTTTGCCGGCCGGCCGAGGCAGAGCGTGGTGGCGCCGCCGTCGATGGCGCGCGCGGTGAAGCTGCCGTAGCGGATAAACACCTGCCCGCCGGGCGGGGCCGACAGCACCCTGATGGTGGGCACCTGGGTCTGCTGGCAGTTGAAATCCGCCGTGCCGGCCGCAAACAGGGCGCTGCGGGTGCCGGAGCCGCCGACCAGGAAGGCGGTGCCGTACTCGCTGGGCGTCACATAATCGGGGAAGACCGCGCCGCCGGGGCCGAAGATGCGGTCCCGAAGCGGGTATTCCTGCAGCGTCGGCGGGCTCTGCGCGAAACCCTCGCCGGAGAAGGCCACAAGGCCGGCCGAAACCGCCAGGGCGGACAGGGCGGCGCGAAGGACGATCGCCGGCATGGGGTTCTCCTGATGGCGCGCGGGTGCGCGGGTTTGCGATCTCACTCGCGGACGAGGGCGAGGTCGGGCGCGTCCGGGTGCTTCATGCCGACGATATGATATCCGGCGTCCACATGGTGCACTTCGCCGGTCACACCGCGCGACAAATCGGACACGAGATAGACGCCGGTGTCGCCCACCTCGTCGGTGGTGACGGTGCGGCGCAGCGGGGAATTCAGCTCGTTCCACTTGAGGATGTAGCGGAAATCACCGATCCCCGAGGCCGCCAGCGTCTTGATGGGGCCGGCGGAGATGGCGTTGACGCGGATCGCCTTGGGGCCGAGGTCGGCGGCCAGGTAGCGCACGCTCGCCTCCAGCGCCGCCTTGGCAACGCCCATGACGTTGTAGTGCGGCATCCACTTTTCCGCACCGTAATAGGTGAGGGTGAGCAGGGAGCCGCCATTGGTCATCAGCTTCTCCGCCCGCTGGGCCACGGCGGTGAAGGAGTAGCAGGAGATGAACATGGTCTTGGTGAAATTGTCAGCCGAGGTGTCCACATAGCGGCCGTCCAGCTCGTCCTTGTTGGAGAAGGCGATGCAGTGGACCACGAAATCCAGCGTGCCGAAGAGCCGTTCGGTCTCGGCGAAGACGGCGTCCAGGGTCTCCGGCTCGGTCACGTCACAATGGCCGACCAGATGGCCGCCCAGCTCGGCCGCCAGCGGCTCCACCCGCTTCTTCAACGCTTCGCCCTGATAGGTGAGGGCGAGCTCGGCGCCGTGGGCACGGGCGGACTTGGCGATGCCGTAGGCGATGGATCGATTATTGGCGACACCGAGAATCAGCCCGCGCTTGCCCTTCAGGAGACCGCTCGCGAAACCGTCCGTCGCCATTGACCCAACTCCACATGCTTCAAGCCATTGATGCCCCATGGCGCGGGCAAAGGCACGCTCCATGGGGCGCGCTTCCTATGGCATGGGGCCATCCACCGTTCAAGCGAGGCCGGCGCACTCTGCCTCTTGCGCCGCGCAATAGGGGGCGCTATACGCAGCGCCTCTGGATCGGAGTGTAGCGCAGTCTGGTAGCGCACCACGTTCGGGACGTGGGGGTCGCAGGTTCAAATCCTGCCACTCCGACCAGCTGATCGACTGGCTCGGAACACTGGTTCCGCCGTCGTTCAACCCACGTCATCCCCCCTTAGATTTCGCGTTGAGCCGCCGCTTCGGTGGGGGTGAGCCTTTTCGGTTCAAGGAATCACGCGGGCGACACGCGAATCGGTCCCGGAGGGGATTTATCCGCACGCATCCCATCGATCGATCCTCGCCGCCTCAATCCAATCGCGCTGATGCCTTGCGCGATCATGCGAATCACGCTTGCCCTGTGGACCGGACAAGGGACCTTCGGCCGGGTGTGCCCCCCGCGTTTGGCGAAGTGGCCTTAGGATCGCGCACATGTGGAGCCTCTTCAGCCGGCCCGAGTTGAAGTTTCGTGTGGCGAAGTTTCGTGTGGATCGCCTCGTCAGCCTGGGCGCCCTGTGCGAGGCCGCCTTCCAGCTCCGGCGTCTCGCGCGGTCGGATCGGGCCTATCCGTTTGATTGGTGGATCACCCCGCTCGCGGCCGTAGCGCCGGTGCTCGAGGCCGGTGCGGGGGCGGTGTTCGCGCGGGAGCGGATCGTCAAGGTCGCCGACTACGATGGCGCGCCGGCACTCTATTCCCGTCTGAGCGGCACCGTGCATCTGCACGAATTTCCCGCCGGAACCGACATTCTCGCGCTGGATGAAGCGGAGATCGCCGCCCGCCTTGTGCCGAAATACGACGCCTTGCATGGGCGCATGGAGCGAGAGGCGGCGCAGGGCACCACTTTGTTCGTGCGCCAATGCCTGCCGGGGCACGATCCGCAGGGCGAGGCGCTGGAGGAGGCCGTCGATGGGCTTTACGCGGCGTTGTCACGCCTTGCCTGTGCCCCGCTTCTGCTGTTGCTGGATTATGAGCCCGTGCGCCCGCGTCCCTGGCTGATCACCGCGCGGGTGCCGGCCTGTCGCGACCACAATGACCTCGGCTCACGCCGGGGCTGGAACCAGATCTTCCGCAAAGCTGGCATCGCCGTTGGGCGCAGCGGCGGGCGGTTCGGCTTCAATGACCTCGTGGAGACCTTCGCCAGCGCGACGAAAACAAAAACGAAATCCAAGAGATAGGGCTCAGGTCGTCCCCTTCAGCCGCCACGCGGCAAGGGCAAATCCGGCGCAGGCCAGCGTTGCAAAGATGGCGAGGCCGTGGGGGTGGGCCTGCATGGCGAAGCCGGCACCCAGCGGCCCCACCAGCGCGCCCAGTCCCCAGAACAGGCCCGACACCGCATAGATGCCGACCAGGTCGCCGCCCTTGAAGCGGCTGCCCACCAGCGTGATCATGATGGTGTAGATGCCCACGAAGGCGCCGCCCCACGCGAACAGCAAAGCATAGGTGGCGACCGTACTGCCAAGGGCGAGCGGCCACACTGCCGCGCCCACAGCAGAAAGCGCCGCCAGCGTTATGACGAGGTGGCGCCGGTCCATCTTGTCGCCCAGCCAGCCGATGGGCAGCTGGAGCACGATGGCCCCGATCATCATCACCGACATGAGGCGGGTGGCATGCTCCTCGCCCCAGCCCAGGCTCACGGCGTAGAGCGCGAGGAAGGAGAGGCCGGCGGTCTCGATGGCGGCGTTCAGCAGGGTCGCGCTCAGGGCCAGCGGGGCGAGGCGCACGAAGCGCACAGGATTGCCCACCGTCGGCTCGTCGAAATGGGGCGCGACCACGCGTGGCGAGGCGACGAACAGCGCGGCGAGCAGCGCGATGCCGGCCCCGGTCACATAGGGCAGGGCCCCAGCCGTGCCCACCAGCGAGAGGATGATGGGCCCCAGCGCCAGCCCCACCGAGAGCGCGGCGGTATAGGCCGCCATGGAGCGGGCGCGGGTGCCCTCGGTGGAGAGGGCGTTGATCCAGGTCTCGGAGGTCACGAACAGCGCTTCCGCCGCCATGCCGAGGAACAGGCGCAGCACGAACCACGCGGCCAGCATGGGCAGCAGCGGAAAGGCGATGAGCGCCACCGCCGAAATGGCGATGGAGAGGAAGATGAGCTTGCGCGGCCCCAGCATCGCCACCAGCCGGGGCAGCACCACGGCGGTGACCAGGACGCCCACCGCATGCATGGCCGCATTGGCCCCGATGATGCCTTCGCTGAGGCCGCGGGCGGCAAGGTCGAAGGCGATGAGCGGCGCCGTGAGCGAATAAGTGAGGCCGAACACCATGGCGGTGGCAATGACCGCGCCGCGGGCGAGCACGCTGGCCCGGCCCTCGGCGAGGGCTTCCGTGGTGGTGGACGGGGCGACCTGCTCGCTCATGGTTCGCTCACGCTCGTCCGCGCGGCGGCGGTGCCGGCCGGGGCGGGATGGGGGCGGCTGAAGCGCTTCACGAAGTCCCTCAGCCGCGCCGCGAACGGCGGTGGGGCCGGCTCGATGATGCGCTTCAGGGTGCTGGCGTAGTCGAGCACCAGGCCCGGGGTCCAACTCATGGCCTCGGCGCGCGAGCGGATATAGGCACCCGCCCATACGTCCGGATTGGCCAAAAGCGTCGCGACCCGCAGCCACGGCATGCGCGAGGCGAGCACGCCTTCGAGCGCGGAATCGAGGGCCGCCGCCACCACCACCGAGCAGTTGCGGTTGGTGAGGTTATAGGTGTCGTCCTGCCGGTAGCCGGCCCAGAAGGCGCGCAGGCGCCGGGCGTCGAAGCGGGTGAATTCCACCCGCGCGTCGGCTTCGCACCAGCTCGCCGCCTCATAGGCGTAGGAGGGCTGGAAGCGGCCCTTCACGTCGTTCTCGGCGGTGGCGCGCAGGATGCGGGCGAACTCCTCCGGCGGGTGCTCGATCTCGTCCGCCGGATAGTGGCTGATATAGAGGTCCGGCTTCAGCTCCAGCGCGGTATGGCCGGTGGAGATGGCGCCGGTGCGGTCCACGGCGGCGATGTAGCGGTCGATGAGGGGCCGGTGGCCGGGCACGTCCGCCGAGCCCACGGGGGTCCAGACATGCACCGTCATGGGGCCGTCGGACGGCGGCAGCGGGCCGTTCTCGTCCACGATCACCGGCGCGTTGTCATACCAGTTGCGCCCGCCGAACAGCGGCAGGGCGAGGATCGCCACCTCGGCGAGATGGGCACGCAGCATCAGGCTCGCGCGCATCAGGATCCAGCCGGACATGAGCAGCAGGAGGGCGATGCACAGCGGCACCTTGATCTCGTGGGACAATGGCCAGTGGCTGGCGATGATCGCCGCCAGCATGATCTCCACGACGCCCACCGCAACCGTCGCCCGCCACAGGCGGAAGCGCACCACCAGGGCGGTGGCGATGCGCGCCACGCCGTCGATCAGGAAGGCAGCGCCGAACAGCAGCGACAGCGCCATGCCGTTGCGGTCCGGATAATCCAGGATGAAGACGCCCACGAAGACAAGGGCGCCGGCGCGTGCGAGGCACAGCGCCCGGCTCTGCGCCCCGCGCAGGGCGAAGACGGCGAGCAGGCTGAGCAGGCCCTCCAGCACGAACACGCCGCCGAATACCTGCGTCGCCACCGACATGGTGCCGTCCATGGCATCCAGCAGGATCAGGCAGGCGACACCGATGAAGGTGAGGGCGAGCACCAGCAGCACCCACCAGCGGTCACGCAGGGCTCGGGCTCCCACCAGGATGAACGCAAGCTGGACCATGAAGGACGGGCTTCACTCAGGAGAAAATCCCGGGCTGAACCGGCCCGGGGCGCGACACGTTCGCATCGAAAAGGAGAAGGTGATTCCCGCCTGAAAGAAAGCGCTTCCACTCCCGCCCAGACGAAGGACAACCCAAGGTCAGGCAGGCACCATGGGGCCGTCGCTCCCGCCGATGCAAGAGGCGGCACAGGAGGGAGCGATGCAGAGGGATGGGCCGCATCCGGCGACAGCCGCGCGGGCAGGGGGTGAGGATGCGCTCGGAACCCTCGGGGCACCTGGACGGTTGGCCTTCGAGACCCCGCGGACACGGAGACTAAAATGACCAATCCCCACATGGATCGCCTGAAGGCCGATGCATCGGGCAACACCGCGCTGAGTGCGGTCCTGGCCGACGCGGTCGGCAGGTTTTCCAATCCGGCGGATGCGGTGGGCTTCCTCGCCTCGCGCGGTTTCGAGGTAACGGCCTCGGACCTGGCGGATGCGGCGGCGGAGCCCGATGAGGCACCCGCCGCGGATGGTGAGGAGGGCGGCTACGGCGCGCTCATGGAGTTCATGCGCCGAAACTGAGCGCCGTCGTCACAGGATGGTGCCGTGCAGGAACAGCCACGCCACCGAGAAATAGATGACGATGCCGGTCACATCCACCAGGGTGGCGATGAACGGCGCCGAGGCCGAGGCCGGATCGAAACCCAGCCGTTTCAAGGCGAACGGCAGCAGCGAGCCGGCCATGGAGCCAAAGGTGACGATGCCGACCAGCGCGGCGCCGATGGTGACGGCAAGCAGCTTCCAGTGCTCGCCATAATCGAAGATGCCGGCTTCCTGCCAGACCACGATGCGCACGATGCCGATGACGCCGAGGATGGCGCCGAGGACGAGGCCGGTGGGGAACTCGCGCAGCGCCACCCGCCACCAGTCCCGCAGGCGCACCTCGTGCAGGGCCAGCGCGCGGATGATGAGGGAGGTGGCCTGCGAGCCGGAATTGCCGCCCGAGCTCATCACGAGTGGGATGAACAGGGCGAGCACGATGGCCTTCTCCAGCTCGTCCGCATAGACCTGCATGGCGCTGGTGGTGAGCATCTCCGACAGGAACAGCACGCACAGCCAGCCGCCGCGCTTCTTGATCATCTCGAAGAAGGAGATGTCGAGATAGGGCGCGTCGATGGCCTCCATGCCGCCCATGCGCTGCACGTCCTCGGTCTGCTCCTCGATCATGGCGTCGATCACGTCGTCCACCGTCACGATGCCGAGCACGTGGCCGGTGGAGTCGACCACCGGTACCGCAAGGAAGTCGTACTTGGAGATGATCCGCGCAACCTCCTCCTGCGCCATGGTGGGAGGAACGGTGATCGGCGCGTAGGGATTGGCCACCGACCCGATGGGCGCCTCCGGCGCGCCGAAAATCAGGCGGCGCAGAGAGACGGTGTTGACCAGACGTTTGGTATCCGGGGTCAGGACATAGATGGCGTAGACGGTCTCGCGGCTGTGCTCCACCTCGCGGATGTGGGCCAGCGTCTGCCCCACGGTCCAGTTCGAGGGCACGCTGACGAACTCGGTGGTCATGAGCGCGCCGGCGGAGCCATCGGGATAGGTGAGCAGGTGGTCGATGCCGCGACGGGTTTCCGGCGTCAGGGCTTCGCGCAGACGGCTCTTGGACGGCTCCTCGATCCAGCGCAGCACATCGGAGGCGCGGTCGGCGGACATGCCTTCCAGCAGCGCGACGGCCTTGTCCTGAGGCAACGCTTCGATGACTTCGCAGGCGTCCTGGAACTGGGGCTGGTCCAGCACCTCCACCGCCCATTGCAGGGGCATGTGGCCGACCAGCTCGGTGGCTTCCTCGGCGGTCTTGCCGTTCAGGAATTCAACGATGTCGGCCACATGTTCATGCCCGAGGCGGGCTGCAATGGTGGCCTTGTCCAGATCCTGCGTCGCGACGATGTTCATACGTGCCTCTCCGCCCCAGCTGCGGTTCCGGTGGCGCTCGCCTCGACCGGGTCCGTGCCCACGTAGCGAACCTGTCCTTCAACGAAATGACATATGGGCGTCCATCGAGCCTCCTTGGGCGTCGCGCGGACGCGAGCCCGACTCGCTTGTGGACGGGTCAGACGGCCTTGAAGGTGCCGTCGTCGTCGAGCAGCTCCAGCTGGCCGGTGGCAACGCCGAAATAGGCGCCGTGCAGCTGCAGCTCGCCGGCGCTGATGCGCTCCGCGACCCACGGAAAGCCGGCGAGGTTCGCCAGGGAGAGCTTGACGCAGCACTGCTCGCAGAAGCGCTGGCGCTGGTCGATGGGAAGGCTGGCATCCTCGGCCATGAGGCGGGCGGGCTCGGCGATCTTCATCCAGCCGGCCACGAAGTCCTCGGCGCCGGGCGGGGCACCCTCCAGCAGGGCGTGGACGCCGCCGCACTGGGCGTGGCCCATCACGATCACGTCCCGCACCTTGAGCACGCGCACCGCGAATTCGATGGCCGCCGACGTGCCGTGGTAATTGGTGTCCGGCAGGAACGGCGGCACCAGATTGGCGACGTTGCGGACCACGAACATCTGGCCCGGCCCGGCGTCGAAGATCATCTGCGGATCGACGCGGCTGTCCGAACAGGCAATGACAAGGGTCTCGGGTTTCTGGCCCCGCGCCGCGAGCCGCTCGAAGAGCTGCTTGCGCTCCGGCCATGCCACTTCACGGAATCTCCTGTAGCCCGAGATCAGATCATCCACGCGCGCTCTCCCGTCCAGTCTGCTCAGGGCACGGAAGTCTGAGCGCGACGGCCGAGTCAAGCCCGCCAAATTGCCTCTCCCCGTCCGCCGCTGCGGCAGGCCTGTCACGGGACCGGTATCGGGGCGCCCTGTGCCGGGGTTGATGAAGGCCTCCATCCAGCCCGTGGAACCCGAAATGCCGCAGCCACGTTACTTGATCACGAAGTCGATCTTAACGAAGGGGAAAGGTCATGCGCGGGATCTTGCTTTGGATCATGGGTGTTCCTGTTTCAGTCATCATCCTGCTTTACCTGTTTCACTTCCTGTGACGGGTGGGATGACGGTGCGGGGGCGAAGCGCATTGACGAAACGCGGGACCCGCGCCGCCAAGCCCGGGCGGTCCGAGCGCTCATGTCTGCCCTCAAAATAGGCAAATCAAATGGATTGTGTGCGGTGGCGCACTCCGTAATTTTGCGGAGTGCGGCGTCGCGGCGGAGTCGAATCTGGCGCCGGGCCGGACCCGTCATGCGGCTTTTGCCTAGATTGAATGCAGGGCCACAATCGTTCTGTGCCTAGTTTATGGACGTATCGCCTCTTTCGAGGCTGCCCCGCCAGCTTTGGTCATGATTCCGTCGCTCGGACGCGTAGGCAACTGGCAGATCGCGAGACCGTAGAAGCCTTGGCACGCGCCTTGCTGACAGATCCCCTGGCAGGCCCGATGGGCCGTCGCAACAGGGGAGAGAGCGCATGCTCGGTTTGCTGGGACAGGCGACCAAGGGTTTCGGGGCGCTCGCCGCCGCCGCCGCCATCGTCGGTACGATGGGAATGGGCGTGGCGAAGGCGCAGGAGACCATCAAAGTCGGCATCCTGCATTCATTGTCGGGCACCATGGCCATCAGCGAGACTACGCTGAAGGACGCGATGCTCATGCTCATCGAAGAGCAGAACAAGAAGGGCGGCATCCTGGGCAAGAAGCTCGAGGCCGTCGTGGTGGATCCCGCTTCCAACTGGCCGCTGTTCGCCGAAAAGGCGCGCGAGCTGATCACCAAGGACAAGGTCGCTGCCGTGTTCGGCTGCTGGACCTCGGTCAGCCGCAAGTCGGTGCTGCCGGTGTTCAAGGAACTCAACAACATCCTCTTCTACCCGGTGCAGTATGAGGGCGAGGAGAGCGAGCGCAACGTCTTCTATACCGGTGCTGCACCGAACCAGCAGGCCATTCCTGCGGTTGACTACCTCGCCAACGAGGAGAAGGTGGAGCGCTGGGTGCTCGCGGGCACCGACTATGTCTATCCCCGCACCACCAACAAGATCCTGGAAGCCTACCTGAAGTCCCGCGGCGTGAAGGCCGAGGACATCATGATCAACTACACGCCGTTCGGCCATTCCGACTGGCAGACCATCGTGTCCGATATCAAGAAGTTCGGCTCGGCGGGAAAGAAGACGGCAGTGGTCTCCACCATCAACGGTGACGCCAACGTGCCGTTCTACAAGGAGCTGTCCAACCAGGGCATCAGCGCCAAGGACATTCCGGTCGTCGCCTTCTCGGTGGGCGAGGAAGAGCTGGCGGGCATCGACACCAAGCCCCTCGCCGGCCACCTTGCGGCATGGAACTACTTCATGTCCATCGACACGCCGGAGAACAAGGAGTTCATCGCCAAGTGGCACGCCTTCACCAAGGATCCCAAGCGCGTCACCAATGATCCCATGGAGGCCCACTATATCGGCTTCAACATGTGGGTGAAGGCGGTGGAGAAGGCCGGCACGACCGACCAGGACAAGGTCATCGCCGCGCTGCCGGGCATCAAGCAGGCCAACCTCACCGGCGGCGTCTCGGAGATGCTTCCCAACCACCACATCACCAAGCCCGTCTTCATCGGTGAGATCGAGGGCAACGGCCAGTTCGACGTGGTGTGGAAGACCAAGGACCTCATCCCCGGCGAAGCCTGGTCGCGCTACCTCGAAGGCTCCAAGAGCCTGGTGGCCGATTGGGTGAAGCTGAACTGCGGTAACTTCGACACCGTCAAGAACGTCTGCCTCTCGGCGGCCAAGTGAGCGCATCCGCGTGAGCTTTGCGTCCGGGCGGGCGTGGATTTTTTGAACATTTTGATCTCGAACGCCTCTCGTACCGTCCCGTAAGGGGCGCTCCTCCCTCTCCCCGGCAACGGGGAGGGGGAGCCTCGCTCTTCCCGTCGCGAGCTGCCGGCACCGCCCGGCTGCGCTGGAGCGGATACCTTCATGATGCGCCCTCCCGTTCCGCCGGCCCTCGCGCGGATCCTCGCGCTTCCCCTTCTCGCCCTTCTTCTGGCTGTCCTCCTCCCCGCCGGCGCGGTACGCGCGCAGGCACAGGCCGATATTTCGGCCATCGTCGCGAAATTCGCGAACGACAGCTATTCGGATACGACCGACGCGCTGGTTGAGCTTTCGGCCACCGGCAGCGCCCAGGCCGCCGCCGTGGTGGAGGCGCTCGGCGCCGGCCGGCTGATGTTCGATCCGGCCACCAAGGCGGTCTATATCCGCACCCCCGCCGGCATGGCCGATGCCGCCACCGGCACCATCGTCGCCAATGCGCCGACCAACCTCTCCGTGGTGCGCGCCAACAACCGGGTGCGCCGCGCCATCGATGCGGCTTCCGGCGCGCTCTCGCTGCTCAATCCTGATCCGGTCCGCCGCGCCGAGGCTGCCGCCGCCGTCTTCAAGTCGCGCGATGCCGCTGCGCTGGCGACGGTGGAGGCCGCCATCGCCAAGGAGACGGTGGGAAGCGTGAAGGATGCGCTGGAGCAGGCCCGCGCCGCCATCCTCGTCGGCAAGTCCGAGGTGCCCGAGGCGGTGCGGCTCCTCGCCATCCAGAAGATCACCGCCCGCGGCGACCAGGAGGCCATCAGCCTGCTGCGCAGCCTGCCGGCGGACGCCCCCGCCAGCCTCAAGGCCGCGGCCGAGGCCGGCATCGCGAAGGTGGAGCAGAATCTCAAGTTCTGGGCCGTGGCGCAGAATGTCTGGTACGGCCTGTCGCTGGGCTCGGTGCTGCTTTTGGCGGCCATCGGGCTGGCCATCACCTTCGGTGTCATGGGCGTCATCAACATGGCCCACGGCGAGATGGTGATGCTGGGTGCCTACACCACCTTCGTGGTGCAGGACTTCATCCGCCATTCGGCGCCCGGCCTGTTCGACTGGTCGCTGGCCATCGCCCTGCCGCTGGCCTTCCTGTTCACCGGCCTCGTGGGCATCCTCATCGAGCGCACGGTGATCCGCTTCCTCTACGGCCGGCCGCTGGAAACCCTGCTCGCCACCTGGGGTGTCTCGCTCATCCTCCAGCAGGCGGTGCGGTCCGTGTTTGGCCCCACCAACCAGGAGGTGGGGGCACCATCCTGGATGTCGGGCGCGTTCCAGGTGGGGCAGCTCTCCATCACCTACAACCGCCTGTGGATCATCGTCTTCGCCCTGCTGGTGTTCTTCGCGCTGCTGCTGGTGCTCAAGCGCACGCCGCTCGGCCTCTATGTGCGGGCGGTGACGCAGAACCGGCGCATGGCGGCAGCCATGGGCATCCGCACCGGGCGCATCGACGCGCTCACCTTCGGCCTCGGCTCCGGCATCGCCGGCATCGCCGGCGTGGCGCTGTCGCAGATCGACAATGTGAGCCCCAACCTCGGCCAGGGCTACATCATCGACAGCTTCATGGTGGTGGTGTTCGGCGGGGTGGGGAACCTCTGGGGCACCCTGGTGGGCGCCTTCACGCTGGGCATCGCCAACAAGCTGCTGGAGCCCTTCGCCGGCGCGGTGCTGGGCAAGATCCTGCTGCTCGTCTTCATCATCCTGTTCATCCAGAAGCGCCCGCGCGGCCTGTTCGCGCTCAAGGGCCGGGCGGTGGAATCGTGAAACAGTCCGGCATCATCGACCGCACCGGCGGCATCTTCCTTCTCGTCATGCTGGCTGTGGCGGTGCTGGTGCCCGCCTCCAACCTGCTGCTCCCGGCCGGCCATCCGCTGCATGTGCCGGATTACATGATCCCGCTGCTCGGCAAGTACCTCACCTATGCCCTGCTCGCCGTGGCGGTGGATCTGGTGTGGGGCTATTGCGGCGTGCTCTCGCTAGGCCACGGCGCCTTCTTCGCGCTGGGCGGCTATGCCATGGGCATGTACCTGATGCGCCAGATCGGCCCGCGCGGCGTCTACGGCAATCCGGTGCTGCCCGATTTCATGGTGTTCCTGAACTACAAGGAACTGCCGTGGTTCTGGCATGGCTTCGACATGTTCCCCTTCGCCATGCTGATGGTCGTTCTGGTGCCGGGGGCGTTGGCCTTCGTGTTCGGCTGGTTCGCCTTCCGCTCGAGGGTGACGGGCGTGTACCTCTCCATCATCACCCAGGCCATGACGTTCGCGCTCATGCTTGCGTTCTTTCGCAACGACATGGGCTTCGGCGGCAATAACGGCCTCACCGATTTCAAGGATATCCTGGGCTTTCCCATATCGGCGCCGTCGACGCGGCTCACCTTGTTCGTGGCGTCGGCGGTGGCGTTGGCTGCGGGCTATCTGATCTGCCGGGCGCTGGTCACCTCAAAGTACGGCAAGGTGCTGGTGGCGGTGCGCGACGCGGAAAGCCGTACGCGCTTCCTCGGCTACCGGGTGCAGAACTACAAGCTTCTCGCCTGGGTGCTATCCGCCATGCTGGCGGGTGTCGCCGGTGCGCTCTACGTGCCGCAGGTGGGCATCATCAACCCGTCCGAGTTCGCCCCGGCCCAGTCCATCGAGATGGTGATCTGGGTGGCGGTGGGCGGGCGCGGCACGCTGGTGGGGGCGGCGCTGGGCGCGGTCATCGTGAATGCGGGCAAGACCTGGTTCACCGGCGTGCTGCCGGAGGCCTGGCTGTTTGCGCTGGGCGCGCTGTTCGTGCTGGTCACCCTGTTCCTGCCCCGGGGCGTGCTGGGCCTTGCCTCCAGCATTTCCGAACGCTGGAAGGCGCGGCGGCCCGCTGCGACGCCCACCCCCGAGCCGGCGGAGTGAGCGCCATGAGCAGCTTTCAGACCCAGTCCTCCGACCCCTATGTGGTGAAGTCCCACGGCGCCCTGGCGCTGGAAGCGGAGATGCGGGAGATCGCGCAGGATCGCCCCGATGCCGACCGGATGTCCATGACGCCGGCATTGCTCTATCTCGACAACATCACCGTCTCCTTCGACGGCTTCCGCGCGCTGAACGCCCTTTCCCTCGTCATCGGGGAAGCGGAGATGCGGGCCATCATCGGGCCCAACGGCGCCGGCAAGACCACCATGATGGACGTGATCACCGGCAAGACGCGGCCGAACCAGGGCGTGGCCTATTTCGCCGGCACCCACGACCTCACCAGCCTGGATGAGGCCGCCATCGCCCAGCTCGGCATCGGCCGCAAGTTCCAGACGCCCACCGTGTTCGACATGCATTCGGTGGAGGACAACATCCTCCTCGCCTTGAAGGAGGACCGGCGGCCCTTCTCCAATATCTACTGGCGGCGCACGCCCCATGAGCGCGAGCGCATCGACGAATTGCTGGAACGGGTGCGCCTGAAGGACGCCCGCTTCCGCCGCGCCGGCGATCTCTCCCACGGCCAGAAGCAATGGCTGGAGATCGGCATGCTGCTGGCGCAGGAGCCGCGCCTGCTGCTGGTGGACGAGCCCGCCGCCGGCATGACCGACCAGGAAACGGCGGACACGGCGGTGCTGCTGCGCGAGATCGCCAAGACGCGATCCGTGGTGGTGGTGGAGCACGACATGCAGTTCGTGCGCGATCTCGACGTGAAGGTCACCGTGCTGCACGAAGGCTCCGTGCTCGCCGAAGGCCCGCTCGACCAGGTGAGCGCGGACGAGCGGGTCATCGAAGTGTATCTGGGGAGGTGAGGGCATGCTGAAGGTTGAGAACCTCGACCTCTATTACGGCGCCGCCCACACCCTGAAGAAGGTGTCGGTGGAAGCCCATGCGGGCAAGGTCACCTGCGTGCTCGGCCGCAACGGCGTCGGCAAGACCTCGCTGCTGCGCGCCATCGTCGGGCAGCGGCCCATCGCCGGCGGCTCCATCATGCTGGACGGCAAGGAGATTTCGCGGATGCCGACGCCGGATCGCGCCGGGCTCGGCATCGGCTTCGTGCCGCAGGGTCGGGAGGTGTTCCCACTGCTGTCCGTGAAGGAGAATCTGGAAACCGGATTCGCTCGCCTCGCCCGCAAGGACAAATACGTGCCGGATGAGGTGTTCGAGCTGTTCCCGGTGCTCAATTCCATGCTGCGCCGGCGCGGCGGCGATCTTTCCGGCGGGCAGCAGCAACAGCTCGCCATCGGTCGCGCGCTGGTCACCCGCCCGCGCCTGCTGGTGCTGGACGAGCCGACGGAGGGCATCCAGCCCTCGATCATCAAGGATATCGGGCGCGCAATTTCCTACCTGCGTGACAAGGGCGACATGGCCATCGTACTGGTGGAGCAGTATTTCGAGTTCGCCCGCGACCTTGCCGACAGCTTCATCCTGATGGATCGCGGCGAGGTGGTGGCGAGCGGGGACAGGAGCGGGCTCGATGGTGACGACGTCCGCCGCCTCATGGCGATCTGATCCGGCTGATCCATCCGTCGCATCCGCCCGGGAACGCGCGCTGCGCCAGCGCAGCGAAGGGCGGGTGCGTATCGCCGCGTCGGCTTTCGGCGGCGTGACGCGCCTGACCGACCTCGCCGAGGGCGGCGCCTTGCGCGCCCGTCTGCCGCGCGGCGGGCCGGGGCTGGAAGCAGTCATCGTCAACACCGCCGGTGGGGTGGCCTGTGGTGATGTCTTCTCCATCGAGGTCAAGGCGGGGCCGGGCGCCCATCTGACGGTGGCGACTCCTGCCGCCGAGAAAGTCTATCGCTCGGACGGGCTGTGCGCGGACATCCAGGTGCGGCTTGCGGCGGAAGCCGGCGCGCGGCTCGACTGGCTGCCGCAGGAAACCATCCTGTTCGACCGCGCCCGCCTCAGGCGCCGCTACGAGATCGACCTGTCCGCCACCGCCTCCTTCCTTTCCTTCGAGGCGCTGATGCTGGGTCGCCTTGCCCACGGCGACGCCATGGGGGAGGGGCATCTGGAGGATCACTGGCGCCTCCGCCGCGACGGCGCCCTCATTTTCGCCGACGCCTTGCGTCTCGCCGGCCCGATGGGCGCGCTTCTCGCCCGGCCGGCGGTGGCCGGCGGGAATCGGGCGCTGGCGACGCTGCTTTATGTGGCGCCCGATGCCGAGGCCCGGCTGGAGGAGGCCCGCGCGCTGCTCGACGGTGCCCGCTGCGAAGCTGGCGCCAGCGCGTGGAACGGGCTTCTGTGCGTGCGTCTGCTCGCTCCTGACATCGAAACGTTGCGTCGGGATGCGACCTCGTTTCTCATGGCGTTCAGAAACGCCCCGCTGCCCCGCGTATGGGCCACCTGACGTTCGCTTCAAGGAGATTGCCGTGCTGCTGACGCCGCGCGAGAAGGACAAGCTCTTCATCGCCATGGCCGCCGAGGTGGCCCGCAAGCGCCTCGCCCGGGGCGTGAAGCTGAACCATCCGGAAGCCGTTGCCCTCATCACCGACTTCGTGGTGGAAGGCGCCCGCGACGGCAGGACCGTCGCCGAGCTGATGGAGCTGGGCGCCCGCGTCATCACCGCCGACCAGGTGATGGACGGCATCTCCGAGATGATCCACGACATCCAGGTGGAAGCCACCTTCCCGGACGGCACCAAGCTGGTCACAGTGCACCACCCCATTCGCGGCGCGCCCTCCCAAACGGTGCCCGGCGAGCTGGTGCCGCAAGAGGGCGACATCCACTTCAACGAAGGCGCCGAGCGGGTGCGCCTCACGGTGTCCAACACCGGCGACCGGCCGATCCAGGTGGGCAGCCACTACCATTTCTACGAGACCAACCCGGCGCTGGCCTTCGAGCGGGAGCAGGCCCGCGGCATGCGCCTCGACATTGCCCCCGGCACGGCGGTGCGCTTCGAGCCCGGCGCCTCGCGGGAGGTGACGCTGGTGCCGTTCGGCGGCAAGCGCGAGGTGTTCGGCTTCCGTGGCGCGGTGCAGGGCAAGTTGTAAGCGCGCGAAGGTGTGAGCGCCCGTTTCCGGCTCCGCCCGCTCGTTTCCGCCCGCCCGTTTCTGCCGGTATGATTTCCTGAAGGCGATTGCCCCATGTCCTCCTCCAAGATGCCCCGCGCCGCCTATGCCCACATGTTCGGCCCCACCGTGGGCGACAAGGTGCGGCTTGCCGATACGCAGCTCTTCATCGAGATCGAGAAGGATTTCACTATCCATGGCGAGGAGGTGAAGTTCGGCGGCGGCAAGGTCATCCGTGACGGCATGGGCCAGTCGCAGGTGGCCAATGCCGACGGCGCGGTGGACACCGTCATCACCAATGCGGTGGTGCTGGACCACTGGGGCGTGGTGAAGGCCGACGTGGGCCTGAAGAACGGCCGCATCGTGCGCCTCGGCAAGGCCGGCAATCCCGATGTGCAGAACGGCGTGGACATCATCATCGGCCCCGGCACCGAGGTGATCGCGGGGGAGGGCAAGATCCTCACCGCCGGCGGCTTCGACAGCCATATCCATTTCATCTGCCCGCAGCAGATCGAGGAGGCGCTGGCCTCGGGCGTCACCACCATGCTGGGCGGCGGCACGGGACCTGCCACCGGCACCTTCGCCACCACCTGCACGCCGGGGCCGTGGCACATCGCCCGCATGATCGAGGCGGCCGATTCCTTCCCCATGAACCTCGCCTTCGCCGGCAAGGGCAACGCCTCGCTGCCCGCCGCGCTGGAAGAGATGGTGCTGGCCGGCGCCTGCGCCCTGAAGCTCCACGAGGACTGGGGCACCACGCCCTCAGCCATCGATTGCTGCCTCTCGGTGGCGGATGCGCTGGACGTGCAGGTGATGATCCACACCGACACGCTCAACGAGAGCGGCTTCGTGGAGGACACCATCGCCGCCTTCAAGGGCCGCACCATCCACGCCTTCCACACTGAAGGGGCGGGCGGCGGGCATGCGCCGGACATCATCAAGGTGGCGGGGCTGGCGAACGTGCTGCCCTCCTCCACCAATCCGACCCGGCCCTATACCCGCAACACCATCGACGAGCATCTGGACATGCTCATGGTGTGCCACCACCTCGACCCGGAGATCGCCGAGGACCTCGCCTTCGCCGAAAGCCGCATCCGCAAGGAGACCATCGCGGCGGAGGACATCCTCCACGACCTCGGCGCGCTCTCCATGATGAGCTCGGACAGTCAGGCCATGGGCCGGGTGGGCGAGGTGATCATCCGCACCTGGCAGACAGCGGACAAGATGAAGCGTCAGCGCGGCAAGCTGCCTGGCGAGCGCGACAGCGACAACCTGCGGGCGCGGCGCTACATCGCCAAATACACCATCAACCCCGCCATCGCCCACGGCATGTCGCGCCATATCGGCTCGGTGGAGGCCGGCAAGCTCGCCGACCTTGTGCTGTGGACGCCGGCCTTCTTCGGGGTGAAGCCGGATCTGGTCATCAAGGGCGGCGCCATCGCCATGGCGCAGATGGGCGATCCCAACGCCTCCATTCCCACACCGCAGCCGGTGCATTATCGGCCCATGTTCGGCGCCTACGGGCGGGCGCTGACCCACACCTCGCTCACCTTCGTCTCGAAATCGGCGATCGAGGACGGGCTCGCCTCCCGCCTCGGTATCCAGAAGGAACTGGTGGCAGTGGAGAACACGCGCTCCGGCATCTCCAAGAAGAGCATGATCAACAATGACGCCACCCCGGTGATCGAGGTGGACCCGGAAACCTACGACGTGCGCGCCGACGGCGAGCTGCTGGTGTGCGAGCCGGCCGAGGTGCTGCCCATGGCCCAGCGCTATTTCCTGTTCTGACGAGAGGCGAGAAAGAATTCGCGCGCGGCGGAACCTATGCCATGGCTGGTAGCTTCTAGCGGGTGTTGCAACTCTTTTTGATTGAGGAGCCACCCCATGTCGAATGTGCGTACATTGTCCAAGAAGTCGGCCAAGGTTTCCACCGTAGCCAAGACAGCGGCCCTCGCCACCCCCACCGATCTCGACAGTGCCAAGGCGCAGAAGGTGGCGGACGCCATCAATCGCGTGCTGGCGGACACATTCGTGCTGTATCTGAAGACCAAGAATTTCCACTGGCACGTCAGCGGCAAACATTTCCGCGACTATCACCTGCTGCTGGACGAGCAGGCCGCCGCCATCTACGCCACGGTCGATCCGTTGGCCGAGCGCGTGCGCAAGATCGGCTGCCAGACGGTGCATTCCTATGCCGAGATCCTGAAGCTCAGCGCTCTGAAGGAGAACGAGGCGGCCTATGTGGCGCCGCAGGACATGTTCGCGGAGCTGATCGCCGACAACAAGGCAGCCATCGCATCCATGCGCGAGGCCCACGGCATCTGCGATGAGGCGGACGACATTGCCACCGCCAGCCTGCTGGAAGAATATGTGGACGAGGCCGAAAAGCGCCTGTGGTTCCTGTTCGAGACCAACCAGAATCGGCAGGACAGCGCCACCTGAGCGCACAAGGTCCGCTCCCGACATGGGGGCGGGCGGCGTTCGGGGGCGGTTCCGGAGTGAAGTCATGATCCGCGCCACCGTCGTCGTCCGCCGTCCCGCCGTCCGCGCGGAGAAGGTGGCCGACGAGATCACCCTCGACCACCACGCCCGCCATCGTCGCCGCTTCGCCCTGACGGCGGACGGCGGCACCGCCTTCCTGCTCGATCTCGACAAGGCGACGGTGCTGGACGACGGCGACGCCGTGAAGCTGGAGGACGGCCGCCTCATCCGCATCAAGGCCGCGCCCGAGGACCTGGTGGAGGTCACCACCGCCAATCCGCTGCGCCTGATGAAAGTGGCGTGGCACCTGGGCAACCGCCACGTGCCCACTGAGATCACCGAGAGCGCGGTCTATTTCGTGGACGACCACGTGCTCACCGAGATGGTGCGTGGCCTCGGCGCCGGCGTCGCCAAGGTGACGCGCCCGTTCCGCCCCGAGAAGGGCGCCTATGAGGCCGCCGAGGCCCATGGCGGCCACGGGCATGAGGATCATGGCCACCATGATCACGGCCATCATGAGCACGGGCACGCCGAAGCGCACGTGCACGGGCCGGGCTGCGGGCACGATCACGCCCATGATGATCATGCCCATCACGATCATTCCCATGGCGCCGACCCGCACGGCAGATCCCACGCCGCCCACGGAGAGCCGGGCCATGTCCATGGTCCCGGCTGCGGCCACGATCACAACCATGATCATCATGGCCATGCCCACGCCGCTCATGACGCGCCCGGCCACGTTCACGGCCAGGACTGCGGTCATGATCATGCTCACGACCATGGCCATTCCGGCCACAAGCATGGCTGAGAGCGGTTCGGACGATCCGTCTTCGCCCGCATCCTCCAGCGTGCAGGGGCGGGCGGGGACGGATGAGGCGGCGGGAGCCGGTTCGGAGGCCGACGCACCCGTCAGCCTTCTGCCTTTGTTCGCGTGGCTCACCCCCTCCTTCCCGGTGGGCGCCTATGCCTATTCCCACACCCTGGAATGGGCGGTGGAGGCCGGCGATATCCGGGACGAGGAGAGCCTTGGCACCTTCCTCGGCGATCTGCTGGCCCTGGGGTTCGGGCGGTCCGACGCTATCCTCGCCGCCCATGCCCATCGGGCCGCCGCGGTCGGGGATGAGACGGCGCTGGCGGAGGTGAATGCGCTCGCCGTCGCGCTCGCCCCATCTGCCGAGCTGCGGCTGGAGACGTGCCAGCAGGGCCGCTCGTTCCTCGATGCGGTGCGCGCGGCCTGGCTCGCGCCGGGCCTTGATGCGGCAGCAGCGGCGCTGGTGGGTGAGGTGGCCTATCCCGTCGCCGTCGGGCTCGCCGCCGGCGTCCACGGCCTGCCGCTGGCACCGACGCTGGAAGCCTTCCTGCTGGCAACGGTTCAGAACCTCGTGTCCGCCGCCGTGCGCCTTGCCCCCATCGGCCAGACCGCCGGCACCCGCGTGGTGGCGCGGCTCGCGCCGGGCGTGCGCGCGCTGGCGCTGGAAATCCCCACCCTCACGCTGGATGATCTCGGCAGCGCCACCTTCCGCGCCGATCTCGGCAGCTTCCGCCACGAAACCCAGTACACGAGGCTCTTCCGCTCATGAGTTCCGGAAACACCAAAGGCGCCCCGCTGCGCGTGGGCATCGGCGGCCCGGTCGGTTCGGGCAAGACGGCGCTGATGGAAGCGCTCTGCAAGACCTTCCGACAGCGCTACGACATCTGCGCCATCACCAACGACATCTACACCAAGGAGGATGCGCGCCTGCTCACGGTCGCTGGCGCGCTGGAGCCCGAGCGGATCCTGGGGGTGGAGACCGGCGGCTGCCCGCACACGGCCATCCGCGAGGATGCGTCCATCAACCTGCGCGCGGTAGCGGACATGAACGCCCGCTTCCCGAACCTTGATCTGGTGCTGATCGAATCCGGCGGCGACAACCTTGCCGCGACCTTCTCGCCGGAGCTGGCGGACATCACCATCTACGTCATCGACGTGGCGGGCGGGGAGAAGATCCCGCGTAAGGGCGGGCCGGGCATCACCCGCTCCGACCTGCTGGTGGTGAACAAGACCGATCTGGCCCCCATGGTCGGCGCCGACCTCTCCATCATGGAGGCGGACACCATCCGCATGCGGGCCGGTCGGCCTTATGTCTTCGCCTCGATCCGCAACGGCGTGGGGGTGGAGGTGGTGGCCCGCTTCATCGAGCAGGCCGGAGGGCTGGTGGCGGCGGCCTGAGGGCCGCCCGCCCAGCTCGTTCCCAGCTCTTGGGCGTTCAGCTCTTGGGCTTGGCGCAGGCTGCCTCGAACTTGGCGGCCACCGGGGCGATGCCGGAGAGCGAAACGCCGCGCTTGGCGCCCTTGACCTCGATGGTCAGGGTGCCGCCGGCCTTGGCGAGGGCCTTGAGGTCGGCGAGCTGGGCCGGCGCCTCCACGTCCACGGAGCCGCTTTCCTCGTTGGGGATGCCCTTTCCGGCGAAGCTCTTCTTTATGCTGCCGGCGGTGAGAATGAGCCGGGTGTCGGCGTCCTTCTCCAGCCCCTTCGAGCCAATGACGGACTGCACCGTGAGGCCCGGGGTGCCAGGCTTGCACAGGAAGAAGATGGTCACCTCTTCCGTCTCCGGCACGCCGAAGACAAGGGCGGCACTGTCATCGTACTCCTGCATATGCCAGATCATCTTCTGCTGCGCGGCGGCGGGCGCGGCGAGGGCGAGAAGAGTTGCGACAGCGAGAGCGGGACGGAGCATGGCGGGGGTCCTCATTGCGGCGCGGATCATACCCGCTGCGCGCCAAAGAGGAAGATGGGCGTGCTGCACCATGGGGTTATGAGGGCGCAACCTTCCGGTTCGGTAAATCCACCCCATCAAGTCTCTAGATTATAACGGAAATCCTGACATTTCGGCGTGCGGCCGGCAGGCCGGAGAGCGGGCTCCGGTCAGCGTCAGTTGCATTCTGTTACCGCCCGGTCAGGCAGCCTCTGCGGAAATCGCCCAGCTTGGCCTTGGCGCCGGCGAGGGGGTAGCTCTCGCTGGCACCGGGCATCCGCACGATCAGCGTCTCGCCCTCGTTGAGCAGGTCCAGCACCCGGCCATCCAGCGCGACGGCCGCTTCCACCACCACCCGACCCTCGGTCGGCCCCCGGAAGGCGGAGGCGGCCAGCTCCAGCCGCCGCTTCCCCACCGCGAGAGTCAGCGCGACGCCATCCCCGGCCTTGACCTTGCCCGAGGCGGCTTCGACCGTGAACTGGATGAGCTGCGCACCGGGCTGGCATGCCACCGCGAACACCGGATCGGTGGCACGTGGCGTGCCGTAGCGTAGGACATAGGTGTCGTCGGCTTTGGCCAGCACCCATACGCGCGGGTCGGGTTTGGCTTCGTTATTCTTCGCGTCGGCCTTCTTGGCATCCGCCTTGGCTTTCGCCTCCGCTCTTGCCTTTTCCTTCGCCGTCGGCGCCGCCGCGACTGGTGTAAGCGCCAAGGCCGCCAACAGGGCCGCCAGCATCACCGTCAGCGCCGCTGCTCCCGCCGAAACAGGCCACGCGCCCTTTACTGCGCTCATGAATCCGAGCCCTCGCCCTGCCGCTGCCGCGTCCATAGGAAACCCGTCACTCCTGAGGCCGAACGGCCGCCGGTTGCCGATGATTCCGAAAAGACAGGTGTTTGCGTCCCCCGGAGCCATCGCATATCACGGCCTCCGGCGGCCCGCGACCTCGGGTAAGACGCCGCACGGTGAAAATGGTGAAGACGCAATCCGATCCGCAATCCAATCCCGTCCCGGCGTCTTCGTCCGGTGCGGCGGCGCGGATGCGTATCGACCGTCTGCTGGTGGAGCGCGGCCTGTTCGAAAGCCGCGCCCGTGCGCAGGCGGCGCTGGCGGCGGGCCTGGTGCGGGTGGATGGCGTCGTGGTGGCAAAGCCCTCCGCCGAGGTGGCGTCCGATGCGCGGATCGAGGCGGCGGACGTTCACGACTTTGTGTCCCGGGGTGCTCTCAAGCTCACGGCGGGGCTCGACGCCTTCGGCATCGATCCGGCCGGCAAGGTGGCGCTGGACGTGGGCGCTTCCACCGGCGGCTTCACCGAGGTGCTGCTGCGCCGGGGGGCGCGGAAGGTCTATGCGGTGGATGTGGGGCGCGACCAGTTCCACCCCCGCCTCGCCGCCCGGCCGGACGTGCACCTGATGGAGGGCACCGACATCCGCGCCCTCAGCCGCGATGCCGTGCCCGAGCCGGTCGACCTCGTGGTGGTGGACGTGAGCTTCATCTCGCTCGCGTTGGTTTTGCCCGCGGCGCTCGCCTTTGCCGGGAAAGAGGCGCATCTGGTGGCGCTGGTGAAGCCGCAGTTCGAGGCGGGCCGCGCCAACGTCCGCAAAGGCGTGGTGCGCGATGCCGCCGTGCATGAGGCGTGCTGCACCCGTGTGGAAGGGGAGATCGCGGCCTTGGGCTGGCGTCTCCTCGGCCGCATTGCGTCCCCTATCGAGGGCGGCGACGGCAATCGCGAGTTTCTGGTGGGTGCAGTCCGTGAAAGTGGTGGGTTGTGACGGAATTTCTGATTAGCCGCATGGGCGCCCAGGGCGATGGCCTCGCCCAGGGTCCCGACGGCCCGCTGTTTGCCCCCTTCACGCTGGCTGGCGAGCGGGTGAGGGGGCACGTCGACAAGGATCGCCTTGCGGTCGAGGCCATCCTGGCGCCGAGCCCCGAGCGGGCGGAGCCGTTCTGTCCCCATTTTGGAACCTGTGGGGGCTGCCTGCTCCAGCACTGGCAGCTGGAGCCCTATTTCGCCTGGAAGCGCGCCCTCGTGGTGGAAGCGCTGGCGCGGGAGAACATCGAGGCGGAGGTTCGCCCGCTGGTGGATGCCCACGGGGCCGGCCGGCGGCGGGTCATCTTCCATGCCCGCCAATATGGCGCGCGCACGGTGGTGGGGTTCGCCGAGCGCAAGTCCCACGCCATGGTGGCGCTCGAAGCCTGCCCGGTGCTGGCGCCCAGCCTCGATCTGGCCTTGCCGGCCGCGCGGGCGGTGGCGGCGGCCCTTGCGCCGCTGAAGAAGCCGCTGGATCTGCAGGTGGTGGCCACCGACACCGGGCTCGACATGGATGTGCGCGGCTCCGGCCCGCTGCCGCCGTCGCTGCTCGCCGAGGTGGCGGTGCTGGCCGAGCGCTTCGGCCTTGCCCGCCTCACCCGCCATGGGGAACTGGTGCTCCAGCGCGTGGCGCCGATCCTGTCCATGGGCCGGGCCAAAGTGGAACTGCCGCCCGCCGCCTTCCTCCAGGCCACCGCCGAGGGCGAGCGCGTGCTGGCAGACGCCGTGCTCGCCGCCACCCAGGGCGCCCGCAAGGTGGCTGACCTGTTCGCAGGCGCCGGCACCTTCGCGCTGCGGCTTGCCGAGCATGCCCGGGTGTTCGCGGCTGAGAGCCATGCCGGCGCGCTCGCGGCGCTGACGAAGGCGTCGCGCACCACCTCCGGCCTGAAGGCCGTGGACGGCGAGGCGCGGGACCTGTTCCGCCGTCCGCTCATGGCGGCCGAACTGGCGGCCTTTGACGCGGTGGTGATCGATCCGCCCCGCCAGGGCGCAGAGGCGCAGGCCCGGGAGCTGGCGCAGGCGAAGCTCGCTCGCGTGGTCTATGTCTCCTGCAACGTGGCCACCTTCGCGCGGGATGCGCGCCTCTTGGTCGCGGGCGGCTTCCGCCTCGGCGCGGTGACGCCCGTGGACCAGTTCCGCTATTCGCCCCACGTGGAGCTGGTTGCCACCTTCGAGCGCGGCTGAGCGGCCGGTTCTGCCGCTGCGAAAGCTAGGCGCGGTACAGGTTCTGCGGTTTAATGCGGTGCAGCATGGCGCCGCACCCGCCGAGGCTTGATCGCCCCTGCGGGCCGGCCCGACCGTTTTCGAGGCTGCCCCGTGAAACCTCAATTGGACAAGTCGCTCATTGCCGTGGCCGGCGTGGACGAGCCCGCCGGCATCCGCGCCGTGGAAGCGCGTTCCCTGGAAGGGGCGCGGCTGCGCTATTACGATTACTGCATGGTGGCCTTTTCGGTCATCCTCATCTGCTCCAACCTCATCGGCGCCGCCAAGGTTTCGGTGGTTCAGGTGCCGTGGATCGGGCCGGTCGTCTTCGGCTCGGCGGTGCTGTTCTTTCCCCTGTCCTATGTGCTCGGCGACGTGCTCACCGAGGTCTACGGCTATGCCCGGGCGCGGCGCGTGGTGTGGGTGGGCTTCTTCGCCTCGGTCTATGCGGCGGCCATGGCGGCGGCGGTCGTCGCCATGCCGCCGGCCCCCGGCTGGCCGGCGCAGGAGGCCCTGGCAACCGTGTTCGGCCAGACCCCGCGCATCTTTGCCGCCTCCATCCTCGCCTTCTGGTGCGGCGAATTTGCCAACGCCTACGTGCTGGCGTGGATGAAGATCCTCACCGGCGGCCGGCACCTGTGGACCCGCACCATAGGCTCGACGGTGGTAGGGCAGGCGGTGGACAGCCTCATCTTCTACCCGCTCGCCTTCCTCGGGGTGTGGGAGACCCATCTGGTGGTGATGGTAATGATCTCCAACTACCTGATGAAGGTGGGCTGGGAGGCGATCCTGACCCCGGTGACCTACAGAATCGTCGGCTTCATGAAGCGCCGCGAAGGCATCGACGTGTATGACGTGGGCACGGACTTCACGCCGTTCCGCACCAAGGTGTGAGCGGCTGCGGCTGCGTCCGAGGCAAGCGGCGGCGGCACAGCGAACGGTTGCACCGGACGAACAGCTCCGGATCGGGCGGCGCAGGCTTTATTTCAGCCACAGGCGCCGGTAACGATGCCGTCGCTCGGGTCGATCCTTGCCGCATTTTCAACAGGGGCGAATGGCGGGGAGGGGTCCGGTGGGCCGGCATGCTGCCGGTTCAGGAGCGGGAAGGTTCTGTCGGGAGACGCCGGCTCAATGGACAAACAAGTATCCGGCCGTGCCGAATCGCCTCCGGCAGCCGTACGTCGCAGCTGGCGTTCAACGGTGATTCTCACCGTCGTTGCGCTGGCGGCCATTGGTGGCCTCGGCGCCCTGTATTGGCGCGGGCCGGGCTCCGCTCCGGCAGGTCCGGGGGGGCGGATGCCGCCGCCGCAGGCCAGCGTTTCCGTAGGAACGGTGGAGCGCGGTGACATCACGGTCACCGTCCAGGCGCTAGGCACGGTGACCTCCACGTCCACCGTGACGGTGCGGCCGCAGGTCAGCGGGCAGCTGCTGAGCGTGAATTTCAAGGAAGGCCAGAGCGTCAAGCGCGGCGACCTCATCGCCCAGATCGATCCGCGGCCGTTCCAGGCCACCCTTGACCAGGCCAAGGCCCAGGTGGACCGCGACCAGGCCCTGCTGGAAGGCGCCAAGGTGGATCTCCAGCGCTACCAGGGCCTATCGGCGCAGAACGCGGTGCCGCGCCAGACCCTCGACACCCAGAAGGCGCTCGTGGCGCAGTACACGGCGACCATCGAGGCGGACAAGGCGCAGCTCCAGACCGCCGCCATCAACCTCGATTTCACGCAGATCCGCGCCCCGGTGGACGGGCGGGCCGGATTGCGCCTCGTGGACCAGGGCAATTACGTCACACCCGGCGACACCAGCGGCATCACCGTGCTGACCCAGCTCCAGCCCATCAGCGTGGTGTTTTCCGTACCGGAGGATCGACTGGCGGAGATTTCCCGGCGCCTCAAGGCCGGCGCGAAACTCGCGGTGCATGCCTTCGACCGCACCGGCCAGAACCGGATCGCCGAAGGGGTGCTGGAAACCTTCGACAGCCAGATCGACCAGACCACCGGCACCATCAAGCTGCGCGCCAGCTTCCCCAACGAGGACCAGCGGCTCTACCCGAACCAGTTCGTCAACGTGACGCTGGATGTGGACACCCATTCGGGCGTCGCCATCGCCCCGACATCCGGGATTCAGCGTGGCGTGCCGGGGACTTTCGCCTATCTGCTCAATGCGGAACAGACGGTGTCGGTGCGGCCCATCACCCTCGGCGTCACCACGGGCGAGAAGGTGGAGATCCTCTCCGGCCTCGCGCCCGGCGACCAGATCGTGGTGGAGGGGGCCGACCGGTTGCGCGACGGGGCCCATGTGACGGTGCGCCCGGGAGCGGCTCGATCGCCGCCCGCCGCCGGTGCCCCGCCGGCGCGGCCGGGTGGCCAACCTGGGGCGCATCAGGGCCGCCAGCCGGACCGTGCGGCAGCGCAATGAACCCGTCGCGTCCGTTCATCCTGCGGCCGGTGGCCACCACGCTGGCGATGGTGGCGATCCTGCTCTCGGGTGCCATCGCGCTGTTGTTCCTGCCGGTGTCCGCCCTGCCGCAGGTGGATTACCCCACCATCCAGGTGCAGACCTTCTATCCCGGCGCCAGCCCCGACGTGATGACCTCGTCGGTGACCGCGCCGCTGGAAGTGCAACTGGGCCAGATCCCCAACCTCGCGCAGATGGCCTCCACCAGCTCGGCCGGCGCCTCCATGATCACGCTCCAGTTCAACCTTGCCGTGCCGCTGGATGTGGCCGAGCAGCAGGTGCAGGCGGCGCTGAACGCGGCGGGAAATCTCCTGCCTTCCGACCTTCCGGCCCCGCCCATCTATGCCAAGGTCAATCCCGCCGACGCCCCGGTGCTGACCCTCGCCCTCACCTCGAAGACCATGAACCTGCGGGAGATCCAGGCGCTGGCCGACACAAGGCTGGCGCAGAAGATTTCGCAGCTGCCCGGCGTCGGGCTCGTCAGCATCAGCGGAGGCCAGCGGCCGGCGGTGCGGGTCCGGGCCGATCCGCGCCGCCTCGCCGCCCACGGTCTGAACCTCGACGACCTGCGCTCCACCCTCGCCAACGCCAACGTGAACACGCCCAAGGGCGGCTTTGACGGGCCAACGCGCGCCTCCACCATCAATGCCAACGACCAGCTCCAGAGCGCCGCGCAGTACGAGGATGTCATCGTCGCCTATCGCAACGGCGCGGCGGTGCGGCTGCGCGAGGTCGCGACTGTGGTGGACGGGGTGGAGAACGACAAGCTCGCCGGCTGGATGAACGATGCCCCGGCCATCATCCTGAACATCCAGCGCCAGCCCGGCGCTAATGTGATCAATGTGGTGGACCGGGTGAAGGCGCTGCTGCCGCAGCTGCAGGCCGCGCTTCCCGCCGAGATCGACGTGGCGGTGCTGACCGACCGCACCACCACCATCCGCGCCTCGGTGCGCGACGTGGGCTACGAGCTGGCGCTGGCCGTCATGCTGGTGATCCTCGTCATCTTCGCCTTCCTGCGCAGCGCGCGGGCGACCTTGATCCCCAGCCTGTCGGTGCCGCTTTCGCTGGTGGGCACGCTGGGGGTGATGTACCTGTTCGGCTACAGCCTCAACAACCTGACCCTGATGGCGCTGACCATCGCCACCGGCTTCGTGGTGGACGACGCCATCGTGGTGATCGAGAACATCACCCGCTACATCGAGGAGGGCGAAAGCCCGCTTCAGGCGGCGCTGAAGGGATCGGAGCAGATCGGCTTCACCATCATCTCCCTCACCGTTTCGCTGATCGCGGTGATGATCCCGCTCTTGTTCATGAGTGATGTGGTGGGGCGGCTGTTCCGCGAGTTCGCGGTCACCCTCTCCACCACCATCCTGGTGTCGGGGGTGGTGTCGCTCACCCTCGTGCCCATGGCCTGCGCCAAGCTGCTGCGGCCTTATGCCGAGGCTCATGAGAACCGCTTCCAGCGGGCGAGCCGCACCTTCTTCGACGGCATCATCCGCGCCTATGCCCGGGCGCTGGATGTGGTGCTGGCGCGGCAGGGCCTGACCCTGGCGGTCTTCTTCGGCACGGTGGTCCTCACCGGCTATCTCTATGTGATCATTCCCAAGGGGTTCTTTCCCCAGCAGGACACCGGCGTGATCCAGGCCATGACGCAGGCCTCCCAGTCGGTCTCGTTCGCACGGATGGGGGACCTGCAACGGGAGGTCGCCCGCATCGTCCTCGCCGATCGCGATGTGGAGAGCCTGTCCTCCTTCATCGGCGTGGACGGCGCCAATACCACGCCGAACATTGGCCGCATGCTCATCAACCTGAAGCCGCACGAGGCGCGCTCGGCCTCGGTAGAGACCGTCATCGCCCGGCTGAAGCATGCCGCGGCAGTGGTGCCGGGCATGGAGCTGTTCCTCCAGCCGGTGCAGGACCTCACCATCGATGGCGGCGTCAGCCGGACCCAGTATCAATTCGTGCTGCAGGATGCCAACGGGGCGGAACTGGCGGAATGGACGCCCAAGCTGCTGGCCCGGCTCGCCAGCCTGCCCCAGCTCGCCGACGTGGCGAGCGACCTGTCGCAGACTGGCCTGTCGGTGCGGCTCGACATCGACCGCGACCGTGCCGCCCGCTTCGGCATCACCCCCGCCACCATCGACAATGCGCTCTATGACGCCTTCGGCCAGCGCATCGTCTCCACCATCTTCACCACGTCGAGCCAGCAGCGGGTGATCCTGGAGGCGGACCCGACGCTGAAGACCTCGCTGGAGGCGCTGTCCTCGCTTTATTTGCCGTCCGCTTCGGGCACGCAGGTGCCGCTGTCCGTGCTCACCACCACCCATGTGGAGACGGCCCCGCTTCTGGTTTCCCATCTGGGCCAGTTCCCGGCCACCACCATCTCCTTCAACCTCGCGCCGGGCGCCTCCCTCGGCGAGGCCATCGCCGCCATCCGCAAGACGACCGAAGAGATGGGGATGCCGGCGAGCATCGTGGCGAGCTTCCAGGGGGCGGCCCGGGCGTTCGAGGCCTCGCTCGCGAACCAGTTGCTGCTGGTGCTGGCGGCGCTGGTCACCGTCTACATCGTGCTCGGCGTGCTCTACGAGAGCTTCGTCCACCCGCTGACCATCCTCTCCACCCTGCCGTCCGCCGGCATCGGCGCGCTGATCGCCCTGATGATGGCCGGGGAGGAGCTGACCATCATCGCCATCATCGGGCTCATCCTGCTCATCGGTATCGTCAAGAAGAACGCGATCATGATGATCGACTTCGCCCTTGATGCGCAGCGCCGCGAGGGCATGACGGCGGAGGCCGCCATCCGCGCCGCCTGCCTGCTGCGTTTCCGACCGATCCTGATGACGACGCTCGCCGCCATCCTCGGCGCCCTGCCGTTGATGGTGGGCACCGGGGTGGGATCTGAGCTGCGCCATCCGCTGGGCGTCTCCATCGTCGGCGGCCTGCTGCTGAGCCAGCTTCTGACCCTGTTCACCACGCCGGTGATCTATCTGTGGTTCGACCGGCGCCGCGCCAAGGCGCCCGAGCCGGACGGACTTTCCGCCGCGCAGCCGGGGGTTGCGCCATGAGCCTGTCCGCGCCGTTCATCCGCCGGCCGGTGGCGACGACGCTGATCACCTTCTGGGTGTTCGCCGCCGGCCTCGTCGCCTATCCCCTGCTGCCGGTGGGGCCGTTGCCGGCGGTGGACTTTCCGGTGATCTCGGTGACGGCGAACCTGCCCGGCGCCAGCCCTCAGGTGGTGGCCGACACGGTGGCAAGCCCGCTGGAGCGCCATCTGGGCACCATCGCCGACGTGAGCGAGATGACCTCGTCGAGCACCAATGGGACGGCCCGCATCACCCTGCAGTTCGGCCTGTCCCGCGACATCAACGGCGCCGCCCGCGATGTGCAGGCGGCCATCAACGCGGCCCGCGCCGACCTTCCGTCGAGCCTGCGGTCCAACCCTACCTACCGCAAGGCCAACCCGGCCGACGCGCCCATTATGATCCTCTCGCTCACCTCCGACACGCTGCCGCGCGGCCAGATCTACGATGCGGCGAGCACGGTGCTGGCGCAGAAGTTGTTCCAGGTGGATGGCGTCGGCGACGTGACGGTGGGCGGCGGGTCGCTGCCGGCTGTGCGGGTGGAGCTGAACCCGAACGCGCTCTACAAATACGGCATCGGGCTGGAGGACGTGCGCGCGGCGCTGGCCTCCGCCAACGCCCATGCCCCCAAGGGCGCTATCGACGGCGACAACCTGCGGTTCCAGATCTACGCCAACGATCAGGCCCTGAAGGCCGAGGACTACCGAAACCTCATCGTCGCCTATCGCGCCGACGCGCCGGTGCGCCTGTCGGACATCGGCGAGACGGTGGATTCCATCGAGAACATCCGCTCCGCGGGCCTCGCCAACGGCAAGCCGGCGACCCTGCTCATCCTGTTCCGCTCGCCCAACGCCAACATCATCGCCACGGTGGACCGGGTGCGGGCGCTGCTGCCTTCGCTTGGCGCCTCCATCTCGCCGGCCATCGACCTCAACGTGGTGATGGACCGCTCCGCTACCATCCGCGCCTCGCTGGCGGATGTGACGCTCACCCTCGCCATCTCCGTGGTGCTGGTGATCGTGGTGGTGTTCGCCTTCCTGCGCGACTGGCGCGCCGCACTGGTGCCCATCGTGGCGGTGCCGGTCTCCCTCGTGGGGACGCTCGCGGTGATGTACCTGTGCGGCTTCAGCATCAACAACCTGTCGCTGATGGCGCTGACCATCGCCACCGGCTTTGTGGTGGACGATGCCATCGTGGTGCTGGAGAACATCGCGCGCCATCGCGCCGCCGGGCTCTCGGGCGTGGATGCGGCCCTGAAGGGGGCAGGGGAGGTGAGCTTCACCGTGGTGGCCATGAGCGTGTCGCTCATCGCCGTCTTCATCCCCATCCTGCTCATGGGCGGGCTGATCGGGAAGATCTTCCGCGAGTTCGCCCTGACCATCACCGCGACCATCCTCGTGTCGCTTTTCGTGTCGCTCACCACCACGCCGATGATGTGCGCCCTGCTGCTGCGCAACGAGGAGGGCCGACAGCACGGCCGCCTGTTCCGCGCCAGCGAGTGGGTGTTCGAGGCGGCGCTCTCCGCCTACCGGCGCTCGCTTGCCTTCTGCCTGGATCGGCCGCGCATCCTGCTTGCCGTCTTTTTCGCCACGCTGGCGCTGACGGTCCATCTCTACATCATCATCCCCAAGGGCTTTCTGCCGCAGCAGGACACTGGCCGCATCACCGGCATGATCCAGGCCGACCAGTCCATCTCGTTCCAGGCCATGTCGGGGAAGCTCAAGAGCTTCATCGACATTGTGCGGGCCGACCCGGCGGTGGACTCGGTGGTCGGCTTCACCGGGGGCGGGCAGGGCAATTCCGGCTTCGTCTTCGCCGCGCTGAAACCCCTGGCACAGCGGGGCGTTTCGGCGGACGAGGTGATCACCCGGCTGCGCCGCGCGCTGGCGGTGGTGCCCGGCGCCAACCTGTTCCTCCAGGCAGCGCAGGACATCCAGGTGGGTGGACGGCCGGCCAACGCCCAGTTCCAGTACACCCTGGAGGGCGACAGCTTCCAGGAACTCGCCGAATGGGTGCCCAAGCTATTGGCCGCCCTGCAGCGCGACCCGCGCGTCACCCAGGCCAACAGCGACCAGCAGTCCCGCGGCATCCAGACCGAGATCGTCATCGACCGCGACACCGCCGCCCGGCTGGGCATCTCGGTGGGGCAGATCGACAACACGCTCTATGACGCGTTCGGCCAGCGGCAGGTGTCCACCATCTACGTGGCGCGCAACCAGTATCACGTGGTGATGGAGGTGGCGCCGCGCTTCTCCCAGCATCCCGAGGTGCTGGACGACGTCTTCATCAGCACGTCCGGTGGTGCGGTGGGCGGTTCGCAGGGCACCGGCGCCGTGGCGGGCACCTTCTCCGCCGCGGGATCATCGGCGACCGCCAGCACTGCTGCCAGCGCCGCCCGCAATGCGCTGACCAACGCCATCGGCGCCACCGGGCGCGCCTCCGCCTCCACCGGCTCGGCGGTGAGCACCAGCGCCGCGCCCATGATCCCGCTGTCGAGCGTGGCGCGGTTCGGCACCGGCTCCACGCCGCTGGCGGTGAACCACCAGGGGCTGTTCGTCGCGGCCACCTTGTCCTTCAACCTGGCGCCCGGCGCGGCGCTCAGCGACGCGGTGGTGGCGGTCGATGCGGCCAAGGCGCAGATCGGCCTTCCGGCCTCGATCCACGGCAGCTTCCAGGGCACGGCCCGCGCTTTCCAGCAATCCCTGTCCAGCCAGCCGCTGCTCATCCTCGCAGCACTGGTGGCGGTCTATCTGGTGCTCGGCATGCTCTACGAGAGTTTCGCCCACCCTCTGACGATCCTGTCCACCCTGCCGTCGGCCGGGGTGGGAGCGCTGCTGGCGCTGATGGCCTTCGGGGGCGAGTTCAACGTTATGGCGCTGATCGGCGTGATCCTGCTCATCGGCATCGTGAAGAAGAACGCCATCATGATGATCGACGTGGCCCTCGATGCCGAGCGCAACGGCGGCATGGCGCCGCGCGAGGCCATCTTCCACGCCTGCCTGCTGCGCTTCCGACCTATCATGATGACCACCATGGCCGCCCTGTTCGGCGCCATTCCGCTGATGGTTGGCTTTGGGGAAGGCAGCGAGCTGCGCCGTCCGCTGGGCGTGGCCGTGGTCGGCGGCCTGCTGTTCAGCCAGCTTCTCACGCTCTATACGACGCCGGTGGTCTATCTCTACATCGACCGTCTGCGCCGGGGGCGCCTCCACACGGACCGGCGTGCCCGCCTGCGGCCGCCGCCAGAGCCGGCCGCATAGATGAGGTTTTTCAGCACATTTGGGCGGCGCCCGCGTGGGGCGCTTCTGGCCGCCGGCGCCCTCGCGCTGCTGCTCGCCGGCTGCCTGCCGCAGGAGCCGGCGCCGGACGTGGGGATCGCCACCCCCACCCATTATGTGGAAGCGCCGGCCAACCCCAACGCCCATCTCCCGCCGCCCGAATGGTGGCGGAGCTTTCGCTCCAGCGACCTCACCCGCTTCGTGGCGGAAGCCAACGTCGACAACCTCGACATCGCGGTCGCCACCGCTGAAATCGTGCAGGCCGACGCCCAGGTGGGTATATCGGGGGCGCCGCTCTACCCCAACCTCACCTTCGCGGGCTCTGCCGCGCAGATCCGGTCCAGCGGCAGCAGCGGCAATCCGGGTAACACCAGCGGCCAGTATATTCTCGGCCTGTCCGCCGGCTACATGGTGGACTTCTGGGGAAAGAACCGCTCCGGCCTGCTGGCGGCGGAAGAGAATGCGGCGGCGGCCCGCTTCAATCGCGACGTGGTGACACTGTCCACCCAGGTGGCGGTGGCCAACACCTATTTCCAGATCCTCGGCGCCCGCGACCAGCTGCGCATCGCGCAGAACAGCCTGGCCGCCGCAACCCGCATCCTCGACATCGTGAAGCGGCAGTTCGCCGGCGGCACCGTCTCGCAGCTCGACGTGTCGCAGCAGGAGGCGCTGGTGGCGCAGGTGCGGGCCTCGATCCCGCCCATCGAGATCACCCTGCGCCAGAACTGGGCGGCGCTGGCCGTGCTGCTGGCGCGCACGCCCGTCGCGCTCACCCCGCCGCAGGGGAGCCTGTCGCAGATCACCGTGCCGCGCATCACGCCGGGATTACCGTCTGACCTCCTCACCCGCCGGCCCGATATTGCCCTCGCCGAGGCCCAGCTCCAGGCAGGGGGCTATAATGTGGAGGCGGCGCGGGCGGCCATGCTGCCGCAGATCCAGCTGACCGGTACCGGCGGAGTGCAGAGCGCGGCGCTCCAGGCCCTGTTCGCGCCCGGCGCGTGGTACTACACTCTGGTTGCGGGGCTGACCCAGCCCATTTTCGACGGCTACCTGCTGCAGAGCCAGCTCGACCAGGCCAAGGGCGTGCAGGTGCAGGACCTGCAGGTCTATCGCAAGGCCATCCTGTCGGCCTTCGCCGATGTGGAGAAGGCCTTGGTGGCGCTGGACCAGACCAACAAGCAGGTGAAGCTGCAGGCCGACGTGGTGGAAAGCTCACGCACCGCGTTCCGCGTGGCCGAATCCCAGCTGGCGGGCGGCACCACCACCCTCGTCGCCGTGCTTCAGGCGCAGCAGACCTACTTCACAGCCGAGAATGGCCTGGCGCAGGCGCGGCTGTCGCGGCTGCTGGCCGCCACCAGCCTGTTCCAGGCGCTGGGTGGCGGGTGGGGTCCCTGAGGGTTATGGCTGCACCGCGGCCACCGCATCGTCCACGCTGTAGCTGCAGCGCGCCACCAGATCGCGGGCGCCGGCGGCCGCCAGCAGATCGCGGACACGATCATGGGCGCGGGCGAGCTGCAGGCGCAGCCCAGCCTGGCGCATGACGGCATCGAACTCCACCAGGGCGTCGAGGGCCGTGCTGTCCAGATCAAAGCTTTCCTCGAGGCTCACCACCACCGCATGAAGGCCCGGCTCGGCGCGGGAGCTGGCGGCGATGATGCCCATGATCCGGTCGGCATTGGCGAAGAACAGCGGCTGCGCCGGCCGCCAGATGGCGATGCCCTGCGGGGCGACGGCATCGGGATGGCGGGCAAGATCGACATAATCGTGCGTCGTGCCGAGCCGCCCCAGCTGTGCCACCTGCGGCGCCGCCAGCCGCTGCACCACGGCGGTGAGGGACAGGGCGATGGCCACCAGCATCCCGTTCAGGACACCGAGCGCCAGCACCGCCACGGCCGCGGCGACGGCCACATACTGGTCGCGCCCCAGCGTCCACAGGCGCGCGAGCGGCGCTGGATCCAGCGCATGGACGAGGGCCGCGATCACCACCGCCGCCAGCACCGGCTCGGGCAGGCGCGCCACGAAACTCCCGCCGAAGATCACGAGGATCGCGAGGCCCAGCGCGGTGACGAAGGCGGTGGCGCGGGTGGCGGCTCCGGCGGCCTCGCTGGCGTTGCCGGCCGAGAATCCGGCGCCCACGGGCATGCCCTGGGCCAGCGCGCTGGCCATGTTGGCAAGGCCGATGGCGGCCAGCTCCCGATCCGCGTCGACCGCCTCGCCATGGCGCAGCGACAGCGCCCGGATCGTGCCCCAGGATTCGGCGAAGAGGATCAGAACGAGCGGCAGGGCGAAGCGGGCGAGCTGGGAATAATCCGCCCAGCCGAGGCTCGGCCAGGAGGGCCACGCCGGCACGATGTCGATGGTGCCGACCACGGAGACCCCGTGCGCCTCCAGCCCGAACACGGTGGAGGCGGCCACGCCGCCGGCAAGGACGACGAAGGCGCCGGGGATGGCCGGGAACCGCCGGAGCGCCAGCAGCACCGCCAGCGCCGTGCCGCCGGCCGCCACGGCGAACGGGTTCCATTGCGGCAGCTCCAGCACGAGCTGTGGGACGAGATGGAAAATGTCCGTCGATGCCGCTTCCACGCCCACCAGATGTGGCAACTGGCGGGCGATGATGGTCACCGCCAGCCCGAACGCGAACCCGCGCAGCACTGGCCGCGAAACGAACCCGGTGAAGTTTCCGAGCCGCGCCACGGCCGCCAGCAGCAGGAAGCCGCCGACCAGCGCCACCACCACCGTGGTCGCGGCGAGCTTGACCGCGCCCTCGTCCGGCAGGGTCGCCAGCGTGGCGGCCAGGATCGCGGCGGACGATGAGGTCGGAGAGACGATGGCGAACCGGCTGCGCCCCGCCAATCCATAGACGAAGCATCCGGCGACGGCGGCGAAGATGCCGTGCTGCGGCGGCAGGCCGGCAATGCTCGCATAGGCCACCGCTTCCGGCAGCAAAAGGCCGGCGAGGCAGAGGCCGGCGATGAAATCGCCGGCCCGTGGCCCTGGGATCGATGACATAGCCTCACCTGTCGACGTGCGGCGGATCTTGCGGTGCGCCGATCGCCCATCCATCCTGTCGGCCACCATAGCGCGTCGAGAGCGGGCTGCGTACGCCGGGGATCGGTTTCAGGAGAGTCCGCGCGAAAACGGGTCATACGGGATCCGGCTTGCGGCTTTCGCTAGTCGCTGTCAGAGGCGTCCTTCGTCCGTGATCGACATGACTTCGGCAACCACGCCCTTGGAGGCCAGGCACTTCCAGGGCGCCCGTTTCGGGCCGACGCCAACGATGACCGTGGTGTTCGCCTCGGACGTCTCGACCCGAAGCGTTGCCACGTCTCCATTATTGGTCGTGGTGCTGACGGCCTGAAGGCACGCCTGCTCATCCCTGGACGGCGTTGCGCCCTGGCTTTGTGCCGGAGCAGCCGTCTTGTTGACGACGAAGTTCGTGATCTTGCTGCCGGCCTTGTTGAACGAGCACTGAAAGGTTCGCTCACCGGAAGGGGTGAACGCGGTGCCGTTGACCGCGTGGCTGCCGTCCGTTCGCTGGCCTTCGTATTTGGTGTCGATTTCGGGCATCCGGACCTTGAGTGCCTCATGAGCCTTGCTGCGGCACATGGCCATCATGATCTCGGGCGTTTCCGCGTGCGCGGGACCGCCAAGCAGCACAAAGACGAACACTGCTGCGCTTGCGTACGAAGAGGTAAAAACAGATCCCATTGCGTCCTCCAATAGGTTTTCGGAGACGGGATATATTTTCAGCCAGCACGCAACAAATCCAGTGTGTTGTCGTAGCGTGCGAAAGTCATCTATAGCTTAAGTTTAAATTATACCATTCGATGGTGCGCAGGTGTGACCAGCCTCTTCAGCATCGCCGCGTTTTTCTGGATCGGGCGTGAAAGTCCAGCGTGAAATCTGCTCGGCGGGCGCCGCTAACACCGAGTTTGGATTTCAGGACGAATGACCTGGAAAGGTATTCTGGCGCGCCCTAGGGGAGTCGAACCCCTCTCTCCACCGTGAAAGGGTGGCGTCCTAACCGATAGACGAAGGGCGCGCGCCGCTTCGGTCCGGGTAAGCGAGCCGAAGTGCGCGTCGTTATAGGGGGAGCCCCATGCGTCCGCAAGGGTCGCATGGGAGATTTCCAAAGCCGGCTTGCGGCGGTCTCCTCTGGCCATGTGCAAGCTTGCCGAAAGGAGGCTGCCCAAACAGAAGGGCGGCCTGTCCGCCAAGCGGCGCCGGAGCTCGGTTCCGCCCTTCAGCTCACCACTTGCCGGTGTTGGCCATGGAGGCCCAGGGCTCGGCCGGAGCTTTGGGGCCGCCTTTCTGCAGCAGCTCCACCGACACGTTGTCGGGCGAGCGGACGAAGGCCATGTAGCCGTCGCGCGGCGGCCGGTTGATGGTGACGCCGCCCGCCATCAGGCGCTCGCAGGTGGCGTAGATGTCCTCCACCTCGAAGGCGAGATGGCCGAAATTGCGGCCCTCGCCATAGGGCTCGGGATCCCAGTTGTAGGTCAGCTCGATCTCGGCCACATCGGCCTGGCCGGGGGCGGCGAGGAAGACGAGGGTGTAGCGTCCCTGCGGCACCTCCTTGCGGCGGACCTCCTTCAGCCCCAGCTTGTTGCAATAGAAATCCAGCGACTGGTCGATGTCGGTCACGCGGACCATGGTGTGCAGAAAGCGCATTGGCGTTCTCGTCGTTCAGAGGGAGCGCGGCGCTCCGGATAGGGATAGGGTCCGCGCCGGCCGGCGTAGCCGGCGCCGTTTGGGCAAGTGGAGGGCGCCGGTGGGCCGGCGCTGCTGACGTATGATCTTTGACACCGATCTCAAGGGCGCCCAGGCGCGTCTCGCCGAACTTCTCGATGAGGCGTCCTGCGCCGTCGCCTTTACCGGCGCCGGCCTTTCGACGGAATGCGGCATTCCCGATTTCCGCTCCCCCGGCGGGCTGTGGACCCAGAACAAGCCGATCCCGTTCGATGTCTTCGTGTCCCACAAGGCGGCGCGGAACGAGGCGTGGCGGCGCAAGTTCGCCATGGAGGAGGCCTTTGCCTCCGCCCGCCCTGGCCGCGGCCACAGGGCCCTTGCCCGGCTGCACGGACACGGGCGGCTCAAGGGCATCATCACCCAGAATATCGACGGCCTGCATCAGGCCTCCGGCGTGCCCGACGCGGCGCTGATCGAACTGCACGGCAACGGCACCTACGCCACCTGCCTCGACTGCGGCGCGCGCTATGAGCTGGATTGGGTCAAGGCGCGATTCGATGCCTCCGGCGGATCAGCCCCCGATTGCCCCGAATGCGGGGGACCCATCAAGGCAGCCACCATCTCCTTCGGGCAGGCCATGCCCGAGACGGAGATGGCGCGGGCGGATGAACTGACCCGCAAGTGCGATCTGTTCATTGTCATCGGCTCGTCGCTGGTGGTGTTCCCGGCGGCGGGATTCCCGCTGAAGGCCAAGAAGAAGGGTGCACGGCTGGTGATCCTCAACCGCGAGCCCACGGATTTCGACGAATTGGCCGATCTTGTGGTGCGCACCGAGATCGGCGACCTGTTGGAACCCTTTGCACAGGATGCATGATGCCGCAGGCTCTCGCCGAGGTCTTCCACCAAGGCCTGGCGCGAAGAGAGGGTGCGAAGAGGGTGGGCGAAGCCCCGGCGAGTTGCTATCCTGAAACCGGCGCGGCAAAGCGTGCGCGGCCGCGTGTAAGGTCGGGGTGGTCATGGGGTCTGACGCACTGGGGCTGGGGCCACGGACCGCCGGCTCGTCGGAGGACGGACTTGAGGAGCCCGCCGGGCTCGTCGAGGTTACCGGCTCCATCAAATGGTTCGATGCCTCCAAGGGCTACGGCTTCATCGTCCCGGACGACGGCGGCCCCGATGTGCTGGTCCATGTCACCTGCCTGCGGCGCGACGGCTTCCAGACCGCCATGGAAGGCGCCCGCGTGGTCTGCGAGGCGGTCCAGCGGGCCAAGGGGCGGCAGGCCTTCCGGGTGCTCTCCCTCGACCTCTCGACCGCGGTGCATACTGCTCCGCCGCAGCCGCGCACCCGCACGGTGGTGGAACCCAGGAGCGGTTTCGAGCCGGCCACGGTGAAATGGTTCAACCGGCTGCGCGGCTTCGGCTTCCTCACCCAGGGGGACGGCACGCCGGACATCTTCGTCCATATGGAGACGCTGCGCCGCCACGGCCTCACCGAACTTCGGCCCGGCCAGACGGTGATGGTGCGCTACGGCGACGGCGACAAGGGCCTCATGGCCGCCGAAGTGAAGGCCGATACCGGACCCAGCGGGAACACCTGATCATGCCATTTGACATCGTGAAGACCGGCGCGTCCTACGTGCCGACGGGTCGCGGAATTTTGGGCCGCGCTGGTCGCGGCAGAACCATCCCTGCTGGAATGATTCTCGGCCTTGCGCTGGCCCTTTCCCCCGTCGCGCCGGCGCTGGCGGGGCCAGCCCCGGCGGTGCAGGCCGACAGCCTCGAGGCGCTGGAGATTGCCTCCTCCAAGGGCGTCGTCACATTCGAGGTGGAGGTGGCGCGCACCGACGAGCAGCGCACCACCGGCCTCATGTATCGCAAGTCGCTGGGCGAGCGGGCGGGCATGCTGTTCGACTTCAAGGTGGACCAGCCCGTCTACATGTGGATGAAGAACACCTACATCCCCCTCGACATGCTGTTCATCCGGGCGGACGGCAGCATCGCCCGCATCGCCGCCATGACCACCCCCTTGTCCACCGAGACCATCTCCTCCGGTGAGCCGGTGCGGGCGGTGCTGGAGATCGCGGGCGGCCAGGCCCGCAAGCTTGGCATCAAGGCCGGCGACCGGGTGGCGCACCCGGTCTTCTCCGGCAAGTAGTGCATCTGGAGCGACCAGCGGGGCTTCGGCCCTACGATAGCGTCAGGTAGCCCACCGCCCCGCCGGCGAGGATGAGGAGCGCCGGGTTGATCTTCGGCCCGAAATAGACGAGGCCGAACACCGCCACCGCCAAAAGCGTGGTCTCGGTGCCGGTAATGGCGGTGCGGGCGATGGCGATCATGCCAGCCGCCATGAGGCCCACCACGATGGGCGCCAGCGCATTCTGCAGCGCCAGTCGCCACGGCGATCCCTCGAAGTGGTTCCACAGGCGGGACGCGCCCAGGGCGAGGGTGGAGGCCGGCAGGAAGAAGCCGGTGAAGGCGATGAGCGCCCCCGGCGTGCCGGCCACGTGATAGCCGATGACGATCACCATCAGCATGTTGGGCCCCGGCGCCACCTGGCCGAGAGCGTAGATGTCGCGGAACTGCCCGTCGGTGATCCACTGGTGGGCGTCCACTGTGAGCGACTTCATCTCCGGCAGCACCGCCGTGCCGCCGCCGATGGCCAGCAGGGACAGGAGGGAGAAGACGCCGAGCAGGCTCAGGTCCGCATTGGACTGGCTCATTGTGCCTCCTCCTCGGTGATCTTGGGACGGTCGTCGTTGCGCGGCCGATAGATGAACAGGGCCAGCGGCAGCACCGTGAGCAGCACCGCCAGCAGGGAGATGTGGAGGAAGCTGACCATCACCACAGTGATCACCACCAGGGCGATCTCGGTGAAATGCTCCAGCTGCTTGTGGCCGATTTGCAGGGTCACGGCGGCGAGCAGCCCCACCGACGACGCGCCGATGCCGGCGAGCACGCTGTGCATGGCCGGGTTGCCGTGATTGGAGGCGTAGAACACGCCGAGCGCGAACACCAGCAGCCCCCCCGGCAGGGTCATGCCCAGGAAGCCGGCAATGGCGCCGACGGGGCCACGCAGCCGGTCGCCGACGATAACGCTCATGTTGGTGGCGTTGAGGCCGGGCAGGGCCTGGGAGATTTCGAGCGCGGTCATGAACTGCTCATCGTCGAGCCAGCCTTTGGAGACCACGAGGGCGTTGCGCAGATAGGCCACCACGCCACCGCCGAAGCTGGTGGCGCCGATGACGAGGAAGGTCAGGAAGATCTCGAAGATGGAGACCGGCGCAGTGCCGGGAGCCACGGATGGCGTGGCTTCGGGTGAGACGGATGGCTCAGTTGCGCTCATGGCGGCTCCGGCTCGATGGGTCAGATCTTGGGGTCAGATCTTTGGGGGCAGGCGGGGAAGGACAGGAAGGGCAGGGGCGGCGCAGGCGCCCCTGCCCGATTCACTCGCTGTGCGCGACCTGCTTCGCGCCGATGCCATAGACCATCGCGGTCTTGGTGGTGCCGAGCTGGACCCATTCGGGCGCCAGCGTCTGCACGTCGCGGAAGAAGTCCTCGGACAGCCGCTTCGCCTTCTGGTGCACCTCGTCGTAGTGCTGGAACTTGGCCTGGAAGGCGAACTCGCCCACCAGCGAGGTTTCCGAGGCGCGGTTGCGCCAGATGGCGATGGTGGCCTTGGCCTCGAAGCCGTGGCCGAAATCGAAGTGGCCGGGGTCCACCTGTATCTCTTCGACCGCGATGTTGTTCACGAGATCGATCTTGGTGTCGCCGTCCACGTCCACCGCGGCCATGGCCGGGAATACGGTGGTAATATCCCTCAACCCCTGATTGAGAACGACCCCCGGCGAGATCACAATGCAATTGTGGGAGTAAAGCGAGCGCATGCCGCCAAGCCCGTCCTTGAGCGGCAGGATCTCCTCCTTGAACTTTACTTCCACCTCGCCGACGATTCGCGGCACCATGTCCACGGCGGTGCAAATCTCCCGGTCGGGGCTGCGGTATTTTACGGCAAGCTCGTGCTCCGGGCGCGGCCAGCCGTCGTCGTAAAAGGTACGCTTGCGCAGGATGAACGAGTTTCGGTACAGGTCATAATTGGGCGTGTCGTAAAACAGAACTTCACGCACCATGCGTTGAAAGGCATCGTCGTTGGTCTTTACGCCAACGCCATGCTTCTTCGCGACGCCCTTCACCTCGTTCCAATAGTCCTCGAACCTTTTCGGTGCGTAGAACTGTTCGGGCCGCAGGAGAATTTTGTATTCCCGATAGTGGATGTCCTGCATGGGAACCGTGCCGCGTAGGTTGGTGAAAAAACGGGCGAAATGAGCGATCCCGGCCCGTGCGCGGAGGGAATCTGGAGCCGGCGACGCCAGCTTCCGTCTGGTCGCGGGAGAAGTCCACTCCCCCGGAAGGCTGTCACCAGATGGCGCATGGTATGGTTTTGCTCTGTCCCTCCGTCACTGTGACGGCTGCGCAACAGTGCTCTGCTTTTAGCCGGCATGATGCTCTCGGGAACGTGAACCCTGTGGCCGATGCCCAAATTGTGAGCTATGTAGGTCCCTGCTTCGGCTTCAAGGACCCGGCGCCGGGATGGCCGGATATCCTCGAAGGTCTCGGGCGGCATTGAGCGGGGGGGAATCCCGCGCCGCCAAGGTCGTGACACGCTGCCGCAGCATTCCCCATCGCAAGCGCGTGCCCCCCGGGCGTCAACCGGGGAGCAGAAGCAAAGGCGCGTCCGCCGGATCGCGGGCCGTCCGCTGCAGCAGCCGCAAGGGGGCTCGAACCTCCTTCGGACCATAACAGTCCGGCGCAAATGCGCCTGAGGAAGCGCCCGCGAAGAGCCCTCCGGTGGGACCCGGAGAAGGGCTCACGCCTTTCGGAGGAAAATCATGACGACATTCGCAAGAATGGCGACGGCAGCCCTGTTGTCGATTGCCGCACTGGCACCCGCGCATGCGGGATCCGTTACCCAGCCCGGTGAAACGGTTGGTCTCGCCGCCGGCGCCCCGCTGCCGGAGGGCGCATATTTCGTGAATACGGCCGATTGGGGCTGCCGCAATACATCGCCGGAATCCACCTGCGTGGGCGTGACCATCCCGGTTCTGGCCTGGGCGACGCCGGTATTCATGTTCGGCGGGCGTATCCAGTTGCTCACCGCCATGCCGCTGGCTGAGGTGAACGTCGACAACGGGCCGTCCACGTCCGGTTTCTACAATCCCTTCTTTGCCGCACAGATTGCCTGGGATCTTGGGAACGGCTTTGGCTTCAGCTACCTGGCCGGATTTTATCTGGGGGTGAATACCGGGGTGGCGTTTGATTCCACCTCCTTCAACCAGCGCTTCGCCGTGAGCTATACCGCCGACGGCTGGAACCTCACCGCCAACGCCATCTGGGGCATCCAGGCGCAGGGCGTGACCGACACCATCAATCCGAACTTCCTGAACGTGGACCTCACCGCCACCAAGAAGTTCGGCAAATTCGAGATCGGGCCGGTGGCCTATTACTCGACGGATCTCAACAATCCGACCGCCTTCTACCAGAAGCAGAGCCAGTTCGCGGTGGGTGGTCTTGTCGGCTACGACTTCGGGCCGGTGATCATGCAGGCTTACCTGACCACCGATGTCTGGGAGCAGAACTACGGCGGCAACGACACCCGGGTGTGGGGTCGTGTCATCATTCCGCTGTGGAATCCCCCCCCGACTCAGACCGCCATGCTCCACAAGTGAGCACGACCCGGCCGGCCCGCTACCCGTCCGGCCGGGTTCGCTTTTCCGAGAGCCTGACTCAGCTTACGGCTGGCCCACCGCCTTGCCGGCGGTGGTGAAGAAGGATTCGGAGTACCAGCGCATCTCCGCCTCGATCTCCGGCTTGCCGGCGAGCTCGCACTGGTCCACCAGCATGCTCACCCGCTCGAACATGGAGGCGACGAAAGCCTCCGGCCGCTCCTGCTGGCCAGCGAGCTGGATCACGATGTCCCGCAGAATGAAATGCTGCACCATGGTGTGGGCCTGGGCGGTGCCCAGCGCCTTGATCATCGAGCTCAGCCACTCGGACAGCTCGGCATCGGACGCCATCTGAAAATCCCCGTCGAAGAGCAAAAACATCCATTCAAATCTGTCGGCACACCCCGAAAAGGGGAGGCGCCGGCATCGCCCCAGCTTTCGGCGCGCCGGCCGCGGAAATCAAGCGGTCGTGCCGCGGCGGTCGCGCGCCTGCCGGGGCAACCTTGCGTCGTCCGTCCCGAGACGATACGAACAACGCAGGCGCCAGCGCCGTCGGAGCATAGCGCAGCCTGGTAGCGCATCTGCTTTGGGAGCAGAGGGTCGCAGGTTCAAATCCTGCTGCTCCGACCATATCTCCGATCAGCTTCCGCGCGCCGCCCTCGGGGCTCCCGCCGTCCCCCGGAAATCCTCTCCTCAATGTCCGGCTTGCATTCCGCGCCCATCTGCGGCTCAAAGCTCCCAGCCCCGCCCAGCATGGGCGGCTGCGAGGGAGTGGCGTGTATGACGATCATGAAGACTGCCAGGGCTTTTGGATTCGGCGGTGTCGTCGCGGCGGGCCTTTTGGGCACGCTCCTGTCCGGCACGGCGGCCCTCGCGGATAAGGCTGCGGCCGACAGGTGCGCCACCAAGCTGCCGCCGGACGCCAAGGCCATCTATGCGTCGAGCGCGCCGCTGCTGGTTCCCGGCGCTGACGGCCGCGCCGTGGTGACGGAGCAGACGCGGGGTCTCGTGCTGTCCGGCAAGATCGCCCACGCCACGGCCGCCGAATCGGCCAAGGCGGCGGCGACCTGCCTCGTGATGCGCTGAGGTCCTCACAACCGGCGGCGCACTTCACATGTGCCGCTCGGTTGTCAGTGCCGCGCGGCTTAACTATAGACGGGATGGGTCGCGGGCGAGGGGCGCGCGACCCCGGATGACGGGTTCAGCATCATGGTCGCACGCATCTACAAGCCGTCGCGCAACGCCATGCAGTCGGGCGTGGGGAAGACCCGGTTCTGGGTGCTCGAATATGAGCCGGAGCACGCGCGCATGGTGGAGCCGCTCATGGGCTACACCTCCTCGGCGGACATGCGCAGCCAGATTCGCCTGAAGTTCGAGACCAAGGAAGAGGCGGTGGCCTATGCGCAGAAGCGCGGCATCCCCTTCCAGGTGTTCGAGCCCCACGAGACTGGCCGCCGGCGCATGGCCTATTCGGACAATTTCGCCTTCACCCGCGTGGGCCAGTGGACCCACTGAGGGGCGTGGCTCTGGCCGGCTGACTTAGGACGGTCGACGTTTGGATCGACCGTGCGCGAACGGCAAGGAGGCATCTGCCAGGCCGTTCATGGCAGGGCCCTGCATGGCCGGGACTTTTGCGCCTTCACCTCGGCGCAGGTGCGCGCTAAAGAGCCGGGACGACGCATCGTCATCGCGCGAACCGGTATCCTTTCGGCCGGAAAACGCTCTCAACTGCGAAACGCCGGCCCCGTAGCTCAGCTGGATAGAGCGAGTGCCTTCTAAGCACTAGGTCGCAGGTTCGAGCCCTGCCGGGGTCGCCAATCCCTTCCATTGCAACGCGCGCATCCCGAAGCCGGACACTTGTTGGGCTTTTTGTGCATTGCACCAAAATCGGCTCTTTGTTCTAATCCCCTCGTGCCGCATTGCAGCAAGAGGGGAAGGACATGCAGAACGTCGTCACGATCGTGTTGATCGGCTCGGTTCTCATGGTCGCCATCGCCGCGCTCGACCAGCCGGGCAGCTGAAGCGCTGCCGGGGGCAGGACGCTGTCTCACATGCGGTCGGCCAGTTCGCCGTCCGCCGCGTGAAGCGCGCGCTCGGGCACGGCGGCCGCCGCTTCCCGTAGCCGCGGCAGGATGTCTTCCACCCGGTCGGCGGACAGGATCTCCACCGGCGTCGTGTCGCGGATGAAGGCCGTGGACCGCATATGCTCGATCAGGCTCAGGAACGGATCCCAGAAGCCTGACGTATTGGCGATGAGGATGGGCTTGCGGTGACGGCCCAGCTGCGCCCAGGTCAGCTGTTCCACCAGCTCCTCCAGGGTGCCGACCCCGCCGGGCAGGGCCACGAAGGCGTCCGCCCGCTCGAACATGAGCCGCTTGCGGGCGTGCATGTCCTCCACCACGATCATCTCCGCCTCATGGGCGAAGGCGCGCTCCCGGTTCATGAGGAAGCGCGGGATGATGCCAGTGACCGCCCCGCCCGCCAGCGCAGTGGCGCTCGCGACCTCGCCCATCAGCCCGATGCCGCCGCCGCCATAGACGAGGCGCACCCCTTCGGCCGCGAGGATCTGTCCGAACCGGCGCGCTTCCTCGGCGAACAGCGGATCCGAGCCGGATGCGGAGCCGCAATAGACGCACACACTTTCGATTCTAGCCATGGACGCACTTTAGCAAACTCGACGCCGTGTGGGACGTGACGAACGGTCAGGGGCGTGAGGGAATGGGTCGGTCGGAGCGGGGCTCTAGCTTGTCGCTGCGACGCGGGCATGACGACAGCGTAGCGCATGCGCCGGCCGCAGCGGACAGCGCTTGAAGTCGCCTCATTCATCGGCTATCGCCGATAGACGATGAATATGACGCCCTTTCCCCACCCCGGCGGGCCAGACGCCGCGGACCCGCCGCAGGCGGGCTCCGAACGCCCGGTCGAGAACCGTGCGGCCCTCGCCGAGCGCCTGCGGGCGCTGGCCCATCCCGTGCGCCTGCGGGTGCTGGAAACGCTCGCCGGCCAGGACCGCTGCGTGTGCGGCGAGATCGTCCGGGGCCTGCCCCTTGCGCAGTCCACCGTCTCGCAACATCTGAAGGTCCTCACGGACTCAGGCTTGCTCCGGAGCCGGATCGAGGGCCAGCGCACCGCCTACTGCCTCGACCGGGATGCCATTTCCGCGCTCAAGGGTGAGATCGACGCTCTGTTCTCGGCGCTGTTGCCGCCCGGGGACTGCGGCGCGCCGCCCGCGGGCCGCACCGAAGACCGATAGGCCATCATGTCCAAGACGCCTCCTCCCGCCACCGGCCCGCGCCGGCCGGTCGTTTCCGCCGACGCCCTGCTCGACACCATCCGCGGCCTCTGGCCCTATCTGTGGCCCGTGGGCCGCACGGACCTGCGGGCGCGCGTGGTCATCACCTTCGTGCTGCTGTTCGCGTCCAAGGGCGCGACCCTGGCAGTGCCGTTCCTGTTCAAATGGGCGACGGATGCGCTCACCGCCGAGGTGTCCTCGGGCAGCACCAGCGGCGCCCCCACGCCGGCCTTCTGGGCCCTGGTGGTGGGCACGCCGGTGGCGCTCACGCTCGCCTACGGCCTCGGGCGCATCCTGATGGCCGGGGTCACCCAGCTGCGCGACGGCATCTTCGCCAAGGTGGCGCTGAACGCGGTGCGGCGGCTGGCGCTCGAGACCTTCGAGCACATGCATGCCTTGTCCCTGCGCTTCCACCTGGAGCGCAAGACCGGCGGGCTCACCCGCGTGCTGGAGCGGGCGCGCTCGGGCATCGAGACCATCGTGCGCATGCTGGTGTTGCAACTGGCGCCCACCATCGTCGAGCTGGCCATGGTCATCGGCGTGCTGTTCTTCGCCTTCGACTGGCGCTATGCGGCGGTAGTGGCGGTGACGGTGCTGCTCTATGGCTTCTTCACCTATTTCGCCAGCGAGTGGCGGCTCTCCATCCGCAAGGAGATGAACGAGAGCGACACCGACGCCAACACCAAGGCGGTGGACAGCCTGCTCAACTACGAGACGGTGAAGTATTTCGGCGCCGAGCGCTGGGAGACCCAGCGCTACGACCGCTCCATGGCGCGCTACGAGAAGGCGACGGTGAACACCTATACCTCGCTTGCCTGGCTGAACGCGGGGCAGGCGGTCATCTTCTCCATCGGCCTTGCGGTGGTGATGGTCATGTGCGTGCTAGATATCCGCGCAGGACGACAGACGGTGGGCTCCTTCGTCATGATCAATGCCATGATGGTGCAGTTCTACATTCCGCTGAACTTCCTCGGCTTCATCTATCGCGAGATCAAGCAGGCCATCGTGGACATCGAGGCGATGTTCGCCGTGCTGGCGGTTGCGCCCGAGGTGAAGGACCAGCCGGCGGCGCAGGACCTCGTGGTGTCCGGCGGCACGGTGCGGTTCGAGAATGTGCGCTTTGCCTACGACGCCGGCCGGGAGATCCTGAAGGGCGTCACCTTCGAGGTGCCTGCGGGACGCACGGTGGCCATCGTCGGGCCGTCGGGGGCGGGAAAGTCGACGCTGTCGCGCCTGCTGTTCCGCTTCTACGACATCTCGTCCGGCCGCATCACCATCGACGGGCAGGATATCCGCGCGGTGCGGCAGGAAAGCCTGCGCGCCGCCATCGGCATGGTGCCGCAGGACACGGTGCTGTTCAACGACACCATCGCCTACAACATCCGCTACGGCCGCCCCGACGCCTCCGAGGCGGAGGTGGAGGAGGCGGCGCGCCTTGCCCAGATCGACGGATTCATCCGCGCCACCCCCAAGGGCTACCGGACCGAAGTGGGCGAGCGCGGGCTGAAGCTGTCGGGCGGGGAGAAGCAACGCGTCGCCATCGCCCGCACCATCCTGAAGGCGCCGCCCATACTGGTGCTGGATGAGGCGACCTCCGCCCTCGACAGCCACACGGAGAAGGACATCCAGGACGCCCTTGAGCGGGTCTCGGAGGGGCGGACCACCCTGGTCATCGCCCACCGGCTCTCCACCGTGGTGGCAGCGGACGAGATTCTGGTTCTCGCGGAGGGGCGCGTGGCCGAGCGCGGTTGCCATGCGGAACTGCTGGCTCGCGGCGGACTCTACGCCGCCCTGTGGAACCGCCAGCGCGAGGCGGACGACGCGGCCATGGCGCTCGCCCGGGCGCAGGCGGCCGATCTCGGCGAGGCCGGGGCCGGCGAACCCCATCCGGACGAGGAAGGCATCAGCGAGGAGCAGGTGAGCGCGGTCAGCTGAGCCAGACGCGAGATCAGTGCGGCTGGTTGAAGGCCCAGACGACGCCGAAGGGATCGCGCACCTGCGCATAGCGGGCGCCCCAGAACATGTCGGAGGGTGGCATCATCGCGCTCGCCCCCGCCGCCACGGCCCGCTCGAACGCCGCGTCCGTGTCGGTGACGTGCAGGCTGAGATTGAAGCCGCCCAGCTTCTCCACCGGGCCGGCGCAATATTCGGGATAGGGATCGGCCAGCATCACCGAGCTGCCGTTGATGTAGAGGTGCACGTGCATGGTGCGGCCGCTGTCATCCGGAGGGATGGCGAAGGCGAGTTCCGCGCCAAGGGCGCTCTTGTAGAACTCGACTGCCTTCATGGCGCCGTCCACCGTCAGGTAGGCCGTGACGCCGCCCTTTACCGGGGGCATGGCGCTGAAATCGGCCGTGGGAGTGGTCGTCTCGGCGGTATCGGACATGGTTTTCCTCCTGCTGGAGCCCCGGAAAGGGGGCGCCCGTGCTGCAAGAACGTCCCCCGGGCCGGCATCCCGACAGCCGGCCGCGAACTTTTTTAGGTCCCGGCCTCGGCCATCAGCCGGTCGAGATGGGTGCGGATGTGGTCGGCCTCGGCGGGTGTGTTGGCGAGGGCGATCGCACGGTCGAAGGCTTCCCGCGCCTCCACCCTCCGGCCCAGCTCCAGCAGGAAGGCGCCACGGGCGCCGAAATAGTGGAAATAACCCGAGAGCTGCGGCGCTAACGGCTCGATCATGGCAAGGGCCGCCGCGGCGCCCCTCACCTTGTTCACCGCCACGGCGCGGTTGAGGGTGACCACGGGGGAGGGCTGGAGATATTCCAGCGTCGCATAGAGCGCGTCGATCTGCGCCCAGTCCGTCTCCTCCGGCCGGGGCGCGCGGGCATGGAGGGCGGCGATGGCCGCCTGCACCTGATAGGCGCCGGGCCGGCGGTGGCGCATGGCCTTGTCGATCAGGGCGAGGCCTTCGGTGATGCGGGTGCGATCCCATCGGGTGCGGTCCTGCGCGTCCAGCAGGATCACGCGCCCGTCCGCGTCGAAGCGCGCGGCGGCGCGGGCGTGCTGGAGCAGGAGGAGGGCGTTGAGCCCCATGATCTCTGGCTCGGTGGGGAACAGGCGCAGCAGCAGCCGGGCGAGACGGATGGCGTCGTCGCACAGGGCGGCGCGATCCGGGTCAGGACCGGCCGAATAGCCTTCGTTGAACACGAGATAGACCATGGCCGCCACGGTGCCGAGCCGCTCCGCCCGCTCCACCGGTCCCGGCGCCTCGAACGGCACGTCGGCTTTGGCGATGCGGCCCTTCGCCCGCGTGATGCGCTGCTCCATGGCCGCCTCACTGACGAGGAAGGCGCGGGCGATCTGCTTCACCGACAGGCCGGAGACGATGCGCAGGGCCAGCGCGATCTGTTGGGTCACTGGCAGCTCGGGATGGCAGCAGATGAACAGCAGGCGCAGCACGTCGTCGCGATAGTGGGAATTGTCCAGGCGCTCGGCGAGGCCGGCTTCGGCATCATCGAGGTCGGACAATTGCTCGTCCGGGGGCAGGGGATTATGGCGCGCCCGTTTGCGCACCCCGTCGAGGGCGGCATTGCGGCCCACCAGAATCAGCCACGCAGCCGGGTCGCGTGGCGGGCCGTTCACCGGCCAGGTTTTCAGCGCGCGCAGGCAGGCTTCCTGAAAGGCCTCCTCCGCGGTGTCGAGATCACGGAAATAGCGCAGCAGGGCCGCCACCGCCTGGGGCCGCGCGGCGGTGAGCGCGGTGTTGATCCATGCCGCATCGCCGAGCGCCGAGGTGGTCACGGCGCCACTCGCTGGTCCGGAAAGAACATGCCCACCGGCCGGATCTCATAGGCGCCGCCGGGATTGGCGGCGGCGAGGTCGCGGGCGATGGCGAGCGCGTCGTCAAGGTCGGCTGCGTCCACCAGATAGAAGCCGAGCAACTGCTCCTTGGTCTCGGCGAACGGCCCGTCGATGACGAGGGGCGGCTCCTCGCTCTTGCGCAGGGTGGTGGCGGCGGTGGTGGGCAGCAGGCGCAGCGAGGCGCCCATCTTGCCCGCCTTGATGAGGCGCTCCTGCACCACCGCGAGCTTCGCCATGACGGCGTCGTCCTCCGCCTTGCTCCAGGCGCAGACCACGTCTTCTTCATGGTAGCAGAGGATGGCGTACATCATGGGCAAGGCTCCCGTGGTCTTGTCCTAGGACGCGGGAGTATGCCCATGGCCGACAGGCGGATGCAAAAATCGCGAAGCTTTGCCGGGGAAGGGGTTGGGCGGCCCTTCCACGGAAGATCTCACGCCGCCTGGTGCTGCTCCATCTCACCGCCATAGCGCCGCACCAAGTGGGCCTTGAACACCGAGGCGTCGAGGGGCCGGCCGGTGGCGCGGGTCAGCAGAGCGTCCGTCTCCAGCAGCGATCCCTGGCTGTGGACGTTGGTGCGGAGCCACGCGAGCAGCGGCGCGAAATCGCCGCGGGTGATGCCGGGCAGGATGGACGGGTCGGCCTTGCAGGCGGCGTCGAACAGCTGCGCCGCCGTCATGGCACCGAGGGTATAGGTGGGGAAATAGCCCCAGCCGCCGCTCGGCCAATGGATATCCTGCAGGCAGCCGAGCCGGTCGTCCGGCGGCACCACGCCCAGCAGGGTCTTCATGCCCTCGGCCCAGGCGCCGGGCAGGTCGGACAGCTTCATCTCGTCGCCGATCAGCGCCTTTTCCAGCCGGTAGCGCAGGATGACGTGGGCGGGATAAGTCACCTCGTCCGCATCCACGCGGATGAAGCCGCGCTCCACCCGCGTATAGGATTGCCACAGGGCCTCGGCCTCCCAGGCGGGGCCGGCGCCGTTGAAGGTGGCGCGCATGCGGGGGGCGGCGAAGGTGAGGAATTCGCGGCTGCGGCAGGCCTGCATCTCCATCAGCAGGGACTGGCTCTCGTGCACGCTCATGGAGCGGGCCTGTCCCACCGGCTGGAAGATGTAGTCGCGCGGGCGGCCCTGCTCGTAGAGGGCGTGGCCGGTTTCGTGCAGCACCCCCATCAGGGCCTTGGAGAAATTGGCCTCGTCGTAGCGCGTGGTGATGCGCACGTCGTTGTCGGCGCCGCCGCAGAAGGGGTGGGTGGAGACATCGAGGCGGCCACGGTCGAAATCGAAGCCCACCGTCCTCATCATCTCGACGCCCAACGCGCGCTGGGCCTCCACCGCGAACGGGCCGGACAAGGGCGGCGTCGCCGGGCGGCGGGACTGCACCTCCAGCACCTGCTCTGTGAAGGCGGGCAGAAACTGGGCGAGATCGTCGAACAAGGCGTCGATGCGCGCGGAGCGGCCACCCGGCTCGTAGTCGTTCAACAGCGCGTCATAGGTGGAGAGGCCGAGCTTCTCGCCCTTGGCCTGTCCCATCTCCCGCTGCAGGCGCAGCACCTCTTCCAGATAGGGCAGGAGCGCTGGGAAATCCGCCTCGGCGCGGGCCTTGCGCCAGGCCATCTCGCACTTGGACGAAGCCCGGCTCGCGGCGTCCACGAGATCGGCGGGCAGGGCGGTCTGCACGGTGTATTGCCGCTCGATCTCGCGTACGTTCGCTTGTTCCCACGGGCCGAGGTCCTCGCCAGAGGCGCCGGCGAGCCAGTCGCCGATGCGCGGGTCGGTCACCATTCCGTGATGGAGCACCCGCAGCAGCGCGAGACTCTCGGCGCGGGTTTCGGCGGCACCCTTGGGCATCATGGTGTCGCTGTCCCACTGCAGGATGCCGATGCCATTGCCGAGGGCGGCGGTGCGGGTGAAATGGGCGGAAAGCTCGGAATATGCGCTCATGGTCGTGAAAATCCCGATGGCCGGATGGCCGTGTTCGAAAGCGATGGCGCGACGGTAGAGAACCGCGCCCGCCAAGAAAAGCCCCCGACGCCAGCCGCCCGCAGCCCGCCCCGGGCGAGGCAAAAAGAAACCCGGCGCGGGCGGGGCCCGGCCGGGTGGAGGTACTCAGGGGTCGAAACGTCGAAGGATGCTCAAGCCGCCTTCTCGCCGGGGGTCAACGAAAGGACGGACTCATACCCTTCAAACTCCGGACCGCCGATATAGTTCACGCGATTGGACGAAGATCCTGCATCACGATGGGCGAGGCGGAAAGCCTCGGACTTGGTCCAGGCTTCGAAATCCGCCTTGGTCGCCCACACCGTGTGGGAGATGTAGAGGGTGTACTCCTCCTTCTCCGGGCCGCGGCACAGGTCGAAGGCGACGAAGCCCGGAACGGCGGCGATGTAGGTGTCGCGCTCGCGCCAGACGCGCTCGAACTCCGCTTCCGAGCCGTGCTTCACCTTGAACCTGTTGGTGGCAATGAACATTTGTCATACTCCGACGTGTCAAAAAGGACGGGGTGAATGGCTGCGCCGGGTTGGCGTGGCTACTTGTAGAGGGGAGACGGGGTCGCAGCGGCGATGGTGTCTGCCCCGAACCGGATGCGCAGCCCGCCCTTCACGGTGAGACCGGCGCTGGGCAGGAACTGTTGGTATTGAGTGTACTGCTCGTTGAGCAGGTTCTCAACGGAGAGCGAGGCGAGCACGTTCTCGCTGGGCTGGTAGCCCACATAGGCGTTCACGAGGTTGAAGCTCGGGGTCGGCTCGTAGGGCGCGTCGGCCGGCATGTCGGCCTCGGTCACGGCGGCCACCCACTGCCAGCGCACAGACACGGTGAGCTTCTTGTCGAGGAAGCGGGCGCCGAGCGTGCCGGCCACGTTGTTGGGCATGGTGTTGGACAGCGGCCCGCCGGTTTCTGTGTTCTCGCCGTCCGACACGGTGACGTTGAAGCCGGCAAACCACGCCCCCGCGTCGTAATTGCTCTCCAGTTCGAAGCCCTGGAGGCGGGCCTGGGCGATGTTCTGGTACTGGTAGTTGGCATAGGTGCCGTAGCGCGTCATCTGATCGCCGACCAGCTCGATGTAGTCGTCCACGTCGTTGCGGTAGATGTTGGCCTTGGCACGGAACTTGTCGCCGTTCACGAAGATATCGTCGAAACGGACGTTGAGGCCGAGCTCCTTGTTCTTGCCCACCTCCGGCTGGAGATAAGGATTGGGCACGAAGCAGAACACGCCATAGCTGCCGTCCGGGCAGAAGACGAGGGGGATGTTCGGCGGGTGCGCGCCGTTCACCAGTGTCTCGGTCACGGCCGGGGCGCGGTAGCCTTCCGCATAGGTGCCGTAGAAGGTCAGCCAGTTCCAGGGCGTGATGCCCAGCGTGAACTTCGGCGAGAAGCGCTGGCCATCAGTGGAGACGCCGTCGCCGTTGAGGCTGTAGGTGTCGTAGCGCACCGCCGCCTGCGCTTCCAGCCAGCTGGAATAATTGGCCTTCCACTGCACGAAGGCCCCGCCCACGCCGCGCTCGCCCGACGGGTTGTAGCCGTCGCCGAAGCCGTAATTGTCCACGTTGTTCACGTCGTCGTGGAAATAGTCGCCGCCGATGGTGATGGCGTTGCGGATGTCGTTCCAGACGAAGCGCGACGTGTTGTTGGCGTCGAAGCCCACGGTGTCGATGGTGAAATAGCGCGGATTGCCAACGGCGCCCGTCACCGAGCTTGCGGTTCCGGCCACCTTGATCTGGTCCTGCTTCACCCGGTTCCAGTAGAGGGTGCTGCGCCAGTCGAACACGTTGTCGTTGGGATTGGTGTAGTTCCAGCTCGCGGTGGCGGTCTGGTTCAGCACGGTGGAGCCGTACTGGGTGGCGGTGGAAGGAATGGCACCGTTCACCAGCGCCGCATTGTAGGTGGTGTAATCGGCATTGTAGTTGAGGCCGGTGAACTTCACTTCGTGAAAGTCCGCCGGGCGGAAGGTGGCCTTGGCGATGCCGGTCCAGGTGTCGTAGCCGGTGCCGGGCACCACGTCGCCGTTGCCGTCCTTGTAGTCGCTCTGGGTGCGATAGGTGCCGCCGAGGAACAGGTCCACGTTCTGGCCCACACGCGCTGCGGCGAACAGGGAGCCAAAGCCCATGGGGCCGTTGGAGCCGAACTCTTCGAGGGATTCCACGCCCCAGGTCTGGCCCTTCTTGATGATGTCGTCGGCGTCCTTGGTACGCATGGTGACCACGCCGCCGATGGCGCCCGAGCCATAGATGTTGGAGACCGGGCCGCGCACCACATCCACGTCGGCCAAAAGGCCCGGCTCCAGGAAGAAGGAGCCGGCGCCGGTGCCATGGCCGAGCTGGGTGAAGTTCTGCCGCGCCCCGTCCACGAACACCGCCACGCGCCCGTAATCCTGCATGCCGCGGATGTTGATGGAGGCCTGGGGCGAGTTGCCGTTCTGGATCACCGTGGTGCCGGGCATGCCGAAGAACACGTCCTGCGTGCGCGACGGCATGAGCCGCTCAAGGTCTTCCGGGCGCACCACGCTGATGGCGGCGAGGGCGTCGATGGTGCGCTCCGGCGTGAGGCTGGCAGCCACCGTGATGGTGTCGAGGGACATCTCGCCCTCTGTCTCGGCCTGAGCCGTCGCGGGTGCCGCGCTCTGGGCGAACGCCGCACCCGCCATGCCGGCGAGCAACGCGCAGGCGGCGACGCCTGAACGCAGAAGCCTGCTGGACCACATACAAACGCCCGCTGTCTGCGGCCTGAGCGCCATGATCGTCTCTCCGAAATCGGTGCGTGATCGGGCTGGCTACCGTCCGCATTCCGGGACGTGGCGCGCTGCGGGCATCCCCGCCTGTCCCTCCTGAGCTACCGTTCGGGCATGGTGGCGTCAAGATTTTTACATGTTTGTTGCCAATCAATAGAAATAACGTCACTGATTGTGGCAGATAAACAACGCATGGAGATCTGATTGAACTTTGAAAAAATCAAAACTGTCGAAATATGCAGTGCAATATATGCGTGAGTGGCATAAAATGGAAGTTTTCTAATTCAATGAATAGGCCATTTAGACTCCGTGCGCTTGACGCTATTCTTGGTGCTTCGCTCACCCTCCTCAGCGCCATGCCGGGCGTTGCTGCGGCTGAGATCCGGGGGCGGGGTGCGGCTGATACATCCCGCATCGTCTCCATCGGCGGGGCGGTGACGGAGATCCTGTTCGCCCTCGGTCTCGGCGACCGCGTGGTAGCGGTGGACCAGACGAGCCGCTACCCCGCGGCCGCGCGGCGCAAGCCAGATGTGGGCTATTCCCGCGCGCTCTCGCCGGAGGGCGTGCTGTCCACCGGGCCGAGCCTGATTCTCGCAGCCGTGGGCGCGGGGCCGCGCTCCACCCTTGATGTGCTGGAGCAGGCCTCGGTGCCTGTGGTGCTCATTCCTGAGGCCCATGACAAGGCCGGCGTCCTCGCGAAGATCGCCGCCGTGTCGCAGGCGGTGGGGGAGGAGGAGAAAGGGCGTGTTCTCGCCGCCGAGGTGGCGGCGGATTTTGCGGCGCTGGAGGACATGGTGAAGGCCATGCCGGGCCGGCCCCGCGCGGTGTTCGTGCTCTCGGCGTCTGGCGGGGCGGCGGTGGTGGGCGGGGCTGACACGAGCGCCGACGCCATCTTCCGCCTGGCTGGAGTGACCAACGCCATGGCCGCCATCAAGGGCTTCAAGCCGGCGCTGGACGAGGCGGCCATGTCGGCCGAGCCCGACGCCGTGGTGGTGATGCAGGGCGGCGGGCAGGTGCTGGACGCCGCCACCGTGTTCTCCCTGCCGGCCTTCGCCGGCACGCCGGCCGCGCGCGAGCGCCGGCTTGTGGACATGCCCGGCTCCTATCTCCTTGGCTTCGGCCCGCGTGCGCCACGGGCGGCGCGGGATCTTGCCGCCGCGCTCCATCCGGGCGCGCGCCTGCCGGAACTGCCGGCCCGTCCGTGGAGTGCGGAGAAGGATCAATGAGCGTGGACCACGTCACCATGGCCGCTCCGGCGGAAATCGCATCCGGCCGTCCGGTGAGGGCCGGGCTGATCCTGTTCGCGCTGCTGGCCGGCGTGGCCTTGATCGGGGCGCTGGCCATCGGCCCCTTCACCATAGCGCCGGGGCGGGTGCTGACCATCCTGTGGGCGGCACTGACGGGCGATGCCGCCCCCACCATCGCCCTCCGCGAGCGCATCGTGGTGATCGACGTGCGCTTTCCCCGCGCCGTGCTGGGCGCGCTGACGGGGGCGGGCACGGCGGTGGCCGGGGCGGTGATGCAGGGCGTGTTCCGCAATCCGCTGGCCGATCCCGGCCTCGTGGGCGTCGCCCCCGGCGCGGCGCTGGCGGCGGTGGCCTTCGTGGTGTTCGGCGCGCCGCTGGCGATGCTGCTGCCCACGCCCCTCCAGGCGCTGGGCCTGCCGCTGGCGGCGTTCGCCGGCGGGCTCGGCACCACCCTCGTCATCGCCCACCTCGCCGCGAAGGACGGGCGCACGCAGGTGGCGACTTTGCTCTTCGCCGGGCTCGCCCTCGGCGCGCTGGCCAGTGCCGGAACCGGGGTGATGGTGTTCCTTGCCTCCGAGCAGCAGACCCGCGAATTCCTGTTCTGGACCCTCGGCAGCCTCGGCGGCGCCACCTGGCTGAAGGCGGCGCTGGCGGCGCCGTTCGTGCTGGGCCTGCTGGCGGCGTCCGTCTTCCTCGCCCGGGGGCTCGACGCGCTGGCGCTGGGGGAGGCGGAGGCGTTCCACGCCGGCGTGTCGGTGGAGCGGCTGAAGCGGGGCGCGGTGATCGCGGTGGCCGCCGGTGTCGGGGCCTCGGTGGCGGCGGCGGGCGTGGTGGGCTTCATCGGGCTGGTGGTGCCGCATCTGGCGCGGCTGGTGGTGGGGCCGTCCCATCGGGTGCTGCTGCCGGCGTCGGCGTTGCTGGGCGTCGCGGTGCTGCTCGGTGCCGACATCCTGGCGCGGATGATCGCCGCACCGGCCGAGCTGCCGCTGGGCGTCGTGACCGCTCTGGTGGGCGCGCCCTTCTTCCTGTGGCTGCTGCTGCGCCGGCGTGCGTTCGTCGGATGATGGGGATGAACATGTATCAGGCCGAGAGCGTGAGCGTTGCGGCTGGCGGACGCCTGCTGGTGCACGGTGCCAGCCTTGCCATCCAGCCGGGGCGCGTGACCGTGCTGGTGGGGCCGAACGGGGCGGGAAAATCCACCCTGCTGAAGGCCATGTCCGGCGAGCACCGGCTGTCGTCCGGCCGTGTGACGCTGGATGGCGTGGCCATCACTCGCCTGTCGCCGCTGGATCTGGCCCGGCGCCGGGCGGTGCTGCCGCAGGCGGCGGAGGTGGCGTTTCCGTTCACCGCGGGAGAAGTCATCGCCGCCGGCCTGATGGCGCCGGACGGGCGGGACGGCGCGCGTATCGCCCGCCTGCTCGGTGAGGTCGACCTGCCGGGCTTCGCCCAGCGGCGCTACGACAGCCTTTCAGGCGGCGAGCGACAGCGGGTGCAACTGGCGCGCATTCTCGCCCAGCTGGAGCTGACGCGGGCGGATGCCCCGTCCTACCTCTTCCTGGACGAACCCACGGCGAGTCTCGACCTTGCCCACCAACTCACCGTGCTGCGCCTGGCCCGCGCCCATGCGGACAAAGGCGGCGGCGTGCTTGCGGTGCTGCATGACCTCAATCTCGCAGCCATGGTGGCGGACGAGATCGTTGTCTTGGCGCAGGGCCGCATCCGGGCGGCGGGGCCGGCAGGCGAGGTGATCCGCGAGGAGGTCCTGGAGGCGGCGTTCGGGGTGCGCGTGCGAGTCGGCATTGCGCCGCCGGGGCCGTTCGTGCTGCCGCAGAACGTGAATTGGGCGGGGTAGGGGAGGAGTGTTCCCCGGACGCGCGGGGGATGGCACGGGGCGATGGCGGCCGATCAGGCATCGACCACCATCGTGGACTGGCCTCAGCCCAGCTCCTGCGCCGCCTTGAGTACCTCTTCGGCGTGCCCGGCCACTTTCACCTTTGGCCAGGTGCGGGCCACCTTGCCGTCGCGGCCGATCAGCAGGGTCGCCCGCTCGATGCCCATGTACTTGCGGCCGTACATGCTCTTTTCGACCCAGACGCCGTAGGCTTCCAGCATCGCCTTGTCCGGGTCCGAGCCCAACGGAAAGGCGAGGTCGTACTTGGCCTTGAACTTGTCCTGCGCGCTCACCGCATCGGCCGAGACGCCGAGAATGTCGGTGTCGGCTGCGGCGAAGGCGGCTTTCAGGCCGTTGAAGGCGATGGCTTCCTTGGTGCAGCCGGTGGTGTTGGCCTTGGGGTAGAAATAGAGCACCAGCTTGCGGCCTTTGAAGTCCTTGAGCGCCACCGTGCCACCGCCATCGCGGGCGAGCGAGAACGCCGGCGCCTTGGCTCCGGCTTCGGGAAACTGCGACATCCGCCTTCCTTTCGACGTGTTCAGCGCCATTACGGGGGTGAGCGGCACGTTCTCGTGGCTCTGGCGACCCACAACTTGGCCGCCTTCCCGGCGCACATGGTAACCTGCAAGGATTGATCCACCTCATCTTTACGAGGCACGGGCAGGTTAGGGTCAATCGGCCGGTCATGGACGAATCGCCGCGCGCGGGGGAAGAGCCTGCGTACGCCGTCCATGATGGGTGTGTCGGAAGACGAAAGAAGCGTGGAAGGGTCGAAAGGGCATGGAGGATAGGGTGCGCAAGCCGGAGCCGGTGCGGCGTCAGCCGCGGCGCTCCCGCTTCCACGGCATCATGGGGGCGCTGACGCCGCGCAGCCGCGCGGCGCGCGTGTTCACCATGGTGTGCCTGCTGCTCATCGCCCTCGGCGGCCTGGCTGCGCTCACCCTCTATGTGCTCATTGCCAATGGCTTCGTCACAGCCAACCTTGCGACCCCCTATATCGAGCGGGCGCTGGAAGAGCGCATCGGCGGCGGGCACAAGGTGGCCATTGGCTCCACCACCATGGAGACCGTGCGAAGCGGCGCCACCGTTGTGGTGGTGCACGACATCCGCGTCACCGGTCCCGACGGCCAGCTGGTGGCCAGTGCCCCCAGCGCCGAGGTGGAGCTGGAAGGTTCGCTGCTCTCCCTGATGCCCAAGGCGCGCCGCATCGACCTCGTCGGCGCGGAGATGACCGTGCGCATCGCCTCCTCCGGCCATCTGGCGGTTGCCACCGGCAAGGGGGCAAAGGCGATCTCGGCGCCGATTTCGACGGCCGCCCGTACGCCATCGCAGCCTGCTCCAGTCGCACCCGCGCTCGCCGGGGCTGGCGCACCCGCCGCGACCCCACAGCCGGCCGCTACCGACCCCGCTGCCGCTTCGGCCGGCTCCAGCGCCCTCGATACCGACCCGCTGAAGCCTGTGGCCCTGGCCCGCTGGATCAATGAACTGGAATCGGCCGGCTTCGACGGCGGCGCTCTGGCAGACGTGGGCCTCAAGGACGGCACCCTCGTCGTGGAGAACGAGAGCGCCGGCCGGCGCATCGTCTTCCAGCACATCAGCGTGCGCCTTGCCCGGCCGCAGGCCGGCGGCGCCCAGCTCACCTTCACCATCCAGTCGCCGCAGGGCATCGCCACCGCCACGGCGCGCATCGGCCCGGCGCAGGACGGCGAGCGGACCATCGAGCTTGCGATCCGCAACCTCTCCACCCGCGACCTGCTGCAGGCCTTCATCCAGGACCAGCGCCGCTTCTACATGGACACGCCGCTAAACGCGTCCTTCACCGCGCGCCTGTCCGTGGAGGGCGAGGTGAAGGCCGGTGAGGCGAGCCTCGACTTCGGCGCCGGCGCGCTGGGCAACGGCGAGGACCCGGAAGAACGCTTTGTCATCGATCACGCCCGCATCGGCCTCACCCTCGACGTGGCCCGCCGGGTCATCGTGGTCGCGCCCATCGAGGCGGTGAAGACCGAAAACATCATCTCGCTGGCGGGCGAGATCAAGGTGCCGGCGACCCTGGGCGCGCCCTGGCCGTTCCAGATGGGGCCGAAGCAGGTGCTGCTCGCCGGCAAGGAGATGCCCGAGCCCGCCCTGGTGGTCGACAAGGTTGAGGTGGCCGGCCGGTTTGATCCGCCCAGCCGGCGGATCATCGTCGATACTGGTTTCCTCGGCTCGGCCGTGGGCAGCTTCACCTTCACCGCTTTGTTCGACTTTGGCGTGGACGTGCCCTACCTGAAGTTCGACGGTACCGCCTCGCCCATGCCGGTGGCCACCATCAAGCGCTTCTGGCCGGTGAACATCGCCCCGCCGGCGCGGCAGTTCGCCATCGAGAACGTCTCCGGCGGCACGGCCGACGGCATCACCGTGGCGGTCAAGCTGCCCCTCGACCTGATCGGCCAGAAGCAGGTGCCGCTGCCGGACGACGGGGTGCGCTTCACCATCAACGGCAAGGGCGTCTGGCTCCGGCCGGTGAAGGGCCTGCCGCCCATTACCAATGCGAGCCTTGCCATCCTCGTCACCGGTCGCTCGGTGCGCATCACCCTGCCGGAGGGCACCGCGGTGACGCCGCAGAACCGCAAGATCGCGGTGAGCGACGGCGTGATGCTGATGCCAGACTATTTCCCCCGCGAGCCCACCTCCCAGATCAAGGTGAAGTTCGACGGCCCGGCCGACGGCGCCATCGAGGTGCTGGGCATGGAGCCGCTGAAGGGGCCCACCGGCACCGCCTTCGATCCCTCCACCACGCGGGGCAAGTTCTCGGCCCTGTTGCAGGTGAACATCACCTTCCGCAAGGTGCCGCGGCCGGAGGACTTCGACTATTCGCTCGAAGCCACCCTGACCGATTTCGGCGTGGACAAGGTGTTCCGTGGCCTCAGGCTCGAAAGCGCGACCGTGAAGGCCTTCGCCTCCCCGGCCGGCGTGGTGCTGCGCGGCGACGGCAAGATCGCCGGCGCGCCGATGGCGTTCGAATATGAGAAACGCAAGGACGTGGCCGATGCCGACATCCGGGTCAGCGCGAGCCTGGACGATGCCGCCCGCGGCAAGCTGGGCGTGGACCTGCCCGGCGTGTCGGGGACGGTGGGGGTGCGCCTCATCGGCACGACGAACAACAAGGACACGCGGGCGACCATCGAGGCCGATCTCGTCAATGCGCGCATCGCCGACCTCATCCCCGGCCTCAGCAAGCCGGCGGGCAAGCCGTTGAAGGCGAAGTTCGCCCTCAACGACAAGGGCAACAGCGTCCGCCTCGACGACATGGTCATCGACGGCTCGGGCACGCTGCTGAAGGGCTCCATGGAGCTGTCCGACAGTGGCGACCTGGTCGGCGCCAACTTCCCTACCTTCCAGCTGTCCGATGGCGACAAGGCCTCCGCCAAGGCCGAGCGGGCGGGAGATGTGCTGAAGGTCCGCATCACCGGGGATGTCATGGACGCCCGGGGCATCATGAAGAGCCTCGTGTCCGCCCCCACCGGCCAGCGGCGCGCCCAGAAGATGCCGGACGTGGACGTGGAGGCGCGCATCGGCGCCCTCACCGGCAACAATGGCGAGGTATTGCGCCAGTTCGAGCTCTCGGTCTCGCGCCGGGGCGTGGAGACACGCGATTTCACGCTCACCGCCAAGGCCGGCCGCGATGGCACGGTGGCGGGCGAGATGCGCAACTGGCAGGGCCGGCAGAAGGCGTTGCTGGTCACCACATCCGACGCCGGCGCCATGCTGCGCTTCCTCGACATCTATCCCAAGGTGCAGGGCGGCGAGGCCTGGCTTGTGGTGGACCCGCCGCGCAGCGACAACACGCCCCAGGAAGGCGTGATCCATGTGCGCGACTTCGCCATCAAGGGCGAGCCGGGCCTCCAGCAGCTCTCCAGCGCGGCGCGCGATTCGTCCGGCAAGATCGAGGACGGCACCGCCGCCTTCCAGAAGGCGCAGGCCCAATTCTCCCGCACCACTGGCAAGATCGTGTTCAAGGAAGGCGCCATCTGGGGCTCGTCGGTTGGCGCCACCTTCGACGGCACGCTGGACTTCGCTGCCGACCGTATCTCCGTGCGCGGCACATTCGTGCCGGCCTACGCCCTCAACAACATCTTCTCCAAGCTGCCGGTCATCGGCCTGTTGCTCGGCGGCGGACCTAACGAGGGCCTGGTGGGCGTGACCTTCGAGATCGTCGGCCCCCTCAGCGGCGGGCCCACCCTGCGCATCAACCCTATCTCGGCGGTGGCGCCGGGCTTCCTGCGCAAGATCTTCGAATTCCGCGATTCCAGCGACGCCCCCCCCACCCGCTGACGTTCCGGACACTGCGACAGTTTGCCCGGACGCCCCTTGCCGTGGCGCACGGCACCGCTCACACTCGCCCCATAAAAGAATACAGGCAGGAAACGAAAAAGGGTGGGAGTGATGCTGGCACTGGTGTTGATCATCGCCTGCGGCCTGCTGGCCGTGGCGTACGGCGTATGGGCCATCCGCGAACTCATGGCCGCGGATCCCGGTACCGCGCGGATGCAGGAAATCGCAGCCGCCATCGCGGAAGGGGCGCAGGCCTATCTGAAGCGCCAATACACCACCATCGGCGTGGTGGGCGTCGTCATCTTCGTTCTCGTGGGGGTGTTCCTCGGCTGGCTGGTGGCGGTGGGCTTCGCCGTCGGTGCGATCCTGTCGGCGCTGGCCGGCTTCATCGGCATGAACGTGTCGGTCCGCGCCAACGTGCGCACCGCGCAGGCGGCGACCCTGTCGCTGGCCGGCGGCCTCGATCTCGCGTTCAAGGCCGGGGCGGTCACCGGCCTGCTGGTGGCGGGCCTCGCCCTCCTCGGGGTCACGGTCTATTTCCTCGTGCTCACCCAGATCCTCGGCTTTGCCGGCAACAGCCGCACGGTGGTGGATGCGCTGGTGGCGCTGGGCTTCGGCGCCTCGCTCATCTCCATCTTTGCCCGTCTCGGCGGTGGCATCTTCACCAAGGGCGCAGACGTGGGCGGCGATCTCGTGGGCAAGGTGGAAGCCGGAATTCCGGAGGATGACCCGCGCAACCCGGCCACCATCGCCGACAACGTGGGCGACAATGTCGGCGACTGCGCCGGCATGGCCGCCGACCTGTTCGAGACCTATGCGGTGACCGTGGTGGCCACCATGGTGCTCGCCGCCATCTTCTTCGCTGCCGCGCCGGCGTCGCTCGCCACCATGATGGTCTATCCGCTGGCCATCGGCGGGGCGTGCATCATCACCTCCATCGCCGGCACCTTCTTCGTGCGGCTCGGGGCCAATTCCTCGATCATGGGAGCGCTCTACAAGGGCCTGATGGCGACGGCGGGCTTCTCCATCATCGCACTGGCGGCGGTGACTTGGCTTTTGCCCGGCTTCGGCCCCATCGCGGGGGCGAACTTCTCCGGCACCAGCCTGTTCCTGTGCGGCCTCGTGGGCCTCGCGGTGACCGGCGCCATCGTGGTGATCACCGAATATTACACCGGCACCGGCTATCGCCCGGTGGTGTCCATCGCCCAGGCCTCGGTGACCGGGCACGGCACCAACATCATCCAGGGCCTTGCCGTCTCGTTGGAATCCACGGCACTGCCGACGCTGGTCATCATCGCCGGCATCCTGTTCGCCTACGGGCTCGCCGGCCTGTTCGGCATCGCCATCGCCGCCACCACCATGCTGGCGCTGGCCGGCATGATCGTGGCGCTGGATGCCTTCGGCCCGGTCACGGACAACGCCGGCGGCATCGCCGAGATGGCCGGCCTGCCCAAGGAGGTGCGCCAGTCCACCGACGCGCTGGACGCGGTAGGCAACACCACCAAGGCTGTCACCAAGGGCTACGCCATCGGCTCCGCGGGCCTCGGCGCGCTGGTGCTGTTCGCCGCCTACAGCCAGGACCTGAAGTACTTCATCGCCCAGGCGGGGCAGGGCACCTACTTCTATGGCGTGACCCCCAACTTCTCGCTTGAGAACCCCTATGTGGTGGTGGGCCTGCTGTTTGGCGGCCTGCTGCCGTTCCTGTTCGCCGCCATGGGCATGACGGCGGTGGGCCGGGCCGCTGGCGCCATCGTGGAGGAGGTGCGCCGGCAGTTCCGCGAGAAGCCGGGCATCATGGCCGGCACCGAGAAGCCGGATTATTCCCGCGCCGTGGACATGCTGACCAAGGCGGCCATCAAGGAGATGATCATCCCCTCCCTGCTGCCGGTGCTGTCGCCCATCGTCTGCTACTTCGTCATCTATTTCGTGGCGGGCGGCGGCGCGGCGGGGAAATCCGCCGCCTTCTCGGCGGTGGGCGCCATGCTGCTGGGCGTGATCGTGACCGGCCTCTTCGTCGCCATCTCCATGACCTCGGGCGGCGGCGCTTGGGACAATGCCAAGAAGTCGTTCGAGGACGGTTTCGTGGACAAGGACGGCGTGCGCCACATGAAGGGCTCGGAGGCCCACAAGGCCTCGGTGACCGGTGACACCGTGGGTGACCCCTACAAGGACACGGCGGGCCCCGCCGTGAACCCCATGATCAAGATCACCAACATCGTGGCGCTGCTGCTGCTGGCGGTGCTGGGGCATTGAGGGAAGACGCCGGCGGGCCAGACCTGCCCGCCGGCACCCCTATTTCCCGTCGCCGAAATCCACCACCTCGTTGTTCAGGGGCAGCGCGTCCTGCCTGGGGCCGGCGAGGCGGCTGCGGTCGATATCGGCCGGAACCGGCTTTTCAAAGAAGTCCGCGCCGGCCGGGTTGGCCACGCCCTGGCCCTCGAAGCGCGTGAAGGCATAGGGCAGGCCGTTGGCATCCAGCGGCGAGGGGCCGTCCATCACGTGGAAATGCAGGTGCGGGGCGTTGGTGTTGCCGGTGTTGCCGAGCAGGCCGATCACATCGCCCGTCCGCACCTTGTCGCCCAGCTTCACCTTCAGGCTGCCGCGCTGCATGTGGGCGTAGAAGGCAAAGTTGCCGCCGCCCATGTCGATCACAAGCATGTTGCCGCCGATGTTCTCCGGGGTGATGCCCTTGGCGTCGCCGCCGGGTACCTGGGCGTCAGTGGCGTCATAAAGGTTCACCACCACGCCGTCGGCCACCGAATGCACCGGTGCGCCGTAAAACGCGTAGCTTTCCAGCTTGTGCACGTCGCCGGTGAAGAGGCGGTCGCTGGCGTCGAGCTGGACGAAGTCGATGGCGAAGCGCTCCGGCACCCGCAGCCGCCCGTTCACCGCCATGATCGCCCCGCGATGGGAGGTGAGGGCATCGCAGCAGCCGTTGATCGCTACCCAGCCCTTGCCGCGCAGCGGCGGCGCGATCACCACCGCCGGGCGGCCGATGGCGGTTTCCGCTCCGGTGAAGCTGAAGGTGCCCGGCAGGGGCCCATTCGCTGGCATGGGGGCCGGCTTGCCGTCGGCGCCAGCCTCCTGGCGGGTCGCCGTGATGCGCGCCAGCACACGCTCGGGGAGCTTGGCGTCGCGGGCAAACGGCACGTCGAGGAACACCGCCGCGATGCCGCCGGGCGCGATGGCTCCGTCGGCGCGGGCATAGACCGTCTGCAGCGCGCGCAGGCCCGCGCCTTCCAGGCTGGCGAGGACCTGCCCAGCGCTGTCCACCGCTTCCAGCTTGTCGAGGGTGACGAACAGCTTGCTGGGATTGGTGACATAAAGCTCATAGGCGAGGTGAACCCGGCCATCGGCGCCCAACACCGGATTCGGCGCGGTGATGGGCTGGGCCGCGATGGAACTGTAGACCTCATCCATCTTCAGGGACTGCGCCACAGCGGGAGACGCCGCACAAAGCGCGGCCAGAGCGACAAGAAGTCGGTGCAAGACGGGACCCCCGGATCAGGAGACGGCACGAAGAGGAAGACGGCGCACAGCCTCGTTCAAGCCGACCTCATGTTCAATCTGCGGCCTGATACCGCCAGTGCGGGACACAGGGGTGGGAAACCGGCGGATGGGGCGTCGCGCCGGCCTGCCATGCGCGCCGGGCAGGCAGCGCGGTGTGGCGCCGCTCTTCCCTCCCGGCGCCCGATCGTGTAACAGACCGGCAACTGACGCGCCGGGCTATGGCCGTGGCGCGAACATGATGGATTCCATGCAGACGGTTCTCATTGTCATTCACCTCATGGTGGTGCTCGCGCTCATCGGCGTGGTGCTGATCCAGCGCTCGGAAGGCGGCGGACTTGGCATCGGCGGCGGCGGGGGCGGTGGTGCCGGCGGCTTCTTCACCGCGCGCGGCTCCGCCAACCTGCTCACCCGGGCCACCGCCGTCCTGGCGCTGATCTTCTTCATCACCTCGCTGGCGCTGACCATCGTGGCGGGCTGGGGCCGGGCGCCGCGCTCGATCCTGCAGCCGGCGACCCAGTCTGGCCCGCAGGTCCCGCAGAGCGGCGGCACCATTCTCGACCAGATTCGCCCGCAGGGTGGCGCCGCCGATCAGGGCGCCCCCGCGACGCCGGCCGTGCCTTCGGGCCCGCAGGTTCCGCAGTCCAAGTAAGCCCAGAGTGAGCCCGTCGCCGCGATTCGCGCGGCGACATGCTTTCCCCACAGGCGAGGCGAGGCCGACACCGGCTTCGCCCTCGCCGAATCGCGTTTGCACGAGGTAAGGTCGAAGCCCATGGCGCGCTATATCTTCATCACCGGCGGCGTCGTGTCTTCCCTGGGCAAGGGCCTCGCCGCCGCGGCTCTCGGCGCGCTTCTCCAGGCGCGCGGCTATACCGTCCGGCTGCGCAAGCTGGACCCCTACCTCAACGTCGATCCGGGCACCATGAGCCCGTACCAGCACGGCGAGGTGTTCGTGACCGACGACGGGGCCGAGACCGATCTCGACCTCGGCCATTACGAGCGCTTCACCGGTCATCCGGCGACGAAGCAGGACAACATCACCACCGGCCGCATCTATCAGGACATCCTGACCAAGGAGCGCCGCGGCGACTATCTCGGCGCCACCATCCAGGTCATCCCCCACGTCACCAATGCGATCAAGGACTTCGTCCTGGAAGGCAACGAGGGCTTCGATTTCGTGCTGATCGAGGTGGGCGGCACGGTGGGCGACATCGAGGGCCTGCCCTTCTTCGAAGCCACCCGCCAGCTGAAGAACGAGCTGCCGCGCGGCCACGCCATCTTCATCCACCTCACCTTGATGCCCTACATCCCGTCCGCGGGCGAGCTGAAGACCAAGCCGACCCAGCATTCGGTGAAGGAGCTGCGCTCCATCGGCATCCAGCCCGACATCCTGCTCTGCCGCACGGATCGCGAGATCCCGCGCGAGGAGCGGCGCAAGCTCTCGCTGTTCTGCAACGTGCGCGAGACGGCGGTGATCGAGGCGCGGGACGTGGACAACATCTACGCCGTCCCCTCAGCCTACCACGCGGAAGGCCTCGACAAGGAAGTGCTGGCCGCCTTCAACATCGAGCCGGCACCGGCACCCAACCTCAAGCGCTGGACCGACATCGAGGGGCGCGTGCGCAACCCCGAGGGCGAGGTCACCATCGCCATCGTGGGCAAATATACCGGCCTGAAGGACGCCTATAAGTCGCTGATCGAGGCGCTGGCCCATGGCGGCATCGCCCACAAGGTGAAGGTCAATCTCGACTGGATCGAGAGCGAGACCTTCGAGCGCGAGGATCCCGCACCGTTCCTGGAGCACGTGCACGGCATCCTGGTGCCCGGCGGCTTCGGCCAGCGTGGCGCGGAAGGCAAGATTCGCGCGGCCCGCTTCGCCCGCGAGCGCAAGGTGCCCTATCTTGGCATCTGCTTCGGCATGCAGATGGCGGTGATCGAGGCGGCGCGCAACCTTGCGGGCATCCCTGACGCCAATTCCACGGAGTTCGGACCCACCAGCGAGCCGGTGGTGGGCCTGCTCACCGAATGGCTGAAGGGCAACGAGCTGGAGCGCCGCAGCGCTGCCGGGGATCTGGGCGGCACCATGCGCCTCGGCGCCTATGCCGCGCATCTGGAGCCCGGCAGCCGGGTGGAGGCGGTCTATGGCGGGCGCGACATCTTCGAGCGCCACCGCCACCGCTATGAGGTGAATACCGCCTATCGCCAACGCCTTGAGCAGCATGGCCTGCGCTTCTCCGGCATGTCGCCGGACGGCCTCCTGCCGGAGATCGTGGAATATGGCGACCACCCCTGGTTCATCGGGGTGCAGTTCCATCCGGAGCTGAAGTCGCGGCCGTTCCAGCCCCACCCGCTGTTCGCCTCGTTCGTGGGTGCGGCCATGGAGCAGAGCCGGCTGGTGTGACCTTCCGGCAGGGACAGCGGCAGGTATTCTCCTGCCGGTTGTTTCCCTCCCGGCCGCCGCCGCTCTAAGCTCCCCCCGGATGAGTCGGGGAGGGGAGTTGGCATGCGACGCGGGCTTGACCATGTGGTGCATCTCGTCCGCGACCTGGATGCGGCGGGAGAGGTCTACGACCTGCTTGGCTTCACCGTGGGGGGCCGCAACCGGCATCCCTGGGGCACCGAGAACCGCATCGTCCAGACCCCCGGCTTCTTCATCGAGCTGCTGCAAGTGGCTGAGCCGGAAAAGATTCCTCCGGACGAAGGCACGCGCTTCTCGTTCGGCGCCTTCAACCAGCGCTTCCTCGAAAGTTGCGGCCAGGGCCTCTCCATGCTGGCGCTGGAAGGCTCCGACCCGCAAGCTGAGAAGGCTGTTTTCGATATCGAGAACTTCGGCGGGTTCGACACGTTCGAGTTCGGCCGCACGGCCCGCCGGCCGGACGGGCAGGAGGTGGAGGTGGGCTTCACCCTCGCCTTCGCCCGCGACCCCCTCTCGCCGGACTTCTCCCTGTTCACCTGCACCCAGAAGCTGCCGGAGAATTTCTGGTCGGCGGACCTGCAGCGCCATTCCAACCAGGTCACCGGGGTCGCCGGCGTGGTGCTGGTGGCGGACACGCCTGCCCTCCACAAGGCGTTTCTGGAGACGGTCACCGGCTGCGGCGTGCTGCGGGCCAGCGACGACTGGTACGTCAGCCAGACCCCGCGCGGCGCCGTGGACGTGATGACCCGTCCCCTGTTCACCGAGCGCTATGGCGTGCCCGCCCCAGGCGGGGAGGGCCTGCGGCTGGCGGCGGTGCGCTTCGGCACCCCCGGCGCCCCGGAGCTGCGACGCTCGCTGGCGGCCCGGCGCATGGTGGAGGAGACCATCGCCGGCGTGGTGGTGGTGCCCCCCAAGGCCGCCATGGGCGCGACGCTGGTGTTCGAGGTGACGGAGGGGTGAGAGGGACTTGCGGGGGGCGGGCACCGCTTCCCCAGGGACCGTCCTGCCCGGCCTAGTGCCGGGCATCCACGCCGGGGCCGTCTGCACTCCGTTCTGAGCTGTGTTCCCGGCCGAGCCACGTGGATGGCCGGAACCTGCATGTTTGCGGGTTCCGTTCGTAAGGGCGGAAGTCGGCAACAGCCGACTTCCGGGTCACGCCCGGCCGTGACAGTCTGAGTATCGCTGACGCCAGCCGCACGCCCCCTCACCACTGCCGCACATTTATGCACTGCCTCCGGCTTCACCGGCGCGCAGGATGCCCTAAATGAGGGCAGGGGACATTCGTCCCCGACGGGACGCGGACGGCCGCGTGCCCTTGCGTATCGAGCGGCGGGGACGACCCCGCCACCCGAGGTACCCGCCAATGGCGTGGATCTATCTGTTCGTCGCCGGTGTCATGGAAATCGCCTGGGCCATCGGCATGAAGCAGTCGGAAGGCTTCACCCGGCTGTGGCCCAGCGCCTTCACCCTATCGGCCATCGCCGTCAGCCTGTTCCTGCTGTCGCTGGCGCTCAGGGGCATTCCCATCGGCACCGCCTATGCGGTGTGGGCGGGGATCGGCACCGTGGGCACGGCGCTCGTCGGCATTCTCTTCTTCTCCGAATCCACCGACCTGCTGCGGCTCGCCTCCATCGGCCTCATCGGCGCCGGGATCGTGGGGCTGAAGCTGGTCACGCCCTGACGAACCGACTAGTTTGGCGCGCCGCCGGGGCCTCGCTGTAAAGCGTTGCCCGGCGGCGCTGCTTCCAAGGATGATCCCATGACCGCCGCACAGCCCGCCACCACGCCGCAGCCCATCGTCGAGGTGGGGCAAGATGTGGGCCTCGTGCGCATCGGCAACGGCCTGCCGCTGGCGCTCATCGCCGGCCCCTGCCAGATGGAAAGCCGCACCCACGCGCTGGAGGTGGCCGCCGCGCTGAAAGAGATCGCTCAGCGGCGCGGCATCGGCCTCATCTTCAAGACCTCCTTCGACAAGGCCAACCGCACCTCGCTCTCGGCCCAGCGGGGCCTCGGGCTGGAAGCCGCCCTGCCGGTGTTCGCCGAGATCCGCGAGAGCCTCGGCCTGCCGGTGCTCACCGACGTGCACGAGATCGACCAGTGTGCCGCCGCCGCGCAGGCGGTGGACGTGCTCCAGATCCCCGCCTTCCTGTGCCGCCAGACCGACCTGCTCATCGCCGCCGCCCGCACCGGCAAGACGGTGAACGTGAAGAAGGGCCAGTTCCTCGCCCCCTGGGACATGGCCAATGTGGTGAACAAGCTCACCGGCGCCGGCAACGGCCGGGTGCTGGTGACCGAGCGGGGCGTGTCGTTTGGCTACAACACCCTCGTCTCCGACATGCGGGCGCTGCCCATCCTCGCCAAGACCACCGGTGCGCCGGTGGTGTTCGATGCCACCCACTCGGTGCAGCAGCCGGGCGGGCAGGGCTCCTCCTCCGGCGGCCAGCGCGAGTTCGTGCCGGTGCTGGCCCGCGCGGCGGTGGCCGTGGGAGTCGCCGCGGTGTTCATCGAGACCCACCCCGACCCGGACAAGGCCCCCTCCGACGGGCCGAACATGGTGCCGCTCTGCCAGCTGGAAGCGCTGATCACCACGCTTCAGGCGTTCGACGCCGTTGCAAAAGCCAATCCGGTCACCATCTGACCACAGCTTGGGCTTGGCTGTCCGGCCCCTTCGGACCAGCCGCTTCGGGCGCATTCCTGTGCGCCGGGCGGCATGGTCCGGCTGAAGGGTGCGTCCGCACGGTATTGAGAAACCGAAGCGTCTGTTGCCTTGGCCGGGCCGCCGTGTATGGTCTCGCGCCCATTTTGTTGAAGAGATTTCGTATGGCCCGGGACACCCTTGACGCGACCCCCATCGCCGGCCGGCACGAGCTGGTGGAGTGGATGGAACAGGGGTCCAAACCGGAGCGGGCCTTTCGCATCGGTACCGAGCACGAGAAGATCCCCTTCACCCTCGGCCGCCACGAGCCGGTGCCCTACGAGGGGCCCAAGGGCATCCGCAAGCTCCTGGAGGGCATGCGCTCCCTGCTCGGCTGGGAGCCCATCATGGAAGGCCCCACCATCATCGGCCTCGCCGATGTGACCGGAGGCGGCGCCATCTCGCTGGAACCGGGCGGACAGTTTGAGCTGTCGGGCGCGCCGGTCTCCACCATCCACGAGACCTGCGCGGAGCTGAATGCGCATCTGGCGCAGGTGCGCGAAGTGGCGGAGCCGCTGGGCATCGGCTTCCTCGGCATCGGCATGAGCCCCAAGTGGACCCGCACCGAGACCCCGGTGATGCCCAAGGGCCGTTACAAGATCATGGCCGGCTACATGCCCAAGGTGGGCAAGCTGGGCCTCGACATGATGTTCCGCACCTGCACCGTGCAGGTGAATCTCGACTTCTCGTCCGAAGCCGACATGGTGCGGAAGATGCGCGTCGGCCTCGCGCTCCAGCCGGTGGCGACCGCCCTGTTCGCCAATTCGCCGTTCACCGAAGGCAAGCCCAACGGCTTCCTCTCGTTCCGCTCCGAGATCTGGCGCGACACCGACAATGCCCGCTCGGGCATGCTGCCCTTCGCCTTCGAGGACGGCTTCGGCTTCGAGCGCTACGTGGACTACGCCCTCGACGTGCCCATGTATTTCGTAAAGCGCGGCGAATCTTACGTGGACGTATCGGGCACCTCGTTCCGCGACCTGCTCGCCGGCCGCCATCCGCTGCTGCCGGGGGAGACCGCCACCCTCTCGGACTGGATCAACCACCTCTCCACCATCTTCCCCGAGGTACGCCTGAAGCGCTTTTTGGAGATGCGCGGCGCCGATGCCGGCCCCTGGGCCAAGCTGTGCGCGCTGCCGGCCCTCTGGGTGGGCCTGCTCTACGACCAGCAAAGCCTCGATGCCGCCTGGGACCTCGCCAAGGACTGGACCGCCGAGCAGCGCCAGCAGCTGCGGGACGACGTGCCCCGCCTTGGCCTGAAGGCCGAGATCGCCGGCCGCCAGCTGCGCGATATCGCCCGCGACGTGCTCAAGCTGTCGGAAGCCGGGCTGAAGCGGCGCGGCTTCCACGACCGGCTGGGCCGCGACGAGACGCGCTTCCTGGAGCCGCTGGAAGAGATCGTGCTCACCGGCCGCTCCCCCGCCGACAAGCTGCTGGCGCTCTACAACGGCGAATGGGATCACTCGGTGGAACCGGCCTTCCAGGCGCTGGCTTACTGAGTCGGGGTGGGGCGGTCAGCAACTCCGCCCGCAGTTAGCGCATGATCTGGGCGCATTGCAGCCATGCGCTGATGCCATGCGCCGAAGTCCGGTTTCCACCCGGGCGGCGATGTTGCGCGGAGCACCCCGCGCCGGTGTTGGGGCATCGCCCCGGCATCGTCCGCAGGCCGCGTTGCGGGGGCGGCGGGCGCGTGCTCTACCTTGGGGCTCCTGCCTGGATCTGCCCCCATGCTCCCCGACACATCCCGAACCGATGGGCCCCTCGGCCCGCGCGACTTCGTTCTGTACGCGGTGTGCGTGCTGATCTTCGGCTCGGGCTGGCTGCCGCTGAAGCTCCAGCTGGGCGTGGTGGCGCCCGAGGTGTCAGGCACCTGGCGCTTTCTCGTCGCGAGCCTCGCCATGCTGGTGTTCGTGATCGCGACAGGCGCGCCGCTCGCCTTCAAGGCGCGGGACCACGTCTTGTTCGCGGGCCTCGGGGCGACGCTGTTCTCGCTGAATTTCCTGTTCTTCTACTATGCCGGCTATCACCTGCCGTCGGGGCTGATGTCGGTGATCTTCTCCCTTTCCTCCATCCTCATTCCCCTGTTCTCGGCGCTGTTCCTGCGCGTGCCGCTGCGCCGGCAGATCCTGTTCGGTGCCCTGGCGGGCATCGCCGGCACCGCGCTGGTGTTCGGGCCGAGCCTTGCCGACGGGCGGGGCATCAACGGCGCGGGGGAGGGGCTGGCGCTGGGCGTCGCCGGAACGGTGAGCTTTGCGTTCGGCAGCCTGCTGTCGGGGGTGGCCGGGCGGCGGGGCTATCCCATGGCATCCACCAGCTTCTGGGGCTTTGCCTACGGCTTCCTCATCCTGCTGATGGTGAGCCTGGCGCGGGGCGCGCCGTTCATGGTGGACTGGAGCGTGCGCTACCTCGGCTCGCTGGGCTTCCTGATCGTGGTCCAGACGCTGGCGGGCTTCGCCGTCTACATCCAGCTGATCCGGCGCATCGGGGCCAACCGCGCCGGCTACGGCACGGTCATGTTCCCCATCGTGGCGCTGTTCCTCTCCACCTGGTTCGAGGACTACCACTGGACGGCGACGGCCGCCGCCGGAATCGCGCTGGTGCTCGCCGGCAACCTCTTGGTGCTCCGGCAGCCGAAGCCGGCCACCGGAGCCTGACGAAAGCCAATTAGCCCTTCACCACCACCGGCATGCGGCCGGCGGGCGGGGTGTTGCGCGAGCGCTGGGTGCGCACGATGCCGTCGATGACGGTCATGCACACGCCGGGCAGGTCGCCGAGGCGCACGCTGTCCAGCAGCGTCACGCCGGGCGAATGCTGGGCCTTGTCCATCAGCACGAAGTCCGCCGCCCGGCCCACCTCGATGATCCCGCAATCCAGCGCCCGCATGCGCGCGGTGTTGCCGGTGGCAAGGCAGAATGCCTCTTCCGCCGGCAGCTCGCCGAGGGACGACAGCATGGAGACCATGCGCAGGATGCCCAGCGGTTGGACGCCCGAGCCCGCCGGCCCGTCGGTGCCGAGGATGACGCGGTTGAGCTCGCCCAGCTCGCGGGCGATGCGCAGGGTGTAGAGGGCGGAGCGCTCGTTGCCGTTGTGCACGATCTCCAGCCCGCGCTTGCAGCCCTCGCAGATGCAGCGGATCTGGTTGTCCGGAAGCGCCGTGTGGCCGCCATTGATGTGGCCGACCACGTCGGTGTCCGCCTCCAGCACCACGTCCTTGTCGATGAGGCCTGAGCCGGGGATGGAGGGGCCGCCGGTGTGGATGGTGGACTGGATGCCGTACTTCCTCGCCCACCCCACCATCTTGCGGGCGGTGGGGCCGTCCTTCACCCCGCCGAGGCCCACCTCGCCCAGCAGCTTCACGCCGGCGGCGGCGAGCTCCTTGAAATCGTCCTCCACCATCTCGTTCTCGATGACGGGGGCGCCCGCATGGACCTTCACCCCCGAGGGGCGGAAGGCGTCAAACGAGCGCTGGGCGGTGATGGCCAGCGCCTTCAGCCCCACCACGTCCTTCGCCCGGCCGGGATAATGCACCTCGCCCGCCGAAATCATGGTGGTGACGCCGCCGTGGAGCGAACTGTCGATCCAGTTCATCTGGCTCTGGCGCGGGGTCCAGTCGCCGGCCACGGGATGGACGTGGCTGTCGATGAGACCGGGGGTGAGGGTGGTGCCGTTGGCGTCGATGAGGGTGGTGGCGCCCTCGGTGTCCACATCCTTCTCGCGGCCGATGGCGGTGATCTTGCCGCCTTCCGCCACCACAGTGTCGGCGTCGAGGATGGGTCGTGCAAGGTCGCCGCTGAGGATGAGGCCGATGTTGCGGATCACCAGCTTGGTGGGGCCGCCGGCGGCTGCGGGGGCATCATGGGCCATGGAAAGTCTCCGGAAGGGACGGCCGGAAACGCGCGGGCGCACCCGGTCTTTTGTTTGTAGGCATATGAAGTGTAGGTCGCCGCCCCGGTCCTGAGAACGGGGCGGGGCGAAAAAACTCACCGTTCGGCGAACGCCTTCTCGATGACGAAATGGCCCGGCTCGCCGCTGTTGCCCTCCTCGAAGCCGCGCGACGCCAGAAGTGCGCGCAGGTCGCCCATCATGGCGGGCGAGCCGCAGATCATGACGCGGTCGGTGGCGGCATCAAGGGGTGGCAGGCCCACGTCGGCGCAGAGCTTGCCGCTGTCCAGCAGGGCCGTGATGCGGCCGGTGTTGCGGAACGGCTCGCGGGTCACGGTCGGGTAGTAGGCGAGCTTGGCGGCGATCTCCTCGCCGAGGAATTCGTGGGCCGGCAGTTCCTTCATGATGAGGTCCTCGTAGGCGAGGTCGCTGACATGCCGGCAGCCGTGCACCAGCACCACCTTCTCGAACCGCTCATAGGTCTCGGGATCGCGGATCACGGAGAGGAAGGGCGCAAGGCCGGTGCCGGTGCCGAGCAGGTAGAGATTGCGGCCGGGCAGGAGATTGTCGAGCACCAGCGTGCCGGTGGCCTTGCGGCCGACCGTGATGGTGTCGCCCACCTTGATGTGCTGGAGGCGTGAGGTGAGCGGACCGTTGGGCACCTTGATGGAGAAGAATTCCAGCGTTTCCGCCCAGCTCGGGCTCACCACCGAATAGGCGCGCAGCAGCGGGCGTCCATCCACTTTCAGGCCGATCATGGTGAATTCGCCGGTGCGGAAGCGGAAGCCGGGATCGCGCGTGGTGGTGAAGCTGAACAGGCGGTCGGTCCAGTGATGGACGCTGAGAACGTGTTCCTCGAAGAAGTTGCTCATGGTGGGGTCTCTGGCAAAAGCCGCGCGGGGCAGGCTCGTTCGGGTCAGATCGCGGCGGGCGCGGCGGACAGGAGGGCGCGCTTGTCGGCGGCGTCCTTCCAGGCATCGGCATCGTCGGGCGGGGCGCCCTTTTCCGTGATGTTGGGCCACTGCGCCGCGTATTGCGCGTTGAGGGCGGCCCAGTCGCCGGCGCGGGGATCTGAGTCCGGGAAGATGGCGGCGGCGGGGCATTCCGGCTCGCAGACGCCGCAGTCGATGCATTCGTCCGGATGGATCACCAGCATGTTCTCGCCGGCATAGAAGCAGTCCACGGGGCAAACCGAGACGCAATCCATGTAGGTGCAGCGGATGCAGTTCTCGGTGACGACATAGGCCATGGCGAGAGCCTCGGAATATTGTTTGTGTACAAATGAAAATAAGGCGAGGGGGCGAGCGCTGTCAACGGCCGGAGCGCATTCGGATTGCGGAGCTTTTGGGCGGCGATGCGGGAATTTTGGGCAGGGAGGTGCGATGGGAGTGCCCGGCCATGACGGCCCAAATCTTCGTCCCGTCCCGGCGAACGAGGACCGCCGCAACACCCTCACTGCGTCGGCGTTGCCCGCAGCCGTGCCACGGTCTGCGCCAGCCCGTCCCAGGCCGGGGCGTCGGGGGCAAATTTCGCGCGCATGTAGCGCACGAGGTCGGCCACCTGCGCGTCGTCGAGACTGTCGCGGAAGGCGGGCATGTCGCCCAGCGCCGGGGCGGCGGGGGCGGGGATGCCCTCCAGGATCACGCGGATGAGATTGTCCGGCTGCGCCGCATGGATATTGGTGTTGAGCGCAAGCGAGGGCCGCGCGCCGAACAGGGTCGGCCCCTCCGGTGCGTGGCAGGCGGCGCACGCGCCCTCGAACAGGCGGCCGCCCACGCTGTCCATGGGCCGCAGCGAGCCTTCCGCCTTCGCCTCCAGCGACGCGGCCATGGTGGCGGCATCGGCGCTGGCGGGGCCGGCGAAGGACGCCAGGTAGATCGCCATGGCGCGGATGTCCGCGTCCGGCAGATGGGCGAGTTCCTGCACCACCGGCGCCATGGGGCCGGCCGCCGTGCCGTGGAAGCGCGAGAAGCCGGTGCGCAGATAGGTGTAGAGCTCGTCCTCACTCCACGGAATGGGCGCCTTGGACAGCGCCGTGAGGGCAGGCGCCTCCCAGCCGTCCGCGACCCCGCCGGCAAGGTATGCCGCGCCGCCCTTTTCCGCGCCCAGAAGGTTGCGCGGCGTGTGGCAGGCGCCGCAATGGCCCAGCCCCTCCACCAGATAGCGCCCCCGGTTCCATTGGGGCGATTGCCCCACCTCCGCCTGAAGCTGGCCGGGGGTGAGGAACAACAGGTTCCAGCCGGCCATCAGCGGGCGGATGTTGAAGGGGAAGGTCATGCGGTTGGCGGGCGGGCTCGTCTTGACCGGGGCCTGCGACATGAGGAAGGCGTAGAGCGCCTGCATGTCCGCATCCGACATGCGGGTGAAGGCGGTGTAGGGGAAGGCCGGGTAGAGGTGGCGCCCGTCCCGGCCGATGCCTTCGCGCATGGCCCGCTCGAACGCGGCATAGGACCACGCGCCGATTCCCGTCTGCGCATCCGGCGTGAGATTGGTGGAATAAATCGTGCCGAAGGGCGTGTGCAGCGCCCGTCCGCCGGCATTGGCTATGCCGCCCTCGGCCGTGTGGCACACCGCGCAATCGCCCAGCGCTGCGAGGATCTTGCCACGCGCGATCATCTCGGCGGAGAAGCCGGCCGGGTCCGGCGGCGCGATGGGCGCGATGGCGCCACGGATGGGCAGCGCCAGCGTCGCCATCCCCAGCGCGCCGGCGAGCGCGGCGCCGGCCATGGCGAACCACGGGCGGCGGCGCTTCTCCCGCACCGGCTTCGGCGCGGCCGCTCCCGATAGGGCGGCACGCACCCGGTCGGGCGTGAAGGGCGGTTCGCGCAGGCGCACGCCGGTGGCATCGAAAATGGCGTTGGCGATGGCCGCAGCGCTCGGCACCGAGGCCGATTCCCCCGAGCCCAAAGGCGGGTCATCCGGGCGCGGCATCAGCACCACGTTGATTACCGGCACCTCGGGGAAGGTGAGGATGGGGTAGGCGCCCCATTCCCGGCTGGTGACGGCCTTCTCGTCGAACGTCACCTGCTCCTTCAGCGCCCGGGAGGTGGACTGGATGACGTTGCCGTGGATCTGGTGCTCGATGCCGGCCGGGTTGATCATGAGCCCGGAATCCTGGCCCACCACCACGCGCTTCACCGCCACGTCGCCGGTACGCTTGTTCACCTCCACCTCGGCCACCCAGGCGGACCAGGCGGCGCCGTAGCCGGGGAATTTGGAGTGCACGTAAAGCGCATAGGCGAAGCCCTGGCCGCGCACCACGTCGCCCTCCACCACTTCAAGGCGCGGGGCGGTGCGCTTTTCCCAGCCGGCGCGCTCCGCGGTGGCCTTCACCAGTTCGGCGGCGCGCTCGTCGTGGAGGTGGCGCAGGCGGTAATCCACCGGATCAACGCCGGCGGCGGCCGCCAGCTCGTCGATATAGCTTTCGTGGGCGAAAGAATTGGGCAGGGCGGAGACGCCGCGCAGCCAAGCCGCCCGCACGATGGGCGCCACATCGTCCACCGTGACGCGCATATGGTCGTAGGCATAGGGCGGGATGGCGGTGCGGTCGCCCATCTCGAACACGGGATTGTCCGCCGGCACCCGGCCCGTCAGCAGCAGCGCCAAGGTCACTGCCGCGTTGGAGGGATAGCGGGTGTTGAAATCATAGGCCGCGGGGGTGCCGTCGGCATTGATGCCCCCCTTCACCTGCATGAGCTGAGCGGCGCCCTTGGGCTCCCACGCATGCTCCTGCTCGCGGGTGAGCTGCACCCGCACCGGACGGCCCACGGCGCGCGACAGCAGGGCGGCGTCGGCGGCCACATCGTCGGCGCAGTTGCGGCCATAGCAGCCGGCGGCCTCGAAGCGGACGATCTCCACCGCCTCTTCCGGCAGGCCCAGCAGCAGGGCGATGTCCATGCGCAGGGGATAGGGGTTCTGCGTGCCGGCCCAGAGGGTGGCGCCATCCTCGCGCACATCCGCCACCGCGCAGGAGGGGCCGATGGAGGCGTGCATCTGGTAGGGCCACACATAGGTGCGGTCGAGGGTCTCGGCGGCGGCCGCGCGGGCGGCGTCGGGATCGCCGCGCTCATGGAGGGTGCGCCGGTTCTCCGCCGGGATGGCGCGCAGGGCGTTTTCCACGTTGTCGAGGTCGGGCAGGGTGGGCGTGGGCTTCCACTCCACCTTCAGGCGGCGAGCGGCCTCGGCCGCCTGCTCTTCGCGCTCGGCCACCACGCCCACGAAATCGCCCATGGTGACCACCGCCACCATGCCGGGAATGTGGGCCACCGAGGCCTCATCCACCCGGATCAGGCTCCTGCCGACGAAATCGCCCGCATCGATGCCGGCATAGGGCGGGCGCACCACACGGCCGTGCAGCATGCCGGGCACGCGCACGTCATGCACATAGGTGAACGTGCCCGTGGCCTTGGCCGGGATGTCCACCCGTGGCACCCGCTGGCCGACGATGCGGTGGGCGCTGGCCGGCTTCACCGGAATGTCGTCGGAGAGCAGCAGGCGCTCGGCGCGGCCCTTCAGCAAATCGGCGTAGGAGAGGCCGGCATTGCCGCCGTCGCGGGGGCGGACGATGCCGTCCTCCACCTCCAGCGCATCGGCGTCCATCTCCAGTGCCTCGGCGGCCAGCTCCACCAGCCGGTGGCGGGCCTGCGCGGCGGCGCGGCGCAGCGGCTGGGCCGAGACCTGGATGGAATCGGAGGCGATGGTGGCGCCCTGGTTGGGTGCAAGGCCGGTATGGCCGAGCACCATGGTGACGCGATGGAGCGCCACGTCCAGCTCCTCGGCCACGATCTGGGCGAGGGCCGTGCGGATGCCGGTGCCGAGGTCCACATGGCCGTTGAAGGCGGTGACGGCGCCGCTGTCGTCCACCAGCAGGAACAGGTCGAGGGCGCCGTCTTTCGGCATTGCGCTGCGCTGGAGGCCGGCCACCGACTGTGCCGGGCGCAGCACGCAGAGATTGCCGGTGGCAGCGAGGATCTGATCCTTGTCGGGGCGCGGCTCGCTCATTCGGATGCCTCCCCGTGGGCGGCGCGCATCACCGCGCGCAGGATCTCCACATGGGTCCCGCAGCGACACAGATTGTAGCGCAGGGCGGCGCGGGCCTCGTCCTCCGTGGGGGCGGGGGTGCGGGCGAGGAAGGCGACGGTGGTCATGATCATGCCATTCAGGCAGTAGCCGCATTGCGCCGCCTGCTCGGCGATGAAGGCGGCCTGCACCGGGTGGGGCGCCTCAAGGGTGCCGAGCCCTTCCAGCGTGGTGATGGCGCGACCTTCCGCCGTGCCCAATGTGGTGACGCAGGAGCGGGCGGCGACCCCGTCCATGAGCACGGTGCAGGCACCGCACTCCCCGAGCCCGCAGCCGAACTTGGGGCCGTTGAGGCCAAGGTCGTTGCGCAGCACATAGATGAGGGGCGTGGAGCGGGGCAGCGCGAAGCGGTGCGCTGTGCCATTCACCTGAAGTTGAACCGGCTCGGACATCTTCGTTTCGGTCCGTCATCGGACGTGCCAGTGTAGGCGAAGCGGCACGCCTCCCGCTTCCCTGGATTGTTTCTATACGAATGATCTGGCGTCAAGCGCGCACGCCGCACAAATGCGCGGCGCGCCGGGCTGCCCCCAAGCGGGGCAAAAGCGGTCATAAACCTGTGGCCGCAGATGGATAGGACAGGTCTGCTGCCTCTTCGGGCGCCGTGCCTCATCCTTGTGCTTGACACTTTGGGCTGCTCCTTTTTCATTAGTGTACATATGAAATCGAAATCGCCCCGCCGGTTGTCCGCAGGGGCCGGAGCCCGCCCTCCATGGCGCAGAACATCCAAGGCGACGCCTCAGGCCAGACCCCCGTCGCCGCATCGGCCGCCGACGACAAGATCCGCTGCGATGCCTGTCCGGTCATGTGCTACATCAAGCCCGGCAACACCGGCGCCTGCGATCGCTACGCCAACCGCGCCGGCGAGCTGATCCGCGTCGATCCCCACGTCATCCTCGACCGCACGCTGGAGCAGGGCGGCAAGGTGGTGCCCTTCGATCGCGGCGGCGACTGGGACGGGCGCCTGGTGGCCGATGGCGGCACCTTCGTGACCGCGGTGGGCTCCGGCACCACCTATCCCGACTACAAGCCCGCCCCCTTCATCGTCTCCGCCGAGGTGAACGGCGTGGACATGGTGACCGTGGTCACCGAGGGCATCTTTTCCTATGCCGGCGTGAAGGTGAAGATCGACACCGACCGCTTCCTCGGCCCCGAACAGTCCACCGTGCGCGTGGCCGGCGAGCCGGTGGGGCATGTCACCACTTCCGAATACGGCTCGCAGATGCTGTCGCTGGGCGGGGTCCACCACCTCACCGGCGGGGCCAAGAAGGAAGGTCGCGTCACCTGCGAGGCGCTGCTCGACCTGTGCAATGCCAAGCCGGTGGAACTCACCGTGGATGACGGCGCCACCCTCATCGTGCAGGCGGGCCACGCGCCCATCGTCAATGGCGGGCAGGAAGAGCGCATGCGGGTTGGCTGCGGCTCCGCCACCATCGGCATGTTCGCGCGCCAATGGTTCGGCAAGGTGGACGAGGTGGTGGTGGTGGACGACCACATCACCGGCGTCCTCTCCGAGCATCAGGCCGGCAAGCTTCTCGGCGTGCGCGATACCGGCATCCGCATGAAGGGCCGCCGCTCCACACCCGGCCGCTATTTCCAGGTGGCCGAGCCGGGCCTGGGCTGGGGCGGCACCAATATTTCCGATCCGCTCTCCATCCTCGGCGCGTTCGATGCCAAGGCGGCATGGCCCGGCCTGCGGCTGCTGCTGGTATCCACCACCGGCGAGCATTTCGGCTATTATGTGCTCGATGAAAACCTGGTGCCGCGCGAGGCCGACATACCGGCGGATCTCGCTCCCTCCGTGGAGCGCATCCGCGAGAATTGCGAGCCGGCGCTGTCCTCCGTGCTGTTCATGGCGGGGGCCGGCGGCTCCCTGCGCGCGGGGGTGACGGAAAATCCGGTGCGGCTCACCCGCTCGGTGAAAGAGGCCATCACCCGCGTCACCTGCGGCGGCGCGCCGGTCTATGTTTGGCCCGGCGGCGGCATCACCTTCATGGTTGATGTGATGCGGGTGCCGGAGAACGCCTTTGGCTATGTGCCCACGCCGGCCCTCGTGGCGCCCATCGAGTTCACGCTGACGCTGGAGGCCTATGCGGCGCTCGGCGGGCACATGGACCATGTGCAGCCGGTGCGGTCCATCCTCGATCGCGACAGTGTGCGGGAAGTGGCGCCCATCGGCGACAATCCCTGGCCGCTTTCGGCCCGCTCGAAGAGCTGACGGTCATGCTGAACGCTGCCCTCGCCAGCCCCCTCGCCGCCCCGCCCGTGCTGCCTCGCGCGCCGCAGGTGGCGCTGCTTGCGGACGGGCGCCGGCTGCACCTGAACGATGGTCCCATCGACCTCGTCGTGGAGGCGAGCGGCGATGCCCGGCAGGTGGCGGCGGCCTACCGCGCGGCGGTGGCGCGCTTCACCGGCCTGCTGGACGCGCTCTGCGCGGAACTGCCCTTGCTGCGCCGTCCCGCCTATGCGGGGGCCTGCCCGCTGGACGGGAAAGTGGCCCGGCGCATGTGGGCTGCGGTCGAGCCCCACGCGCGGGCCGGCTTCATCACCCCCATGGCGGCGGTTGCCGGCGCGGTTGCCGAGGAGGTGCTGGAAGCGCTGGCTTTGCCCGGCATCACCCGCGCCTATGTGAACAATGGCGGCGACATCGCCCTTCATCTGGCGCCGGGGGCCGACTATGTGGCGGGCCTCGTGGATCGCCCGGACCAGCCCCGCCTCATCGGCACGGCGCGGGTGAGCGCGGAGGGTCCGGTGCGCGGCATCGCCACCTCGGGCTGGCGCGGGCGCAGCTTTTCCCTCGGCATCGCCGATGCCGTCACCGTGCTAGCCCCCACCGCCGCGGCGGCGGATGCGGCGGCAACCGTCATCGCCAATGGGGTGAACCTGCCCGGCCATCCCGCCATTGTCCGTATGGCCGCCCGCGACGTGCAGAGCGACAGCGACCTCGGCCCGCTGAAGGTGACGCGCGCCGTGCCACAGCTTTCCCCCGCCGAGATCCACGAGGCGCTGGCCGAGGGCCTCGCCTGCGCCTCCGCCCTCGTGGGGCGGGGCCTCATCTCCTCCGCCGCGCTGCATCTGCAGGGCGTGAGCGTTTCCACCGATCCGGCCGAGGGGAAGTTCCCCGGCCGCTCCGTTTTGTCCCTCGCCCGCCAACAAGAAAGCGAAGCAGCTCATGCCTGAGGTCAAGATCCGCAAGCAGGTCCGGATCGTGGAGGAGATCTTCCACGAAGGCGGCCCCGTCGCCGCCACGCCGCGCCGCCGGGCCGCCATCGTCACGGTCATCGAGAACCCCTATGCCGGTCGCTATGTGGAGGACATCGCGCCCTTCATGGAGGACCTGAAGCCGCTGGGCGTCGCCATGGCGAAGGAACTGGTGGTGGCCCTCGGTGGCGATCCCAAGGCGGTGGACGGCTACGGCAAGGGCGCCATCGTGGGTGCCGCCGGCGAGATCGAGCACGGCGCCCTGTGGCATGTGCCCGGCGGCTACGCCATGCGCGAGGCGCTGGGCGACGCGCTCGCCATCGTGCCCTCCACCAAGAAGGTGGGCGGGCCGGGCACGCGCCTCGACGTGCCGGTGACCCATAGCGATGCCTCCTATGTGCGCAGCCACTTCGACGCCATGGAGGTCGGCGTCTCCGACGCCCCCCGGGCCGACGAGATCGCTTTGGTGCTGGTGATGACCTGCGGGCCCCGCGTCCATGCCCGCGTGGGCGGCCTTGCAGCCGCCGACATCTCCAAGCGGGACGGCCTGCGATGAGCGCGAAAATCCGCAAGATCGTCACCATCGTCGAGGAGACGCGGAGCGAGATGGGCCGCCCCGTCTCCCCGCCCACCCGCCGGGCGGCGGCGGTGGCGGTGATCGAGAACCCGTTCGCCGGCACCTATGTGGACGACCTCTCCGACCTCATCGCCATGGGCGAGGAGCTGGGCGGCCTGCTGGCAGCCCGCGCCGTGGCCGCGCTCGGCATCGAGGGGCCGGCGGCGCAGAGCTACGGCAAGGCCGCGCTGGTGGGCGAGAACGGCGAGCTGGAGCACGCGGCCGCGCTCTTGCATCCCAAGATGGGCGCGCCGGTGCGCGCGGTGCTCGGCAAGGGCGCGGCGCTCATTCCCTCGTCCAAGCGGCGGGGCGGTCTTGGCGCGGAGCTGGACATTCCGTTGGGACACAAGGACGCTGCCTTCGTGCGCAGCCATTTCGACGGCATGCAGGTGAGCATTGCCGATGCGCCCCGCGCCAACGAGATCGTGGTGGCGGTGGCGGTCACCGATTCCGGCCGGCCGCTGCCGCGCGTCGGCGGGCTGAAGGCGGACGAGATCAAGGGTGAGGACGGCTTGCGCTGAACCGGACGGCGCAGCCTGTAGTGCAGGACTTCGGATCAAGAGGGGAACAGCACATGAAGAAACTCATCGGCGCAACTTTCGGGGCGACCTTCGCCGCCCTGCTGCTCGCCTCCGGTGCCGCGAAGGCGCTCGAAGGCGAGATCAAGGTGGGCGAGATCAATTCCTATTCGGCGCTGCCCGCCTTCACCGAGCCCTATCGCAAGGGCATGGAACTGGCGCTGAAGGAGATCAACGACGCCGGCGGCATCAAGGGCAAGAAGCTGGTCATCATCTCCAAGGATGACGGCGGCAAGCCCGCCGACGCCCTCACCGCCGCCAACGAGCTGGTCTCGCGCGACGGCGTGGTGATGATCTCCGGCGGCTTCCTTTCCAACGTGGGCCTCGCGCTGGCGGACTTCGCCAAGCAGAAGCAGGTGGTCTACATCGCCGCCGAGCCGCTCACCGACGCCATCGTCTGGTCGAAGGGCAACGACTACACCTTCCGCCTGCGCACCTCCAACTACATGCAGGCCGCCATGCTGGCGGAAGAGGCGGCCAAGCTTCCCGCCAAGAAGTGGGCCACCATCGCCCCCAATTATGAATTCGGCCAGTCGTTCGTGGCCGTGTTCAAGGAGCTGCTGAAGAAGAAGCGCCCGGACGTGGAGTTCGTGGCCGAGCAGTGGCCGCCGCTCAACAAGATCGACGCCGGCCCGGTGCTGCAGGCCATCGACGCCGCCAAGCCCGACGCCATCCTCAACGCCACCTTCGCCGGCGACCTGGTGAAGCTGGTGCGCGAGGGCAATACCCGCGGCATCTTCAAGGACCGCGCGGTGGTGAGCTATCTCACCGGCGAGCCGGAATATCTCGACCCGCTGAAGACCGAGACGCCGGAAGGCTGGATCGTCACCGGCTATCCCTGGTACGGCATCAAGACCGCCGAGCACCAGGCGTTCCTCGACGCCTACCAGCAGCTCCACAAGGACTATCCGCGCCTCGGCTCCATCGTCGGCTACTCGACGGTGAAGTCCATCGCGGCGGTGCTGAAGGCCACCGACGACCACACCACCGACGGCATCGTCAAGGCCATGAAGAACCTGAAGGTTTCCACCCCCTTCGGCGACATCGTCTATCGCGCCGCCGACCACCAGTCGACGCTGGGCGCCTATATCGGCACCACCGCGCAGCAGGACGGCAAGGGCGTGATGGTGAACTTCACCTTCAAGCCCGGCGCCGACTACCTGCCGCCGGAAGCCGAAGCCGCCAAGCTGCGCCCGGCGAACTGAAGTTGTCTCCCTCCCCCGCACGCGGGAGAGGGGGCAGGGCAGGACCATTCAAGCCGTCATGGCCGGGCTTGACCCGGCCATCCACGGGGACGGGCCGGGAACCAGGCTCCCAACGGAGCACCCACGGCACGGCGTGGATGCCCGGGACAAGCCCGGGCATGACCGTGGTGGAAAAAGTCGGGCGTTTCCCTCCCCCCACGCCGGGGGCAGGGCGGTGCAAAGCCAAAGCCAGGGCGCCCGCGCCCTGCCGCAAGACCCTCCTCCCTCGACGGAGGCGGGTCCAAGACCAAAATCCTTTCCAGGCCGGTGAACGAGAGGCGAGACAAGTGGAATTCCTGTTGGTCCAGGCCCTGAGCGGGCTCGCCAGCGCCGCGTCGCTGTTTCTGGTGGCGTCGGGCCTGTCGATCATCTTCGGCGTGACGCGCATTGTGAATTTCGCGCACGGCGCCTTCTACATGCTGGGCGCCTACGTGGCCTATGTGCTCACCACGCGCTTTGCCGGCCCCATCGGCTTCTGGGGCGCGATCCTCGCTGCCTCGGTCATCGTCGCGGCGCTGGGCGCGCTGATGGAAATGGTGCTGCTGCGCCGCATCTACCACGCCCCCGAACTGTTCCAGCTCCTCGCTACCTTCGGCGTGACGCTCATGGTGCAGGACCTGGTGGTGGTGATCTGGGGTCCCGAGGACCTGCTCGGCCCGCGCGCCCCCGGCCTTGCCGGCGCCGTCAGCCTGTTCGGCCGCATGGTGCCCACCTACGATTTGTTCCTGATGGTGCTTGGCCCGGTGGTGCTCGGCGCGCTGTGGTTGTTGTTCCATCAGACCCGCTGGGGCGTGCTGGTGCGCGCGGCGACTCAGGACCGCGAGATGGTGGCGGCGCTGGGCGTGAACCAGAAATGGCTGTTTACCGGGGTGTTCGCCCTCGGCGTCTTCCTCGCCGCGCTGGGTGGCGCCTTGCAGATCCCGCGCACCACGGTGACCCACACCATGGACCTCTCCGTGATCGTCGAGGTGTTCGTGGTGGTGGTCATCGGCGGGCTCGGCTCGGTGCTGGGGGCGTTCGTCGCCGCCATCATCGTGGCGGAGCTGAACGCTTTCGGCATTCTCATCCTGCCGCAGATCTCGCTCATCATGGTGTTCCTGGTGATGGCGGTGGTGCTGGTGGTGCGGCCCTGGGGCCTGTTCGGCAAGGCCGAGAGCGCGCCGCGCCCCGCCGCCGGCCTCACCATCCGGCCGTGGCGGCCGTTCTCCACCGCCGAGCGGGTGGCGGTGGCCGTGGCGGTGGCGGCCGTGGCGACGCTGCCCTTCTTCCTCGGCAACTACGCCCTCACCGTCGGCGCGGAAATCCTCATCTTCGTGCTGTTCGCCGCCAGCCTGCATTTCATCATGACCGTGGGCGGCCTCGCCTCCTTCGGCCATGCCGCCTATTTCGGCCTCGGCGCCTATGGGGCGGCCTTCATGGTGAAGTTCCTCGGCGCGCCCATGGAGGCGGCCCTCCTCGTCGGCCCGGCCCTGGGGCTGGTGGGGGCGGTGCTGTTCGGCTGGTTCTGCGTGCGGCTCTCGGGCGTCTATTTCGCCATGCTGACGCTGGCCTTCGCGCAGATCGCCTGGTCCGTGGCCTTCCAGTGGGTGGACGTGACCGGCGGCGATAACGGCCTGCTGGGCATCTGGCCCTCGGCGTGGGCGGCCAAGCCCCAGGGCTTCTTCTGGCTGGCGCTGGCGGTGGCGGTGATCGGCGTCGGCCTGTTGCGGATGCTGGTGTTCTCGCCCTTCGGCTACGGCCTGCGGGCGGTGCGCGACAGCACCCTGCGCGCAGAGGCCATCGGGCTGGATCGGGCGCGGCTACAGTGGGCCGCCTTCGTGGTCGCCGGCACCTTCGCCGGCATCGCCGGGGCGCTGTTTGCCTTCCTGAAGGGCTCGGTGTTCCCGGACTTCATGGGCATCCCGACCTCGGTGGACGGCCTTGTGATGGTGTTGCTCGGCGGCATCGAGACGGTGTCCGGCGCGGTGGTGGGGGCGGTGCTCTACAAGGCGCTGGCCATCTGGCTCATGAGCCAGACCGACCTCTCCAAGCTGGTGCTGGGGGCGGTGATCGTGGTGGTGGTGCTGGCCTTCCCGAAGGGGGTGGTGGGCTTCATCGAGGACATGCGCCACCGCTGGTTCGCCCCAAAGAAACCCACGGCCGAGGCGGCGGCCCTCGCCAAGGTGGAGGCCGCGCGATGAGCTTGCTGCTTCAGGTCGAGAACCTCGAAAAATCCTATGGCGGCGTCCATGCGGTGCGCGGCGTCACCTTCAGCCTGGATGCCGGCACGCTTTTGGCCCTCATCGGGCCCAACGGAGCGGGCAAGAGCACCTGCTTCAACATGCTGAACGGCCAGATCAAGCCCGATGCCGGCACCATCCGCATCGATGGCAAGGACATCCGGGGCCTGCCGCCGCGCGCGGTGTGGCGGCTCGGGGTGGGGCGCACCTTCCAGATCACCGCCACCTTCGCCTCCATGACGGTGCGGGAAAACGTGCAGGTGGCGCTGCTCTCCTTCCACGGCCTGATTACCCGCGTGTTCGGCTTCGCCGGCACAGCCTGCCGGGCAGAGGCGGAGGGGCTGCTGGAGCTGGTGGGCCTCACCTCCCAGGCCGAGCGGCCGTGCGGGGAGCTGGCCTATGGGGACCTCAAGCGGCTGGAGCTGGCCGTCGCGCTCGCCAACCAGCCGCGCCTGCTGCTGATGGACGAGCCCACCGCCGGCATGGCCCCAAAGGAGCGGGTGGAGCTGATGCGCCTCACCGCCGAGATCGCGCGGGAGAAGGGCATCGGCGTGCTCTTCACCGAGCACGACATGGACGTGGTGTTCGAGCATGCCGACGCGGTGATGGTGCTGAACCGCGGCCAGCTCATCGCCCGCGGCACGCCGCTGGAGGTGCGCCGCGACCCGCAGGTCCGCGCCATCTATCTGGGCGAAGGCCTGCTCTATGACGCCCGGCATCGCGAGGGATCTGCCGCATGAAACTCCAGGTCTCGAACCTCAACAGCCATTACGGCCCCGCCCACATCCTCTACGACGTGGGGCTGGAGGTGGGCGCCGGCGAGGTGGTGGCGCTGCTCGGCCGCAACGGCGCCGGCAAGAGCACCACCTTCCGCTCCATCGTCGGCCTCGTGCCCCAGCGCGCCGGCACGGTGGTGTTCGACGGGGAAGATGTCTCCGCCCTGCCCACCTATGAGATCGTGCGCCGGGGCCTTGGCTACGTGCCGGAGGACCGGCGCATCTTCAATCAGCTCACGGTGGAAGAGAATTTCATGGTGGGCCGGCAGGCGCCGCGCGCGGGCGTCGCCACCTGGAGCCCGGAGCAGCTTTATGTGCTGTTCCCCAACCTCGGCGAGATGCGCAAGCGCCCCGGCGGCCAGATGAGCGGCGGCGAGCAGCAGATGCTCACCATCGGCCGCACGCTCATGGGCAACCCTTCCCTCGTGCTTCTGGACGAGCCCTCCGAGGGCCTTGCGCCCAAGATCGTGGAGCAGATGGCCGACGCCATCCTCACCATGAAGAAACAGGGCCTCTCCATCGTCATCTCGGAGCAGAATCTGCACTTCGCGAAGCTGATCTCGGATCGCGCCTATATTATCGAGAAGGGGCGCATAAGGTTCTCTGGTACCATGGCGGACCTTGAGGCGAACCCCGAGATTCGCGACGCATATCTGGCGGTGTAGGCATGGCTCCAAAAAAAACCGCACCGGTAAAGCCGGCACAGGCGAAGGCCGCGGCGGTTAAGGCCGAGCCGGTTAAGGCTGAACCGGCGGACGCTGCGCCCGCCCGCCGTCCGGCCCGGCGCGCCAAGGCCACCGCGCCCTATATCCTCGACGAGCAGGTGGGCTTCATGCTGCGGCAGGTGGCCCAGCGCCATGCCACCCTGTTCGCGGCGCGCATCGGCGACGATCTCACCATGACCCAATGGGCCGCGCTGGCGAAGCTGGCCGAGACCGGCCCCTGCTCGCAGAACCTTCTAGGTCGCCACACCGCCATGGATGCCGCGACCATCAAGGGCGTGGTGGACCGCCTCGCGCGGCGCGGCTTCGTGGAGACCCGGCCGGACCCGGAGGATGCACGGCTCCTCGTGGTGTTGCCCACCGAGGCGGGACGCGCGGTGATCGCCCGCGCCACCCCCAACGCCTTCGCCATCACCGAGGAGACGCTGGCGCCGCTTGATCCCGCCGAGCGCGCCACGCTGCTGAAGCTGCTGGCGCGGCTGCGGTAGGGGGCGGGAGGTTCAGGCCAGATCCATAAGGCACTGGCGCTCGTCGGGGTCACTGACGAGCGCAATGATGCGTTGCCGGACCCGCTCCGCAAGGGCGACGACCTCATGCCAGGCAGGATCATCGAGGATCGCCACATGATCATAGAGGCGGCTGCCCGGAGGGGCATGTGCGATGATGGCATCGTAAAGCGGGGTCAGCGCCTCGAACTCGTCAGCCGAGATGATGTTGTGGTCTCGATAGAAAGTCAGTTGTTCGAAGTCGGGATATGAACAGCAGAACTCCACGTAGGTCCAATGAGGACTGGGGGTGGGTGGGTTCAGCCACGTGCGCCGTTGTAGGGGGAGATCGGCAAGTTCGTTGACGCTCCAGAAGATGAGCTTACGGAGGAGGGTGCGCTCTTCCGATTTGGATACCGGATGGTCGGACATACACGCACCAAGCTGGACCGGTTCATCTCGACCCCGACTCTAGTCGAAGGGATTGACAGGGTTGCGACACACCCGGGCGGGGCGGCGGTAGATAGTCGCGCGCAAATGTCGCACCGCACCTTCGGCTCCGCCCCCGCTTTTCCCGCCGGCCCGTTTCACGGGCTTTCGCTGCCAAATGAAGCGCTTGGGCCTTTTCGTGATAGTCAGTGTCTATCAATATCGACAATCTTATCTATTTCATTTATCCCTATCCCGGCCTTATGTTGCGTCGCGAAGGCCCTGGCCTCTCGCACCGCAACAGCCATCCAAGGAATTGCCATGTCTCTCGTCAATACTCCGGTCAAGCCTTTCAAGACCACCGCTTTCAAGCAGGGCAAGTTCATCGATGTGTCCGAGGCGGACCTCGCCGGCAAGTGGTCGGTGTTCTTCTTCTACCCGGCCGACTTCACCTTCGTTTGCCCCACCGAGCTCGGTGATCTCGCCGATCACTACGAAGACTTCAAGAAGCTCGGCGTCGAGATCTATTCCGTCTCCACCGACACTCACTTCACCCATAAGGCGTGGCACGATTCGTCCGAGACCATCGGCAAGGTGCAGTACGCCATGCTCGGTGACGCCAGCGGCGCCATCACCAACAACTTCGAAGTGATGCGCGCGGGCCAGGGCCTCGCCGATCGCGGCACCTTCATCGTGGACCCCAACGGCATCATCCAGGCCGTGGAAGTCACCGCCGAGGGCATCGGCCGCGACGCTTCCGAGCTTTTGCGGAAGATCAAGGCTGCGCAGTACGTCGCCTCCCATCCTGGCGAGGTGTGCCCGGCCAAGTGGCAGGAAGGCGAGGCGACCCTTGCCCCCTCGCTCGACCTCGTCGGCAAGATCTGAGGCCATCCGGGTCCTTCCATTGGGGAGGACCCATCCCTCCCGCCGCGCGTTCTGCGCGCGGCGGATGCGGAGCACCTTCTCGTTTTACAAAGCATTCGTCGGAGAATTGCCATGCTCGACACAGCCATGAAGACTCAGCTCAAGGCGTATCTGGAGCGGCTCGTCCGACCCGTCGAAATCACCGCCTTCGTGGACGACGGTGCCAAGTCGAAGGAGATGCTGGAGCTGCTCTCCGACATCACCGACTGCTCGCCCAAGGTCACCGTCGCCGAGCGCCGCGACGGGGATGCTGCCGGCGCCCGCGTGCCCTCCTTCGCCCTGTCCAGCCCCGGCGAGAGCATCGCGCTCACCTTCGCGGGCCTGCCCATGGGCCATGAATTCACCTCGCTGGTGCTGGCGCTGCTGCAGACCGGCGGCTACCCGCCCAAGCTGGAAGCGGAGGTCATCGAGCAGATCAAGGCACTGGACGGCGACTTCGTCTTCGAGACCTATTTCTCCCAGTCCTGCCAGAACTGCCCGGATGTGGTGCAGGCCCTGAACCTCATGGCCGTGCTGAACCCGAAGATCCGCCACGTGGCCATCGACGGCGCCCTGTTCCAGAAGGAAGTGGACGCCCGGCAGGTCATGTCGGTGCCCACCGTGTACCTGAACGGCGAAGTGTTCGGCCAGGGCCGCATGGGCGTGGAAGAGATCGTCGCCAAGCTCGACACGGGTGCAGCCGCCCGCGATGCCAAGCGCATGGCCGAGATGAACCGCTTCGACGTGCTGGTGGTGGGCGGCGGCCCGGCCGGCGCCACGGCGGCGATCTATGCGGCGCGCAAGGGCATCCGCACCGGCGTTGCCGCCGAGCGTTTCGGCGGTCAGGTGCTGGACACCATGGCCATCGAGAATTTCATCTCCGTGCCCTACACCGAGGGGCCGAAGCTTGCCGCCGCGCTGGAGCAGCACGTGCGCGAGTATGAGGTGGAGATCCTCAACCTCCAGAAGGCGGTGAAGCTGGTGCCCGGCGCCGACATCGTCGAGGTGGAATTCGCCAACGGCGCTAGTCTCCGCTCCAAGACGGTGATTCTCGCCACCGGCGCCCGCTGGCGGCAGATGAACGTGCCGGGCGAGGACACCTATCGCAACAAGGGCGTGGCCTATTGCCCCCATTGCGACGGCCCGCTGTTCAAGGGCAAGCGCGTGGCGGTGATCGGTGGCGGCAATTCCGGCGTGGAAGCGGCCATCGATCTGGCCGGCATCGTTGCCCACGTGACGCTGATCGAGTTCGACAGCGCCTTGCGCGCCGACGACGTGCTCCAGCGCAAGCTGAAGAGCCTGCCCAACGTCACCATCCTCACCTCGGCCAAGACCAGCGAAGTGCTGGGCGACGGCCAGAAGGTGAGCGGCCTCACCTACGAGAACCGCAACACCGGCGACAGCGTGAAGGTGGAGCTGGAAGGCATCTTCGTGCAGATCGGCCTTCTGCCCAACACCGAGTGGCTGAAGGGCACGGTGGAGCTGTCTCCCCGCGGTGAGATCGTGGTGGATGCCCACGGCCAGACCTCGGTGCCCGGCGTGTTCGCCGCCGGCGACTGCACCACGGTGCCCTACAAGCAGATCGTGATCGCGCTGGGCGAAGGCGCCAAGGCCTCGCTCTCCGCCTTCGATCACCTCATCCGCTCCAGCGCGCCGAAGGAAGAGGCGGTGAAGGCCGCGTGACCGGCCGGGCACGCCACTTCCTCTTTCTCCGGGCGACCTCCCACGGGGGCCGCCCGCGGTGACCCTGCGCGAACTGCAATATCTCGTCGCCCTGGCCGACCACCGGAACTTCCGGCGGGCGGCCGAGGCGTGCCTCGTCAGCCAGCCCACCCTCTCCACCCAGCTGCGCAAGCTGGAGGAGGAACTGGGCGTGCCGCTGGTGGAGCGCGCCCCGCGCCGGGTCATGCTCACCCCCGCCGGCCGCGAGGCGGTGGAGCGGGCGCGGCGCATCCTCGACGAGGTGGAGCAACTGAAGGAAGGCGCCCGCCGCAGCTGCGCGGCGGAGGCCGGCGCCCTCAAGCTCGGCGTGTTCCCGACGCTGGGGCCTTACCTTCTGCCCCATGTGGTGCCCCTCATCCGCGCCCGTTTCCCGGAGCTGGAGCTGCTGCTGTTCGAGGAGAAGAGCGCTGCCCTCATCTCCCGGCTGAACTACGGCACGCTGGATGCCGCCTTCCTGGCGCTGCCGGTGCACGACAGCCATTTCCATGCAGAGTTTCTGTTCGAGGAGCCGTTCCTCCTTGCCGTGCCGGGCACCCATGCGTTGGCCAGCCGCGACAACCTCTCCATCACCGAGCTGTCGCACTACAATCTGATGCTGCTGGAGGATGGCCACTGCCTGCGCGACCAGGCGCTGGACGTGTGCCAGATGGCCGGGGCGCGGGAGAAGTCCGAATTCCGCGCCACCAGCCTGGAGACCTTGCGCCAGATGGTGGCGGCGGGGGTGGGCATGACGCTGCTGCCAATGCTGGCGACCCGCAACCCATCCCAGCCGGCCGAGAACATCCACCTCCTGGAATTCAGCGATTCCAAGCCCAGCCGGCAGATCGCCATGCTCTGGCGCAAGACCTCCGCCATGGGCCGGCTTCTGGCCGATGTGGCGCAGGTGTGCCGCACCCTGCCGCAGGAGTTGCTGGCACGCCGGCATTGAGGAGGCTGCAGCCGTCATGGCCGGGTTTCAACCGGCCATGACGGAGCGATAGCTTCGGTCTGAAAGTGTTGGACCTGCCGCGGGCGCTTCTGCCGCCGTCACGACAGATCGGCCGGCTCCGGTCCTGCCGCGATGCGCGTGTCCAGCAGTTCGCCGGTGCGGGCCAGCACCGGATAGGCGGCGGCAGCCACCACGTGGGAATTCACCAGCTTCAAATCGCGCACGATGTCGATGTGCAGGCCGCTGGCGTCTGCGAGCGTGGCAAGGCCCTGCCGCAGGCGGTCGAAATGCCGCCGCGCCGCCAGGGTCTCGCTGTCGCGGAAGGCGGTCTTCTCCAGCGCCAGCAGGCGCGCGGCGCGCGGGTCGGCGGTCATGAACAGGGAGGAGGCGAGGCGGATATTGGCCTTCAGCCGCTCCATGAGCTGGTCCAGCTCCGCCTGCTGCGCGGATGAGAAGGCGATGCCGCGCTTGAGCCGCTTGCCGGCATCGGTCATCAGGCGGCCGCACACCACGTCCGCTGCCTGCTCCATGTTGGCGGAGAAGGCGAGGATCTCTTCCACCCGCCGGCGGTCGGCGGGGCTCATGTCCTCGGGATCGAGCATGGCGAGATAGGTGCGGATCTCCCGGTTCAGCCGGTCGGGAATGTCGTCGCGCCCGCGCGTTTCCGCGATGCGCCGACGGTCGCCGGTAAGGAGCGCGCCGGCGGCCTCGTCCAGCATCTCCTCAAGCGCGTCGGCAAGGCGCAGTGCCTCGCGCGCGGCGGCGCCCAGCGCCAGCACCGGCATGTCCCGGTCGGCGGCGGTGAGATAGCGCGGCCGGGTGGGGTCGGCGGCATCCTCCCGGTCCGGATAGAGCCATTCCAGCGCGCGAGCGAACGGCTTCAGCAGGGGCAGGAAGACCAGCGCCGTGGCGAGGTTGAACAGGGTGTGGAAGTCCACCGCCACGCGGGACGTGTCCGGCTGGAATTCCACCATCCAGCGGCCGATGGGCTCGATGAGCGCCAGCGCCACGGCCACTCCGAGGATGCGGTTGATGAGATTGCCCATGGGCAGGCGCCGGGCGGCCGCATCGTCCCGCCCCATGGCCTCCACCACCGGCGCGATGGCGCTGCCGAGATTGGCGCCGAGCACCAGGGCGATGGCGGCATTGGGCGGCACCACGCCCTGCGCCGCCAGCGAGGCGGTGATGAGCACCACGGCCACCGAGGAATGCACCGCCCAGGTCAGCACCGCCGCCAGCAGCACGTCCAGCAGCGGCACCGTGGCGACGGCGCCGAGCAGCATGCGGATTGAGGGCGCATCCTCCAGCGGCCGCAGCAGGTCCACGAGGTGGGAGAGCGCCAGCACCACGAGGCCGAGGCCGATCATCACCCGGCCAAGATCGCGCATGCCGGTGCCGGCACCGCGCCGGAACATGATGAGTCCGGCAAGAATTGCCACCGGCGCCACCGCCGTGACATCGAAGGACAGCACCTGGACGATGAGGGTGGTGCCGATATTGGCCCCGAGCATCACCGCCAGCGCCGGCACCAGCGCGACGAGTCCCGCCGCTGTGAAGCCGGACACCATGAGCGCCGTCGCCGTGCTGCTTTGGAGCAGCGTGGTCACAGCCGCCCCCGCCACGAAGCCCTGCAGCGGATGGCGCAGGGCGCGGCCCAGCACCACCTTCAGCCGCGGTCCCAGCGCCCGCATCACCCCGGTCTGCACCATGTGGATGCCCCACAGGAGCAGCGCGGCGAAGCCGGCCAGATCCAGCAGCGTGACGGAAAAGCTCATGGAAGAACCCATGGTGAGACCTCCGCTGGCAACCTCCGTTGCGATTTTCGGACCCATCGCGCCGATGCACGCCGGGCGAAGCACCAGAGTAGGCACCATTGATATTGCGCTGCAATATAAATGGTGAGCCGCCTTCAGGGCCCGATGAAGGCAGGTCCGGCGCGGCGCTGGCAGCCGGTGTTCAACCTGCGATGCTCCCATTGGGTTCGGACAGCCACGCAGATCGTGCGCAAAGCAGCGCTGACGTTGGCCCGCACGGCGGCGTAAGCGGTCGCGTGGCCGCCGGCCGTCCTGCGTGGTAATTGCTTAAGGCTAAATGGGGTACAGGGTGGCGTTAGGAGAGCCCATCGTGTAGGCTGATTTGTGACATAAAGATCACATCTTTGCCGTAACACTGGCTGAAATGGAAGGCATCGGGCGGGGTTTGGTGGCGATATCAGGGCGACATTACTGGAACCGGCTGCGTCCGTTACTGCTTGCAGCCGTGGCTGTAACGCTTTCGGCTGTGCCGTCGCATGCCCAGGATGACGATTTCTTCAGCTCCATCGCCGCGTTGTTCAACCCGAATCCGGCGTCGCGCCAGGCTCCGGTCATCGATGCCACGCCCTATACTTTGAACATTGAGGTCCAGGGCGGCGACAGCAGCCTCAAGAACGCCGTCACCCAGGCCTCCAACCTCGAAAGCCTGAAGGATCGGCCGCCCTCCGGCGCTGCCGGTCTGGTGCGCCGCGCGCTCTCCGATTTCGAGCGGATCACCGCCGCGCTCTACGGGGAAGGCCGCTATGGAGCCACCATCCACATCACCGTTGCCGGCATTGCGCCCAACGCCCCCAACATCTTCGACGTGGTGGAGCGGGCCCGCAAGGCCGGCCCGGTTCCGGTGCAGGTGGTTGTCGATCCCGGCCCGCCCTTCGTCTTCGGCGACATCCGCATCCTCGACGCGGCCACCCGCCGCCCGCTCGCGGACGGCCCGAGCCTGCGCGCCCTTGGCCTCGAGCCGGGCGAATCCGCACGCGCCGATCGCGTGGTGCGTGCCGAGGCGGTGGTGGTGGATTTCTGGCGCGAGCGCGGCCACCCCTTCGCCCGCCTCACCGGCAAGGACGTGGTGGCCGACCACGCCACCCACCGGCTCAACGTCACGCTTCTGGTCGAGACTGGGCCGGTAGCCACCTTCGGGACCTTCACCGTCTCGGGCGCCGACTTTCTGCCGCCCAACTTCATCGAGGAACGGGTGGAGATCCCGCCCGGCACGCCCTATTCGCCGGACCGGCTCACCCGCCTGCGCAAGCGCCTGTTGACCATCCAGGCCATCGCCAGCGTGCGCATCCGCGAGGGCGAGCGGCTGGACGCCCAGGGCCGGCTGCCCATCTATATCGAGGTACGCCCGCGCGATCCGCGTTACGTGGGTTTCTCGGCCAAGTATTCGAGCACGGATGGCTCGTCCATCAACGGCTTCTGGGGCCACCGCAACCTGTTCGGCGGCGGCGAGACCTTGCGGCTCGACGCCTCGGTGTCGTGGTTCGGTGGGGTGCCGGAGGCGGTGCCCAATGCGGACCCGTTCGGCTACAAGCTCGCCGCCAGCTTCGTGAAGCCGGGCATATGGACCCCTCAGGACGACCTGATCCTCAACGCCGCCATCCTGCGCGAGGTGACCAACGCCTATGTCCGCGAGGGTGTTGTCGCGCTCCTCGCCGTGCGCCACCGCTTCGACGACCAGCTCTCCATGCAGGTGGGCGTCGACTTCGAGGACGGACAGGTGGAGGACACCACCGGCATCTACAATGCGCTGGTCACCGGCATCCCGGTGGACATCTTCTATGACACCACCGACAACGCCCTCGATCCCTCCCGCGGCATCCGCCTGAACGCCACTGTGGAGCCCTTCGCCTATCTCGGCGACAGCGGCGCCGGCCCGGTGATGCTGAAGGCCGCGCTCTCCGCCTATCACGCTTTCGACGACGACCGGCGCATCATCATCGCCGGCCGGGTGGCGGCGGGCAGCCTCGTGGGCGTCGGCGATCTCTACGACGTGCCGCCGCAGCGGCGCTTCTATGTGGGCGGCGGCGGCTCGGTGCGCGGCTACGATTACCAGTCGGCGAGCCCGCGCAACGCCTTCGGCCAGATCGTGGGTGGCCTGTCCTTCTTCGAGGCGTCGGCGGAACTGCGCGTGCGCATCACCGACACCATCGGCATCGTGCCCTTCTTCGACATGGGCTCGGCCTTCGCCACGGAATATCCCGACTTCAGCGGCCTGAAATATTCCGCCGGCATCGGCCTGCGCTATTACACGCCCATCGGGCCGCTGCGGGTCGATTTCGCCGTGCCGCTCAATCCCGGCCCCGATGACGGGTCCTTCGGCGTCTATGTCAGCCTGGGGCAGGCCTTCTGATGGGAAAAGTGCGCACCCTCGCCAAATGGACCGGCCTTGCGCTTGCTGGCCTGACGCTGCTGCTCGCCCTGGCGTTCGGCGCCATCCAGACCCCGCCGGGCAAGGCGCTTCTGGCGCGCGTGGGCTCTTCGCTTGCCTCCGCCAATGGGCTGAATGTCGAAATCTCCGGCATTACCGGCTTTGTGCCCGCCAACATGGCGGTGGCGCGGATCGTCGCGTCCGATCCCAAGGGCCCGTTCGCCGAGGTGGAGAATGTGAGCCTCGACTGGAATCCCCTGTCGCTGCTCCTCGGCTCACTCGACATCGACACCGCCGGCGCCACCCGCATCGCGCTCCAGCGCAAGCCCGAGCTGCCACCGGCCCCGGCCTCGCCCCAGACCACCAGCGGTGGCGGCGGCTTCGCCGTACCGGTGCGGATCGGCCGTCTGTCGCTCGATGAAATCGTCATCGACGAGCCGGTGCTCGGGCATGCCGCCGTGCTGTCGCTGGTGGCCACCGCCGAGCTGCGCTCGCTGGAGAGGGGGCTGTCCGGCGCCTTCAATCTCAAGCGGCGGGACCAGCCGGGCAGCCTCACCGGCCGGCTCGGCTATGTGCCGCAGACCGAGCACCTCGACCTCGACATCACCGCCGAAGAACCGGCCGGGGGCCTCGTGGCGCGGGCGGCCGGCATCGCCGACCTGCCGGCCATCACGGCGACCCTCAAGGGCGTCGGCCCGCTGGATGCCTGGGACGGGCGTCTCGACGTTGCGGCCGGCACCGCTGCCAGGATCGAGGGTTCGGCAAAGGTGCGGGCCACCGGTGCGGCGCGGCGCGTAAGTTTCACTGCCGAGGCCGACATCGCCCGGCTGGTTCCGGCCCAGATCGCGCCCCTGCTGGAAGGGGGCGTGGAGCTCGCCGGCGCCGCCACCATCGACAAGGCGCGGCGCATCGCCATCGAGAGCGCCACCGCCCGCTCCGCAGGCTTCGGCGCCGGCGTGCATGGCACGGTGGATGCGGACGCCATGACCGCTGATCTCGCCTTCGGCCTCAAGGCCGGCGAGGCGGCCCGCTTTGCCGGACTCGTGCCGGGCGTCACCTGGAAGGCGGCGGCGGTGGACGGCACTCTGAAGGGTGCGTTTGAGGCCCCCGTGCTTGCCGCCCGCGCCACGGCCGAGGACCTGAAGGGCGCCGGCTATGGCGCCGGGACCGTCGAAATCACCGCCGCCACTCTTCCCGATGCCCGCCAGACCCTCGCCTTCACCCTCGACGGCCGGGCGGACGGGCTTTCCGCCGCCGACACCAAGGTGGCGCAGGCGCTGGGGCGCACGGCCAGCTTCCATGTGGCCGGCGCTCAGCCGAAGGGGAGGGCCCCCGCCGTCACCGCCGCCACGGTGGAGCTTGCCGCCCTCACCAGCCGCTTCAACGGCACCGCCTCGGCGGAGAAGATCGCCGGCACGCTCAAGCTGGAGAAGCTGGATCTCGCCGCCTTTTCCCCCCTCGCCGGCCGTCGGCTGGCGGGTACCGCGGCGCTGGACGCCACCATCGATGCCAGCGGCGATGTCTCCCGCGTGGAGGCGACCATCACCGGCGGCACCAGGGATGTGGCCACCGGCATCGCGGCGGTGGACGGCCTGTTCGGCGTCACCACGACCCTTGCCGCCAAGCTGGCGCGCGACGGGCAGGATGCCATCCGCGTCGACCGTTTCAACCTCGCGTCCGACAGCCTGACGGTGACGGCCGATGGCACCCTTTCCCGCGCCCGCGCCGACCTTGCGGCCAAGCTCGCGCTGGCGGATGTGGCAAAGCTCGATCCCCGCGTCTCCGGCGCGGTGACGGGGGAAGCAGCGTTCCGGGGCAGCCTCGACAAGCTGGGCCTCACCGCGCGGCTGCTGATGCCCGCCGGCACCGCCATGAAGCAGAAGGTGGAAGGCCTGAGCCTCGCGGTCATGGCCTCCGACCTCACCGGTAACCCGGCGGCTGAGTTCACCCTCGACGGCCGGGTGGCCGGCAAGCCCGCCACAGGTTCGGGCGCTTTCACCACGCTGGCGGACGGGGCGCGGCAGTTGAAGAACCTCGTTATCGCCATCGGCTCGGTCTCGGCCAAGGGCGACCTGCGGCTCGATGGCAAGGGACTTGCTGACGGGACGCTCACCATCGCCGCCGGCGACCTGAACGATCTTTCTCCCCTCGCCCTCACCGAGCTGGCCGGCCGGCTCAATGCGGATGTGCGGCTTGATGCCAGCGGCGGGCGCCAGCGCGTGGCGGTGAAGGCGGATGCCGCCAATGTCTCAGCCGCCGGGCAGAGCGTGGGCAGCGCGCGCATCGATGCCACCGTGGTGGACCCGGCCGGCGCCCCGGCGCTGGACGGCACGGTGCGGCTGCGCGCCGTGAACGCCGGCGGCATGGACATTTCGCAGGCCAATCTCACCGCCAATGGCGCGGCGGGGGGAACGAGCGTCAATCTCGATGCCGTGGTCAACGGCGCGACGCTGACCACCACCGGTCTTCTCACCCCGCGCGACGGCACCATCGGCTTCCGCCTCGATCGCCTCAATCTCGCGCGCGGCGGCACCAGCATCACCACTGCCGCACCGGCCAATTTCCGCTGGTCGGGCGACACCCTCGCCATCGACCGGCTGACGCTGACCACGCGCGGCGGCAGCGCCAGCGTGTCCGGCCGGGCCGGCTCTTCGCTGGCGCTGGACGTGACCCTCACCACCCTGCCGCTGGCGCTGGCGGACCTCGCCGCCCCGGGTCTCAATCTGTCCGGTACGCTGTCCGGCAGCGCGCGGCTCGAAGGGCCAGCGGCGGCGCCTACCGGCACCTATTCGCTGACCGTCGCCCGGGTCAGCACCCGCGACCTGTCCGCCAACGGCATCGGCCCGCTCGATGTCCGCGCCGATGGCCGGTTCGCGGATGGGCGCGTGAGCACGCGCACGACCGTGACCGGGCGGTTCCTGTCGGATGTGACCCTCACCGGCTCGGCGCCCCTGGGCGCGGGCGATCTCGATCTCGCGATCCGGGGCGCGCTGGATCTCGGCGTTGCCAATCCCATGCTCGCCACCTCCGGCGCGCAGGTGCGCGGCCGGGCGGCTATCGATGCCACCGTGCGCGGCACCGCCGCCGCGCCACGGGCGGGCGGAACGGTGCGCATCTCCGGTGCGCGCTTCGACGATGGGGTGAACGGGGTCAACCTCTCCAACATCGAGGGCGTCATCACCGGCACGGATCGCTCGGTGACCCTATCGTCCCTCACCGCGCGCACGCCCAACGGCGGCGGCCTCTCGGCGCGCGGCACGGTGGCGCTGGAGCCGGCGCAGGGCTTCCCCGGTCGCATCGACGTGGATCTCACCAATGCCGGCCTCGTCAACAGCGACCTGATGCGCCTCGTGGCCGAGGGGCGGCTCGCGGTGGAAGGGGCGTTTGCCAACAATCCGCGTGTCACCGGCCGGCTGGTGGTGCGCCATCTCGACGTGAACATTCCTGATCGCCTGCCCGGCGGCGGCGCAGCGCTGAACGTGCGGCACGTGAACGGCGGCCGCAATTGGAACGTGAGTACCAACCGACCGGGCGGCAAGGCCGGGGCCAACGCGCCGCGCCGGAGCAATGCCGGCATGGCGCTGGACCTCACGGTCTCGGCCCCGAACAACGTGTTCGTGCGCGGCATGGGTCTGGAGGCCGAACTCGGCGGCGACCTCAAGGTTGGCGGCACCACCGCCAGCCCGGCGACGCTCGGTGGCTTCGAGATGCGGCGCGGCACCTTCGACATTCTGGGCCGGCGGCTGAATTTCACCCGCGGCAAGATCACCTTCAACGGCACCACGGATCCGGACCTCGACTTCGTGGCGGAAACCACCGCCAACGACATCACCGCGCAGATTCTGGTCACCGGGGCGGCCTCGCGCCCGGACGTGACCTTCAGTTCCACCCCCACCCTACCGCAGGACGAGGTGCTCTCGCGCCTCATGTTCGGCCGCTCCGCCGGTTCGCTGACGGGAGCGCAGGCGCTGCAGATCGCCCAGACCATCGCGCAATTCTCCGGCGGCTCCGGCGTCCTCGACCAGATGCGCCGCTCGCTGGGCGTGGACAGTCTGGACGTGGGCACCAATGCCGCCGGCACCGGCGGCCAGGTGGGCATCGGCCGACGCCTCAACGACCGCATGTATCTGGGCGTGCGGCAGGGCACGACGCCCGGCTCCAGCCAGGTCACGGTCGACATGGACATCACCAAGAACATCCGCCTGCAGGGCGCCACCGGCGCCGACGGCTCGGCCGAGGTCGGCATCGGCGCCCAGTGGGACTACTGAGCGGCGCGGGGCAGGGAAGGGCGCGGCTTATTGCTGCGCTCAAGTTGAGCCAGCGCCTTTAACCGGCCCGCAATGCGGACCATGATGCCGGGGCTCGCACCATCGAATCCCGGCGCCCGGCCTTCCCTGATGCGAGCCCCGCGCATGGCGCCAAGCCGCAACCGTTCAGGGATAAAGTGGACCAGATCACCCCCGCTGCCGACACCGCGTCGCGTGACCTGCCGAAGGCGGCGGGACACGGCGGCCTCATCGCCGCCCTGTGGCATCGCAAATGGCGGATCGCCGCCCTTATGCTGGTGCTGGCCGGGGCGGGCTGGGGGCTGCTGCGCTGGCGCGCGGGGCCGGAGGTGGTGGTCTATCCGGTGGTGAAGGCCGAGCTGGTGCGCACCGTGGTCGCCACCGGCCATGTGGAGACCCCCTACCGGGTGAGCATCGGCAGCCAGATCACCGGCACCGTCAAGGAGGTGCTGGTGGAGGAGGGCCAGAGCGTGCGGCAGGGCCAGCCGCTGGTTTCCCTCGACGCCACCGAGCTTGAGTCCGCAGTGGTGCAGGCCGAGGGCGCCGTGGCCCAGGCCGACGCCCGCATGCGGCAGCTGCGCGAACTCACCAAGCCCGCCGCCGACGAGGCGCAGAAGCAGGCCCGTGCCAATCTCGACAATGCCCGCGCCGCCTTCGATCGCGCCGACAAGCTGGCCAAATCCGGCGCCGGCACCCAGGCGACCCTGGACGAGGCGACGCGGGCGCTGAATGTCGCCCTGACGCTGGCGCGCACGGCGGAGCTGCAGGTCTACACCTCAAGTCCCGGCGGCAGCGATTATGTCATCGCCGAGACCCAGCTGAGCCAGGCCAAGGCGAACCTTGCCACTGCCCGGGCGCGGCTCGGCTACGCCACCATCACCGCCCCGCGCGACGGCGTGCTCATCACCCGCAGCGTGGAGCGCGGCGCCGTGGTGCAGGCGGGCAAGACGCTGCTGGTGCTGGCGCCGGCCGGCGACACCCAGCTCGTAGTCCAGATCGACGAGAAGAACCTCAGCCTGCTCAAGCTAGGCCAGAGCGCGCTGGCCTCCGCTGACGCCTATCCGGACCAGCGGTTCCCCGCGAGCCTCACCTATATCAACCCCTCCGTGGACATCACCCGGGCCTCGGTGGAGGTGAAGCTTACGGTGCCCGAACCGCCGGTCTACCTGCGGCAGGACATGACCGTGTCCGTGGACATCGCGGTGGATCGCCGGCCGGACGCGGTGGTGGTGCCCGCGCGCACCGTGCACAGCCCCACCTCGGCGGCGCCGTTCGTGCTGGTGGCGCGGGACGGGCGGGCGCGGGAGCAGAAGGTCCGCCTCGGCCTGAGGGCCGGCGACCAGGTTCAGGTGCTGGAGGGGCTCACCCCCGGCGAGGCGGTGCTGCCGGTGGCCTCGGGTGTGCGCGCCGGCCAGCGCATCCGGCCGGTGTCGCGATGAACCGCTGGCTGCCGTTCGAATGGATCGCCGCCCTGCGCTTCCTCGGCGAGGGCCGCATGCAGACCGCTTTCATCCTCGGCGGCATCACCATCGGCGTGGGCGTGATCGTGTTCATGTCGGCCATGCTGGCCGGGCTCCAGACCAATTTCATCAAGCGGGTGCTGACCTCCCAGCCGCAGATCCAGCTGCTGCCGCCGGAAGAGGTGGCGCGTCCGCTGCGCTTCGATCCGGGCGTGATCGAGGGCGCGCTGGTGCAGAAGCCGTCCCAGCGCATCCTCTCCATCGACCAGTGGCAGTCCATCGCTGTCGCCATGCGGGCGCGGCCGGACGTGGTGGTGGTGGCACCCACGGCCTCAGGCTCCGCCCTGGCCGTGCGGGGCGACGCCAGCCGCTCCATCTCCATCACCGGCATGGAGCCGGAGCGGTATTTCCGCATCGTGCGGGTGCCCGACTATCTGGTGGCCGGGGAGGCGCGCCTCGGCACCGATGACATTCTCGTCGGCACCGAGCTGGCGAAGGACCTGGGGGCTGGCGTGGGCGACAAGCTCAACGTGACCACGGCCAACGGGAGCGGGCGCATCCTCACCATCACCGGCATCTTCGATTTCGGCAACAAGGCGGCCAACGGGCGCAACACCTATGTGGCCCTGCGCACCGCCCAGAGCCTGCTCAACCTCATCGGCGGCGTCACCACCATCGACATGACGGTGACCGACACCTACGCCGCCGAGGACATCGCCCGCGACATCGCCGCCGTGGTGCCGGTGGAGGCGGACAGCTGGATCACCACCAACGCCCAGTTCTTCACGGCGGTGCGGGCGCAGCAGACCTCCAACACCCTGATCCGACTGTTCGTGGGCATCTCGGTGGCGTTCGGCATCGCCGCCGTGCTGGTGGTGTCGGTGATCCAGCGCTCCAAGGACATCGGCATCCTGCGCGCCATGGGCGCGTCCCGGGGGCGGATCCTGCGGGTATTCCTCATCCAGGGTGGAGTGCTGGGCCTCTTCGGCTCTCTGCTGGGGTCGGCGGCCGGCGCCGGAGCGCTCATCCTCTGGCACCACCTGCTGCGGCAGGTGGACGGCTCGGAGCTGTTCCCGCTGATCCTGGAGCCGAGCCTGTTCGTGGCCGCAGCGCTGCTCGCCACCCTGACCGGCGTGGTCGCCGGCCTTGCCCCGGCGGTGCGCGCCGCCAGCATCGATCCGGTGGAGGCGATCCGTGGCTGATGTGCTGGCGCTTCAGGCGATCCGCAAATCCTACGCCATCGGCACGCCGGTGGAGACCGAGGTGCTGCACGGCATCGACCTCACCCTGCGGGCCGGCGAGTTCGTGGCGCTGATCGGCCCGTCCGGCTCGGGCAAGAGCACGCTGCTCAACATCATCGGGCTGCTGGACAGCCCCACCTCCGGGCGCCTCGAAGTCACCGGGGCCGACACCACGCAGCTCGACGATGCCGCGCGCACCCGGCTGCGGGGCCACGCCATCGGCTTCGTGTTCCAGTATCACTACCTGATCTCGGCCTTCACGGCGGCCGAGAACGTGATGATGCCCATGCTGGTGGACCGCGGCCACCCCGACCGGCAGATGGAGCAGCGGGCCGACGAACTGCTGGACTGGGTGGGCCTCAGCCGCTGGCGCAACAACCGCGCCACCAACATGTCGGGCGGCCAGCAGCAGCGGGTCGCCATCGCCCGGGCGCTGGCCATGGAGCCGGCTTTGGTGCTCGCCGACGAGCCCACGGGAAACCTCGACACCGCCTCCGCCGACAGCGTGTTCGCGCTGCTGCGCCGGATCAATGCCGAGCGGGGCACGACCTTTCTCGTGGTCACCCACAATATGGCGCTGGCCGAGCGCTGCGACCGCATCGTCGAGCTGGTGGACGGCCGCATCCACGCCGAGCGCGCCGGACGCACTGAGCCGGGAGTGGTTTCGTCCGGTTGAGGCCGGCGGGTGGCGCCAATCAATCCCATACCCGCGGAACGCGATCGCGTCTTATCCTGAGGCAACAAAAAGGAGGAGCGCCATGTCCGAGAATGCCGCGCTGCAAGCCCGCCGAACCAAGGCCATTCCCCGGGGCATCGCCACCGCCTATCCGATCTTCGCGCAGAAGGCGGAGGGGTCGGAGGTCTGGGACGCCGACGGCACGCGCTACATTGATTTCGCTGGCGGAATCGCCGTGCTCAACACCGGACACCGCCACCCCAGAGTGCTGGCGGCGGTGCGCGCCCAGCTCGACGCCTATACCCACACGGCGTTCCAGATCGTGCCCTACGAGCCCTATGTGGCCCTGTGCGAGCGGCTGAACGCCATCGCCCCCTTCACCGGCGCGGCGAAATCCATCCTGTTCTCCACCGGTGCCGAGGCGGTGGAAAATGCGGTGAAGATCGCCAAGGCCGCCACCGGCCGCACCGGTGTCATCTCCTTTTCCGGCGGCTTCCATGGCCGTACGGCGCTGACCATGGCGCTCACGGGCAAGGTGCTGCCCTACAAGAAGAAGTTCGGCATCTCCCCGCCCGGCATCTTCCATCTCCCGTTCCCCTGCGCCGACCATGGCGTGAGCGTCGCCGACACGCTCAAGGCGCTCGATTACCTGTTCCGCGCCGACATTGGCCCCCAGGACGTGGCGGCGATCATCATCGAGCCGGTGCAGGGCGAGGGCGGCTTCCTGCCGGCGCCCACCGAGCTGCTGGTGGCCTTGCGCCAGACCTGCGACGCCCATGGCATCGTATTGATCGCCGACGAGGTGCAGACCGGCTTTGCCCGCACCGGCCGCATGTTCGGCATCGAGCATTCCGGGGTCGAGCCGGATCTCGTTACCGTGGCCAAGTCGCTGGCCGGCGGCTTTCCCCTGTCGGGCGTGATCGGTCGGGAGGCGATCATGGATGCCGCCGAGCCGGGCGGACTCGGCGGCACCTATGCCGGCAATCCCATCGCCTGCGCCGCCGCCCTCGCCGTGCTGGACGTGATCGCCGAGGAGAAGCTGGTGGACCGCGCCAACGCCATCGGCGCCCGCATCAAGGACGCCCTTACCCGCATGGCCCTGCGCAACGACGCCGTTGCCATCGGCTCCATCCGGGGGCCGGGCGCCATGGTCGCCTTCGACGTGGTGAAGAAGCGCGGCACCGTGGAGCCCGACGCCGACGCCGCCCGGCGCGTGACCCAGGCGGCTCTGGCCGACGGGCTCATCCTCATCACCTGCGGCGTCTACGGCAATACCATCCGCCTCCTGAACCCGCTGACCATCCCCGACGCGCTCCTCGATGAGGGCCTCGGCAAGCTGGAGCGGGCGCTGGTGGCAGGTGCGGCCTGAAGCTGGCGAGCTTGATGGATTCGTTGAAGCGGGCGGTTTCGGAAGGCCGGCCCGCTTCCTTGGCGCCTACAGTGCGCGGGAGCCCGAAGCAGCGCTCAAGGCGGCCCCGCAATCATGTGATGATGTCGGGGGTGGAATGCGTCGCCAAACCCCGCTGCACGTCCAGCTCCGCAAGCGCCGAGCCCATGAGCCCTTATGCCGTGCCGGCGACCGTGAGCGTGCTGTGCGGGGTAGAAATGGCTCCCTGAGCAGGACTCGAACCTGCGACCATTCGATTAACAGTCGAACGCTCTACCAACTGAGCTATCAGGGACCGTGGGTCTTGCGACCGAGGCGGGCGATATAGCAACCGCTTGCCCGCTTGTGAAGTCGAAACGCGCATTTTCTGCGCCCGCATTGCCGCACCCGGTCCGCAGACCGGGTGCAAGGCCTTGTAAAATCAGGCGTGGAGGCGTGTGCCGGTAGCCTCGCCGAGATTGTCCACAGGCGCGCCGGCGCTGCCTTCGGCACCTTCCTGCTGCTTCTGCTCGTGGGAGAACTGGGCGAAATAGAAGCCGTAATAACGGCCCCGCCGGGCGATCAACTCGTCATGGGTGCCGTGCTCCACCACGCGGCCATGCTCCACCACGCAGATCTTGTGCGCGCGCACAACGGTCTGCAGGCGATGGGCGATGACGATGGTGGTACGCTGATGCTGCAGCTCGTTCAGCGCCCGCTGCACCAGCGCCTCCGATTCGGAATCGAGGGCGGCGGTGGCCTCGTCCAAAAGCAGGATGGGCGCATTCTTCAGGAAGGCGCGGGCGATGGCGATGCGCTGGCGCTGGCCGCCTGAGAGCTGGGCGCCGTGCTCGCCGACCGGCGTGTCGTAGCCGTTCTCGAAGCCCATGATGAAGTCGTGGGCGTGGGCCGCGCGCGCAGCCGCGACGATCTCCTCGTCGGTGGCGCCGGGGCGGCCGAAGCCGATATTGTCCTTCACCGTGCCGGAGAAGAGGTAGACGTCCTGGCTCACCAGGGCGACGTTGGCCCGCACCGACGAGCGGGTCACGCCGCGAGCGTCGATGTCGTCGATGAGCACGGCGCCGCCCTGCGGATCGTAGAAGCGCTCGATGAGGTTGATGATGGTGCTCTTGCCGCCGCCGGACTGGCCCACGAGGGCCGTGGTCTGGCCCGGCTCGGCCACCAGGTCGAGGCCGCGCAGCACGTTCTCGCCGGGGCGATAGCCGAACACCACCTCACGGAACTCCACCCGGCCGCGGGGGCGCGGCAGGGCCGGCACGCCGGGGGCGTCACGGTCAGGGGAGGGGGCGTCGAGCAGCTCGAACAGCATGCGCGCGCCCATGACGTGGCTGGCGAGGTCCACATGCATGCGGGCGAGCCGCTTGGCCGGCTCGTAGGCGAGGAGCAGCGCGGTGAGCACCGAGAAGAACTGGCCGGGGGAGCGGCCCAGCTCGATCACATTGTAACCGGCGTAGAGCACCACGCCACCGATGGCGAGGCCGCCCAGGGTCTCCATGAGCGGGCTGGACTTGGCCTGGGTGCGCACCAGGCGATTGGAGTTGGCCTCCACGTCGTCGATGAACTTGTGGGTGCGCTCGCGCATCACCGGCTCAAGCGTGTAGGCCTTCACCGTGCGCACGCCCTGGATCGCCTCCATGGCGATGGAGGACAGCTGTACCCCGGAGCGGAAGCCGGAGGTGAACAGGGTCTTGGTCTTCTTGATCAGCTTGCGGGTGCCGATGACCGCCGTGGGCATCACCACCAGGGCGATGACGGCCAGGAACGGGTCCTGCACGATGGCCACCGTCGCCAGCATGACCAGGGACAGGGCGTCGCGCCCGATGCTGGTGACAACGAGGTCCAGCGCGCCGCGCGCGCCATTGGCGCCGGTCGAGAAGCGGCCGGTGATCTCGGCGGTGTGGTGCCTGGCGAAATAGCTCGCGTCCTGCAGCAGGATCTGGTCGAACGCGCGCTTCTGGTTGTCGGCGACGATGCGGTTGCCCACCCGCGCCATGGTGATGCTCTGGCCGTAGGCCGAGGCGCCCTTGATGATGGACAAAAGCATGACCGCGCCGGACACCGCCCACACCGCCTGGGGCGTGGGGGCGACGAAGATGGCGTTCACCGCGTCCCGCATCAAATAGGCTAGCAGCGCCGTGCAGGCGCCCATGAGGCCCATGAACACGAAGGCCAGCGCATAGCCCTTCCAGTGGGTGCGGCCGTCCGAAAGGAGCAGGCGGCGCAATACCGCCCTGGTCTCGTCCTTTGCGGCGCCCTGGCTCTGGCTCTGGGGGGCTTTTGAACTCATGCCTGTCTCCGGCGGCCAAAGGAGTGGGCCGCATAAGGTTCATCAACCGCCGACGCCTGCGCAAGTCAACGGTGTGTGGTATCGCGATGCGTCATGGATGGGGTGAGAAGGCCCGGAACCGCTGCTTCGGCGGCGTCTGTGGCCCGCAAGACGCGCTCTGGCGCCGGCGGCGATGCCACAGGATGGGGGTCTCGGCGCGCTCTGTCGTGGGTAGTGCGCTCTATCGCGGGGAGTGGAGGCCACGCCCGGAATCGAACCGGGGTGCACGGATTTGCAGTCCGCTGCGTAACCACTCCGCCACGTGGCCTCACGAAGGCGCGTTCTTAAGGTGTTACCGCGGCGGGCGCAAGCAGAGCCTTGAGCTTGTCCCCGGACCATTTACGCATCTTCCGCAGCTCCCGCGTGTCTTTCAGCACGTCGCGTGCCACGTAGCGCACCGCCCGTCTGGCAAGCGAACGGACGGGACCGAAGGCTGTCGCTGCGATGATCGGGCGAACCAGCCGCATTCGACGGCGGACCTTGGGCGCCATGACCGGGATCACCTCCTGAATATCACTCCAGGCCTGTCGCAGGCGCTCGTTGTCCCTGGTCTTGGAGGCCGCGATGAACTCGGTGGTGAGCACGTCCATGAAGCGCGGGCCAATGGCATTTTGGGCGTGAAGGAAGCCGACGCGCGGCTCGTCCGGGAACATCTCCACCAGCTTGTGGAAATAGATCATGCACGAGCGCGTCATGCGCGGACTGTAGGAGGTGGAGCCAGCATAGATGCGCCAGCGCGTCACGGCGACATCGAGATAGACCATGCAGAAGCCGAGCGCGAACATGCGCACGAACAGGTCGTCGTCCTCGTAGCCCGACAGTCGCTCGTCGAACAGGCCGGCGTCGATCATGGCCTGCTTCGATACCAGCGCTGCGCCGGGGAGGATGAACATGTCGTGCCGCAGGCAGTCGCGGAGCGACCGCTTGGGCTGGGGCGACAGGATATCATCCAGGCAGCATTGCTGGATCAGCCGTCCCTTGCGGTCGATCTGATCGAGATTGCCATAGACCAGGCCGAGCCGGCGCGTGTGGCCCTGCATGAACGGCCGCTTGAGTATTTCCAGGTGCTCCTCGTACCAGGCATCGTCCTGGTCGAGGAAGGCCACGTGGCTGCACGCCGTGTGCTGGATGGCGAGGTTGCGGGCCGACGACTGGCCGCCATTGGGCTTGCGCAGCAGGGTGATGGGGTGATGAAGCGCCATCTCCGCGACGATGGCCGGACCATCGTCGGTGGAGCCATCGTCCACCACGATGATCTCGTCCGCCGGCTCGGTCTGGCTCAAGACGCTGTCCAGCGCTTCCCGGATGAAAGATGCGCCGTTGAAAAGTGGAATGACCGCCGCAACGGTGACTGCATCGCTTCGCAATTCGCTCCCCTCACAACACCCTGCAAATCATCACTCATTTTCCTGATGAGCGGTATCTAGGTAATATCAGGGGATTGCGGCCAAAGGGCGCGACGAATTTTATTTTACAAGTCCTTTTGTTTCGAATCATTGCTGTCGGCCTGCGGCATCCGGCGGGTCGAGGGGCTCACCTGTCTTGCCCCGGTGTGCGGGCGCGCCAAAGGCTGCGCGTGACGCCGAGCGAACCTGCAAGAGGGCTCAAATTCCGGATTCTGTCGCGGTTTTAAAGTCTGCGGCTCCGACCGGCGGGAAGGTCCGGGTGGGTGGTAGACGGTGCTCTATGTCAAAGGGAGATCCGGTCCGAATCCTACCGGACCAGCGGCATCCGCGTGATGTCCTCGCCATTGTGGAAGCCGATGGCGAGGCGGAACGAATGGGCCATGCGTTCGGCATGGGCGATGGCTGCCTGCGCCGCATCCGGCGGCAGCACCTCCAGCGCCGTGGGGCGGAACAGGGCGAGCCAGCGGGCGAACTGCGCATCGCCGGCGTCCGATCCCAGCGCCAGGTGCGGCGGCAGGGGGCGGCCTTCGTAGCGTCCGGACTTCAGCAGCACGGAGGACCAGAAATCGCACATCTTGGCGAGGTGGACTGGCCAGGCATCGTCCTTGATGCGGCCGGAGAAAATCGGGCCGAGCACCGCATCCTTGTTCACCCGCTCATAGAACAGATGGACGAGCCGGCGCACCGCGTCCTCGTCGAGGGTTGATGGGGTGGGACCGGCGGCGGCCGGGGGGAGCGAAGCGTTCATCGTGCGGGTCTCTTCCTGCGTCCTCTACGCCGCCATCAACTGGTTGCCATCTCGTGGCTACCGTATCGTGGCTGCAGCCACCGGCAACGCGCCGGGGGTGTGTCGCCCGGCGCGCGGGCGGCCAATGCGGGGATCAAGCCGGGGCAGGCCGGCAAGCCTCCACCCGCGGCTGGCGCGGGGCCATGCGACTTGCGGCCACATCGGCCGGTCGATCACCGCCCCGGCGCTGTGGAGCGCCTTGCAAAAGGGGCGGCAATATGGCTCTTGAGCCGGGCGGCACAGGCGTTCCGAACCCTCGGCATGCCGGCCGCGCCAGCGCCCGAACCGGGCGGATCGTCTGGCGATCCGGTCGGCTGAAGGGCGTCTTATCGAGAGTTTTGGCACGGAGCCGCCGCCCGGGATGTTTCGGCCGGGCCGCTCCGGGTTTGGCCGGAGACGCATATGATCGATTTCGTCGAGCTTCGCCGCGGCATGGTGGACGGGCAGGTCCGCACCAACAACGTCACCGATCCGCGCATCGTCGCCGCCATGCTGGAGATCCCGCGCGAGAAGTTCGTGCCGGCGCCGCTGAAGTCCCTCGCATATATCGACGACGATCTGGCGCTGACCTCCGGCAATGCCCCGCGCTATCTCATCGAGCCCATGATTCTTGCGCGTCTGGTCCAGCTCGCCGACGTACAGGAGCATGAGCACGTGCTCGATGTGGGCACCGGCACCGGCTATTCGGCCGCGGTGCTGTCGCGCCTCGCGCAGCAGGTGGTCGCCGTGGAGGAAGACGCCGGCCTCGCCGCGACCGCGACGGCGACCCTCGCCGAGCTGGGCGTCGGCAACGTGGCGGTGATGCAGGGGCCGCTGAACGCCGGCTGGGCCGCCGAGGCGCCCTACGACCTCATCCTGCTCAACGGGGCGGTGGACGAGGTGCCGGCCAACCTCTTCGCCCAGGTGAAGGAGGGCGGCCGAGTCGTCGCCGTGGTCGGCCATGGGGGCGCCGGACAGGCCCGCGTGTTCACCAAGGTGGCCGGTGCCATGAGCGAGCGGGTGGCCTTCAACGCCGCCGTGCCCGCGCTGCCCGGCTTCAAGGCCGCGCCACGCTTCGTTTTCTGAAGCACCTGTGGCGCGTTTGCCGCGCTGACCCGAAAACGTCCGTGACATCGAACCGATCGGTTCCCGATCGCGAGCGGTGCAGATATCTTTCGAGAAAGTTACCGCGCGGCAGAGTCGCTGCAGCATGTCTGCATGCCGCGTCGGACCGGGAGATTGGGATGTCGGTTGCGAGACTCGTTCGCCGAAACGGATATGCAATTTTGGCGGGGGCCAGCATCATCGTCCTCGGCATGGGGAGCGTGTCCGCACAGTCTCTCGACGCTGCGCTCGCCATGGCTTACGTCAACAACCCCACGCTGAATTCGGCGCGTGCCGGTACGCGGGCGGTGGACGAGAAGGTGCCGCAGGCCCTCTCCGGCTATCGGCCCACCCTCGGCGCCTCGGCGTCGGCGGGGCCTGAGGCCTACCGCTACCAGCCCACCGGCACCACCGCTTCCAGCGGCAACGCCTGGCCCCGCCAGTTCGCCCTGACGGCGGCCTACACCCTGTTCAACGGCTTCATCACCGGCAACCAGACCCGTACCGCCGAATCGCAGGTGCGGGGCCAGCGGGAGACGCTCCGCAACACCGAGCAGACGGTGCTGCTGAACGGCGTGACGGCCTATATGAACGTGATCCAGGCCATCGCGCTCCTCGACCTCCAGCGGCAGAGCCTCGCCGCGTTCGAGCAGGAACTGCGCGCCACCCGCGACCGCTTCAACGTGGGCGAGGTGACCCGCACCGACGTGGCCCAGGCGGAGGCGCGTGTCGCCGACGCGCAGTATCAGGTGAGCCAGGCGGTGGCGAACCTGTCCTCGGCCCGGGCGGTGTACCGGCAGGTGATCGGCGTCGAGCCGGGCAAGCTGTTCACGCCGCGCTCCATCGAGGGCATGCTGCCCCCCAAGGTGGATCGCGTGATTTCGGGCGGGCTGAGCCAGCATCCCGCCATCAAGGCCTCGGAGTTCGCCGTGGATGCGGCGGTGTTCCAGGTGAAGGTCGCCGAAGGCGCGCTGATGCCGAACCTGAGCCTGCAAGGCCAGCTTCAGCAGTCCTACGATTCGAGCATCGGCGTGGAGCGGGTCGGGACCGCTGCGGCGACCCTTAACCTGTCGGTGCCGATCTACCAGGGCGGCGTGGAGTACGCGAACATCCGCCAGGCGAAGGAGCTACTGTCGCAGGCGCGGATCGACGTGGACGTGAACCGCGACGCCATCCGCGCCCAGGCGGTCCAGTTCTGGGGTGCGCTGGAAGCGGCCAAGGTGCAGATCCAGGCCGCGCAGGCCTCGGTCGCCGCCAACACCCTGGCGCTGGAAGGCGTGCGCGAGGAGTGGCGTGTTGGCCAGCGCACCACCACCGACGTGCTGAACGCCCAGCGCGATCTCACCAACTCCCAGTCCGCCCTCGTGGTGGCGCAGCGTGACCGCGTGGTGGCGGCCTATTCGCTCGTCTCCATCATCGGCCGGCTCGATGCGGTGTCGCTGGGGCTGAAGGTGGACGTGTACAATCCCCAGGTGCACTACAATCAGGTGCGCGACAGCTGGGCCGGCGTCCGCACGCCCGACGGGAAGTAGCCCTCAAAATAACGCTGAATTGGGGTGTGCCGGGCTCTTTTGCAGCCCGGTTCCAGGGTGAATACTTGACATCGCGTTTGGCGATTCTCGCCCACCGGTGCGGCCGCACGCAAAGGTGCGCCGGGACGCCTTCGGCCGAGGTCGAACATGGCTGCGATCCCAAAGGTGCAAGAGCCGTCAATGGAAGACATCCTTGCCTCCATCCGCCGCATCATGGCGGATGACGATGCGTCGCCCGCCGCTGCGCGTCCGGCGCCCGAGCGGGCGGCCCGGCCTGCGCCCGCGGAGCACCGCCGGCCCGATCAGTCCGAACCCGGTCCCGACGCGGCGGAGCGGCCGACCCGTCGCGCCGAACCCCAAGGTTCGGGTGCGCGTGATGGAGGGCGCCGCGAAGCCGCCTTGCGCCCCGCGACGGGAGAGGGGCCGGCGCGCGCCCGTGCCCGCATCGACCTTGAGGAGCTGAGCGAGCATTTGACCTCCGAGACCTTGTCCGGCGACCAGCCCGAAAGCGACCAGTTTGAACCCCCGCATCCGGCTAATGCCCAGGCCCAGGGTCACGCTGTGAACGGCCACGCGCCCGCGGAGCCGTCGGCCCGCGAGCGTGGCCGGGCGTTCGCGCCCGAGGCCGCACCGCGCGTGGTGCGCGATTTCGAGCGGCGGCCGGCCACCCCGTCCGAGCCGGAGCGGTTCGAGGCTCCGCCCGCGCCCAGGGCTGCGCGGCTTGCCGAGCGCCCGGCCCCGGAGCTGCGTTCCGGCCCGCGCGGTGAAGACCGGGCACCCCCGATGCCACGGCGTCCCGCCCCACCCGTTGCCGAGGAGCCTGCCGCCGTGGATGCCCAGCCTGAAACCGACGACCGCGGGGACGCGGTGCGCCGCCGCGATCTGCTGTCCCCCAACGTGGATGACGTGGTCGCGGCCGCCTTCCAGTCGCTGGGCGACCTGCTGCTGCCGCAGAAGCAGCGCACCATCGAAGATCTGGTGAAGGAGATCCTGCGGCCGATGCTGAAGGATTGGCTGGACCAGAATCTGCCCTCCATCGTGGAACGTCTGGTGAGGGCCGAGATCGAGCGGGTGGCGCGTCGCCCGCGCTGACTGTGATTTTGCAATTCTGCTCTCAAGCCGCTGATCGCGCCTGCTGATCGGCGGCTTTTTTCGTTGCGCCGGGTCCGGACGCGGCACCGCACGGAGGCGCCACGCGCCGCGTGGTTGACGCCGGCCTGCCGGAGCGGCTTTAACGCCCGCAGACCTGTCCCGTCCGTTGCGGAGGCATGGCCGGCCGCCACGTGCGCCCCTGCACTGCGCCCGGCACCATCCGCGGAGCCTGTTTCATGCTGGAAAAAGTCTTCGATCCCGCCGCCGTGGAAGAGCGCATCGCCGCCCAGTGGGAAGAGGCCGGCGCGTTCCGGTGCGGCCGTCCCGAGCGCAAGGACGCCGAAGGCTTCTCCATCGTGATCCCGCCGCCGAACGTCACCGGCTCCCTGCACATGGGCCATGCGCTCAACAACACGCTGCAGGACGTGCTGGCCCGCTTCGAGCGCATGCGTGGCAAGGACGTGCTGTGGCAGCCCGGCACCGACCATGCGGGCATCGCCACCCAGATGGTGGTGGAGCGCCAGCTCGCCGCCCAGAAGCTGCCGGGCCGGCGCGACATGGGCCGCGTCGCCTTCGTGGAGAAGGTGTGGGCGTGGAAGGCCGAATCGGGCGGCACCATCGTCAACCAGCTGAAGAAGCTGGGCGCGTCCTGCGACTGGTCGCGTGAGCGCTTCACCATGGACGAGGGCCTCAGTCGCGCTGTGCTGAAGGTGTTCGTGCAGCTCTATCGCGAGGGCCTGATCTACAAGGACAAGCGCCTCGTGAACTGGGACCCCAAGTTCCAGTCCGCCATCTCCGACCTCGAGGTGCTGCCGGTGGAGGTGAAGGGCAACCTCTGGCACCTGCGCTATCCCATCGAGGGCGAGAAGGACCGCTTCATCACGGTGGCCACCACCCGCCCTGAGACCATGCTGGGCGACACGGCGGTGGCGGTGCACCCCGAGGACGAGCGCTATCGCGATCTCATCGGCAAATTTGTGATCCTGCCGCTGGTGGGCCGGCGTATCCCCATCGTGGCGGATGAGTATTCCGACCCCGAGAAGGGCTCGGGCGCGGTGAAGATCACCCCGGCGCATGATTTCAACGACTTCGAGGTGGGCAAGCGCCATGGCCTGCCCATGATCAACGTGCTGGATGCCGAAGCGCGCATCGACCCGCAGGGCATCCTCGACGATTATGCCGAGCGCCCCGAGGCCTATGTGGATGCGCCCGATGCCGCCGGCCAGCTCTCCCACCTGAAGGGCCAGGACCGCTTCGCCGCGCGCAAGCAGATCGTGGACCTGCTGACCGGCCTCGAACTGCTGGAGCAGATCGAGCCGCACACCCATATGGTGCCTCATGGCGACCGCTCCAACGTGGTCATCGAGCCCTGGCTCACCGACCAGTGGTATGTGGACGCCAAGACCCTGGCCCAGCCGGCGCTGGCCGCCGTGCGCGAGGGCCGCACCGCCTTCGTGCCGAAGAACTGGGAGAAGACCTATTTCGAGTGGCTGGAGAACATCCAGCCCTGGTGCATCTCCCGCCAGCTGTGGTGGGGCCACCAGATCCCGGCCTGGTACGACCCCTTCGGCAATGTCTTCGTCGCCATGGACGAGGACGAGGCCTTCGAGCAGGCGATCGCGCACAACGTCGGGAACGAGACGCTCTCGCCCGAGGACGCCCAGGCGCTGATCGACGATGCCGACAGGCGCGCCGGCTTCCTCACCCGCGACGAGGACGTGCTCGACACCTGGTTCTCCTCGGCCCTGTGGCCCTTCTCCACCATGGGCTGGCCGGACGAGACCGCCGAGCTGAAGAAGTTCTACCCCACTAGCGTGCTGGTGACAGGCTTCGACATCATCTTCTTCTGGGTGGCCCGGATGATGATGATGGGCCTGCATTTCATGGATGGCGAAGTGCCGTTCAAGGACGTCTACATCCACGCCCTCGTCCGCGACGAGAAGGGGGCGAAGATGTCGAAGTCCAAGGGCAACGTCATCGACCCGCTGGACCTCGTGGAGAAATACGGCGCCGACGCCCTGCGCTTCACCCTGGCCGCCATGGCGGCGCAAGGGCGCGACATCAAGCTCGCCACCTCCCGGGTGGAGGGCTACCGGAACTTCGCCACCAAGCTCTGGAACGCGGTGCGCTTCGCCCAGATGAATGGCTGCGTGCGGGTGGAGGGCTTCGATCCGGCCAAGGTGGAGGGCACCCTGAACCGCTGGATCATCGGCGAGGCCGCCCGCGCCACGGCCGAGGTATCCGAGGCGATCCTGGCCTACCGCTTCAACGAGGCGGCGGCCGCGATCTACCGCTTCCTCTGGAACGTGTTCTGCGACTGGCACCTGGAGCTGGCGAAGCCCCTGCTCTCCGGCCCCGACGGCCCGGCCAAGGACGAGACGCGGGCCACCACCGCCTATGTGCTGGACGTGGCCATGGCGCTGCTGCACCCCTTCATGCCCTTCCTCACCGAGGAATTGTGGGCCGAGACCGGCAAGGACGGCCCGGCCCGCACCAGCCTTCTGGCCCTCGCCCCCTGGCCCGACCTGTCCGGCCTCGAGGCGCCCGACGCCGAGGCGGAAGTGGGCTGGGTGGTGGACCTCATCACCGAGATCCGCTCCGTGCGCGCCGAGATGAACGTGCCCGCGGGCGCGCAGGTGCCTCTCGTGCTGGTGGAGCCGGGCGCGGAGACCAACGCCCGTGCCGCCGCGTGGGACGACGCCATCCGCCGCCTTGCCCGCCTCTCCGGCGTGACGGTGGCCGACACCGTGCCCGGCGAGTCGGTGCAGATGGTGGTGCGCGGCGAGGTGGCGGCCCTGCCGCTTTCCGGCGTGGTGGACCTTGCCGCCGAGCTCGGACGCCTGAAGAAGGAAGAGGCCAAGCTCGACCAGGAGGTGGCCCGCATCGACGCCAAGCTCGGCAACGAGAGCTTCGTCGCCCGCGCGCCGGAAGAGGTGGTGGAGGCCGAGCGCGAGAAGCGCGAGGAATATCTCAACCGCAAGGCCAAGGTCCGCGCAGCAATAACCCAGCTTTCGGGCGGGGCGGCCTGAGCGCTGCCGGACGGGGGCGTTGCCCCCGTCGCTCCGGCCGGCGGCGAGCGCCCGCGGCAAGGCGAGTGTGACGCCTTTGCCACGCTCCAGCGCGTCCGCACGGCCCGCGACAGTGTTCGCGTAAAGGAAACCGGCCGTTTTCCCTCTCAATATTGTGACAGCGAAGACACACTCCCGTGCCTTTGAAGTTGCCGCCCCGGCGGGGGCCCCAAGGCGCCGCGAAGCCGCCACAAAACCCCAGTGAAACGGAAAGCAACGCGCGACGTGAGCGTAGCTCGGAAAGTGTTTCCGAACGCCGCGCCTGAGGTGGGTCCTTATGGACGGACGTTGCATTCTCGAAAGGGTGGCGCCGGGGGGCGTTGCGGAGCTCGCCTCCAGGCGACGCCTGAGGGGACGCTCGAAACCTTGCCGCTCCAACGCCGCGGCTCGGCCTTTCCTCGGCCCAGATATTGCCGCCACGCTCCGGCACCTTCCCTCCATCATGATTTTGGGTGGCACAACGAAGATCAGATATTCGGGCCGCGTGGCCGGGCGCCTCGGGCGGTCGGCGGGCGCGCGGCGCGCCTGTGCCGTCGTGTTCGCCAGCGCCATGGCTGCCTGTCTTTCGGTGCCGCTGGCCCACGCCTTCGACGGCACGGCGCAGATTCTGCAGCCCTATGAGACCCAGCCGATGACGCCGCCGGCCAATGTGCCGCTGGCGCCGGCCGTACGTCCCGTGGACGAGGCCTTCCGCACCGGGGCGCAGGCCCTGCGCGCCGGCCAGACCGCCAAGGGCATCGACGCCCTCGGCTATGCCGCATCCCAGGGCCACGCCATGGCCCAGTGGAAGCTCGGCCGCATCTATGCCGACGGCGATGGCGTGAAACGTGACGACGCCAAGGCGTTCGACTATTTCTCCAAGATCGCCAACACCCATGCCGAGGATTATCCTGGCACGGCGCAGTCCCGTTTCGTAGCCAATGCCTTCGTGGCACTGGGCTCTTATTACCTCGTGGGCATTCCGTCCGCCGGAGTGAAGCGCGACGCCTCGCGGGCGCGGGACATGTTCTCCTACGCGGCTTCCTATTTCGGCGATGCGGATGCCCAGTACCATCTGGGCAAGCTCTATCTGGACGGCGTCGGCGGCCCGCGCGATGCGCGCAATGCCGGCCGCTGGCTGACGCTGGCCTCGCAGAAGGGCCAGTTCGAGGCGCAGGCCATGCTGGGCCAGCTCTTGTTCCGGGGCGACGAGGGGGTGCCGCGTCAGGCGGCGCGCGGCCTCATGTGGCTCACTCTGGCGCGCGATGCCGCGGTGCGGCCCGAGGACAAGTGGGTGGTGACGCTTCAGGAGGAAGCCTTCGCCGATGCGACGGCCGACGAGCGGGAGAAGGCGCTGCTCTACCTTGAAAACTGGCTGAAGACCGCCAAGAGGTGAGGCGCCGCTTCTAGTTTTCCCGCTCAGCCTCATGGCGGGGCAGGCCGGCACCTAGCCCGGCCGTCATCTCAAGTGCCGATTGCGTCCAGATGTGATGGGTCGGCGTCACTGCGTCCGGATCGTCCAGCGTGCCGACGGTCACGTCCACCGCCGCCTCATTCGCCATGTCGAACAGGATCGGGCTGCCGCAATGGCCGCAGAACAGGCGCGTCACGCCCGGCGAGGATGAGAAGCGCGCCGGGGTGCCGGCCGTCATCTCGAAATCTGCTCGCGCTACGGTGAGCCAAGGCAATGCGCCGGAGCCGGAGGCGCGGCGGCATATGGTGCAATGGCACCAATAGGCGCTCTCAATGTGGCGCACCCGGTAGCGCAGGCGCCCGCACAGGCAGCCGCCGGCGAGGGATCCTTCCCACATGACCAACTCAGGCCGCGATGGCGAGATCGGCCCAGATGGGCACATGGTCCGAGGGCTTTTCCCAGGCGCGCACATGCTTGTCGATGCCGGTGGCGATGAGCTTGTCCGCCGCCTGGGGTGACAGCAAAAGGTGGTCGATGCGAATGCCCATGTCGCGCTGCCACGCCCCCGCCTGATAGTCCCAGAAGGTGTAGAGCCGCCCAGCGTCCGATGTGGCGCGCAGGGCGTCGGTGAGCCCGAGATGGGTGAGTGACCGGAAGGCCGAGCGGGTGCGCGGCAGGAACAGGGCGTCATTCACCCAGGCGGAAGGGTCCGCCGCGTCGCGCGCCTCGGGGATGACGTTGAAGTCGCCGGCGAGGATCAGCGGTTCCTCCAGCTTCAGCCGGTCGGCGGCGAAGGCCTCCAGGCGCTCCATGAAGCCGAGCTTGTAGGGGTATTTCTCGGTGTCCACCGGGTTGCCGTTGGGCAGGTACAGGCAGGCGACCCGCACCACGCCCCCCTTCACCGAAACCACCGCCTCGATAAAGCGGGCCTGCACGTCGCCATCGTCGCCGGCGAGGCCGTGGGTCACGTCCTCCAGCGGCAGGCGGGAGAGCAGGGCGACGCCGTTGAAGCCCTTCTGCCCGTGCACGGTGACGTTATAGCCAAGCTGCTCGAACGCCTCCTTCGGGAAGGCCTCGGTCTGGCACTTGATTTCCTGGATGCAGACGATGTCCGGCCGCGTCTCGCCCAGCCAGCGCACGGCGTGGTCCAGCCGCTGGCGGATGGAATTGACGTTCCAGGTGGCGATGCGCATGGGGCGGGCTCCTTCGGTGGCGGAGGATACCCCGGTGCCGCCGGGAGGCAATGGCCGTTGCCGCGGGCGCGGCTCAAATCAGGCCAAGGTCGCGAGTGGTTGCGAGGGCAAGGGTTGCGATGGCGGGCAAAGAGTGGCAGGAACGCCCCCTTGTCCTTCAGTGGCGGCGCAGTGGCATGACGTTCGCGTCCATCGAGTTTCTGTTCTACTTCTTCCCCCTGTTCCTTGCGTCTTATTTCTCCGCGAAGTCCATTACGACGCGGAACTATATCTTTCTGGCCTTCTCACTCGTATTCTATTCTGCAGGCTACACGCCCCACATCCTGCTTCTCCTGGCGTCGGTGGCGATCAACTTCCTGCTCGCCCGCGCCATCGACGATCGCGACGGAGCGCCGCGCCAGCGCCTGCTGGTCTATGGCGTGGTCTTCAACCTGCTGCTGCTGGGCATCTTCAAATACACCGGCTTCCTGGTGGAGAATGTGAACGCGGTGATCGAGCCCTTGGGCGCATCGCTGCCCATGCCGCGGATCTCGCTGCCGCTGGGCATCTCCTTCTATTCCTTCCATGCCATCTCGTACCTTGCCGACATCTACAAGCGGAAGGTGCACGCCAATCGCGATCCGGCGCAGTTCGCGCTCTACATGTGCATGTTCCCGCAACTGGTCGCCGGCCCCATCGTGCGCTATGCCACGGTGGCGAAGCAGCTGTCCCGGCGGCGCACCACCATGGGGCGGTTCTCGGCCGGAGCGCGTCTGTTCGTCATCGGCCTCGCCTGGAAGGTGCTGATCGCCGACGAGGTGGCGCGGTTGGCCGACGGGGTATTCGACACCACCACCCACCCCACCTTCGCGGAGGCCTGGCTGGGCCTCTATGCCTATACGGTGCAGATCTATTTCGACTTCGCCGGCTATTCCACCATGGCAGTGGGCCTCGGCGTGATGGTGGGCTTCGTGCTGCCGCGCAATTTCCGCGTGCCCTACACCGCCCATTCCATGACCGACTTCTGGCGGCGCTGGCACATGAGCCTCTCCGCCTTCCTGCGCGACTATCTCTACATCCCCCTTGGCGGTAACCGGCGCGGGGAATTGCGCACCTACCTGAACCTTTCCGCCGTGTTCCTGCTGTGCGGCCTGTGGCATGGCGCCAGCTGGAACTTCGTCATCTGGGGCGCCCATCACGGCGCGCTGCTCATCATCGAGCGGGCCTTCCTCGGCCGCTGGCTGAAGCGGTTGCCGGGGGCGGTGGCCCATTTCTATACGGTGGTGGCGGTGATGCTGGGCTGGGTGTGGTTTCGCGCCGACAGCTTCGGCGGCGCCATGGATATGTTCGCCGGCCTTGCCGGGTTCCATGGGTTCAGCCGGGCCTCGCTGGCGCTGGGCTTCGGGCTGACGCCGCTGGCCATCGCGGCGCTCGTGGTGGGCGGGCTCATCGGCTTCTTCCGCTGGCCGCGCTGGAAGGCGCTGGCCGGGCAGGGGGCCTTCGCCGCCGTGGTAAACTACGCCTTCATCGCCGTGCTGATGCTGGCGAGCGTGGCCTGGGTGGGCGGCACCACCGCCACCCCCTTCCTCTATTACCGGTTCTGAGGAGGCGCCGCCGTGACCCTGCTCTCGCGCCCGCGCCGCTATATCGGCGTCCTCGTGGCCGGCCTGTTCGGCTTCCTGTTGCTGTCCAACCTCATCCCCGATCCGGTGGCCTCGGGCCAATGGCGGGTGGCGATCCCCGACAGCTTCACCTGGGACCAGAAGCTGAACTACAAGTTCCGCAACATCGGCATCTACATCCAGGACAATTTCGGCTTCCGCGCCACTTTGCCGGTGCTGCGGCAGAACCTGCGCGAGGCTCTGGGCTCCCCCGACAGCCGGCCCTTCTACACCGGCCGCGACGGCCAGCTGTTCTGGGGCCGCGAGCAGGCGCCGGCCCAATCGGCGGGGGCGCTGGTGCGTGCTGCCAACGTGGAGCGCTTCGTGACCATGGTCGGCGAGATGCAGCGCGTGCTGGCGCCGAAGGGTACCCGCATCGTGGTCGCGATCCCGCCGAACGCCCAGTCGGTGGAACTGGAGGCGCTGCCCACCTGGTATGACAAGCTGAACTATCCCGTTACCGAGTACGACCTCGCCCTTGCCGGCTTGAAGGCGGAGGGCGTCACCGCCGTGGACCTGCGGCCGGTAATCAAGGCTGGCCCCCGGCCCCGGTATCTGGTGACCGACACGCACTGGAACAGCCGCTCCAGCGTCCTGTCCTTCAATGCGGTGATGGTGGCGGCGGGGCATCCCGACTGGCAGGTGGACCCGGCCGCCGTGCTGGGCCCGACGTCCCCCTCCGCCCGTGGCGACCTGCTGCGCACCACCCGCCTGCCGCCGAAGGTGAAGGAAGAAGACGAACCGTTCGCCATCAAGGACCGCGCTGCTGCGCCGCGCCTCGATCCGGCGCTGAAGCACCACAACGAGCACATCGCCTTCAAGTCGCTAGCCTATGACTACGCGCCCACGGGCCAGCGGGTGCTGATCCTCGGGGATTCCTTCACCGGCGGGGCATGGCCGCGCCTGTTCCTGAATGCGAATGTGAGCGTGGTGGCCTGGGTTCACGAATCCCGGCGGGTCACCGGCTCATGCGACTTCAACTTCGATGATGTGAAGGCCTTCGCCCCGGACCTCATCATCATGGCCCGGACCGAACGCTTCTTCCCGTGCTACGGCGACAATTGGCCGGCCGGCCTGCCGCGGCCGTGGTCCCACGCCGTGCCGAACAACGTGGCGCCCTGACGGCGCACAAATGCCCTTCCACCCGGACATGCCGGGTGGCTGTCTCTCGGGACGAAAGGCGCTCAGACGCCGAAGCTGGACCCGCAGCCGCACTTGGCGGTGGCCATGGGGTTCGAGATCTTGAAGGCGGAGCCCATCAGGTCCGCCTTGTAATCGAGCTGGGAGCCCTTGATGTAGTCGATCGAGATGCGATCGACGACGATCTTGGCGCCTTCCTTCTCGATGACGAGGTCGTCCTCACCCTGCTCGCGGGTCACATCATACTTGTAAGAGAAGCCGGAGCAGCCGCCGCCTTCCACGCTGATGCGCAGGAAGGTGCCAGCCGGTTCGGGCGACAGGATCTGGCAGATGCGGCGCGCGGCGGCATCGGTCACGGTGAATTCGGCGTCGGGAGCCGGGAGGTCGGCGGCCGCAGTGGGGGCGAGGGATGTTTCCATGATATCGACTTTACGAATTGAAGCTGGCAATGGCCCATAAGGTAAGTCCATCGGCCCCCGAGTTAAAGGGCGGTGGTGGAAAAACGTCGGCAAGGCTGTCTTATCGGGCGGCCGGCGCCGACGGCATGGGGTGGAAGACGAGGGGGCAATCATGGCGGTGAGCGGCGCGCGGCCCCTCGTTTCGTGGGCCTGCGACGCGGAGCAGGTGCGCGGCCGGCTGGTCCCGGAACGGGAGATGCCGCCGCGCAGCCCGTTCCGGCGTGATTGCGACCGCATCATCCATTCCACTGCCTTCCGACGGTTGAAACACAAGACGCAGGTGTTCGTCTTCAACGAGGGCGACCATTACCGCACCCGCCTCACCCATACGCTGGAGGTGGTGCAGGTGGCCCGCTCCATTGCCCGCGCCCTGGGGCTCGACGAGGATCTGGCGGAGGCACTGGCGCTGGCCCACGATCTCGGCCACCCGCCGTTCGCCCATGCCGGCGAGCGGGCGCTCGATGCCTGCATGGCGGGGCAGGGCGGGTTCGACCACAACGCCCAGTCGCTGCGGGTGGTGACGCGAATCGAGCGGCGCTATGCCCAGTTCGACGGTCTCAACCTGACATGGGAGACGGTGGAAGGCATCGCCAAGCACAACGGCCCGCTCACCGACCGGGGTGGGCGCGGCATTGGCCGCTATCTCGGCGGCCTGCCCCACGCCATCGAGGTGTATTCGGCCCAGCAGGACCTGGAGTTGTGGAGCCACGCCTCCGCCGAGGCGCAGGTGGCCGCCATCTCCGACGACATCGCCTATGACGTGCACGACCTCGACGATGGCTTGAGGGCGCACATGTTCACCCTCGACGATCTCGCCGGCCTGCCCCTGGTGGGCGAGGCGCTGGGCGAGGTGCGCGGGCTTTATCCGGGGCTCGGGGTCGCGCGGACGGTGAACGAGGTGCTCCGGCGCGTCATCACTCGCCTCATCGAGGACGTGGTGGCCGAGGGCACCCGCCGCGCAGAGGCGGCGGGCGTTGCTTCGGCGGCGGATGTCCGCGCCCTCGACCATCCCGTCATCGCCTTTTCTGACGCCATGCGGCAGAAGGAAAAGGCGCTCAAGGCCTTCCTCTTCTCGCGCATGTACCGCCACGAGCGGGTCGAGCGGGTGATGGATGAGGCCAAGGGCGTGCTGCGCGACCTGTTCGGCCATTTCATCGCCCACCCCAAGGACATGCCGCCCTCCTGGCATGACGACCTCGACCAGCTCGACGACCAGCGGCTCGCCCGCCGGGTGACCGACTATATCGCCGGCATGACCGACCGCTACGCCCTCGACCAGCACGCCCGTTTCTTTGACTTGACGCCGGACTTGCGTTAGGCGCCGGGCCAACCAACCCGATCGGATCCCGCCCCATGAACGTCTACGCGATCTTCGCCGATCACGTGCGCGAAGCCGTCGCCGCCCTCGTCGCCGAGGGCATCATCGCCAAGGACCTCGATCTTGCCCGCGTGGTCGTCGAACCGCCGCGCGACGCGAGCCACGGCGATCTCGCCACCAACGCCGCCATGGTGCTGGCCAAGGATGCCGGCCTGAAGCCCCGCGAGCTGGCCGAGCGCATCGCCGGCAAGCTGGGGACGGTGGCCGGCGTGAAAAAGGTGGATGTGGCCGGCCCCGGCTTCATCAACATCGCGCTGGACGGCACGTTCTGGCCGGTGGTGCTCGCCGCCGTGCTCACGCAGGGGCTGGATTTCGGCCGCTCGGCGCTGGGCGCGGGCGAGAAGGTGAACGTGGAATATGTCTCCGCGAACCCCACCGGTCCCATGCATGTGGGCCATTGCCGGGGCGCGGTGTTCGGCGATGCGCTGGCGCGCCTCATGGATTTTGCCGGCTTCGCCGTGACCAAGGAATATTACATCAACGACGCCGGCGCCCAGGTGGACGTGCTGGCCCGCTCCGCCTTCCTGCGCTACCGCGAGGCGCTGGGCGAGGCCATCGGCGAGATCCCCGAAGGCCTCTATCCGGGCGACTATCTGGTGCCGGTGGGGCAGAAGTTGGCCGCCGCGCACGGCCCGGCGCTCAAGGAGAAGAGCGAGACGGACTGGCTGCCGCTGGTGCGGGCCGAGGCCATCGCGACCATGATGGTGGCCATCCGCGAGGATCTCGCGGCGCTGGGCATCGCCTTCGACGTGTTCTTCTCCGAGCGCTCGCTCTCCACCGGCGCGGTGGATCGCGTGGGTGCCACCATCGAGGCGCTGCGTGCGTCGGGGGAGGTCTATGAGGGCCGCCTGCCGCCGCCCAAGGGCGCGCCCATCGAGGATTGGGAGGATCGCGAGCAGACCCTGTTCCGCTCCACCGATTTCGGCGACGACGTGGACCGGCCGCTGAAGAAGTCAGATGGCAGCTACACCTATTTTGCCGGCGACATCGCCTATCATAAGGACAAGGTGGACCGCGGCTTCCTGAAGATGATCGACGTGTGGGGTGCCGACCACGGCGGCTACGTCAAGCGCATGCAGGCGGCGGTAAAGGCGGTATCCGGCGGCCGGGCGACGCTGGACGTGGAGCTGATCCAGCTGGTGCGCCTGTTCCGCGCCGGGGAGCCGGTGCGCATGTCCAAGCGCTCGGGCTCGTTCGTCACCCTGCGCGAGGTGGTGGACGAGGTGGGGCGCGACGCGGTCCGCTTCATGATGCTGTTCCGCAAGAACGACGCCCCGCTGGACTTCGATCTCGCCAAGGTGATCGAGCAGTCGCGTGAAAACCCGGTATTTTACGTGCAATATGCGCACGCGCGGGCGAAGTCGATCCTGCGCAACGCGGCCGAGGAATTCGCCGACCTGCCGCAGCAGGCGGCGTCTTTCGCGACCGCGCCCTTGGCCCGACTCGACGACGAGGGGGAAATCACGCTGCTGCGCCGGCTCGCGAGCTGGCCGCGCCTCGTGGAGCAGGCGGCGGGAGCGCGGGAGCCGCACCGCATCTCGTTCTTCCTGCACGAACTCGCCAGCGAGTTTCACGGCCAGTGGAACCGTGGAAAGGACTTGCCTCATTTACGCTTCATTATCGAGAATGATCGAGAGTTGACCTCGGCTCGCTTGGCCTTGGTCCATGGCGTGGCCACGGTGCTCGCCTCCGGTCTCAAGGTTCTGGGGGTGACGGCCGTAGACGAGATGAAATGATCGCTTGTCCCGTGGCTGCGGACGGAGCGGTTGGCCCACCGGGCTAGACTTCTCGGCGCGGTCTTCAATCCGCAGGTTCACGGGCGGCGACAACACATCGAGGCGATATGGTCGACGAAAGCAGGTTCCGCTACCGGCGCGATGCAGGTGCAGTGGAGGGTGGGCAGCGGCCCCGCCCCGCTCCGTCGTCCGCCGCGACAGGGGGCGATCCCCTGGCCGAGCTGGCCAGGCTGATCGGCGACGACGACCCGTTCGACGATTTCTCGGGCCTCGATCGTGCGCCGCAGGATCGTGCTCCGCAAAGCGCCGATCCGCGTGCGGTTGATCCCCGCGTGTCAGACCCGCGTGTTACCGCGCAGCGCCAGGCGGCGCCGGTCGCGCCTGCCTATCCCGATCCCCGCGCGGCAGCGGCCCGCGCCCCGGTGCGGCCGGCTCCGCAGCCTGCCCCGACCTATTACGACGATGAGGACGACGAGGAGTGGGAGGCGCCGCCCCGCAGCGCGCCGGCGCCCAGCCCGACCTCCGCGCGACCCGCACCCCAAAGCCCGGCTCAGGTTCCGGTGCGCTCCGATGCGGCACGCTATGGCGACGCGCCGTCCCGTCCCGCGCCTGCGGTCCCGCCGCGACCGGCCACCCCTTCGCCTTATGCCCCGCAGTCCGCGCCTCAGCCGTCAGTTCCTGCTGCCCGTGCGGCCCAGCCCCAGGCGGCCCCCTCCTTCGCGCCCGCTCCGGCGGCTGCGCGCGGCGTTCCCGATGCTGCCGTGCGCTCCGGCTACGGGTCGCTGTCCCGCGTCGCGCCGCCCGCCACCGGGCAGGGCAGGGACGAGGACGATTACGACGACGATTATGACGATGTGCCGCCTGCCCGCCCGGCGGGTGCCTCGGCCTATGGCCAGCAGGGCGGGTATGCGCCGTCGCGGCAAGATCCGCGTGCCGACCAGCGCGGCGGTGCCGGTGCCCACGGGCGCGGCTATGAGGCCGAGGACGACGAGGCCGGCTATGCCTATTCGGCCGCCCGCCGCGACGACGACGCCTATGACGACTACGACGACACCTACGATCCCGAATATGGGGAAGACGGCTACATGCCGCCCCATGGCGAGGAGATGTACGATGCCGAGCCGCGCCGTCGCAAAGGCCGCCTCGCGCTGATTCTCGGCGTCTCCGTGCTGGGTCTGGTGGTGGCAGGCGCTGCCGGCGTGTTCGCCTTCAACATGGCGGTGGGCAAGTCCTCCGGGTCGGCGTCCGGCACCACCCCGGTGATCAAGGCCGACACCGCGCCCGCCAAGACCGCAACTCCCGCACCCCAGTCCGCCGACGGCGGGCAGAAGATGATCTACGACCGCATGGGTGCCAACGCCGGCAACGAGCGCATGGTGTCTCGCGAGGAGCAGCCGGTGGATGTGACTTCCGCCGCTCGGGCCCTGCCCGCGACGACGAGCACCCCGGCGCCCGCCCCCATGCAGGCGACCCAGAACCTGACCGAGCCGAAGCGGGTCCGCACCGTGGCCGTGCGCGCTGACGGTAGCCTGGCGCAGACCGTGCCCGGCACCTCGGTCTCGGCCTATGCGGCGACGCAGAACCCCATCCCCGCCGGCCTGCCGGATCCGAACCCGGTCACCACCGTGCCAGCTGTCGCGCCCACGCAGACCGCGTCCACCAGCTCCGCGCCGTCCGCGGCCGGGGCGTATGTGGTGCAGGTTGCGTCGCAGCGCTCCGAGGCGGATGCCATGGGCTCCTGGCGCGCCCTGCAGACCAAGTATCCCAACCTGCTCGGCAACTACCGGGCCACGGTGAAGAAGGTGGATCTAGCCGACAAGGGCACCTATTTCCGCGCCCAGGTCGGACCCTTCGCCACCCGCGACCAGGCCAACGAGCTGTGCCAGTCCCTGCGCGCCCAGGGCGGCGACTGCGTCGTTAACAAGAACTGACGGCGCCGTTCGCAGGCTCGGCCGCAAGTCCCAAAAGAAAAAGGCCGCCTTTCGGGGCGGCCTTTTGCGTTTCAGGGCGGGCGATCAGGCGGCCTTGAGCGGCAGGCCGAGGCGGCCGGCCAGATCCTGCACGAACTGGAATGCGGTGCGGCCCGAGCGGGCGCCGCGGGTGGTCGCCCATTCCAGCGCCTGCGGGCGCCACTGCTCTTCCGGCACGCCGAGGCCATGATGGGCCACATAGCCTTCCACCATGGCGAGGTATTCGTCCTGGCTGCATTTGTGGAAGCCCAGCCACAGGCCGAACCGGTCGGAGAGGGAAACCTTCTCCTCCACCGCCTCACCGGGATTGATGGCCGTGGACCGCTCGTTCTCCATCATGTCGCGGGGCAGCAGGTGGCGGCGGTTGGAGGTGGCGTAGAAGATCACATTGTCCGGCCGCCCCTCGATGCCGCCCTCCAGCACCGCCTTGAGGGACTTGTAGGAGGTGTCGTCGGAATCGAACGAGAGATCGTCGCAGAACACGATGAAGCGGTGCGCGGAAGCCCGCACCAGGCCCATGAGGGCGGGCAGGGCCTCAATGTCCTCGCGGTGGATCTCCACCAGCTTAAGGCGGGACGGCGTCTGAGCGGCGAGGTCGCGGTTGATGCGCGCATGCGCAGCCTTCACCAGCGAGCTCTTGCCCATGCCGCGCGCGCCCCACAGAAGGGCATTGTTGGCGGGGAGTCCCCGGGCGAACCGTGCCGTATTCTCCACCAGTTGATCGCGCACCCGGTCGATGCCCTGCAGCAGGTCCATCTCCACCCGGTTCACACGCGGCACCGGCTCGAAGCGCGGCGGCTCGTTGTGCCAGACGAAGGCGTCGGCGGCCTCGAAATCAGGCGTCGGCACGGCGGGCGGGGCGAGGCGCTCCAGCGCATCGGCGATGCGGGCCAGCACCTCAAGCGTTGCGGCGGCGTGCGCGGGGTCGCTCTGTTGTGTCATCTTGATCCTCCCGCCGGGGGATTAGGACGGGTGGCCAGCCACCGCAAGGCGCCGCCGCGCCGGTGTTGCGCAAAAGCCATGCGGCGCGCGCATGCGCGGAAAATACCGCGCCGCAACAATCTCGCCCTAACTTTTCCGCACCCATGATGAAAGTCGGTTCCTGCCGCTGCCGCGCAATGCCGCGATCCAACCTGCCCGGAGGCCCTCGCCAATGATGCCACGCACCACCGCCGCACTTTTCCTGCCGGTCGTGCTGCTCGCCGCTGCGCCCGTCCGTGCCGATTCCAGCAGCGAGGTCAAGAAGACGCTGAATGCTGACGGCAGTGTCTCCATGACCTATTGGAGCGCGGTGGAGGACATCGGCACCGTGTTCGGCATGGACCTGTCCAAGTCGGCGACCAGTGCCGCGCCCGTAATCACATCCGGCGCCAGCGACCTTGGCGGCACGGCCTATGCCAAGGTCACGCTCTCCCAGCTGCCCGACTGGCTGCTGTGGCAGAAGGGGACGGTGAACGTCTCCCTCGACCCCAACGGCGCCACCGGCAAGGTGGCCACCACCTTCTCACGCACCGTCACGCTGGCAAGTGGCCTCGACGCGACGCTGGCCGACACCTATCGCGTGGCCTCGGGCACGACGGAAGCGTGGGAGACCGACAAGTCCCTCAGCCTGAAGCTGGTGGAGACCGGCACCACCTTCTCCCTCGCCACCAAGGCCACGCAGGAAACGCCCACCCTGCTGCCGAGCCTCAGCGCGCAGCAGAAGGTGCTGGGCGATATCACCGTCACCACCGCTGTCGCTGATACCGGCTCCACGCTCAACAAGAGCATCACGGCGGGCTTCACCCACCGCTGGTGAGCGGCTCCGGTCAGCCCCAGATGATGGCGACGAGGAAGCGCGAGGCGACCAGCAGCAGGAACAGGCCGAAGCCGATCTCCAGCTGCCGGCGCCCCAGCCGGTGCGCGAGCCGCGCCCCGAACGGCGCCACCAGCGCCGCCACTGGCGCGATGCAGACGAACCCGATCACCGAGACATAGCCCAGCGAAAGCGGCGGCAGCTGGGACAGGTGCGGCCAGCCGGCGATGGCATAGCCGATGACGCCGGGAATGGGGATGATGATGCCGATGCCGGCGGAGGTCGCCACCGCCGCATGGATCGGCACGCCATAGAGCAGCAGAATATTGGTGGCGATGCCGCCGCCGGAGATCCCCACCAGTGACGAGGCGAGGCCGATGACGAAGCCATAGGCCCGCATGGCACCGGGCCCGGGCAGGTGCTCGGCGATGCGGATGTCGTTGCGGCCGAGCAGGCTTTTTAGCCCCAGCAGCGAGATGACCACAACGAACACCGCCTGCAGCACCCAGCCCGCCACCACCGCCGCGATGGCGCTGCCGGTGACGATGCCGGCGATGGCCGGCACCCGCCAGTTGCGCACCACGCCGGGCAGCACCGCGCCCTTCTTCATGTGGGCGTTGTGGGACGAGATGGCGGTGGGAATGATGATGGCGAGCGAAGTGCCCACGCACAGCTGCATGCGCAGGCTGTCGTCGACCCCCAGCACGCCGAACACCTCATACAGCACCGGCACGATGACGCCGCCGCCGCCGATGCCCAGCATGCCGGCGATGAGCCCGGTAAGCACTCCGCCCGCCAGCATCGCGCCCGCGAGCAGGACGAGTTCATGGGTGGAGATGGAAGAGAGCATGGGGGAGCGTCCGGCAAACGGGAGCGGCACAGGGGAGCCTGCAGCAGTGGCGCGGATCAGCCTCCCTGTCCACCATCGCGCCCGCATGCGCGCGTTCGGAAGCCGCGCATGGCGTGCAGATCAGACCGGAAGGAAAGGGCGATCAGGCCGCCAGAGGCTGGCGCCGGCGTACCTCATCCACGGCCGCGCGCAGCACGTCGAGCCCGGCGCCGGGGCGGATGGCCTCGGTGGAGAGATGGCGGCGGAAGATGCGCGCGCCCTTGCGGCCGGTGAACAGGCCCAGCATGTGGCGGGTGATGTCGGAGAGCCGCCCGCCGGCCTCCAGATGGTGCGCCACATAGGGCTCGAAGGCCTCCACCGCGGCGAAGCCGTCTGCATGGGGGGCGGGCGTGCCGAACAGTAGCGGATCGACGCCGAGCAGCAGTTCGGGATCCTGATAGGCGGCGCGACCCAGCATCATGCCGTCGAGACCGCGCGCCTCCTCCAGTCCCTGGGCGATGCTGGCGATGCCGCCATTCACCGCGATGGGCACGTGGGGCAGGCGGGCCTTCAGGCGTCGCACGCGGTCATAGTCGAGGGGCGGGATATCGCGGTTCTCGCGGGGCGACAGGCCCTTCAGCCACGCCTTGCGGGCATGGACGATGAGCGCATCGGTACCGGCTGCCACCACGGCGTCGGCGAGGCGATCGAGGGCTTCCTCCGGGTCCTGGTCGTCCACGCCGATGCGGCACTTGACGGTGACGGGGATCGCCACGACCGCCTTCATGGCGGCGACGCAATCGGCCACGAGGTCTGGCTCGCGCATGAGGCAGGCGCCAAAATTGCCACCCTGAACCCGGTCGGAGGGGCAACCCACGTTGAGGTTGATCTCGTCATAGCCATAATCGGCGCAGATCCGCGCCGCCTGCGCCAGCTCCGCCGGATCGCTGCCGCCCAGCTGAACCGCCACCGGGTGCTCCTCCGGCGAGAACCCGAGCAGGCGCGCGCGATCGCCATGGAGGATGGCCGGCGCCGTGACCATCTCCGTATAGAGCCGCGCCCGGCGCGAAAGGGTGCGGTGGAACGCCCGGCAATGGCGGTCCGTCCAATCCATCATGGGGGCGACTGAAAATCTAAACGGCTGTGACTGCATCATTTTCTGTACGGCTGGTCAGGACGGCGACGCGCGATTTGCATTCGCTCCGGCGCCGTGGCTCGCCCAATTCTCCGGTTTCCGACGCTTCCGCCATACGGCGTGCGCACAGTTCGACCTTTTCCTAACCTAAAATCCGGCTTCTGGAGAGCCCATATCCGTCGCGAGGGGCACAGGCCTTGGCGCGGCGGTGAGGACGTCCCAGGCCCAAGATCGATCCAGTCGCCAACCTGCCGATCCTCCTCGCTGCCTGCGTCCTCGCCGCTGCAATCATCGGCTTCCGCGCAATCAGCAGGTTTTGCCAGATGCTCAAATTCGGGCATTCGCGCCGGCAGGCGCCCTCAATTTCAGCACCCGGCTGCCGATATAGAAGCATAAGCGCAATTTTTACTCATAGAAGCGCGTCGATATTTCCGGATGTGGCCACGGTTCAAACGTCGAATATAATATTGAATTGACTGCACTCGTGCCGGCTTGAATATGTCTCATCTGACGTCTGGAGCCGTGTCGGCTTCTTGCCGGGGAGATTGCTATGGGCATGCAGTCGATGGTCGATTTCAAGTGGCCGGGCCTTGCGCGCCCGGATGGTGAGCGCATCACCATGAACAGCGGCGCCTTCGTCGCAGTCGATCGCTATCGCGACATTTCCTACGATCCCATCTACCGGCCGCAGGCCCTCTACCATCGCGCCCTGGAGGGTCTTCGCGCCAACAACGACGCCTTCCTGCTACAGGAAGTGGCGACAAACCTTCCCATCTATCGTGACGATACCGGGCCGACGGATTTTCATCTGCATCTCCCACCGGGTGGATTTCAACTCGTCCTCGTCACCTCCGGCCTGTTCACTTTCGACTATGACGGCAAGGTGCATTATGTCGGTCCCGGCGCGGTGATGCTGCAAAGCGCCATCGTGCATCGCCAGCTGTTCTACACCTGGGCTGGCCTGTCGACGGAAGAGAACCTGAAGACGCCGCAATCGGTGGTGCCTGATCCATTGTGCATGGGCTATTCGGGCAAGTTCATCGAAGCCTTCATCACCGATCCGACCACCTTCCCCAATCCGACCGTGGTGGGCTCGGACCACATCAAGGAAGACGAGACCCCTCGCACGGCCTGGAAGCACCCGCTCCACAACCGTCCGGCCGGCGCCAGCTTCTGGTTCCAGGATCCGCTGGCGCTGGATGCGCTGTTCCGCGCCTATCCCGCCGATGCGGCCGAGGGCCCGGTCAGGGCGGCCTCGCCGGTGCATGTGCGCGATCTGGGCATCGAGGCGCCCAGCGGTAACCTCGTGACGGGGCACATCATCGCCACCGATCCCCGGGGTGCATCGCTGCTTCCGAAAAATGCCTCCGCCAAGGCCGACGCCGAGGGGCTCGCCAAGGGAGAGGTCGTCATCTACCGCATCATCCGCGGCACCGCCGCCTTCGCGGACGGCTCCGGCAAGCCGCTGGAGCTCGCCACCGGCGACACGGTGACCGCCGGGAAGGGCGCCATCCGCCTCACGGACGTGGGCGAGGACACCCAGATCCTCCGCCTCGGCCTGCTCAAGGGCATCGAGGACCTCAAGATGTGGACCCCCACCCAGCGCGACGAGATCGACGCCCTGGCGGGCCAGATCATCACCCGCGCGGACCTCCGAAGCGACCGGGTCGCCGGCGAGCCCGTGGGCTACCTTTACGAATAGGCGGACCATCGCACTTTTCACCGGGCTGCGAAGGTGTGTTGCCCAAGATCGATATCCGGGCAATGCCTTTGCGGCGTAGAACAAGCGGGCGAGGCTGCTGGCGTCTCAGACGGACCAGCGCTCCTCAGGATGTACCTCGCCCTGGGAAAAGGACGACACGGAGTGACCATGGCAAGTGGGACCGAGGCCCGGGTGGAACGCGCCGGGCTGCAAATCGCGCGTACTCTGCACGACTTCATTGAAACCGAGGCATTGCCCGGCAGCGGCATCGAGGCGGACGTCTTCTGGGAGGGCCTTTCCGCCATCGCCCACGACCTGGCACCGCGCAACCGCGAACTCCTGGCGCGGCGCGAGGAGCTGCAGAAGACCCTCGACCAGTGGTATCGCGATAATGGCACCCCCCTCGATCTGGAGGCCTACAAGGCCTTCCTGACAAAGATCGGCTATCTGGTGCCCGAAGGCCCCGCCTTCAGCGTGACCACGGCCAATGTGGACCCTGAGATCGCCGAAGTGGCCGGCCCGCAGCTGGTGGTACCGGTGATGAACGCCCGCTACGCGCTGAATGCCGCCAATGCGCGCTGGGGCTCGCTCTATGACGCGCTCTACGGCACCGACGCCATCCCCGAGACCGACGGTGCCGAGAAGGGCAAGGGCTACAATCCCGTCCGTGGCGCCAAGGTCATCGCCTGGGGCCGCGCCTTCCTCGACGAGAGCGCGCCCCTGAAGGACGGCTCCTGGGCCGATGCCGGCCCGCTGTCGGTCAAGGACGGCGCCCTTGTGGTCGGCGCCATCGGCCTTGCGGACCCGTCCCAGTTCGCCGGCTATCGCGGCGAGGCGTCCGCGCCGTCCGCCGTGCTGCTGAAGAAGAACGGCCTCCATGTGGAGATCGTGGTGGACCGCGCCAGCGTCATCGGCAAGGACGATACCGCCGGCATCTCCGACCTGGTGCTGGAAGCCGCCCTCACCACCATCCAGGACTGCGAGGATTCCGTCGCCGCCGTGGATGCGGAGGACAAGGTCGCGGTCTACCGCAACTGGCTCGGCCTGATGAGCGGCGACCTCAAGGAGGAGATCGCCAAGGGCGGGCGCATCTTCACCCGCAGCCTGAATCCCGACCGGGAATATACCGCGCCGGACGGCTGCACCCTGGTGCTGCCGGGCCGCTCGCTCATGCTGGTGCGCAACGTGGGCCACCTCATGACCAATCCGGCCATCCTGCTGAAGGACGGCTCGGAAATCCCCGAGGGCATCATGGATGCCGCCGTCACCGCGCTCATCGCCCTGCGCGACATCGGCCCCAACGGACGCCGAGCCAACAGTCGCGCCGGCTCCATGTATGTGGTCAAGCCCAAGATGCACGGGCCGGAAGAGGTGGCGTTCGCGGTGGAGATCTTCGACCGCGTCGAGGATCTGCTGGGCCTGCCCAGCGACACCATCAAGATGGGCATCATGGACGAGGAGCGCCGCACCACGGTGAACCTGAAGGAGAGCATCCGCGCCGCATCCAGCCGGGTCGCCTTCATCAACACCGGCTTCCTCGACCGCACCGGCGACGAGATCCACACTTCCATGGAAGCCGGCCCCATGGTGCGCAAGGGCGACATGAAGCAGGCTGCCTGGATCAGCGCCTACGAGGCCCGCAACGTGGACATCGGCCTGGAGTGCGGCCTTGCCGGCCATGCCCAGATCGGCAAGGGCATGTGGGCCATGCCGGACCTGATGGCCGCCATGCTTGAGCAGAAGATCGCCCATCCCAAGGCTGGCGCCAACACCGCCTGGGTGCCGTCGCCCACCGCCGCCACCCTGCACGCCACCCACTATCACAAGGTGGACGTGCATCAGGTGCAGGCCGCGCTGCGCAGCCGCCCGAAGGCCAAGCTGGACGATCTCCTGACCATCCCGGTGGCGGTGCGGCCGAACTGGACGCCCGAGGACATCCAGCACGAACTGGACAACAATGCCCAGGGCATCCTCGGCTATGTGGTGCGCTGGGTCGACCAGGGCGTCGGCTGCTCCAAGGTGCCGGACATCCACGACGTAGGCCTGATGGAGGATCGCGCCACCCTGCGCATCTCCGCCCAGCACATGGCTAACTGGCTGCGCCACGGCGTGTGCAGCGAGGCGCAGGTGCTGGAGACCCTGAAGCGCATGGCGGCGGTGGTGGACCGGCAGAATGCCGGCGATCCGCTCTACCGGCCCATGGCGCCGGACTTCACCTCCATCGCCTTCCAGGCCGCCTGCGACCTCGTCTTCAAGGGCCGCGAGCAGCCGAGCGGCTACACCGAGCCGCTGCTCCACCAGCGCCGGCTGGAGCTGAAGGCGCAGAGCGCCGCGGCCTGACACGCCGCTCACACACGAACCGGAGCGCGGCCGCAGTGTTGCGCTCCGGCGGTGGGCGAGAACCCAGCGCGTCGGCGCGGGCCACGCCAAAAGGGTCGTTCTCAAGGGTCGTTCTGAAGGGTCCTGCCGATGGATCACGCGGCGTGGTCGCGCGGGGTGCTGTGGCTTGGTATGGAAGCCGTCGGCACACTCAAGATGCCATCACGCGGAACCTTCCATGCGCGCGCTCGCCACGATCTTCGCCCCGGCTCGATTTACGCCGGTTCTTGCCGCGGTCGCCATCCTCGCCCAGGTCCAGGGCGCCCGGGCGGACGACTGCCAGACCATCTACAATGCCTATGAGGCCCTCTCCAAGGCCCCGGCCTATCGGCAGACGATGACGTTCGCCGGCGTCCCGCCCATGGAGCTCATCGCCGTCGGCGACGCCATTTACATGAAGCACGGCCCGAGCTGGCAGAAGATGCCGGTGGAGCCGGGCATGCGCGCCGCCATGCAGAAGCAGACCATGCCCAGCGCCGCCGCGCTGAAGGCGTGCAGCCAGGTCGGAACCGAGACCGTGCGCGGGCAGGCGGCGACCATCTATCAATATACGCCGCCGCCGCTGGAGGGCGCAGATCCCCTCGGCCCGCAGCGGGTCTGGATCGGCGACAAGGGTCTGCCCCTGCGCATGACCTCGCAGCAGGAGAATACCGACGTGAACCTGTTCTACGACAACGTGGTCGCGCCGATCCCGTAGGGTGGTGGTGACCGGCCGGGCGTCAATTGCGCCCGGCCGCGAACACCTGGATCGGCAGCTGGAAGGGGGCGGCGACCACCGTGCCCACCGCCCCGCCCACGGCCTGGACGGCGGTTGAACCAGGCGTGACGTCGTCGGAGATGCTCTGGCCGGCCATCAGCCGGTCGCCGAGCAGGCGCACCATGTCGGGCTGGGTGGCGAACTTGCTGTGGTTGAGCGCGTCGCCCCCCTGCAAGGCGGTGAGATCCAGCACCACGATGCCCGTCGCCTGCTCGAGGCGGGCGCTATAGGCGGGGTTGGTCAGGTCCACCGCGCCCACGCGCGTCACCTGTCCCGAAAGCAGTCGCGACACCCCAAGCGCCTGGTCGTTGCGGGAGACGAAGAGGGTGAGGTGCGGCCGCTTCGGCCCCAGCTCCTGCACCTGCCGCTCGAACACGTCGATGTCGAGGTCGGGGGAGGCCAGCACCACATTGGTGATCTTGGCCGGCACCCGCCCTTCGCGCAGGGCGAGCTGGCGCAGGGATTCCATGGCGAGCCAGGCACCCATGGAATGGGCCAGCACCACCACCTCGTCCACCTGCGGGCTCTTGACCGCGGACGAGAGCACATAGGCAAGGTCCGAGCGCGAGAAATTGGCGCTTTCCCGGTCGTAGAGATAATCCGTGATGCGGCCGCGGGACGGCCAGGTGAACAGCACCGGCATGTAATCGGCGCTGGTATCGTGGATGAACTGGGCAAAGCGGAACACTGACGCATCAAAGCGGGTGTTGAAGCCGTGGACGAAGATCAGCACCCGGTGCTTGGCGCGCGGCTGCTGCCTGTACCAGGACGCAACCTTGTTATTGGGGATGGGATCGACCCGCGTCACCGCGAATTCCCGCGCCGGGTCCGCCGGCACCCGGCTCGGCCACTGGATCGAGCCGACCTCGCGGTTGGGCGGGATGGACACCACGATGTTGGTGAAGGCGAGGCCATCGCCCCGCTCGCCGGTGAAGAGCACGCCCTCCGCATCGCTCGGCGCGCGGGTGGTGGCCACCAGCATGTCGACCTTGCCCGCGGGCGGGGTGTCGATCGCAACAGGAACGAGCAGGCCCTCGGGACGCGCGCAGCCGGCGAGCGCCAGGATCATCAGCGGCGCCAGCAGGCGCGCCCATGCCGATGCCTGTCGCCTTGACCCTTTAGTGCCGTCCAATGCGACCACCCTCGATCATGCAGCCCCGCCATTCTTCAAGGCCCATCACCCCTTGTAAGGGATGAGAAGCGCAAGGCAAGCATGGGCCATGGCGGCGCCTTTGGCGGCGTGTCCCATGGTGAACACCCTTAAAATCAAGGCCACGGCCGAGTGGACACAACGGGTTATGCTCTTCCACCGACCGTGCGCAGGTCTTATGGTCGCCGCGATCTTCAATTCTGGAATACCGTATGCCAAAGATCGTCACGCTCCCCAATGGCGAAACCGTGCCGGCCCTCGGCCAGGGCACCTGGTACATGGGCGAGAGCGCATCGGCGCGGGCAGGGGAGGTGGCCGCCCTTCGCGCGGGGCTGGACCTCGGCCTCACCCTCATCGACACCGCCGAGATGTATGCGGACGGCGGCGCGGAAGAGGTGGTGGGCGAGGCTATATCCGGCCGGCGGAATGAGGTGTTCCTGGTCAGCAAGGTCTATCCCCACAATGCCAGCCGGGCCGGGGTCCAGGCCGCCTGCGAGCGTAGCCTCAAGCGGCTGAAGACCGATGTGATCGACCTGTATCTCCTGCACTGGCGCGGCAGCCATCCGCTCAAGGAGACCATCGCTGGATTCGAAGCGCTGCAAGCGGCCGGCAAGATCCGCCTGTGGGGCGTCAGCAATCTCGACACCGACGACATGGAGGAACTGCTGGCGGCCCCGGGCGGGCGGGCCTGCGCCGCCAACCAGGTGCTCTACAATCCCAGCCGCAGGGGGCCGGAATTCGACCTGCTGCCCTTCCTCGCCGAAGCCGGCATTCCGGCTATGGCCTACAGCCCCATCGAGCAGGCTCGCCTGCCGCGCGGCGGGGCGCTGGGCGCGGTGGCGAAGAAACACGGCGTGGATCCGTTCCAGGTGGCGCTCGCCTGGGTGATGCGGGCCGGCGACGTGATCGCCATACCCAAGGCGAGCCGTATTGCCCATGTGCAGATGAACGCAGCGGCCCGCGACCTCGTGCTTGAAGCGGACGACCTTGCCGCCATCGACCGCGCCTTCCCCGCGCCACGCCGCAAGGTGGGGCTGGAGATGCTTTAGGGCGAAGTGGATCCCGGTTCGCGTGAGGAAAATACGTCCATCGAATTTCGAGTGCTTTCTGTGAGCCGGTGCGAGCGCAAAGCACTCCGAGTCCCCGGGACACCCTCTCGGCGCGGGGATCTTCGAGCCGTGATGGAACTGGGGCGGGGCTGCGGCGTTCACGCCAGATCGGAGAACGGCTGGAGGGCCGCATCCCTGAAAGGGGAGTTTCCGCCATGTCCCACACCACCCAACGCCACGCGTTCGGCGCCGCGAGCCTCGGCATCGCGGTGGCCATCGCCTGCCTGCCCGTCTGGCCCGGCCCGGCGCAAGCCCAGTCCCCATCGCAGGGCATGACCCGCTCGGTGAGCGCCGAGGAGACCTATCGCGACATCGAGCAGACTCTCGGCCTCGTGCCGAGCTTCTTCAAGGCCTTCCCCGATGCGGGCATCGCCGGAGCCTGGGCTGAGTTCAAGGCGGTGCAGCTCAACCCGCAGACCCAGCTGTCCGGCAAGGAGAAGGAGCTGATCGGGCTCGCGGTCGCGGCGCAGGTGCCGTGTCACTATTGCGTCTATTTCCACACTGCAGCGGCCCGCCTTCACGGGGCGAGCGAGGCGGAAATCCGCGAGGCCGTCGCCATGGCCGCCATCACGCGCCATTGGAGCACGGTGCTGAACGGTATGCTGGTGGACGAGGCGCAGTTCATGAAGGAGACGGACACCGCCATGGCCATGGCGGCTGCGAAGATGAAGGCCGGTACGGCACCGACCTCGGCCAAGGGCCAATAGGACGTTTTTACGCGAAGCGGATGCTGGTTCGCTTGAAGAAAGCGCTCTAGCAGGCAGGTGAGAGGTCGTCGCGGCGGGGCAGGGATGAGGCCTCGGCGATCACCACCACGTCGGCCTCCGGGATGGCCGCTTCCAAGGCGGAGCGCAGGCCGGTGGTGACCGTGCTCACGTCGGCGATGGTCCGGCTCGGCGCGAAGCCCAGGGTGATCTCCACATGGGCCACCGTGCCGGACTGGCGCGTGCGTACGGCGCTCAACTGCTCATACTGGTCGAAGAAGGCGGCGAGCGCGCTGTTCACCTTCATCTGCACCGGCTCGGCGAGGGCCCGGTCCAGCAGGTCGGGCAGGGATTCGGAGATCATCCGTCCGCCCACCACCAGCATGAAGGCCGCGCCCACGAGGCCGCCGAAATCATCCGCCATCTCGGCCAGCCTCGTATCAGGCATCAGCACATCAATGAGGACGCAGGTCACCACGGTGACGGAGGCCGCCGCCTTGGCCATGCGCGCCCGGAACTGGGACAGGACGATGATGGAGGTGCCCGCGCGGGTGGCGCGCCACAGCGGGATCAACGGAATGAGGTTGGCCGCAAGGTTGGCCAGCACCAGCACTATGGCAGCCGCCGCCCAGAACGGCTCAAGCGGCTGCGGCTCCGTAGACTGCAGCACCTTCGCCACCACGAACACCGCCGCCATCACCAGCAGCGCGCCGATGACGATGGAGAACATCCGCTCCAGCTTGCCGACGCCGAAATCATAAGAATGCACCTGGCCGCGATGCACCGCGCGCAGGGCCATATAGGCGGTGCCTTCCACCAGCAGCAGCAAGCCACCGCGCAGGATTTCCGCCAGCATGGCGAGGGAGCCGGTGTAGGCCGTCGTCACCGCATAGGGCAGGAACAGGCCGAGATCGAGCAGGACCGCCAGCAGGACGGCATGTTCCTTCTGCCGGTCCGTGACGCTCGGAATACGCATGGCAACGACTCGCGCGGGGATGTTGTCCGCGACGGTAAGCCAAGGCGGTACGGACGTAAAACGGAAGGACGCCTTACCGGTCGCCGCCGCGCATGAGCAGGCGGTCGCCGCGGAACTCGAAGGCCTGGAGCCGGGACAGGAAGCTCATGCCGAGCAGGCTGGTGCGCAGCATGCCGGGCGGGGAGACCAGGGCCGGCACGTGGCGCTCCACGATGCCGCCGATGATGATGTTGTCGAGCACCACGCCGGCCGCCTTGGTGCGACCGCCGGCGGTGTCCACCGGCACGTCGTATTTCAGGAAATCCACCGGCAGGCCGGCGGCCTTCGCCGCCTCGTGGGTCAGCACTACGGAGGAGGCGCCGGTATCCACCAGCATGTTCACGCTGGTGCCGTTGATGGCGGCGCGCACGCCGAAGTCACCGCCGCTCGCGCGTGTCACCTCCACCGCGTTGCTGCCCGACTGGGCGACGTTCACCGCATAGCCCGGTGCCACTTCCGCCAGCACGCGCTGGCCCACCTGCTTCAACGGCTCGCGATAGGTGTAGCCGAGGGCCAGCAGGGCGGCGAGCACCAGCCAGAAGGCCGCGGCCATGAGGGATTCGCCAATGCGACCGCGCACCACCGACCACAGCCCCGCGCCGATGAAGACGGCGATGGCAAGCTGGCTCACCAGCGCGCTGAACTGGTTGAGGTCGATGCCCGCCACCTGGCCCTGCTCGTGATGGACTGCAAGCACCACCACCCCGCCGAGCAGGCCGAGCAGCAGGATCCACAGGAGCCGGTCGCTGCGCATGGCTTCAGTCCGGAACACAATCGCGCGCCTCCGCCCGCAATCGGGCGAGGCGCTGGGGCAGGGTCGCCATGATGGCAGCACGGGTGTCAGGCGAATAGGACATCCAGCCGCCGATTTCGCGCATGGAACGGCCGCAGCCGAGGCAGAGCCCGCTCAGGGGTTCGATGCTGCACAGCTTCACGCACGGTGTCGCGATGGCGTCCGTTTCGGGCATCTGTCCGGTTGGTCTCGACGTCAAGGGCGCGGCGCTCGTTCGGTTCGATCAACGCAAGCCGGTGGCGACTCGTGCCCCGTCTCACCTCCCGGGAAAGATAAGCACGCCGAGGAGGAAGACAATCACCGCCACCTGCTGGGTAGCGCCGGCCACGTCCCCGGTCTGCCCGCCGATCAGCCGGCCCGACAGCCGCATCATGGCAAACAGGGCCACCAGCGGGGCGATGAGGCCGGCAAAGGCGGTGCTTATGCCGAAGCCCGGCACCAGGATGACCACCACCAGCAGCGCGGCGACGAGAGCGCAGGCAAGTCCCGCAGATTCCGAGGGGCGTCCGAACGAGGCACCGGCGCCATCGGCACGGGCCGGGGGCAGGGCGAGGAGCAGCAGCACCCCAGCCGCCCGCGAGGCCGCCTCCGCCACCACCAGCGCCAGCGCGGCGCGGAACATCCCGGCCGAGGCCACGAGGGCCTCCAGAGCTGCCACCCGCAGCAGCAGGGCCAGGATGAGGGCGCAGCCGCCATAGGTACCGATGCGGCTGTCGCGCATGATGGCGAGGCGCTGGGCCTTGTCGCGCCCGCCGCCGAGGCCATCCGCCGTGTCGGCCAGCCCATCCTCGTGGAATGCGCCGGTTGTGAGCACCAGTGCGGTCACCGCCAGCACGGACGCCAGGAACGCCGGCAGCTTCAGCATCAGAGCCCCCACCAGCACCACGGCACCGATGAGCCCGATGACCGCGCCCGCCAGGGGAATGGCATAGGCGATGCGGTCGAGGCTGGGCACGGCGAAGGCGTCGGGGTCGTCGCGTCCGGCGGGGAGGGCCAGCCGCGAATAGAAGCGCAGGGCGGCGACGAGGTCTTGTGCGATCCGATCGAGCTGCATGGCGTTCCGGCTGGCCGTGGCGGGGCGCGCCGGGCCGAACCCGCCGCCCGCCCTTGGGACCCTGTCTTGCGGCCGGGGTCAAGGGGCGGGCCCCGCGCCAGCGCGCCCCACTGGCCAAACCGCTCCCCATGCCCCTATATGCCGGGCACGGACGGGCCTTCTGGCCCGGCCGACGCCGTGCTTTGGAGGCATCGAGATCATGTCCGGCTTAACGAGGTCCAGCGACGGTCTGGACGAGCGCCGCCGCCGCATCCTGTTCCGCGCCTGGCATCGCGGCATGCGCGAGATGGACCTCATCCTGGGCGGCTTCGCCAATGTGGAGATCGAGACCCTCTCCGACGCCGAGCTAGACGCCTTCGAGGCGCTGCTGGAGCCCGATGACCAGAAGGTCTTCTCCTGGATCAGCGCCAGCGAGCCCACGCCGGCGGAATTCGACACCCCGCTGTTCCGCAAGATCCGCGACTTCCACCTGTCCGGACGCGGCCTGCCGGCCTGACCGCGCCGCCGCCTGCTTTTGATCCCGGAGTTCCCCTCGTGAAGCGTCCCCAGCTCCTTGCCGATGCGCTGGCCGAAGGCCGGCCGCTCATCCTCTCCCGCGTCGCGGACGGCATGGAGGGCATGGTGGTGGCGGACCTCGCCCGCTCCCTGGCCGGGCGCAAGAACGCACCATGGCCGAGCCTCACCGTCATTTGCCGGGACGGCCAGCGCATGGCGGCCGTGGAGCGGGGCCTTGCCTTCTTCGCGCCGGAGCTGGAGGTGCTGAGCTTCCCCTCGTGGGATTGCCTGCCCTACGACCGCGCCTCGCCCAACGCCTCCATCGTGGCCAGGCGCATGGCGACGCTGGCGAAGCTCGCCCGCATCAAGGGCGGCAATGCCAGCGTGCTGCTCACCACCGTGAACGCCACGGTGCAGCGGGTGCCGGCCAAGGGGCTGGTGGCGGCGCAGTCGCTGGTGGCCGCGCCGGGCAATACCATCGACCTTGAGGGCGTGACCCAATGGGCCGAGCAGAACGGCTTCCTGCGCACCTCCACCGTGCGCGACACCGGCGAATATGCGGTGCGCGGCGGCCTCATCGACCTGTTCCCGCCGGGCCTTGATGCGCCGATCCGGCTCGACTTTTTCGGCGACACGCTGGAGACCATCCGTGCCTTCGATCCCGAGACCCAGCGCACCACCGGTCAGGTCCGCTCGCTGGAACTGGTGCCCATGGCCGAGTTCCAGCTGACCACCGAAACCATGCGCCGCTTCCGCATGGCCTATGTGGCCGAGTTCGGCGCCGCCCGGAAGGGCGACACCCTCTATGAGGCGGTGAGCGAAGGCCGCCGCCACGCCGGCATGGAACATTGGCTGCCCCTGTTCCACGAGCGCATGGACACGCTGTTCGACTACCTGGAAGGCGGCACGCTGCTGCTCGACCCGCTGGCGGAAGAGGCCGGTGGCGAGCGCATCGCCCAGATCGCCGATTATTATGACGCCCGAAAGGGCGGGCAGGAGCTGGGCGGCGGCACCATCTACAATCCCCTGCCGGCGGACCGGCTCTATCTCTCCGGCCCGGAATGGAACAAGCGGCTGGCCCGCCACAGCCTCGCCCGGCTCAGCCCCTTCGCCGCGCCGGAGGGGGGCGATAACCGCGTCATCGATCTTGGCGGCGTTCAGGGCCGCTCCTTCGCCGCCGAGCGGGCGGAGCCGGAGGCCAATGTCTTCGATGCCGCCATCGCCCATGTGCGCGAGCTGCAGAAGTCCAGGAAGGTGATCCTCGCCGGCTGGTCCGAGGGCTCGCGGGAGCGGCTGGGCACGGTGCTGGCCGACCATGGGCTGAAGGGCCTCGCTGCCATCTCCCGCTTCGACAGCCTCGCCGCCTTGCCCAAGACCCAGGCGGCGCTGGCCGTGTTCGGGCTGGAGGCGGGGTTCGAGACGCCGGACTTCGCCGTCATCGGCGAGCAGGACATCCTCGGCGACCGGCTGGTGCGCCCCAAGCGCAAGGCCCGCCGCCCGCAGGACGTGCTCACGGAGCTGACCGCGCTCACCGCCGGCGACCTGGTGGTGCATGTGGACCACGGCATCGGCCGCTTCATCGGCCTGAAGACCGTGGAGGCCATGGGCGCCCCCCACGATTGCCTGGAGATCCACTACGCCGGCGGCGACAAGCTGTTCCTGCCGGTGGAAAATCTCGAACTGCTGAGCCGCTACGGCTCGGAGGACACCGAGGCACAGCTGGACAAGCTGGGCGGCGGCGCGTGGCAGGCACGCAAGGCGCGGATGAAGAAGCGCATCCGCGAGATGGCGTCCGAACTCATCAAGATCGCCGCCCAGCGCCAGCTTGGCGAGGCGCCCAAGCTGGTGCCGGCCATGGGCCTCTACGACGAGTTCCGCGCCCGCTTCCCCTATGAGGAGACCGACGACCAGGACGCCGCCATCGACGCGGTGCTGGACGACCTCGCCTCCGGCCATCCCATGGACCGGCTGATCTGCGGCGACGTGGGCTTCGGCAAGACCGAGGTGGCCCTGCGCGCCGCCTTCGCGGTGGCGCTCTCCGGCAAGCAGGTGGCGGTGGTGGTGCCCACCACGCTGCTCGCCCGCCAGCATTTCAAGACCTTCTCCGAGCGCTTCAAGGGCCTGCCGGTGAACGTGGCCCAGGCCTCGCGCATGGTGACGGGCAAGGACCTCACCGCCGTGAAGAAGGGCATCGCCGACGGCACGGTGGACATCGTGGTGGGCACCCACGCCTTGCTCGGCAAGGCCATCAGCTTCAAGGACCTCGGCCTCGTCATCGTGGACGAGGAGCAGCATTTCGGTGTCTCCCACAAGGAGCGGCTGAAGCAGCTGCGCGCCGAGGTGCACGTGCTGACCCTCACCGCTACCCCCATCCCCCGCACCCTGCAGCTGGCCATGACGGGTGTGCGCGAACTCTCCATCATCGCCACGCCTCCGGTGGACCGCCTCGCGGTGCGCACCTTCATCACGCCGTTCGATCCGCTGGTGGTGCGCGAGGCGCTGCTGCGCGAGCGTTATCGCGGCGGCCAGAGCTTCTATGTGGTGCCGCGCATCGAGGACCTGGGCGAGGTGCGCGAGTTCCTGGCCGCGTCCGTGCCCGAGGTGAAGGTGGCGGTGGCCCACGGCCAGCTCGCCGCCGGCGCGCTCGAAGACATCATGACCGCCTTCTATGACGGCCAGTACGACGTGCTGCTCTCCACCACCATCGTGGAATCGGGCCTCGACGTGCCCAATGCCAATACGCTGATCGTGCACCGGGCCGACATGTTCGGCCTCGCCCAGCTCTACCAGTTGCGCGGCCGCGTGGGCCGGGCCAAGGCGCGGGCCTATGCCATCTTCACCGTGCCGGCGACCAAGCCCATGACGGTGCAGGCGGAGCGGCGGCTGAAAGTGCTGCAATCGCTGGAGACGCTGGGCGCCGGCTTCCAGCTGGCGAGCCACGACCTGGACATCCGCGGCGCCGGCAATCTGCTGGGCGACGAGCAGTCCGGCCACATCAAGGAAGTGGGCTACGAACTGTACCAGGAGATGCTGCAGGAGGCGATCGCCCACCTCAAGGCCGGCATCACCGACTATGTGGACGACAAGTGGTCGCCCAACATCACCATCGGCATGCCGGTGCTGATTCCCGAGGACTATGTGGCCGACCTCCACGTGCGCCTCGCCCTCTACCGCCGCCTCGCGGACATCCAGGACGACGGCGAGATCGACGCCTTCGGGGCGGAACTGGTGGACCGCTTCGGCCCCACGCCGGAGGAGGTGGGCCAGCTCCTGAAGCTCACCCAGATCAAGGCGCTGGCCCGCAAGGCCAATGTGGAGAAGGTGGATGCCGGCCCCAAGGGCGTGGTCCTGGGCTTCCGTGACAATGAGTTTGCTGACCCCTCGGGCCTGGTGAAGCTCATCGGGCAGGAGGGCAACCAGGCCAAGGTGCGGCCCGACTTCAAGGTGGTGTTCCTGCGCGACTGGCCCACCGCCGAGGCGCGCCTGAAGGGCACGCTGGTGGTGCTGAAGAAGCTCGCCGCGCTCGCCGGCAAGAAGGCGCTCTGAGAACCAATCTGGACCTTCAAAAGAGTACGGCCGCGACCACACCCGTCCTGCCCGGGCTCGTCCCGGACATCCACGCCGAACCGCTTGGGAGAGCGTGCGAAAGTCATCCCCAGCCGCACCGCGTGGATGGCCGGGTCGAACCCGGCCATGACGGTGACCGAGCGCCTGCGATGAGAGCCCGGGCATGAAAAGACCCGCCGGGGCGGCGCCTCGGCGGGTCTTTTTGTTCTGTCGTTTCAGATGGGTCGCGGGGCGTTCGGCTACTTGACGCCGAGCACGCCACCGACAGCGCCGCCCACGGCACCGACGGTGCCGCCGACCACAGCACCCACGGGGCCGGCCGCCTTCTCGCCAGCGCGGGCACCTTCCTTGGCGCCTTCGCCGGTGCCCTTGACGCCGCCGGCCACGCCGCCCGTGACGGCGCCACCGACGCCACCCACCGTGCCGCCCACGGCGGTGCCGACTGGGCCGGCCGCCTTGTCACCCACTTCGGCACCCTTGTTGGCACCCTGCTCGGCGCCCTTGACCACGCCCTGCGCTGACACGGCGGTTGCGCCCAGCGCCAGTACGAGGGCTGCCGCGACAATGGTCGTCTTCATGACTGATCCTTTCGTGCTCAACACTTCCCGATGGCCGGACGGACAAGCCATCCCGGCCGGGCGCGCGACCTTGAGGGGCATTTGGTCTGCTCTCCCTGCTCGACCATAGCGTGCCCGAGGGACACCCGCCATGGTGTCAGGGGAGGGATCAGCGGGAGTTGAAGGGAGAAGATGGCGCCGGCATACGGCGGGGCGACGCCGGTCGCGCAAAACGAAACGGCCGGGCGCAAGGCCCGGCCGTTCCATTTCAATCTTCTGTCGCCACCCGAGCAAACCGGCTGTTGCCAGTTTGCGTTACGCAAAGACTCGCCGGGCGGCGTCAGAGGCTCTTTTTACCTCAGAAGTCCATGCCGCCGCCCGAGCAAACCGGCTGTTGCCGGTTTGCGTTACGCGAGGACTCGCCGGGCGGCGTCAGAGGCTCTTTTTACCTCAGAAGTCCATGCCGCCGCCCGGCATGGCCGGGGCCGCGGGGGCGTTCTTCTTCGGCAGCTCGGCGATGAGCGCCTCGGTGGTGATGAGCAGGCCCGACACGGAGGCCGCATCCTGGAGGGCGGTACGGACGACCTTGGTGGGGTCGATGATGCCGGCCTTCACCATGTCCACATATTCACCGGTCTGGGCGTTGTAGCCGAAGCTGTAGTCCGAGGACTCCAGGATCTTGCCCACCACCACGGAGCCGTCGTCGCCCGCGTTGAGGACGATCTGGCGAGCCGGAGCCTGGATGGCGCGGCGGACGATCTCGATGCCGGTCTTCTGGTCAGCATTGTCGACCTTCAGGCCTTCGAGCGCCTTGATGGAGCGCAGCAGGGCCACGCCGCCGCCGGGAACGATGCCTTCTTCCACCGCGGCGCGGGTGGCGTGCAGGGCGTCGTCCACGCGATCCTTCTTCTCCTTGACTTCCACTTCCGTGGAGCCACCCACGCGCACCACGGCGACGCCGCCGGCGAGCTTGGCGAGACGCTCCTGCGCCTTCTCACGGTCGTAGTCGGAGGTGGTGGTCTCGATCTGGGCGCGGATCTGGGCGATGCGGGCCTCGATCTCGGCCTTCTCGCCGGAGCCGTCGACGATGGTGGTGTTCTCCTTCTCGATCACCACCTTCTTGGCGCGGCCGAGCATGGAGAGGTTCACGCTGTCGAGCTTGATGCCGAGATCGTCGGAGATCACGGTGCCGCCGGTCAGGATCGCGATGTCCTGCAGCATGGCCTTGCGGCGATCGCCGAAGCCGGGCGCCTTCACGGCCGCGACCTTCAGGCCGCCGCGCAGCTTGTTCACCACGAGGGTGGCCAGCGCCTCACCTTCCACGTCCTCGGCGATGATCAGCAGCGGACGGGCCGACTGCACCACCGCCTCGAGCACGGGCAGCAGCTCCTGGAGGCCGGAGAGCTTCTTCTCGTTGATGAGGATGTAGGGCTCCTCGAACTCAACGCGCATCTTGTCGGCGTTGGTCACGAAGTAGGGCGAGAGGTAGCCGCGGTCGAACTGCATGCCCTCGACCACGTCGAGCTCGGTCTCGGCGGTCTTGGCTTCCTCGACGGTGATGACACCCTCGTTGCCGACCTTCTTCATGGCCTCGGCGAGAAACTTACCGACCTCGGCGTCGCCGTTGGCGGAGATGGTGCCGACCTGGGCGATCTCGTCGTTGGAGGTCACCTTGCGCGAGTTGGAGGCCAGGTCCTTGACGATGGCGTCCACGGCGAGGTCGATGCCGCGCTTCAGGTCCATGGGGTTCATGCCGGCGGCAACCGCCTTGGCGCCCTCGCGGACGATGGCCTGGGCCAGCACGGTAGCGGTGGTGGTGCCATCGCCGGCCAGATCATTGGTCTTGGAGGCGACTTCGCGCACCAGCTGGGCGCCGAGGTTCTCGAACTTGTCCTCAAGCTCGATTTCCTTGGCCACCGACACACCGTCCTTGGTGATGCGCGGGGCGCCGAAGCTCTTCTCGATCACCACGTTGCGGCCCTTGGGACCGAGGGTGACCTTCACGGCATTGGCGAGAATATCGACGCCGCGCAGAACCTTGTCGCGCGCATCAACGGAGAATTTTACGTCCTTGGCAGCCATGTGGCCTGCTCCTTCAGATTGGGACGGAAGAGGGGGTGTGGATGAAAACCGCGGTCAGCCGGGCTGACTCAGGCGGCCTTCTGGGCGTTAGCCGAAGTCTCGAGCACGCCGAGGATGTCGCTCTCCTTCATGATCAGGAGATCCTGGCCGTCGATCTTCACCTCGGTGCCCGACCACTTGCCGAACAGCACCAGGTCGCCGGCCTTCACGTCGAGGGCGACGAGCTCGCCCTTCTCGTTGCGGGCGCCCGGGCCCACGGAGACGACTTCGCCCTGCTGGGGCTTTTCCTTGGCGCTGTCGGGAATGATGATGCCGCCGGCAGTCTTCTGCTCGGCTTCGATGCGCTTCACAACCACGCGGTCGTGCAGAGGACGGAAACCCATCGGGAAACCTCCGGTTCGATGCTTCAATTCAAGGCGCCGGGCCTAAGAGCACCCGGCCCGACCGCGATCTAAGACCGCGGTTTTCGTCCCGCAAGGGGGTGCGGAAAAAATTTAGCACTCGCAGGTGCGGAGTGCTAGCAGGGCCGAAATCCGAATGAAATCAAGGATGGGGGAGGACCCCGCCTGATTTCTGTGCGCCCACCCCTTCATCAATGGGGCTGTCAGCAGTCCTGGCCCGAGGCTGCTAGAACATTGTTTTTGCAGACAGAAACCAATCTTTAGCCTTGGCCGTCCGAAACTTTGGAGCCGACAATGCAGTTGTCTGGTCCCGACGGCCTCCACACTGGCGGCGAGACGTTCCGGGACAGGGATATGGAGGTGTGCCCCATGGTGTCCCATCCGTCCAAGGTGTCGCGTGATTTCGTCCTGCAGATGGAGGGCTACGGTCTCGCCACGGCCGAGATCCTGTACCGGATGCCCGACCATCCCGCGCTTCTTCAGACCTATCTCTGGCAGGAATACGACCTCTGCCCGCGTTTTCCGGAACTCAACAGGTTTCTTGAGTTCTGGCAGCGGGAGATCGAGGGCCGGCTTCATTCGGTGCGGGTGGCCCATAGCGGGCTCATCAAGCCGGCGGAGCTGCGGACCGTGGACGGGATGTTCCTCCTGAACTGACCAGCCCGGCGCCGGCGGCTGTCGCAACCGGATAACACCCGGCGGACGATGCGCGTCCTAACCTTGCTCCCTCGACGCCGGCCGCGTTCGCGCGCCGGCGCAGCAGGGGAGAAGGCAATGGCGGGCAAGCGCATTTTGATGATCGTCGGCGATTTCGGCGAGGATTACGAGATCATGGTGCCCTACCAGGCGCTGCTGGCGGTGGGGCATACGGTGCATGGCGTCTGCCCCGGCAAGAAGGCGGGCGACAAGATCGCCACCGCAATTCATGATTTCGAGGGCCATCAAACCTACACGGAGAAGCCGGGCCACCTCTTTGCCCTCAACGCCACCTTCGCCGAGGTGGATGTTGCCAGCTACGACGCCCTGCTGGTCCCCGGCGGTCGCGCGCCGGAATATCTGCGGCTCTATCCCGAGGTGATCGCCGCGGTCCGCCACTTCTTCGACGCGGGCAAGCCGGTGGCCGCCATCTGCCACGGCGCGCAGATGCTGGCTGCCGCAGGCGTCCTCAAGGGCCGCACCTGCTCGGCCTATCCCGCCTGCCGCCCGGAAGTGGAGCTTGGCGGCGGCACTTATGCCGACATTCCCGTCGATACGGCCGTCACCGAGGGCAACCTGGTGAGTGCGCCCGCATGGCCGGCCCATCCGGCCTTTATTGCGCAGTTCCTTACCCTATTGGGAACATCCATCTCGCTTTGAGCCGCCCATCGGGTTATGGATGGCGCAGGGCGGCGAAACGGCATACGCGCACCGCGGGGGTTGCGCGTATGCCGGCCGCCCGGTCGATCTCAGACCATCGGCCTTTTGTCATTGACCGATGTTGATTGGGTACGCTCAATCGCCACACCGGCAGACCAGAGCTCGCGGCTCACGAGTCTCCAGTATCATGGTGCAGGTGAGCGGGAGGATCATCCCATGTGCCGTTTGTTCAGTGAGGCCGATGCCGCCCTTTGGGTCCAGGAGACCCGGGCGCTGCGCCTCAACGGCTTCAGCACCAGCGTGCGGCTGGAAGCCTTCTTCTGGAACGTGATCGAGGACATCGCCGCCCGCGACGGCCTCTCCGTGAACCGGCTGCTGGCGCGGCTCTATGACGAGAAGGCCGAGGCCGGCCGGGACATCGACAATTTCACATCCTTCCTGCGGGTGTGCTGCGGGCGCTATCTGGCGCTGCGGGCGCAGGGCCTTGTGCCCGAAGCGGGAGCGCTGGCGGCGCTCGACGTCAACCGTATCCTCCATGCCGAGCGTGACACACCGCTGCTTGCCCGCCGCCCCTCGCCAGCGGCCTGAGGGCGCGCGGGGGCGTCATCGTTGTGTGGACGCGGGCGGGGCGTGCGGCTTCGACGCCCTGACACCGCCGTTTTCACGATGCTAAGAGTTAAGGTGACCCATGGAAACGAGGTCCCGTTGGATCACCGCACGCCCCGAACGTCCGAACTGCTTGCCGCCGTCCTTGCCGCCCAGGAAGAGGACAAGGTGGCCATTGGCGACCTCGTGAACGCCTTGCGCAATCGCGCCTTCGGCATTCTCTTTCTCATCTTCGGCATTCCCAACTGCATCCCCATGCCTCCCGGCATTCCGGTGATCTGCGGCACCATCCTCGGTCTCATCGGCCTGCAGATGGCCATGGGTCGGCAGGAATTGTGGCTGCCGGAGCGCATCGCCCGGCGCACCTTTTCGCGGGCCATGCTGGAGAGCATCGTCACCCGCTCAAGGCCCTGGATCGAGCGTTTCGAGAAGCTCTCCCGGCCGCGCTATGAGCAGTTTGCCGGCCCCACCGCCCGCCGTGTGGTGGGGGCGACGGTGGTGTTGCTGGGCTTCATCCTGCTTCTGCCCATTCCCTTCCTCGGCAACCTGCCGCCCGGCTTTGCCGTGTGCATCTTCGGCCTCGGGCTGGTGGAGCGGGACGGCCTCGTGATCCTCGCCGGCTTCGGCGCGACGGTGCTGGGGCTGCTGATCACGGCCGCCATGAGCTGGGCCATCTACCAGGGCGCGGTCGCCATCTTCTGATCCCGCCGCGATTCCCGCCAAACGAGCCAGCAGCCCGATCCCATGCGCGTTGACGCCTTCGACTTCGATCTCCCGGAGGAGCACATCGCCCTGCGCCCGGCCGAGCCGCGCGACGCGGCGCGGATGCTGGTGGTACGTCCGGGCGGGGCGCCGGAACTGTCCGACCTGAAGGTCCGCGACCTGCCGGATTTCATCACCGCCAACGACGCGCTGGTGGTCAACGACACCCGCGTCATCCCCGCCGCCCTTGAAGGCGTGCGCGAGCGGGATGGCGGCTCCGCCGTGCGCATCGAGGCGAACCTCATCAAGCGGCTGGATGCCTCGCGCTGGCAGGCCTTCGCCAAGCCGGGCAAGCGCCTGCGCGTGGGCGACCGCGTGCGCTTCGGCGGGGAGGGGAGCGCCTGCCTGCTCGGTGCCCTCGATGCGCAGATCGCGGCCAAGGAGGACGACGGCTCGGTCATCCTCGCCTTTGATCTCGCCGGAGCGGCACTGGACGAGGCGGTGACGGCGGTCGGGCACATGCCCATCCCGCCCTATATCGCCGCCCGGCGCGCCGAGGACGACCGCGACCGCGCCGACTACCAGACCCTGTTCGCCCGCGTCTCGGGCTCCGTGGCCGCGCCCACGGCGAGCCTGCATTTCACCCCCGAGCTTCTGGCCCGCATTGCTGCCACCGGGGCCGGAATGCACACGGTGACGCTGCATGTGGGGGCGGGCACCTTCCTGCCGGTGAAGGCGGAGGACACCTCCGGCCATCGCATGCACGCCGAATGGGGCGAGGTGAGCGCCGACACCGCCGCCGCCCTCAATGCGGTGAAGGCCAAGGGCGGGCGCATCTTCACCGTGGGCTCCACCTCCACCCGGCTGATCGAGAGCGCGACGGGGGAAGACGGCCTCATCCGCCCCTTCGTGGGGGAGACCGACATCTTCATCACCCCCGGCTATCGCTTCCGGGCGGTGGACGGCATGCTCACCAACTTCCACCTGCCGCGCTCGACACTGGTGATGCTGGTGGCCGCCTTCGTGGGGCACGAGGAACAGAAGCGCGCCTATGCGCACGCCATCGCGGCCGGCTATCGCTTCTATTCCTATGGCGATGCGTGCCTGCTTCTGCCAGAAGGCGGGCCATGACCGCCCACACTCCTGTCGACACCTTCTCCTTCACCCTCTCCGCCACCGACGGCGCCGCCCGCACCGGCTTCGTCTCGACCCCGCGCGGCGCCATCCGCACGCCGGCTTTCATGCCGGTGGGCACGGCGGCCACCGTGAAGGGGCTCTATTTCGACCAGGTGAAAGAGACCGGCGCCGACATCGTCCTCGCCAACACCTACCACCTCATGCTGCGCCCTGGCGCCGAGCGGATCGCAAAGCTCGGCGGGCTGCACAGCTTCATGCGGTGGGACGGGCCGATCCTGACCGATTCCGGCGGCTTCCAGGTCATGAGCCTGTCGAGCCTGCGCAAGATGAGCGAGCAGGGGGTCACCTTCCGCTCCCATGTGGACGGCGCCTATTTCGAGATGAGCCCCGAGCGCTCGGTGGAGATCCAGGGACTGCTCGGCGCCGATATCCAGATGCAGCTGGACGAATGCGTGCGCCTGCCCTGCACCGATGAAGAGGCCGCGCGCGCCATGCGCCTGTCGCTGCGCTGGGCCGAGCGCTCCAAGCGCGCGTTCGAGGCGCAGCCGAAGGGCCGGGCGCTGTTCGGCATCGTGCAGGGCGGGGCGGTGCCTGCGCTGCGGGTGGAATCGGCCCGCGCTCTGGCGGACATGGACTTCCCCGGCTATTCCATCGGCGGCCTTGCGGTGGGCGAGCCGCAGGAGGTCATGCTCGCCATGATCGAGACGGTGGAGCCGCATCTGCCGGCGATGAAGCCACGCTACCTGATGGGCGTGGGCACGCCGGACGACCTGCTGGAATCGGTGGCGCGCGGCATCGACATGTTCGACTGCGTGATGCCCACCCGTTCCGGCCGGCATGCGCTTGCCTTCACCCGCTTCGGCCGCATCAATCTTAAGAACGCCCGCCACGCCGAGGACCCCCGTCCGCTGGACGAGGAAAGCGACTGCCCGGCCCTGCGAGACTATTCCCGCGCCTACCTCCACCACCTCGTGCGCTGCGAGGAGATGCTGGGCTCCATGCTGCTCACCTGGGCCAATGTCCATTATTACGAGCAGCTCATGGCCGGCGCCCGCGCCGCCATCGCCGAGGGGCGGTACGCCGATTATGTGGCGGGGGTGAAGGACGGCTGGGCGCGGGGAGATATTCCCGTGTGGGCAGGGTAGGGATGTGCCCCGGACAAGCGACGGCGCAGCCTGAGCGCTGATCCGGGGAACCAAAGACTCCCGCCCAACCCCATTGAATAAACGGACAACCGTTTTATTCTAGGGCCGCTTCCCCGCTGGCGCCTGCGCCCGGTGCAATAAGATCCGGGGAGCGTGGGAGGGACAACAAGATGCTGCCGAACAGCCAAGCCGGCTTCGATTTCGACCTCGGCGAGACCGCCGACATGCTGCGCGACACCGTGCGTTCGTTCTCGGACGCCGAGATCGCCCCGCGCGCCGCCGAGATCGACAGGACCAACCAGTTTCCCCGCGACCTGTGGCCCAAGCTCGGCGCGCTGGGCCTGCTCGGCGTCACGGCGGAGGAGGAATATGGCGGATCGGGCCTTGGCTATCTTGAGCACGTCATCGCCATGGAAGAGATTTCCCGCGCCTCGGCCTCGGTGGGCCTGTCCTATGGCGCGCACTCCAATTTGTGCGTCAACCAGATCAGCCGCAACGGCACCGCCGAGCAGAAGGCCAAGTACCTGCCCAAGCTGATTTCCGGCGAGCATGTGGGTGCGCTCGCCATGTCGGAGCCGGGGGCGGGGTCGGACGTGGTCTCCATGCGCACCCGCGCCGACAAGAAGGGCGACCGCTACATCCTCAACGGCTCCAAGATGTGGATCACAAACGGCCCCATCGCCGAGACCCTGGTGGTTTATGCCAAGACCGATCCGGCCGCCGGCCCCAAGGGCATGACCGCCTTCCTGGTGGAGAGGGACTTTCCCGGCTTCTCCACCGCCCAGAAGCTGGACAAGCTGGGTATGCGCGGCTCCGACACCGGCGAGCTGGTGTTTCAGGATTGCGAGGTGCCCGAGGAGAATGTGCTCGGCGCCGTGGGCCGGGGCGTCAACGTGCTCATGAGCGGGCTCGATTATGAGCGCGCGGTGCTGGCGGGCGGCCCCACGGGCATCATGCAGGCGTGCATGGATATCGTCCTGCCCTATGTCCACGAGCGCAAGCAGTTCGGCCAGCCGATCGGCACGTTCCAGCTGATGCAGGGCAAGATCGCCGACATGTATGTGACCATGAATGCCACCAAGGCTTACGTCTATGCCGTGGCCAAGGCCTGCGACCGTGGCGCCACCACCCGCGAGGACGCAGCGGGCGCCATCCTCTATGCGGCGGAAAAGGCCACCTGGATGGCGCTGGAAGCCATCCAGACCCTGGGCGGCAACGGCTATATCAACGACTATCCCACGGGCCGCCTGCTGCGCGACGCCAAGCTCTACGAGATCGGCGCCGGCACCAGCGAGATCCGCCGCATGCTCATCGGCCGCCAGCTGTTCGACAAGACGGCCTGAGCGGGCGCCGCGCCCGCATGGTGGCAACGTCGGAACCCGGATCACGCCGGGTTCCGTTCGCGCAAGCGCGGACGCCGACTTCGGCCGCACCCGATGCCCCTCAAGTTCCGTCAGGGAATACGCGGCAATGTTGTTGCCATGGCCGTGCACATCTCCCTGCGGCATGCAGCCGCTAGACCTGAGAAGTTCTTAAGGGTTAGCGTCCGCGCCGAATGGGCTTATAAAGGAGGCAGCCAGCCAACCCCGTTGCCAGGGATCGCCAGCAAGTCTTGCACATTTGATTGGTGACGCGCGATGCCTGTTTGCTTGATGTTGCGCATGCCGTTTTGGCGTGCCCTGTTCCAGGTGCCTGCTGGCGCTGCTCTGTTGTTCCTCGCCCTCGTGCTTTTGCCGGGCCTATCCCTCGCCCAGCCCACCGCGCCCGCCGAACAGCCCGCAGCTGCTGCACCGGCCCCGAGTGCGCCAACCGCCTCTCCAGCCGCAGCCACGCCTTCTGAGGCGCCGGCGTCGGTTGCGGCCCCTGATCACGCCGCCGAGCACGCTCCCGCCCCGGAGAGCCCGTCCATCGACGCCCGGCTGCCGCATGATCTGTCCCCATGGGGCATGTTCATGGCGGCCGACCTGGTGGTGAAGGCGGTGATGGTGGGGCTTGCCTTCGCCTCTCTCGTGACCTGGACCGTGTGGTTCGCCAAGTCGCTGGAACTGGTGTTCGCCCGCCGCGCCGTGGCGCGCACGCTGGATGCGCTTCAGGCTGCGCCGACCCTGTTCGATGCTGCGGCGGCCATGCCCAAGGACCGGGGCGCCGCGCCCGCCACCGTCAAGGCCGCCCTCGCCGAATGGAAAGTCTCCGAGGGGTTGCCCGTGGAGGGCATCAAGGAGCGCGTCGCCGTCGCCCTCAGCCGGATCGAGGCGCGGGCCGGTCGTCGCCTGTCGGGCGGCACCGGCGTGCTCGCCACCATCGGCGCCACAGCCCCGTTCGTGGGCCTGTTCGGCACCGTATGGGGCATCATGAATGCCTTCATCGGCATCTCGAAGGCCCAGACCACCAATCTCGCCGTGGTGGCGCCGGGCATCGCCGAGGCGCTGCTGGCCACCGCCCTCGGCCTCGTCGCGGCCATTCCGGCCGTGGTGATCTACAATCTGTTCGCCCGCGCCATCGCCGCCCAGAAGGCCCGGCTCGCCGACACATCGGCCGAGGTCATGCGCCATCTGTCCCGCGATCTCGACCGGGCGGCCAGCGGCATGGAGCCCCGCCGCCTGCACGCCGCTGCGGAGTGAGGCACCATGGCCGCCAAGCTCGACCATGGCGGCGGGGACGACCTCGCCGAGAATCACGAAATCAACGTCACGCCCTTCATCGACGTGATGCTGGTGCTGCTCATCATCTTCATGGTGGCGGCCCCGCTCGCCACGGTGGACGTGAAGGTGGACCTGCCGGCCTCCAACGCCCAGCCCCAGCCCCGGCCGGACAAGCCCCTGTTCCTCACCGTGAAGAAGGACCTGTCGCTGGCGCTGGGGGATGATGTGCTGGAGCGGCCTTTGCTCGGCCAGGCGCTCGACGGCAAGACCTCCGGCGACCGCCAGCAGCGGGTGTTCGTGCGCGCCGACAAGGCGGTGCCCTTCGGCGACGTGATGGAGGTGATGAACCTGCTGCGCTCGGCCGGCTACCTCAAGGTGGCGCTGGTGGGCCTGGAAGGGGAGGCGGCGCCCGTGCCCCCGGCACCCAATGCGCCAGCCACAGCCCCCGCGCCAGCGACCGCCCCGGGGGCGCGGCCGTGAGCGCGGTCCATCACTGGCACGATTTCGACCGCAACCACGTCCGTGACACGGTGCTGCGGCTCGCCGCCGGCGCGCTGGTCATCATCACGGTCCACGCGGTGGCGGTCTATGCGGCGCTGTTCTGGCGCAAGGTGGAGGTCGGCGAATCGGCGCCGCCCGCCGCGATCATGATCGAACTGGCCCCGTTGGCGGTGAGCGAGCAGCAGCAGGTGGAGGATGCCGCCCCCGGACCGCAGATGGTCCAGGCGCCCGAATCCGTACCCAATGCGCCGGACATCCCGGCCGAGGCCGCGCCGCCGCCGGAGCCGGTGGTGAACGAGGTGGTGGAAAAGCTGCCGGAGGTGGAGCCATCCAAGGAACAGGCTGAGGTGGTGCTGCCCAAGCCTGAGCCGAAAAAGGAAGTGGTAAAGCAGCCGCCCAAGGAAAAGGTAGAGAAGCCGAAGAAGGACGCCAAGCCGACCCGGCGAGCGTCGGCCCCGGCCACCACCGCCGCGCCACGCTCGGATGCGCCGGCGGCTCAGGCCACCGCCGCGCCCTCTCCGGGGGCCGCCGCCGTGCGTTCGGCGGCGCTGGCGGACTGGCGCTCGCGGGCCTCGGCCCATCTCAATCGCTACAAGCGCCCGCAGGGTAGCCTTCTGGGCCGGCCGAGCGTCTCCATCTCCCTCAGTGCGTCGGGCTCGGTCACGAGCGTGAGGCTGTTGAACAGGTCGGGGAACGAGGTGCTGGACCGGGAGGCGGTAGCCATGGCGCAGCGCGCCTCACCCTTTCCCGCGCCTCCGGACGGCAAGCCGCTGACCTTCTCGGTACCGATCAACTTCACCTCGCGGTGAGCCGGCACCCTGCGCCGGCCTACATCCGTAGCCGGCGCAGGGCTGCGACGCTGCCGCCGCATGCCCGGGCTTTGGACTTCACCTCGACCCTGTGATAAGCGCAGGGTCCGCTCCTGAGGGCCGCTGGAACACGCGTCCCGCCGGGGTGCCCCGACATTACCGGAGACCTGCCATGGCCTCGCAGGACGCGAACCGCTCCTCCATTTCGGAGGAAATGAACCGCTTCTTCACTGCCCCTCTCGCCGAGAGCGATCCCGAGATCGCCGGCGCGGTGAAGGCGGAGCTGGGTCGCCAGCGCGACGAGATCGAGCTGATCGCGTCCGAGAACATCGTCTCGCGCGCCGTGCTCGAGGCCCAGGGCTCCGTGCTCACCAACAAGTATGCCGAGGGCTATCCGGGCAAGCGCTACTATGGCGGCTGCCAGTTCGTGGATGTGGCGGAAAACCTCGCCATCGAGCGCGCCAAGAAGCTGTTCGGCTGCGGCTTCGCCAACGTCCAGCCCAATTCCGGCAGCCAGGCCAACCAGGGCGTGTTCTTCGCCCTGCTGCAGCCGGGCGATACCTTTCTGGGCCTCAACCTTGCCGCCGGCGGCCACCTGACCCACGGCTCTCCGGTCAACATGTCCGGCAAGTGGTTCAAGCCCGTGCCCTACACGGTGCGCGAGGACGATCAGCGCATCGACTATGACGAGGTGGCGCGGCTCGCCGACGAGCACAAGCCCAAGCTCATCGTGGCCGGCGGCTCGGCCTACCCGCGCGTCATCGATTTCCCGAAGATGCGCGCCATCGCCGACAGCGTGGGCGCCAAGCTCATGGTGGACATGGCGCATTTTGCCGGCCTGGTGGCCGGTGGCGCCCACCCGAGCCCGTTCCCCCACGCCCACGTGGTGACCACCACCACCCACAAGACCCTGCGCGGGCCGCGCGGCGGCATGATCCTCACCAATGACGAGGACCTGGCCAAGAAGATCAATTCGGCCATCTTCCCCGGCATCCAGGGCGGGCCGCTGATGCATGTCATCGCTGCCAAGGCGGTGGCCTTCGGCGAGGCGCTGCGCCCCGAGTTCAAGCTCTATGCGAAGAACGTGGTGGAGAATGCCAAGGCGCTGGCCGAGACCCTGAAGGGCCACGGCTTCAACATCGTCTCCGGTGGCACCGACACCCACCTGATGCTGGTGGACCTGCGCCCCAAGCGCCTCACCGGCAAGACCTCGGAAGGCGCGCTGGGCCGGGCGCACATCACCACCAACAAGAACGGCATCCCGTTCGATCCCGAGAAGCCGTTCGTGACCTCCGGCATCCGCCTCGGCACGCCGGCCTGCACCACGCGCGGCTTCGGGGTGGCCGAGTTCCAGCAGGTGGGCGACTTCATCGCCGAAGTGCTGGACGTGCTCTCCCAGAAGGGCGTGGACGAGGATTCGCTGGTGGAAGCCGCGGTGCGCGAGAAGGTCTCGGGCCTGCTCGCCCGCTTCCCCATCTATCCCTGAGGGGCGGGTGTTCACGCGCGAAAATGCCTGAGCGCCGGAGAGGGTGAAGCATGCGCTGTCCCTATTGCGGCGGTCTCGATACGCAGGTGCGTGATTCCCGGCCGACGGAAGACAACACGGCCATCCGCCGCCGCCGCATCTGCCCCGATTGCGGCGGCCGCTTCACCACCTTCGAGCGCGTGCAACTGCGCGAGCTGATGGTGCTGAAGCGCTCCGGCCGGCGCGTGCCGTTCGATCGCGACAAGCTCGCCCGTTCGGTGGACGTGGCCCTGCGCAAGCGTCCGGTGGACGGCGAGCGGGTGGAGCGCATGCTGTCCGGCATCGTCCGGCAGCTTGAAAGCATGGGCGATAGCGACATCACCTCGCAGACCATCGGCGAGATGGTGATCGAAGGCCTGAAGCAGCTCGACGACGTGGCCTATGTGCGCTTCGCCTCGGTCTATCGCGATTTCCGCGAGGCCAAGGATTTCGAGAACGCGCTGGCCGAGCTCTCCCAGCCCGAACTGGCACAGTCCGATGACGTGAAAGCCGAGGGCGGGGCTGAAGGCGGCCGGGACAAGCCGAAGGCCGCCGGCAAGCCGCCCCGGAGCGCCGAATGAGCGTGTCCCCCCTGTCCGCCCATCCCGTCACCTCGCCGGAGGACGACGAGCGGTTCATGGCCGAGGCCCTGAAGGTGGGCCAGAGCGGGCTCGGGCGTACCTGGCCCAACCCCTCCGTGGGCGCCGTGGTGGTGCAGCATGTGGACGGCCGCCCGCACATCGTCGGCGCCGCCGCAACCGCGCCCACCGGCCGCCCCCATGCCGAGCCCATCGCCCTTGCCCAGGCGGGGGAGGCGGCGCGGGGCTCGACGCTTTATGTGACGCTGGAGCCCTGCTCCCACCACGGCCGCACCCCGCCCTGCGCCGGCGCGGTGATCGCCGCCGGAGTGCGCCGGGTGGTGGCCGCCATCGAGGACCCGGACCACCGGGTAAAGGGGCGCGGCGTCGCCCGCCTGCGCGCCGCTGGCATCTGGGTGACCGTCGGGGTCGGCGCCGAGCAGGCGCTGGCCGACCATGCCGGCCATATCCGCCGCGTCACCGAAGGCCGGCCCCATGTGCTTTTGAAGATGGCGGTCTCCGCCGACGGTAAGGCCGCTCTCGCCGGGCCCCGGCCGGCGGTGGTCACCGGACCCGAGGCGCGGGCGCGGGCCCATCTCATGCGCGCCCATGCGGACGCCATCCTGGTGGGCCTCGGCACGGTGACGGCCGACGATCCCATGCTCACCTGCCGGCTGGAAGGCCATGAGGACCGTTCCCCGGTGCGCCTCGTGCTCGACAGCGGGCTGGATATTCCGCTTGAAAGCGCCCTGGTGCGTACCGCCAGCGATGTCCCGGTCTGGGTGATCGCTGCGGAGGATGCCCCGGCCGAGCGCGCCGCCGCCCTCATGGAACGGGGTGTCGAGGTGCTGCGCGCCCCTCGCGGCGGCATCGAGGGGCGGCTGCACCTGCCGGCGGTGCTCAAGCTCTTGGGCCTCTTGGGCATCACCCGGCTGATGGTGGAGGGCGGCCCCGCCACCGCCGCCGCCTTCCTGGAGGCGGGCCTGGTGGACGAGGTGGCGGTGTTCCACAGCCCGGTGCTGCTGGGGCCGGATGCCTATCATGCGCTGGCCGGCCGTCCGCTCGGCCGCCTTTTCGCCCCCGTGGGCTTCGCCGAGGTGGAGCGCGCCGAGCTTGGCGCCGACCGCCTCGTGCGCTTGTGGAGACGCTGACATGTTCACCGGCATCGTCACCGACATGGGCGACCTCGTCGCCGTGGAGACGAAGGGGGAGGTCAAGACCCTCACCATCGCCACCGCCTATGAGGCGGCGGGGATCGACGTGGGCGCCTCCATCGCCCATGCGGGGGTGTGCCTCACCGTCACCTCGGTGACGGCCGGCGGCCCGCGCGGCACCCTCTTCACCGTGGATGCCGGACCGGAGACGCTGGCGATCACCACCGTGGGCGGATGGACGCCGGGCCAGCGCATCAATCTGGAGCGCTCACTGAAGCTGGGCGACGAGCTGGGCGGCCATATGGTTTCCGGGCACGTGGACAGCACCGCCAGGGTGGTGTCCCGGGAGGACCTCGGCTCCACCACGCGCTTCGTGTTCGAGGTGCCGGAACAGCTTGCCCGTTTTGTCGCGGTGAAGGGGTCGGTGGGCCTCGATGGCACCTCCCTCACAGTCAATACGGTGGAGGGCAACACCTTCTCCTGCCTGCTCATTCCCCATACGCTCGCGGTCACCACCTGGGGCGGCGTCAAGGCGGGGGACACGGTCAATTTCGAGGTGGACCTCATGGCCCGCTATGCCGCCCGGCTTGCGGAGTTCCCCCGGGCCTAGTACGCCTCGCGACCAATTCCGGCACCGCACGCGGTGCCAAACGGTTCTGGAGAGACAGTCCATGGTCACGACGCGCAAGGAAAGCGCGGGCGACGCCTCGCTCAATGCCGGCCTTGAAGGCGCCCGGGTGCTCATCGTGGAAGGCCGCTATTACGAGGCCCTCGCCGACGAGCTCCTCGCCGGCGCCCGCGCGGTGCTGGAGGCGGCCGGCGTCGAGGTGGAGGTGATCACCGTGCCCGGCGCCCTCGAGGTGCCCATCGCTGCCGAGATCGCCCTGGAGGCCGCCGAGATCACCGGCAATGCGGTGGACGCGGTGGTCGGCCTCGGCGTGGTGATCCGCGGCGAAACCTATCATTTCGAGATCGTGGCGGGGGAATCCGCCCGCGGCCTCATGGATCTGGGCATGGCGCACGCGCTGCCGGTGGGCAACGGCATCCTCACCGTGGACACCGAGGCCCAGGCCTGGGAACGCGCCCGTGTCTCCGAGGGCAACAAGGGCGGCGGGGCGGCGGAAGCAGCGCTCACCCTGCTGCGCCTGCGGCGGCGGCTGGAAGCATGAAGGACGTGACCGCTTCCCAGGGCGCCCCCGCCAAGCCCATGAAGAAGAGCGCGGCCCGCCTCGGCGCGGTGCAGGCGCTCTACCAGATGGACCTCGCCCAGACCCCGCTGAACGACATCCTCGCCGAGTTTGAGAGCCACTGGCTGGGCCAGGAGGTGGAAGGCGTCGAGTTCCCCGAGGCCGACGTGCGCCTGTTCCGCACGGTGGTGGAAGGGGTGCTGAACGACCAGCGCCGCATCGACCCCATGGTGGACAATGCCCTCACCAAGGGCTGGCCGCTGAAGCGGGTGGAAGCCGTGCTGCGCGCGGTGCTGCGCGCCGGCGCCTTCGAGCTGTCGGCCAAGCCCGACGTGCCGGCCCGCGTGGTCATCACCGAATATGTGAACGTGGCCGGCGCCTTCCTCGATCGCGACGAGACCGGCATGGTCAATGCCGTGCTTGACGCTCTGGCCCACGACCTGCGCCCCGACGAGTTCAAGGGCGGCTGACATGACGGAAGGCGGCGACGGGGCAGGGGGATCGGGCGAGGATCGCTTCATCGCGCGCTTCCTGCGTCCCATCGCCGGTTCGTCCGCCGCCTTGGGCCTGTTCGATGATGCCGCGCTGCTGACGCCGCCCGAGGGCTGCGACTTGGTGCTCACCAAGGACGCCGTGGTGGCGGGGGTCCATTTCTTCGCCGACGATCCGCCCGCCTCCATCGCCCGCAAGGCGCTGCGGGTGAACCTCTCCGACCTTGCCGCCAAGGGCGCCGACCCGCTCGGCGCCCTGCTGGCGCTGGCCCTGCCCAAGGGCACGCCCGACGCCTGGATGGAAGCCTTTGCCGCCGCGCTGGGCGAGGATGCGGGGCGCTACCTGTGCCCCATTCTCGGCGGCGACACAGTCTCTACCCCCGGCCCGGTCACCATCACGCTCACCGCTTTGGGCTCGGTGCCGAAGGGGGCCTTCGTGCCGCGCACGGGGGCAAGGCCCGGCCAGGCCATCCTCGTCACCGGCACCATCGGTGATGCCGCGCTGGGCCTGCGGCTGCGGCAGGACGGCAAGGCTGCGGCCTTCGCCGGCCTCAGCGACGAACAGCGCGGCCATCTGCTGGACCGCTATCTGCACCCCCAGCCCCGTCTCGCCATCGCACCGGTGCTGCGCCGCTACGCCAAGTCCGCCATGGATGTGTCCGACGGGCTTGCCGGCGACGTGGCGAAGATGCTCGCCGCTTCGGGCTGCGGCGGGCGCATCGAGGCGCGGCGGGTGCCGGTGTCGGCCGCCGCTGCGGCTGCCATTGCCGCGGACGCCGGCCTGTTCAGGACCGCGATCACTGGCGGGGACGATTACGAGGTGGTGGCATGCGTGCCCCATGCCCTGGTCCACGTCTTCACCGCCGAGGCGGCGCGGGTCGGCGTACCGGTGACGCTGATCGGCGAGACGCGGGAGCAGCCCGGCCTTGATGTGACCGATGCCGGAGGCCATCCCCTCGACCTCGGCGCCGCCAGCTTCAGCCACTTCTGAGCCGGCGGGTCCGGGGCGCTATCCTAGCGCCACCAGCGCCGCCCCGGCGGCGATGAGGACCACGCCGAGGGTCGCCAGCGCGCTCAGGCGCTCGCCCAGGAAAATGACGCCGAAGATGGCGACCAGCACCACGCTCAGCTTGTCCACCGGCGCCACCCGAGCCGCATCGCCGAGCTTCAAGGCGCGGAAATAGCACAGCCACGACGCTCCGGTGGCGAGGCCCGACAGGATCAGGAAGATCCACGTCCGCGCCGGGATCTCGCCAGGCGCCTGCCACGACCCGCCGAACCCCACCATCGCCGCCACCAATGCGAGGATGACGACGGTGCGCAGCAACGTGGCGAGGTCGGAATGGATGTGCGCCACCCCCACCTTGGCGAAGATGGCAGTGAGCGCCGCGAAGGCCGCGGACAGGAGCGCCCACAACAGCCAGGAGGTGGACCAGGATTGAGACATGCCGTCACTCGGCTATGGCGTGGCGATCACCATGACACCACTTGAGAGAACAGCGGGGACGGCCGTGCCGGTTGGTGCCGGTGCCTGGCATCCCGGTTACCATGGGGTGCCAGACCGACTCAGCTCCGCCGTAATGAAGTAAACCATGCCCGATCCCGGCTTCATCCATCTTCACGTCCATTCCTCCTATTCGCTGCTGGAGGGGGCGCTTTCCATTGGCAAGCTGGCCGACCTCGTGAAGGCGGACGCGCAGCCGGCCATTGCGCTCACCGATACGGGCAATCTGTTCGGCGCGCTGGAATTCTCCGAGAAGATGTCGGGCGCCGGCATCCAGCCCATCGCTGGTGTGTCCCTCGCCCTGGACCTGCCGGAGCCGGCAGGCCCGCGCGGGGCGATCCGGCCCAAGCGGCCGCGCATCGTGCTGCTGGCCCAGTCGGAGCCGGGCTGGCGCAACCTGATGCGACTGGTCTCCCGCTCATTTCTTGAAACCGCCAGCGAGGACGAGCCGCGCATCCTGCCCGACTGGCTGGCCGATGCCCATGACGGCCTCATCGCCCTCACCGGCGGGCCGGCCGGCCCCATCGACAAGGCGCTGGTGTCCGGCCATCCGGAGCTGGCGGCGGAGCGGCTCGACCTGCTCGCCTCGCTGTTCGGCGACCGGCTCTATGTGGAAGTTCAGCGCCACGACACCGACGCCGAGCGCCTCGCCGAAGCCGGGCTGCTGGAACTGGCCTATGCCAAGGGCCTTCCGCTGGTCGCGTCCAACGAGCCCTTCTTCGCCAGCAAGACCGATTATGAGGCCCACGACGGGCTCCTGTGCATCGCCGAGGGTCGGCTTTTGTCGGAAGGCGACCGGCGCCGGCTGACGCCCGAGCACCGCTTCAAGACCCGCGCGGAAATGCTCGCCCTGTTCGCCGACCTGCCCGAGGCCACGGCCAACACGGTGGAGATCGCCCGGCGCTGCGCCTACCGGGTGCGCACCGTGAAGCCCATCCTGCCGCGCTTCACCTCGGGTGGAGGGGACGGCGATCCCCTGGCCGAGGAGGCCGCCGAGCTGGAGCGGCAGGCGAAGGAGGGCCTCGCCCAGCGCCTCGAAAAGCACGGGCCGGCGCCCGGGCTGGACATCGCCACCTATGAGGAGCGGCTCGCCTACGAGCTTTCCGTCATCACCAAGATGAAGTTCCCCGGCTACTTCCTCATCGTGTCGGACTTCATCAAGTGGGCCAAGGCCCACGATATCCCGGTGGGGCCGGGGCGTGGATCGGGCGCTGGCTCGCTGGTGGCCTATTCGCTCCAGATCACCGACCTCGATCCGATCCGGTTCGGCCTGCTGTTCGAGCGGTTCCTGAACCCGGACCGCGTGTCCATGCCCGATTTCGACGTGGACTTCTGCCAGGAGCGCCGCGACGAGGTGATCCACTACGTGCAGGAGCGCTACGGGCGCGCCCAGGTGGCGCAGATCATCACGTTCGGTACGCTGCAGGCGCGCGGCGTGCTGCGGGATGTGGGCCGCGTGCTGGAGATGCCCTATGGGCAGGTGGACAAGCTGTGCAAGCTGGTGCCGCAGAACCCGGCCAATCCGGTCACGCTGAAGCAGGCCATCGAGGACGAGCCGCGCCTCCAGGCCTCCCGCGACCAGGAAGAGGTGGTGAAGCGCGCCTTCGACATCGCGGTGCGCCTCGAGGGTCTCAACCGCCACGCCTCCACCCATGCGGCGGGCATCGTGATCGGCGATCGCAAGCTCCACGAGCTGGTGCCGCTCTATCGCGATCCCAAGTCCGACATGCCGGTCACCCAGTACAATATGAAATGGGTGGAGCAGGCGGGCCTGGTGAAGTTCGACTTCCTCGGCCTGAAGACGCTGACCACCATCGACAAGGCGGTGAAGCTGATCCACCAGCGCGGCATCGATCTGGACATCTCCAAGATCCCGCTGGACGACCCCAAGACCTACGCCATGCTGGGCAAGGGCGAGACGGTGGGCGTGTTCCAGGTGGAAAGCGCGGGCATGCGCCGGGCGCTGGTGGACATGAAGGCCGACCGGGTCGAGGACCTGATCGCCCTCGTGGCGCTCTACCGGCCCGGCCCCATGGCCAACATCCCGGTCTATTGCGACTGCAAGCACGGCCGCGCCAAGCCGGACTATCTCCATCCCATGCTGGAGCCGTACCTGAAGGAGACGTTCGGCGTCATCATCTACCAGGAACAGGTGATGCAGATCGCCCAGGCCATGGCGGGTTACTCGCTGGGCGAGGCCGACTTGCTACGCCGCGCCATGGGCAAGAAGATCCGCGCCGAGATGGAGAAGCAGCGCGAGCGCTTCGTCTCCGGCTCCGCTGGGCGGGGCATCGAGAAGGCGCAGGCCGACACTATCTTCGACCTTCTGGCCAAGTTCGCCGACTACGGCTTCAACAAATCCCACGCCGCCGCCTACGCCATCGTCGCCTACCAGACGGCCTGGCTGAAGGCGAACTACCCCACCGAATTCCTTGCTGCCTCCATGACGCTGGACATGGGCAACACGGACAAGCTCGCGGAATTCCGGCAGGAGGCCCAGCGCCTCGGCATCGAGGTGGTGCCGCCCAATATCAACCTCTCGGCCCGCGAGTTCGCGGTGAAGGACAGCAAGATCATCTACGCCATGTGCGCCATCAAGGGCGTGGGCGGGGCGGCCGTGGACGCGCTGGTGGCGGCGCGCGGGGACCGGCCGTTCCGGAGCTTCGCGGATTTCGCCTCGCGCCTGCCGGTGAAGCTGGTCAACAAGCGCACGCTGGAAAGCCTGATGGCCGCCGGCTGCTTCGACGTGCTGGAGAAGAACCGCGCCCGGGCGTTTGCCGCCATCGAATCCATCGTGGCCGAGGCCCAGCGCGTGGAGGCGAACGCCCAGTCGGGCCAGAACGACATGTTCGGCTCCGGCCCCTCGGCGGTCTCCCTGCCCATTCCGGAGGTGGCGCCCTGGCTGCCCTCGGAGCGGCTGCAGAAGGAATATGACGCCATCGGCTTCTTCCTCACCGGCCATCCGCTGGACGATTATGCCGATGCGCTGAAGAAGATGCGGGTGCAGTCCTTCTCGGACTTCTCCCGCGCCGTGCGCTCGGGCGCCGCGGCGGGGCGGCTCGCTGCCACCGTGGTTTCCAAGCAGGAGCGGCGGACCAAGTCCGGCACCCGTATGGGCATCGTCGGCCTCTCCGACCCCTCGGGCCATTACGAGGCGGTGATTTTCTCCGAAGGCCTCGCGCATTATCGCGACCTGCTGGAGCCGGGCACGCCGCTGCTGATGATGGTGGCAGCCGAGCTGAACGGCGAGGACGTGCGCGTGCGGATCAATTCCTGCGAGAAGCTGGACCCCGTCACCGCCCGCCACCAGAAGGGCCTGCGCATCTTCCTGCGCTCCCCCGAGCCCATCGAGGGCATCGCCCGCCGCCTCGCCGACGGCAAGACCGGGGATGCGGGCTCCGGCGAGGTCAGCCTGATCCTGATGGTGGAGGATGCCCGGGCCGAGGTGGAAGTGAGCCTGCCCGGCAAATATCCCATCTCGCCGCAGATCGCAGGAGCCATCAAGGCCATTCCGGGGGTGGTCGCGATTGAATCCGCATAGGGACGATGGTAAATCTGCGGGCGTTATCGGGGCGGCTGAACAAAATCCAAGGGTAACTGGGCTTTGGAAAACGCCAAACGCGCCGTGCTGGTGCTGGGCATGCACCGCAGCGGTACATCGGCTCTCACCCGCGTCGTCAATCTCATGGGGTTCCGCGCCCCGCGCACCTTGATGCCAGCCAACGAGGGGAATGCGGACGGCTACTGGGAATCCCTCGTCATCGTGGATCTCAACGAACGGCTGCTGCAGGCCTGTGGCGGTTCCTGGCATTCGCCTGGGCGGCTGAAGGCGGAGCCCATTGAGGTCGCGCGCCGTTCCGGACTTTACGATGAGATGCGCCGCGCCCTTTCCGACGAGTTCGGGACTGCGCCCCACATCGTGCTGAAGTGTCCGCGCATCTCACGGCTGATGGGCGTCTACGGCCCGCTGCTCGACGAGGCGGGCTACCGGGTCTCACCCCTGCTGGCGGTGCGCAACCCGCTGGAGGTGGCGGCCTCGCTCGCCAAAAGAGACAAGTTCGGTCTTTCCAGAGGGCTCGGCATCTGGCTGCGGTACACGCTGGACAGCGAGCGCGCCACCCGTGGCCGACCGCGCGCCGTGGTTACCTTCGATGGGCTGCTCGCCGACTTGAAAGGCACCATGTCCCGGGCCGAGCATCAGCTCGCAGAGCCGTGGCCGCTGCTCGGCGCCGAGCCGACCGACGAGATCAGCGCCGCGCTGAAGCCCGGCCTGCGCCACCATAGGCAGGGGGAAAGCCGATCCCGCGCCGACCGACTCTCCTGGCGCGGCTTCCTTGCCCGTCAGGCCTACGGTGCCATGCAGCGCCTGGCGGCCGATCCAAAGGATGCCAGGGCTTTCCGCATCCTCGACGGTATCCGCCTCGTCTACCAATCCCGGTAGGCCGGCGCGGCAGCGCGGCGGTGTCCAAGCCGTGCCGAATGTCCCATATTGGCCTGCCCTTCCGGCTGCGAGGGGGCGCGGGGGAGGTGAGGCATGGCGTTGGACTGGCTGGCGGCGCGCCGCGTCGCCATGGCGATCCTCGTGGCGGTGGCGTTTTATTTCGCGTTCCGGGTGGTGGATGTCATCCTGCAGGTGTTCGCGGCTGTGCTGGTGTCTCTGGCGCTGCACGCGCTGGCGGAGCCGTTCGCGCGCCTTACCCGCTTTCCCGAGCGGTATGCCGTGTTCCCGGTGGCGCTGCTGGTGTTCGGCGGCATCGGGCTCACCCTCTATCTGTTCGGCTCGACCATCCAGGTGCAGGTGACCGAGCTGTTCAACGAGCTGCCCGCCGCCTGGAGCGCCTTCGAGAAGCGCTTCCATCTGGAAGGCATGAGCGATGACCTGCTGCGCCGGGCCGAGGCGGCAGCGCCCTCCGGCGAGACGGTCATCTCGGCGGTGCAGGGGCTTACCAGCAACCTGTTCCAGGTGGTGCTCGGCAGCTTCCTGGTGGTGGTGGGCGGCATCTATTTCGCTGCCTCGCCGGACCTCTACCGGCGCATGTTCCTGTCGCTCTGGGCCGAGCCGGAGCGGGCGGCGGTGGCGCGGCGGCTTGCCGCCATCTCCGAGGACCTGCGGCATTTCCTGAAGGCCCAGCTCATCGCCATGGTGGTGGTGGGCGTGCTCACCTTCATCGGCCTCACCATCGTGGGGGTGCCTTCCGCCCTGGCGCTGGCCCTGTTCGCCGGGCTCGCCGAGTTCGTCCCCATGATCGGGCCGGTGGTGGCCGCGGCCCCCGCCGTGCTCATCGCGCTTACCCTGGGGATGGACTCGGGGCTGTGGACGCTGCTGGTCTTCGTCATCGTGCAGCAGTCGGAGAGCAATGTGATCACCCCGCTGCTGCAGCAGCGCATGGTCTCTCTGCCGCCGGCGGTGACGCTGTTCGCGGTGGTGGCGTTCGGCAATGTGTTCGGCGCCCTTGGCGTTTTGCTCGCCACCCCCCTTACCGTGCTCGCCTTCGCCGCCTTCAAGGCCCATGGCGAGCCGGAGGCGAAGCCGGAACAGGATGCGCCGGCCTAGTTCGGCAGCACCAGGCTGCCGGTGGTCCGGTCGAAGCGCCACATGGCGCCGGGCATCAGGTGCGTGCCGCCGATGGAGCGGTCCACCGCATTCTGGCAGGCGTGGTCGAAGCCGCCTTTCAGCGCCGCGGCTCCCGTGGGCGTGAGCGCGATCTCGGCCGAGGCATAGGCCCGATAGGAACGCTCGGCTGCGCTCTCGTCGCCCGGGGAAAAGCGCATGCCGGCCGCCTCGCTGGAGCGGAAGGGCAGGCCGAAAATCAGCGGCTCGTGGGCAAAGGCGAGCCCGTCGAGCCGCAGAAAGAACGGCAGGTCGGCGAGGAACTGGGCTTCGTCCATGGAATGCACGGCGGCATAGAGGTGCGCCACCTTCATTGGCCCATCCTGAAGATGCCGCAGGATGCGCTCTTCCGTGAGCGACAGCCCGCTTCTGGGCGCCGGCAACTCGGCAATAAGCCGATGGAGCGCCGGAGCAAGGTGGGGCAGCACCTCATAGACGCGGGACACCTGCGATCGGGAAAGGAAAGTCGCGAGCGGCCGCGGGGTGGGGGCGGTGAAGGCCTCCCACGCCTCCCGCGCTGTCTCCATCATCAGGTGGGTGACCGGCGTGCGATGCGCCTCGAGGGCGCGCATCTCGCCGGGTGCCATGACCCCAAGATAGTGCGAGGCCTGAACCAGGCTCAGACCCATGCGTTCCGGCTCGTGGGAGAAATAGGAGAGCAGCTGGATCAACTGGAGCTGGTCGAACAGGTCGTGCTCGAACCACAGTTCCACTTGCGAATAGGCGATGTGCACTTCCACCTGCGCGTCGCGGTGGGCGAAATCGGCCCGCACCTCGTCGAACGGCAGGCCCAGCGCCTGGGAGAGGAAATCGGCGCGCACGTCCGACACCTCCTCGAGGTCGGTGCCCGGCGGCACCGGCCCGTCGTGCAGCATGTCCTGCCACGGCAGGATGTGGCCCTTGATGCCCGCCGCGCGCAGCCGCTCGGCAGCGGATTCTCCATTGGTGACAATGAGCTTCGGCATAACCCGTGCCCTCCGTCCTCCCCCGGGCCGCTCAGGTTTTTCTGGCGTCGGCGGCTCCGGAGTCGATAGCTTCACCCGCGACCGCGGTAGGGCGCAACCCCCGTATCCGGCAACCACACGCCCTCGGCCAGCTTTCCGGTCTGCCAGAACACGTCGATGGGGATGCCGCCGCGCGGATACCAGAATCCGGCGATGCGCAGGAAGCGGGGCTTGAGCAAGTCTACCAGCCGCTTGCCCACCGCCACGGTGCAATCCTCGTGGAACGCGCCATGATTGCGGAAGCTGCCGAGGTACAGCTTCAGCGACTTGGACTCCACCAGGAACTGGTCCGGCACATAGTCGATCACGATGTGAGCGAAATCAGGCTGTCCCGTCACCGGGCAGAGCGAGGTGAATTCCGGGCAGGTGAAGCGCGCCACATAATCCACGTCCGGATGCGGGTTTGGCACGCGGTCGAGCACCGCCTCCTCCGGCGAGGCGGGCAGGGCGGCGCTGACGCCGAGCTGCAGCGGGCGATCGGTCATATCTCTTGATCCTGCGGCGGAAGAGCGGGTGCTCTACCCGCGCGGACCACAATGTTCAACCGCCGTCCGGCCGTTTTGCGGCGAAGCCCGCCTGGAACGCCACACGCCCCCTTCGCAGGCGCAATAGATCGCGCTAGAAGCACCACGCCCGCAAGGCTGGGGCTTTGGGCATCCGGGGTGCGGCAGGGCAGGGACGGCGACAGATCCTGTGTTTGTTGCGCCGCACCATTCGACGCAGGGAAGGAGTCTTCATGACCGCCATCGTGGACATCATCGGACGCGAAATTCTGGACAGCCGCGGCAATCCCACCGTGGAAGTGGACGTGGTGCTGGAAGACGGCGCGCTCGGCCGCGCCGCCGTGCCCTCGGGCGCATCCACGGGCGCCCACGAGGCGGTGGAGCTGCGCGACGGCGATGCCAGCCGCTATCTCGGCAAGGGCGTCGGCATGGCGGTGGATGCGGTCAACGGCGAGATCTTCGACGCCATCGGCGGTTATGAGGCCGAGGACCAGGCCCACATCGACGCCGCCCTTCTCGCCCTCGACGGCACGCCCAACAAGGGCCGCCTGGGCGCCAACGCCATCCTCGGCGTGTCGCTGGCGGTGGCCAAGGCCGCGGCCGAATCCAAGGGCCTGCCCCTCTACCGCTATGTGGGCGGCGTGAACGCCCGCGTGCTGCCGGTGCCCATGATGAACATCATCAATGGCGGCGCCCACGCGGACAACCCCATCGATTTCCAGGAATTCATGATCCTGCCCGCCGGCGCCCCCTCCTTCGCCGAGGGCCTGCGCTGGGGCGCGGAGATCTTCCACACCCTGAAGAAGGGCCTGAAGGACGCCGGCCACAACACCAATGTGGGCGACGAGGGCGGCTTCGCCCCCAACCTCGCCTCCGCCGAGGCGGCGCTGGAATTCGTGCTCAAGGCCATCGAGAAGGCCGGCTTCAAGCCCGGCGAGGACGTCTATCTCGGCCTCGACTGCGCCTCCACCGAGTTCTTCAAGAACGGCGTGTACAATTACGAGGGTGAAGGCACTGTCCGGGACATCGAGTCTCAGGTGGCCTACCTCGCCGAGCTGGTGGCCAAATATCCCATCGTCACCATCGAGGACGGCATGGCCGAGGACGACTGGGTGGGCTGGAAGCTCCTCACCGACACGGTCGGCTCCAAGTGCCAGCTGGTGGGCGACGACCTGTTCGTCACCAATGTGGAGCGCCTGTCGCGCGGCATCAAGGACGGCGTGGGCAACGCCATCCTGGTGAAGGTGAACCAGATCGGCTCCCTCACCGAGACGCTGGATGCGGTGGAAATGGCCCACAAGGCCGGCTATCGCGCCGTCATGTCCCACCGCTCGGGCGAGACCGAGGACGCGACCATCGCCGACCTGGCGGTGGCCACCAACTGCGGGCAGATCAAGACTGGCTCGCTGGCCCGCTCGGACCGCACCGCCAAGTACAACCAGCTGCTGCGCATCGAGCAGGAGCTGGGCGACAGTGCCCGCTACGCCGGCAAGGCCGCGCTGAAGGCGCTGGCCTGAGTCTCAAGCGACAGCCGCCCTCACCCGCTTGGGGTGAGGGCGGTTGCCCTCAGTCCGCCTTGTGCACCGCCACCGGGTCGCTGGCCGGGAAGCTCTCCTCCAGCGCCTCGTCGAGCCGCTCGCTCAGGTCCTGCTTCTCCTCCACCGCATCATGGGCGCGCTTCAGCGCCACGATCTGTGTCAGCAGGGTGTCGCGCCGCTGCGCCAGTTCGGCGATGGACCGGCCGCCGGCTTCCTCCGTCACCCCTTCCACCAGCTTCGCCTGAAGCTCCGGGGTCACTTTCGGCGTGCCGAGATCGTCCCACCAGGTTTCCACCGCCGGCAAAAGGTGGTGCATGAAATGGGCGAGGCCGCCCGCGCCGCCGCCGAGGTGGAAGGTCATGTGCTGGCCCATGAGCGCCCAGCGCAGGCCGGGGCCTTCCGAGACCGCCGCATCCACGTCCGCCACCGAAACCACGCCCTGCTCCACCAGATGGATGGCCTCGCGCCACAGCGCCGCCTGCAGGCGGTTGGCCACATGGCCGGCGACCTCCTTGTGGATCTCGATGGGGTGCTTGCCCATGGCCCGGTAGAAATCCATGGCGGTTTCGATGGCGGCGCGGCTTGCCTTCCCGCCGCCCACCACCTCCACCAGCGGAATGAGGTGCGGGGGATTGAAGGGGTGGCCGATGATGCAGCGCTCGGGATGCCGGCAGCCCTCGGCGATGCGGCTCACCAGCAGGCCTGAGGAGGACGAGGCGATCACCACCTCCGGCGGCAGCACCGCGTCGATGGCGGGAAACAGCTTCTGCTTCAGCTCGTAGCGCTCGGGCGCGTTCTCCTGCACGAAGTCGACGCCCGCCACCGCCTTTACCGGGTCCGGCTCGAAGCGCCAGCTGGTGGGGTCGATCGCGCCTTCGCCGCCCAGTTCCATCAGAATCGGCCAGGCGGCCGAGATGAGGCTCTGGGTGGCCTCGGCCGCGCCCGGCGCGGGGTCGCTCACCACCACGTCGAGCCCGCGCGCGAGGAACAGCGCGGCCCAGCTCGCGCCGATGGTCCCGGCTCCGATGACGGCGACGCGGCGGATGGGGTGGTTCGGTTGGGACATGGCAACTCCTGCCTGAGGCTCGGGGGGATTCCCGGTCTTCTAGCAGGAGGAATTCTCTACCGGCAGAGCTGCGACGGTATGACTGCCCTGTTCGGCCGGCGGCCTCAGCGTCCCGGGATCTCGCCCAGCAGGTCGCGGGCGCCGAGCCAGATGATCTGCACGCCGATGGCGAACAGGATGAAGGCGAACAGCCGCACCAGCACGTTGGTGCCGTTCTTGCCCAGCACGCGCTCGATGGTGGGCGCCTCCCGGAAGGCGAAATAGACGGTGAGCGCCACACCGATCAGTCCCGCCACCGCCCCGATGAGGGACGACACGGACATGGCCAGATCCGTGTCGAAGGTGGACCTGTGGCTGGCGGCCAGCGCGATGGTGGTGGCGATGGAGCCTGGCCCCACCGTGAGCGGCAGGGTCAGGGGATAGAAGGCCTGGTCCTTGGCGTGGGCATCATCCAGCGGCGTGCCGTCGGCGCGCTTGGCCGGTTCGTCGCCCTGGTGCAGCAGGTTCCAGCCCACGGAGGTCACCACCACGCCGCCGGCCACCCGCAGCACCGGCAAGGTGATGCCGAAGAACAGGAGCACCTGCGCGCCGATGATCAGCGAGCCCAGAAGCATCAGGAAGCCGTAGACGGCGACGGAGCGGGCCAGCAGTTCCCGGGTCGACGCGGAGCAGCCGCGCACGAAATTGAGGAAGATCGGTGCCCCGCCAAGCGGGTTCACGATGGGAAAGAGAGCAGCGAAGACGGCGAGGAAGATATTGATTGAATTGCTGAAATAGCCCACGCGCATGTCTCCCGCGCCCCGTTGGGGGCTATTTCTCCACCCGCTCCCAGCCGTGCGGCGTCAGGCGCTCCTGGGGCAGGTAGCGGCGCTTATAGTCCATCTTGCGCGAGCCCTGAACCCAATAGCCGAGATAGACATAGGGCAGCCCCATCTGCCGTGCCCGGGTGATGTGGTCGAGGATCAGGAAGGTGCCGAGGGAGCGGTCGTGCACCTGCGGGTTGTAGAAGGAATAGACCATGGACAGGCCGTCCGTGAGCACGTCCGTCAGCGCCACCGCCATGAGGTCGCCGGTGCCGCGGGGGATGATGCGACTGTCCGGCCCGCGCTTGCGGTATTCCACGAGGCGGGTGTGGACATGGGTGTCCTCCACCATCATGGCGTAGTCCAGCACGCTCATGTCGGCCATGCCGCCGGTGCCGTGCCGGCCGGTGACATAGCTGCGGAACAGGGCGTATTGCTCGGAGGTGGGGGTAGCCGGTTTGATCTGGCCGATGAGGTCGGAATTGTCCGCCTGCACCCGGCGGAAGCTGCGGCCTGGAGTGAAGTCGTCCACGCAGATCCGCACCGAAACGCAGGCCTTGCAGCCCTCGCAGGCCGGGCGGTAGGCAATGGACTGGCTGCGCCGGAACCCGCCCTGGGTAAGCACGTCGTTGAGGCTGGCGGCCTTGTCGCCCACAAGGTGCGTGAACACCTTCCGCTCCTCCCGCCCCGGAAGGTACGGGCATGGGGAAGGGGCCGTCAGATAGAATTGCGGTGTATCGCGCGGATGCTCGCTCACGACGTCCTTGCCTCAAGAACACACAGCATCGCCGCTGTGTGGGACGAGGTCAAAGGCGAAGGTGCGCCTGCGGCCAAAAATCAACGCCTGTACCGCAGGGCGTCCGCGCGGATGGCGTTGTTCACCACCACCGTGCCCACAAGGAAATCGTGCAGCAGCCGGCGCCGGTCGTTGAATAGGGCGACCAGCAGCACGAACGGGGTGAAGATGGAAACCGACACCCAGAAGCACACCGCATGCACCGCGCCGAGCACGCTATAGCAGGGCGCGCCGTACCATGTGCGCACCTCGATATCCATGAGTCGCATGCCGAGCGTCGCCGAGGCCGGCGAGCCGAGGGTGAGCGCGTTGTAGGCCAGCGCCACGATCACGAAGGTCGGCCAGATGAAGAAGAAGGCGATCCAGCTCAGGCCGAACGTCACCAGCCCCATCACCAGGACGAACAAATAGAAGAGCACCACCGCGCCCACGACGATCATGGCATCCACCATAAAGGCCATGAGCCGGCGGGAGAGCACGCCCTCGAAGAACTCCGGCTGCGCCACCGGATCAAAGGCATGGGGACGCGCACCGTCCGGATAGCCGTAGGGGGGCGGCTGGCGGGACGTGTCGCTGGTGTTGCTCATGGGTCGAAGACTCCTTCCGACACCTTCAGGTGGTGAAGGCCTCCCTGCAGCGCAAGATCACGGCATCACCAGTCCGCGCCTCCCGCGCACTTCACCAATCGGCGCCTCCGGCGCCCAGGCGCTGCACTGGCAGGCCCTCGCCTTCCAGAGCCTTCTGGATCAGCTCGGCATGGGTCTGGTCCCGGGTCTCCACGGTGAGGTCGAGCCGCGTGCCCTTGGCCGGCACGTCGAGGAAGGTGCGCCGGTGGTGCACCTCCAGGATGTTGGCGCCGAGCTTGCCGAGCAACGTGGCGATGCGCCCCAGCATGCCCGGCCGGTCGAGGATGGTGAGGCGGAAGGAGACGATGCGCTCCTCCCGCTCCAGCTCGCGCAGCAGGATGCCGGCGATCATGCGCGGATCGATGTTGCCGCCGGAGACCACCAGCCCCACCGTCTTGCCGCGGAAGCGCTCGGGTTCGGCGAGGAGCGCGGCAAGGCCGGCGGCGCCGGCGCCTTCGGCCAAGGTCTTCTGGTGCATGAGGAAGGCGTTCACCGCCCGCTCCAGCGCGGTCTCGTCCACCAGCACCACGTGGGGTACCAGGCGCCGCACGATCTGCGAGGTGATGACACCCACGTCGCGCACCGCGATGCCCTCCGCCAGCGTCGGCCCGCCGCAGGGGCGCGCCTCTCCGGTCATGGCGGACCACATGGCGGGATAGAGCTGGGTCTCGACCCCCACCACCTGCGTCGCCGGCGAGCGCCCGGCGAAGGCCAGCGCCATGCCGGAGATGAGCCCGCCGCCGCCGATGGGCACCACCACGGCGTCGAAGGCCGGCCCGTCCTCCATCATCTCCAGCGCCAGCGAGCCCTGGCCGGCGATTACGTCCACGTCGTCATAGGGGTGGACGAAAATGCGGCCCTGCGCCTTGGAGATGCGCGTTGCCTCCTCGAAGGCGTCGGCCACCGTATCGCCGAACAGCACCACCTCGGCGCCGAAGGCTTCCGTGGCGGCCACCTTCACCTGGGGGGTGGTCTCCGGCATGACGATGAGGGTGGAAATCTTCAGCCGCGTGCCATGATAGGCCACCGCCTGGGCATGGTTGCCCGCCGACATGGCCACCACGCCCCGCCGCGCCTCCTCGGGGGTGAGGCGCGCCAGCTTCACCAGCGCGCCGCGCTCCTTGAACGAGGCGGTGACCTGGAGATTCTCATACTTCACATACACATCCGCACCGGTGAGGGCAGACAGGCGCGGGGCGTGCAGGGTGGGCGTGTGCAATACCGCGCCGCTCACCAGCGCCCGCGCCGCCTCCACGTCCGCGAGGGTGACGGGCAGGTCGACGTTGAGGTCGAGGGGGTGGTCGCTGGAGGCGACGGCGGGGGCTGTCATCTTGTCTCTCCCGGCGCGGGCGCTTTGAGCATTTTCAAGCGAGGGGGACTCCGGTCCGCGTGACGAAAATGCGCAAGCTCGAAAAGCTGGAGCGTGAAGCGCTCTAGCCCTGCACGGCCAGCCGCTCGGCAACGCGCGGCGCGAAATAGGTCAGGATGCCGTCGGCGCCGGCGCGCTTGAAGGCGAGCAGGCTCTCGGTGACGATGCGGTCGCCGTCCACCCAGCCGTTGCGGATGGCGCCCTCGATCATCGCGTACTCGCCGGACACCTGATAGGCGAAGGTGGGCAGGCCGAAGGTCTCCTTGAGGCGGTAGACGATGTCGAGATAGGGCAGGCCCGGCTTCACCATGAGCATGTCGGCGCCTTCCTCCACGTCGAGGGCGGCCTCGCGGATGGCTTCCAGGCCGTTGCCGGGGTCCATCTGGTAGGTGCGCTTGTCGCCGGACAGGGTCTTGGCGGTGCCGATGGCGTCGCGGAACGGGCCGTAGAACGCCGACGCATACTTGGCAGCGTAGGACATGATCTGCACGTCGGTGAAGCCCGCCGCGTCCAGCCCGGCGCGGATGGCGCCGATGCGGCCGTCCATCATGTCGGAGGGTGCGATCACGTCCGCCCCCGCCTGCGCCTGCACCACCGACTGCCGCACCAGGATTTCCACGGTCTCGTCATTGAGGATGCGCCCGTCCTCCAGCAGGCCGTCATGGCCGTGGCTGGTGAAGGGGTCCAGCGCCACGTCGGTGATCAACCCGATCTCGGGGATCTCCGCCTTGATGGCGCGCAGGGTCTGGCAAACCAGGTTGTTGCTGTTTAGTGCCTCGCTGCCCAGGGGATCGCGCAGGCTCGGGTCCACATAGGGGAAAATGGCGATCGCGGGGATCTTCAGCTTGGCGGCCATCTCGGCCGCGCGGACCGCCTCGTCCACGGTCAGGCGCTCCACCCCCGGCATGGAGGGGATGGGGGCGCGGGTGGCGGTGCCGTTCATCACGAAGATCGGCCAGATCAGGTCGTCCACGGTGAGGGTGTTCTCACGCACCAGCCGCCGCGCCCAGTCGGTCTTGCGGTTGCGCCGGGGGCGATGGACCAGGTCGAGGCCTTGGAGGTCGAGACCCTGGGTCCGGGCCAGCTCGGCTTCGGAAACGGGACGGATGCGGGGCGTGGTGAAGGCCATGATGCGCTCGTTGTTCAAGGGCGCCCGTCTGCGGGCGCGCGGGGATCCTTATACCCCCCCGGGCACTGACCGGCGAGGGGCGGGAATGCCGGGCAGGGATGTGAAGCCGCGCACGGTGGAGGTGCGCGCAGTCGCGTTGACGGTGCGCAGGGCCACGTCTAACCCTGCCCGGGGAACCGCTCAGCGGCAATCGGCGGCGAAGGGGAGAGGCGCAGTGACAACGGAACCTGAGGTTCTGCTGGAAGAGAAGGGCGCAGCCGGCATCATCACGCTCAACCGGCCCAAGGCGCTCAACGCCTTGAACCTTGCCATGGTGCGCGAGATCCTGCCACGCCTTCGGGCCTGGGCGAAGGATCCCACCATCACCCGCGTCATCATCAAGGGTGCCGGCGAAAAGGCCTTCTGCGCCGGCGGCGACGTACGCTCCATCTACGACCTGGGCCTCTCCGGCCGCGCCGAGGAAGCGCTCGGCTTCTTCCGCGAGGAATATGTCCTCAACGATTATATCGGCAGCTTCCCCAAGCCCTATGTGGCGCTGATCGACGGCATCTGCATGGGCGGCGGCTTCGGCCTCTCGGCCCATGGTGCGCACCGGGTGGCGGGCGACCGCTATCTGTTCGCCATGCCGGAGGTGAATATCGGCCTGTTCCCGGATGTGGGCGGCACCCATGTGCTGCCGCGCCTGCCCGGCGCCTTCGGCGTGTTCCTGGCCCTGACCGGGACGCGAATCCGCGCCGCCGAGGCTCATGCCTGCGGGCTCGCCACCGACGTGGTTCCCTCTGCCGCCTTCCCCGCACTGGAGGAGGCTCTCGTGGCTGGCGCAGACGTGGAGCGGATTCTCGCCGACCATCGTATCGATCCGGGGCCGGGGACATTCGCCAGCCGCGCCGATTTCATCGCCGACACGTTCGGCCGCCCCGATGTGCCGGCCATCCTCGCCGCCCTCGATGACGCTGCGGTGGCCGGTGGGGAGCATGGGGAATTCGCCGCAGCCACCGCCCGCGAGGTGCGCCTGCGTTCCCCCACCAGCCTGTGCATCGCAATGGAGCAGATGCGCCGGGGCCGGGCGCTGGATCTTGGCGCCTGCCTGAAGCTGGAACTGCGCGTGGTGACGCGCGTCATGGCCGGCCACGACTTCTACGAGGGCGTGCGCGCCGTCCTGGTGGACCGCGACAATGCCCCGAAATGGCAGCCGTCAAAGCTCGAAGAGGTGGACAGCGCCGTCATTGCGGCGCATTTCGATCCCATCCCCAACGAACTGGAATTACTGGCACCGGGTGCATGAGCCATTACGATCCCATCGATGCCAGCGCCCGCGCCCAGTGGGAAAACCTGACGCCCTGGCGGCGGCGGCTGTTCCTGTTCCTGCGCGGCGTCGCTGCGTTCCTGCTTATCGAGGGAATTATCCACTGGGCGGTGATTCTCGGCATCGGTGACGGGCCGGAGAGCCGGTTCGAATCCATGCCCACGGCGGCGCAGGCGGCCATCATATGGGCCGCCATCGTCGATCCCATTGCCGGGGTCGGGCTGTGGCTTCGGGCGGGATGGGCGGTGGTGCTGTGGCTCATCGCCACGCTGGCGCAGGTGGTGCTCGGCGCCTGGGCGCCGGCGGGCATGACACGGCTGCTGCTGTTCACCCTGGTGGAACTGGCGCTGGTGGTGGCCTATGCGGTGCTCTCCATCCGCGCCGCGCGCGAGAGCGATCAGGACTGACCGACTTTATACCATCGGCATCGGTCGTTGACCGATGCCGAGTGGGTTTCGCTCAGGAGCCGCGCGGGCTTTACCAAAGGCCCGTGAGCCAAGCTCAAGGGCCTTTGGTATTACTCCCCGGAATGCACGGAGACGGAACCATGAGCGCGACCCTCTGGGCCGAGATGGACGACTATATCGTCGAGCGCCTGCTGCCGGCGGACCCCGTGCTGGACGAGGCGCTCGCGGCCTCCGCCAAGGCCGGGCTGCCGGCCATCTCCGTGTCGGCAGCGCAGGGGCAGATGCTGCATCTCTTCGCCCGCATGATCGGGGCGAGGCGCATCCTGGAGATCGGCACCCTGGGCGGCTACAGCGCCATCTTCCTCGCCCGCGCCTTGCCGGCGGATGGCAAACTGGTGACGCTGGAATTCGAGCCGCGCCATGCCGAGGTCGCGCGCGCGAACCTCGCCCGTGCCGGCCTTTCCGACAAGGTTGACCTGCGCGTGGGCCGGGCCATCGACACCCTGCCCAAGCTGGAAGAGGAAGGGCAGGGGCCGTTCGACCTCATCTTCATCGACGCCGACAAGCCCAGCAATCCGGACTATCTCCATTGGGCGCTGAGGCTGTCGCGTCCGGGCACGGTCATCATCTGCGACAATGTGGTGCGCAGCGGCAGGGTGCTGGATTCCGAAAGCAGTGACGCCAACGTCATCGGCGTGCGACGCCTGTTCGACCTCGCGGGCGCCGACCCGCGCCTGTCCTCCACCGCGGTCCAGACCGTGGGCGCCAAGGGCTATGACGGCTTCGCGCTTCTGCTGGTGGAGTAAACCCAGAAAAAGGGCGCCGGAAGACTCGGTCCCGGCGCCTCGTCCTCAGGACCAGCTGCCGAGATAGGCCAGCGTGGCGATGATCAGGATGATCGCGACGAGAATCCAATGCCGTGCGGCGACTTTGTGCAGGATCATGGCGCTGCTCAGTCGTCGTTTGAGGCGTTGAGGTCTTCGGTGCGCAGGCCTTCGCCCTTCTGCACCAGCTGCACGCCGATGCTGCCGCCGTTGAGGAATGCCACGCCTTCCGCCGCCAGCACGTTGCAGAGGCGGGCGCGGGTCGAGGCCAGCTCGTCGAGCACGCCCGAATCCTGCTCCACCACCTTCACTGTCGGAGCGGTGACGCCGGTGCGGTCCGCCAGTTCGCTGCGCGACCAGCCGAGCAGGGCCCGCGCGGCCTTGATCTGGCGTCCGCTCACCAAGGAATACGGCAACAGTCCTCTCCCCTTTCACGCCGGTCCAGATGGGTCGCCCATCCACCGGCCGCGCCCGTTCGGCGCATGAGCAAAGAGCCCCCGGAGGCATCAGCCGGTCCGGGATCTCCTGCAAGAGGGGGAAGATGGCACGCCCTCAGGCCGCCCACAACGCTCGGGAGGGCTGTGCACGGGCAGGCTTGATCAGAACTTCTCGACCCAGGGGCGCAGTTCCATCTCAGCCGTCCAGGCCGAGCGGTGCTGGCGATGCACGGCCAGATAGGTCTCGGCGATGGCGGCGGGATCGAGCCATTTGTCCGGCGGCCCGGCCTCTCCCTGCGTCGCCCACGACGAGGAGATGCCGCCGTCGATGATGAAATGGGCCACGTGAATGCCGCGCGGCCCCAGCTCCCGGGCGAGGCCCTGGGCGAGGGCGCGCAGGGCGAACTTGGCCATGGCAAACGGCACCGAGTGGGGCATGGCCTTCACGCTGGCGGTGGCGCCGGTGAAGAAGATGGAGCCGCTGCCGCGCTGGAGCATGCGCCGCGCCGCCGCCTGGGCGGTGACGAAGCCGGCGAAGGCGCCGACCGCATATGCGTCCATCACGTCCGCCGGGTCGAGCACCTCGATGGGGCCGCGATAGCGCATGGCGGCGTTGAAGACTACGAGGTCGGGCGTGCCGAAAGTGCGGTCCACCTCGGCGAACATGGCCTCGATGGCCTGCGGGCTCTGCGCGTCGGCAGATATGGCCTGGCCGCCGGTTTCCGCCACGAGGGGCGCAAGCTTCGCCACGTCGCGGGCCACGAGCACGACGCGAAAGCCATCCTTGGCGAGGCGGCGGGCGAGGGCGGCGCTGAGGCCCTTGCCGGCACCGACAATAACGGCGGTTTCCTGTGTCACGGATCGAACTCCGGCTTGCGACCGCTCCACCCGCGAGCGGTGCGCTCCCGGCGGGGATGGCCTCTGCATCCATCATCTTACGGATCAACCGGCCCGGCGGTTACAGCCGGCGGGGCCGGACCCCGGCTCAGGGGGCCGCGAACAGGGGCGTGACGCCTTCGGTGTCGATATAGACGACGCCGTCCTCGACCTTCACCGGATACTGTGCGAGCGGGCATTCCTGCGGCTCGACGGGATCGCCGCTGTTGAGGTCCCAGGTCCAGTAATGCAGCGGGCAGGTGATGATCGTGCCGTCGAACTCGGCCTCGTTGAGGGGCGTGTTGGAGTGGGGACACACGCCCTGGAACGCCTTCATCTCCTCCGCATTGTCGGGCCAGGCCAGGACAATGAGGTGATTGTCGGCGATCACGAGCCGCATGCCGCCTTCGGGCACGGTTTCTGCTTTGCAGACGCGGGTGAACATCTCAGAAAAATCTCTCGGGCGAAGAATAGCGCCATGATCGCTCGTGATGGCGCCCGAGGGAAGAGGAAACCATGCCGCGCCCCAACCGCGACGGTGGCGAAGCGCGGCAAAATCTGGGAAGTTCAAGGGGCATTTTTCGCGCCGGGGCGCCGTTGCCCCGTTGGAGACGGACGTTTTTCATGATTTTGCCAGACGCCAGCCCGCTCAAGCCCTTCATCCTCCAGCGCCGCGACCAGCTCGCGAAGGCCAAGGTCCGCCGCTCCCTCGGCCAGATCCAGGGCAAGGTGGGCGACATGCCCATGACTCGCGGCTTCCAGGGCGCCCTTGCCGCCTCCTTCAAGGCCAATGGCGCGCCGGGCATCATCGCCGAGCTCAAGGGCGGCTCGCCGTTCGATCCCTCGTTCCGCACCATGGTGCCCTACAAGGCGCTGGCCGAGGATTTCGAGGCGGTGGGCGCGGCGGCGCTCTCGGTGGCGGTGGAGCGGCAGGCCTTCCGCGGCTCCTATTCGGATCTCGCCACGGTGCGCGACGCGGTGGACATCCCGCTTCTGGCGCAGGACATCATCTTCGATCTCTACCAGATCCTTGAGGCGCGCCTCGCCGGCGCCGACGCGGTGGTGCTCTCCGCCGCCCTGCTCGGCCCGCAGCTGGCCGAATTCCGCGAGCGGGCGGCCTCCGTCGCCATGGATGCGCTGGTGCAGGTCCACACCCGGCAGGAGGTGGAAGCCGCGCTGGCCGCCGGGGCGGATTTCGTCTGCGCCACCAACCGCAACATCCACACCTTCGAGCTGGTTCCGGGCACCTGCGAGACGCTGATCCCGCTCATTCCAGCGGCCAAGGCGCTGGTGGTGGCGGAAGGCGGCCTTGGCACCGCCGCCGACCGCGAGCGGCTGGGTGCCGCAGGGGCCAAGGCCCTGCTCATCGGCACCGCGATGATGAAGGACGCCGACCCCGCCGGCGTGCTGGAACAGGTGCTCGGCATCGAGACCGAAGCCGCTGACTGATCTGGCCCGCTTCCTGCTTGTCCTACATGAGGCGCAGCCGCACCGGGCGACGACGGTGTGGCGCGCGACCGTTCGTCTTTGGCGCAAATGCACCGCAGATCAATGATTTGCGGGCATTGAGCCGGACGTGACCATGGCAGGAACGGAGATACGGCGGTGCCGCTCTACAACTTTCATTGTCCCGATTGCGACAAGGACACCGAACTGCTCGTGGGCGCGTCGGAAACGCCCGTCTGCCCGTCCTGCGGCAGCCAGAAGCTGGAGCGGATGATCGGCCGCATCGCGCCGGAGGCGAAGCTCGCCGCCGCCGCCAAGGTGTGGCGCGCCCAGGCTGCGCGGGAAGGGCACGCGAGCAATTTCAGCTCTTCCGAACGCAAGCGCTGACCGGGTACGGCTGAACGGCCGCTATCTCGCGCGCGCCGCCCAGCCTGCCACCGTGGCCAGCTCCGCCTCGGGACGGTCCACGACACTCTCGCGGCGGCCGACGAAGACCGTTCCTTCGTCGCCGTCCAGCGATAGCCAGTCGCCCTCTTGGACCTGCGCCGGGCCGAGGCGGGCACTGCGTGACTCGAAATCGATGGCAAGCGCGGCGCACCCCACCACGCAGACGCGCCCGAGCTGGCGCGCGACCACCGCCGCATGGGCGGTGCGACCCCCGACACGGGTGAGCACGCCGGCCGCCAGCGCCATGCCGGCGATATCGTCGGTCGCCACGTCAGGCCGCACCAGGATGACGGGATCGCCGCCTTCCGAGAGGCGCTTGGCGGCCTCGCCGTCGAAAGCGACACGCCCGCTTACCGTGCCTGGAGAGGCGGCCACGCCCTGAGCCGCAACCTCCGCCGTCCCGGTGAAACGTGTGGTTCCCACTTGCGACAGGTCGATGCCGTCGAGCAGGGCGAGGCCCTCCGCCTCTGTCCGCATCCCTTCGGCCACGAAATCCACCGCGATCTTCAGCGCCGCGCGGGGCGTGCGCTTGGCGGAACGGGTCTGGAGGAAGAACAGGCGGCCATCCTCAAAGGTGAATTCCACGTCCTGCACGTCGCGATAGGCCGCTTCCAGCGCGCCAACCCCTGCGGCGAGCTGTGTCGCCACATCCGGCAGCAGGGCCTCGAGCCGGCCGAGCCCTACCGGCTGGCGGCGGCCGGAGACCACGTCCTCGCCCTGGGCCTCGAACAGCATGTCCGCATAAAGGCCATTGGCCCCCGTGGCGGGGTCGCGGGAGAAGGCGACGCCGGAGCCCGAGCGGGCGCTGGCATTGCCGAACACCATGGCCTGCACCGTCACCGCCGTGCCCGACAGGTTCTCCAGGTGGTTGAGGCGGCGATAGTCCTGCGCCTTGGGCGCATCCCACGAGCGGAAAACGGCCTCGGCCGCCGCCCGCAACTGGTCCATGGGCTCCTCCGGGATGGCGGTGCCGAACCGGTCGCGGGCAAGATCGAGATAAAGGCCGGCGAGCCGGTCCAACGCCTCTGGATCCAGCTCCCGGTCGGATGTGACATCCTCGGCGGTCTGAACGGCGCGTAGCACGTCCTCGAACGGGCCGCGCGGCAGGCCCGCCACCACCTCGCAATAGCCTTCGATGAAGCGCCGCCGGCAATCGGCCGCAAGGCGCGGATTGCCGTAAAGGCGCATCAGGCCGCGGGTGGTCGTTGCGGTCATGCCCACGTCCAGCACCGTTTCCAGCATGCCGGGCATGGACTTTTCCGCCCCCGAGCGCACCGAGACGAGGAGAGGCCGGCGCCGGTCGCCGAAGCCGCGCGCGGTGACGCGTTCGAGATAAGCGATGCCCTGCTCCAGCAGGGCGCCTATGCGCTTTTCGGCATGGGGCTTCCCGCACAGGGCGGTGGAGAGCACGAACGCCGGCGGCACGTTGAGGCCGAGGGCATTCATGCGCCACAGCTGCGCGGCCTTGGAGCCGAAGGCGTGGGCGGAGAGCGGCTGGGTGTCGCCGCCGGGACCGATGAAGCCAATCAGGGGCGAGGCTGCCCGGTGGGAGCCGTGCGGTTCGTCCGCGTCGGACAGGCGCGCGCTGAGGGTTGTCACGATCCCACCTCCTCCAGAACACAGCCGCGCAGCGCCAGGGCGGCGCGGGCGAGATGGTCGGTGCCGGTTTCCATGGCGCGGGCCACCTCCATGGTCGCGACCAGCGCGGACGCCGGCACCGGAGCCGGATCGCCAAGCACGGCTGCCACCACCCGGCGATGGGCCTCATCGGCGCGGCGCTCGCCTTCCATCACGGCGTCGATGGCTTCGAGCGCGTCGGTGATGTCCTCGCGCCGGCCCGCCGGTCCCTCGCAGGCGGCGGCCACGGCGCGTACCAGGTCGCCGCAGCAGGCCATGGCCACGCTCACCAGCTCCGCGAGCGGGGAGGCGGCATCCGTGGTCTCCCGCCTTGAACGGGTACCGAGCAGGAAGGCGGCTTCCTCGAACGAGTCGGTCGCCTCCTCCACCCATTCGGCGAGCGGCAGGAATCGCCGGCCCCGGCCGAAGGGGCCGCTCGCCAGATCCCGGGCCGCCAGCACCTGCCGATCCGCCTTCTCCTCCAGCCGCTTGGCCCGTCGCTGGAAGGCGGCGCGGACGCCGTCGGTGCTCTCGCCCGGTTCGTCAAGGGCTTCGGCCACCTCGGCGGCGAGCATCCGGGCGAGGCCGAGCTGGGTGAGCGCCATGGCAAGCACTTCCTGCTCGGCCGAGCCGAAGCTGCGGGCCAGTTCCGCCCGCACCTCGTCCTTGATGAGCCGGACCGAGCGCTGGGCTCCGAGCCCCTCGCTGGTCAGCCGCAGCACCTCGCCCAGCAACCGCGCCACCGCGCCAGCTCCGAGAACCCGGTCGAGACGGGCGCCGTAGGGCACGCGGCCCTCGGCGCTGCGCCGGACCGCGTCGAAGATCAGTTCCGCCCCGCCCAGCTCCAGGAAGGCCCGGTGGCCGAAGTGGGCCCGCGCGGCATCGGCGAGGAGGCGGATGGCTGTGGCCTTGTCGACGAAGGTCTGGAGCGTCTTGCGCGCCTTGTTCCAGTCGATCAGGAAGACGAGGTGGGCGCCCACCGCATCGAGGAAGGAGTCGAGATCAGCCGTGTCCCGGGCGGTGTAGCGGCCCGTTACCAGGAAAAAGCTCCCGCCCTCGGCGAGGCCCGCCACGCTGCGTTCGGCCAGCGGCGTCCAGGTGGCGGAAAAATCCCGGAACAGGGAGATGAAGAACTTGGCGCGCGAGCGGTGCACGTCGGTGTAGGTGACTGTGGCGTCAAGCCCCTCCACCGCCAGGATGATCACATGGGCATCGGTGGTGCCGATGTCGTTCTGGAGGATCAGCCGTGCGCCCGAACGGCTGGCCGTGGTGTCGAGCCCGGGATGGCCGAAGGCAAGGCCGCGGGTACGGTTGAGCCCGGCCATGAAGGCTTCGATCCGGTCGTGGTCCTCAGCACGCACGCCGAGCGCGCGGGCTCCAGCAATGGTCTCGGCGGCGACGGCGGCGGAAAGCTGGTTGAGCGCCTTGTGCAGGTCCATGACCACGAGGTGGGCGCTGTCCTCGCCGCCGCGCCGGGCGGAGGTGAGGCGCACCAGTGCAGGCTCATCCAGCATATCTCCGGTGATGCTGGCGAAGGCCGAGCGCAAGGCGGCGAGGCGATCGGAAAAGCCGGAGGCGGCGGGCACCTGAGCCGCATCCAGCGGCGCGGCCATGGTGGCGATATCGTCGAGGATGCCATCCATCAGCCGGCGCGCGCCGGGGATGGCATAACCTCCGCCGTCCACAATCTGGGCGCCGGTGACGGTCGCATCGAGGCCATCCTCGGTGGCTCCGGCGGCGCGGGCCTCCGCAGCCATCAGGCGGACCGGGCGCAGCGGCGCCTTGGCGTGGGCCACGGCTTCCTGAAGCGCGGTCATGCGCAGCTTCGCCCGGTCGTTGGCCTGAAGCGCCGCCTCTATGAGGGCGGGAAGCAGCAGTTCGCCTTCCCCAAGCTCTTCGACGATCTGGGATTTTCGCATGGCACCGCCTTCCCCAGCCGGATCGGGTCCGGCGCGCGACTTTGAAATCCGGCTCACATGGGGCGGCACGGCCCGTCCGGGCCGATGGAGCTGGATCTTCGAGCGTGCTGACTACGACCTCTTCTTGACACTTCGACGACACCGCCCCGTGTCATTGCGCAGCGTCAGCCGCGGCGCGGCTTCCGCCCGCATTGCCCGGCCGGCCGACGGGTCTATAAGGCGCCATGCCCGCCTTTGAAGCCGCCCCTGATTCCGATCCGCTCCGCGTCCTGCGCCATGTCTTCGGCTACGAGGCCTTTCGCGGGCATCAGAAGGAGATCGTGGAGCACGTGGCGGCGGGGGGCGATGCCCTGGTGCTGATGCCCACGGGCGGCGGCAAGTCCCTGTGCTATCAGGTGCCGGCGCTGGTGCGGCCGGGCACCGCCATCGTCGTCTCGCCCCTCATCGCTCTGATGCACGACCAGGTGCAGGCCCTGCGCCAGCTGGGTGTTAAGGCGGCCATGCTCAATTCGTCGCTCGCCCCCGGCGAAGCGCGGCAGGTGGAACGGGCCCTCGCCATGGGCGACCTCGACCTGCTCTACGTGGCGCCCGAGCGGCTCCTGACCGACAGCTTCCTGACCCTGCTGGATGGTGCGCGCATTTCGCTCTTCGCCATCGACGAGGCCCACTGCGTGTCCCAGTGGGGGCACGACTTCCGGCCCGAATACCGCCAGCTCACCATCCTGCACGAGCGCTTCCCCGGCGTGCCGCGGCTCGCCCTCACCGCCACGGCGGACGGGCCCACCCGCCGCGAGATCATGGAGCGGCTGGCGCTGGAGGAGGGCAGGGTTTTCCTTTCCTCCTTCGACCGGCCCAACATCCACTACCGCATCGAGCCGAAGGCCAATCCCCGGGCCCAGCTGCGGGCCTTCCTCGACGCCCACGCGGACGAGGCGGGCATCGTCTATTGCATGAGCCGGGCGAAGGTGGAGGCCACCGCCGAGATCCTCTCCACCGAGGGCCGCACCGCGCTGCCCTACCATGCCGGCCTCGACGCCGACACCCGCGCCCGCCACCAGGACCGATTCCTGAAGGAGGAGGGGGTGGTGATGGTGGCCACCGTCGCCTTCGGCATGGGCATCGACAAGCCGGACGTGCGTTTCGTGGTCCATCTCGACCTGCCGAAAAGCATCGAGGCCTATTACCAGGAGACCGGCCGCGCCGGTCGTGACGGCCTGCCCTCCGAAGCGCTGCTGCTCTACGGCGTGGAGGATGTGGCGAAACTCATCCAGTTCGTGGAATCCTCCGACTCGCCCGAGGCGAGGAAGCGTGTGGAGCGCGGCAAGCTCGATGCCCTGCTCGGCCTGTGCGAGACCGCGAGCTGCCGCCGCCAGGTGCTGCTGAAATATTTCGAGGAGGACCTCCCCGAGCCCTGCGGCAATTGCGACACCTGCCTCTCGCCCCCGCGCACCTTCGATGGGACCGAGGCGGCACAGAAGCTTTTGTCCTGCGTCTACCGCACCGGCGAGCGCTTCGGCGCCGGCCACGTCATCGACGTGCTCAAGGGCGAGGCCAACGACAAGGTGCTGAAGTTCGGCCACGAGAAGCTCTCCACCTTCGGCATCGGCAAGGATTTCTCGCGGGACGAGTGGCGCGCCATCGTCCGCCAGCTGGTGGCCATGGGCCATTTGTGGGTGGATGTGGAGGGCCACGGCAGCCTGGGTCTCACCGAAAAATGCCGCGCCGTGTTGCGTGGCGCCGAGAAGGTGGAGCTGAAGGCGGAGGCGCGCACCCGCCCGGCCCGCGTCACCGGTGGCGCGCGGGGGGCGGGGCCGGTGCTGTCGGACCCGGCGGACGAGGCCCTGTTCCGCAAGCTCAAGACGCTGCGGCTGGAGATCGCCCGCGCCCAGGGCGTGCCGCCTTATGTGATCTTCCACGACACCACGCTGATGGCCCTGGCCGAGCTGAAGCCCGATTCCATGAAGGCGCTGGGCATGATTTCCGGCATCGGCGAAGCCAAGCTCACGCGCTACGGTAGCCAGTTCCTCGCCGTGATCGCGGAAGGGTAGGGCGCGCGTAGAAGCCTGCCGGGCGCGTCAGGACGCCGCGCGGGCCAGCAGGTCGAGGGCTTCCAGCACGGAGAGCTGGCGAATCTCGCCGCGCCCGACTTCGCCGAAGCGCTTTTCCCGGTGCTCCACGGTGCCGTCCTTGCGGGCGCAGGCGAAATGCACCAGCCCCACCGGCTTTTCCGCCGAGCCACCGCCCGGCCCCGCGATGCCGGTGATGGCCACCGCCGCATCCACGCCGGCCGCCTCCAGGGCGCCCTTGGCCATGGCACGGGCGGTCTCCTCGCTCACGGCGCCATAGGCGGCAAGCGTCGCCTCGGGAACGCCGAGCATGGCCGTCTTGGCGGGGTTGGAATAGGTGACGAACCCCCGGTCCACCACATCGGAGGAGCCCGGCACCTCCGTCAGCGCCGCCGCCACGAGGCCGCCAGTGCAGGATTCGGCGGTGGCGAGGGTGAGGCCGCGGGCGCGAAAGGCTTCGAGGACCGTGACGGCACGGCCATAGGTTTCCTCATCCATGGGTCGGTCTCCCCTGATGCGCCGGCCGGTCTGCTACCGGGCCGCGCCCTTGCGCGCACTGGCTCGGGCAGGCGGCACCACCCTACCCGGAGGTGGCGTAACATGTGGGTCCGGCCTGCCCGCCGGCCTCGCCTTTTCAACAGTTCCGTGATTGCTTCGGCCCCTCGTTTGCATTCGACGGGCCGGCCGCTATAGTCCCGCCGCCCCGCCGGACCCCGGCGCGGCAGGGATTCCCACCACCGACCGAACGAGGACGCAAATGTTCATTACGCCCGCTTTCGCCCAAGGCGCCACGGGAGCCGGCGGCGGGGCCGACATGCTCATTCAGCTCGCTCCGTTCCTGCTCATCTTCGTGGTGATGTATTTCCTCATCCTGCGGCCGCAGCAGAAGCGCGCCAAGGCCCACCAGGAAATGGTCGGCGCCCTGCGTCGCGGCGACGTGATCGTCACCGCCGGCGGCCTCGTGGGCAAGGTGACCCGCGTGGTGGACGACGCTGAGATCGAGCTGCAGATCGCCGACAATGTCCGCGTGCGGCAGCTGCGTACGCAGATCGCCACCGTCCGCGCCAAGGGCGAGCCGGCCAAGGACGAAGCGCCCGCGGCCTGAGCCGCCGATTCCCTTTTGAGATAAACGCGCGACATGCTGCACTTCTCCCGCCTCAAGACCACGGCGATCCTCCTCACCATCGCCGTGGGACTCTTGTTCGCGCTGCCCAACGTCCTGCCCCAGAGCGCGCTGGCGCACCTGCCTTCGTGGCTGGCCTCCAGCCGCGTGACGCTGGGCCTCGACCTTCAGGGTGGCTCGCACATCCTGCTCGAGGTGGATGGTTCGGCGCTGCGCAAGGAACGCACCGAGCAGGTGCGCGACGAGATCCGCCGCGTCCTGCGTGACCAGAAGATCGGCTATTCCAACCTCGCGGTGCGCGACACCTCGGTGAGCCTGCGGCTGCGCGATCCCGCCGACACCCAGAAGGCGGTCGCCGAACTGCGCAAGCTGGCGGTGCCGGTGACCAACGCGCTGTTCGGCAATTCGTCCGGCGAGTTGGATCTCCTGGTCTCCTCCAGCTCCGACGGCGCCGTGACGGTGCAACTGAGCGAGGCCGGGCTCAACGCCCGCATGCGCTCGGCGGTGGAGCAGTCCATCGAGATCATCCGCCGCCGTATCGACCAGCTCGGCACGGTGGAACCCAATATCCAGCGCCAGGGCCTCGACCGCATCCTGGTGCAGGTGCCCGGCCTTCAGGACCCGCAGAGGCTGAAGAATCTGCTCGGCCAGACCGCCAAGCTCTCGTTCCGCATGGTGGACCAGTCCATGTCGCCGCAGCAGGCGCTGGAAGGCCGTCCGCCGCCGGACTCCGAAGTGCTGCAAGGCCAGGACGGCCAGCCCTATCTGGTCGAGAAGCAGGTGCGCGTGTCCGGTGAGGACCTGGTGGATGCCCAGCCGGGCTTCGACCACAATTCCCGCGAGCCCATCGTTTCCTTCCGCTTCAACAACAACGGTGCCCGGCGCTTCGCCGCCACCACCCAGGACGCGGTGGGTCGGCCCTTCGCCATCGTGCTCGACAACCAGGTGATTTCCGCCCCGGTGATCCGCGAGCCCATCCTCGGCGGCTCGGGGCAGATTTCCGGCTCCTTCACCGTGCAGCAGGCCAACGACCTCGCCATCCTGCTGCGCGCCGGCGCGCTGCCGGCCCCGCTGAAGGTGGTGGAAGAGCGCACGGTTGGCCCGAGCCTCGGCGCCGACTCGATCCATGCCGGCAAGGTCGCCGCCTATGTGGCGACAGCGCTGGTGGCGGTGTTCATGATCGCGGTCTACGGCCTGTTCGGCCTGTTCGCGCTGGTTGCGCTTGCGGTCCACATCATGCTGATGTTCTCGCTCCAGTCGATCCTGGGCGCGACGCTGACCATGCCGGGCATCGCCGGCGTGGTGCTCACCATCGGCATGGCGGTGGATTCCAACGTCGTCATCTTCGAGCGCATGCGCGACGAGGCGCGGGAAGGCCGGTCGGCCATTTCCGCCATCGACAAGGGGTTCGTGAACGCGCTCGGCACCATCCTCGACGCCAACGTCACTTCGCTCGCGACCGCCGTCATCCTGTTCCTCATGGGCGGGTCCGGCCCCGTGCGCGGGTTCGCGGTGACCTATATCCTCGGCCTTCTGACCACCATGTTCACTGCCTATACCCTGACGCGGCTGATGATCGCCTATTGGGTGAAGTGGCGGCGGCCGGCAAAGCTGCCCATCTGAAGGTCCGCCGCACATGCCCTTGATCGATTACATTCCGGCGCAGACCAACATCCACTTTATGCGCCTGCGCCACTGGACGTTCCCGTTCTCGGCGGTGATATCCATCGTCGCCGTGGTGCTGTTCGCCATCCATGGCTTCAACCTGGGCATCGATTTTAAGGGCGGCACCCTGATCGAGGCGCAGACCAGCCAGCAGGTCGCCGACGTGGGTGCCCTGCGCGAGCACCTGACCGACCTCGACGTGGGCGACGTGCAGATCCAGGAATTCGGCTCGCCCCGCGACGTGCTGATCCGCGTCGGCGCGTTCGGCACTACCGATGAGGCCCAGCAGGCGATCATCACCAAGGTGCGCGACGTGCTCGGCGCCGAATACAGCGTGCGCCGCGTGGAGACGGTGGGCCCGAGCGTGTCGGGCGAACTGGTGCGCCAGTCCATTCTCGCCCTGGTGCTCGGCGCGGTGGCGGTGCTCGCCTATCTGTGGTTCCGCTTCGAATGGCAGTTCGCCGTGGGCGCCATTGTGACGACGATGCACGACATCTTCGTCACCCTGATGATCTATTCGGCCTTCGGCATCGATTTCGACCTCACGTCGATCGCGGCCATCCTCACCATCATGGGCTATTCGCTCAACGACACGGTGGTGGTGTACGACCGCATCCGCGAGATGCTGCGCCGCTACAAGAAGCTGCCGCTGCCGGAGCTGCTCGACATCGCGGTGAACGCCACCTTCTCGCGAACCATCATCGTTTCCACCACCACATTCTTCGCCACCCTCGCCCTCTATTTCTTCGGCGGCGAGGTGCTGCGCGGCTTCTCGCTGGCCATGACGGTGGGCGTGGTGATCGGCACCTATTCCACCATCTTCGTGGCGGCGCCCATCCTCATCCACCTGGGCCTGCGCTCGTCGACGGTGGCCGGCCCGGCCAAGAGCGAGCCGGAAGCGGTGCTGGGCGTGGACGAGGCGGCCAAGCTCTCCGAGGCGGAAGCCGAAGTGGTGGACGAGCCGGTGCCTCCGGCTCCGGCCAAGGGCGGCAGCAAGGGCGCCAAGGGCGGTAAGCGTCCGCCCGCCCGTCCCGCCAAGGCGTGATGCGGTGGCAAGCCCGCCCGGCGTGCCCTTCTTCCCCCGGCAGGTCACCATAGATGGCTATGGCGACCGCTTCTTCCACTTCGCCAGCATGTCCCATGCCGGCTCCATCCTTGCGCTGCCCTCCGGAATACGCGCCTGGGTGCCCACGGCGATGGCTGAGGTCGATCCCGCTGCGCTGGCGCCGATCCTCGCCGAGGCCGGCACCTTCGAGCTGCTGCTTCTGGGCACCGGCCGCGATCCCGCGCACCTGAAGGAGCCCCTGAAGCAGCTCCTGCGCGAGAAAGGCCTGCGCTTCGAGCTGATGCCGACCGCGAGCGCTGCCTCCACCTACAATGTGCTGCTCGGCGAGGGCCGCCGCGTCGGCGCCGCCCTCATCGCCGTCTGATCCGGCGATGCCGGACGCCGCCATCCTCTCCACAGCTTATGCCTATTGCGCCGAGCAGGTGCGGGCGCAGGACCGCGACCGCTTCCTCGCCGCCCTGTTCGCGCCCGAGGACAAGCGCCGGCATCTCTTCGCCCTCTATGCCTTCAACCTGGACGTGGCGCGCGTGCGCGAAGTGGTGCGCGAGGCGCTGCCCGGCGAAGTGCGCCTTGCCTGGTGGCGGGAGGTGATCGAGGGGGAGGGGCGCGGCGAGGTGGAAGGCCATCCGGTCGCCGCGGCGTTGCTCGACACGACGGAGCGCTTCGCCCTGCCGCGCGCCAGCCTGACCGCGCTCGTGGATGCCCGTATCTTCGACCTTTACGACGACCCCATGCCCACGGTTGCGGATCTGGAGGGCTATGCGGGCGAGACCGCTGCCGCGCTGCTCCAGCTGTCCGCGCTGGTGCTGTCGCCGCAGGCCTCTGCCGGGGCCGGCGACCTCTCCGGACACGGCGGGGTCGCCATCGCCATGACCGGGCTCATGCGTGCCTTCCCCATCCATGCCGCGCGGGGGCAATGCTACCTGCCCCTCGATCTTCTGGCCCGCCACGGCATCGGGCGGGAGGAGGCGGTATCCGGTAAGGTCTCGCCGCCGTTGCTGGCGGCGCTGGCCGAATTTCGCGGCATGGCGGCAGGGCACCTTGCGGCGGCGCGGGGGGCGGCGGAGCGTCTTGGCCCGTCGGCGGCCATCGCCGCGCCCTATCTGCCGCTGGCGCTGGTGGCGGGTGATCTTAAGGCGCTGGCGCGGGTGAGGGACCCGTTCAGCGCCGTGGCCGGGCTTTCGCCCTTTCGCCGCCAGTTCGCGCTCTGGCGCGCGGCGCGGCGTGCCGCGGCCGGGAAGGTGTGGTTCTGAAGCTGTCCGTCACGCCGCCGGGCGGGTGATCCGGTCCGTCAGGTTGAGCCGGCCACGGGCGATTTCCGCCACCTGGAGGCGCACCGCCTCCGAGCCCGCCAGCGCATCCAGCATCTCGATCTGGTTGCGGGCGATGAGCAGCAGCAGGTCGTCGCGAATCGCACCGTCCGCACCGTGGGGCAGGGCGTCCACCAGCTGGAGCTGGTCGAGATGGGGCCGGTCCGGCAGTGCCTGCGCCAGATGCGCCCGCAATGCCTCCACCGTCACCGGCGCGCGTGCGGCAACGAAGGCATAGAGCCCCACCTTGCCCCCCAGGGTCTGGAAATCGGCCATGTGCACCTCGGCCACGGCCGGATGGGCGGCCAGCGCCGCCGCGATGCGCGGCGCCACCTGCGTCACCCGCGGGCCACGCCCCTCGGTATCCGAATAGGACATGAGCCGCCGGGTGACGAAGCGGTAGACCTTCTTGCCCGTGGCCATCCAGATGCGCGTGGGCAGGCTCTTGGTCGCCAGCACCTTCTTCTCGCGCGGCGTGAGCGCCTGCGGGCAATAGGTGCGCTTGTGCTTCAGCAGGTGGCGGATGTCCTCATAGGCCAGCACCCGGCCAAGCTTCCAGCGCCGGCTGATGGGCAGGGCGAGCTGGAAATCCATGAGCCAGGCTTCACCATCGGCCCCACGCAGCCAGTTCTGCTGCTTGGCAAGGTCGTTGTGCACATAGCCCGCGGCATGCAGCTTATGCAGCGCCGAGCGGGCCGAGTGGAAGAAATGCAGGTCGCCGGTGGGCCGCGCGATCTGCAGCGGCGCCCCCTCCACCCAGCCGCGTACCAGAAAGCGGTCGCCCACCGCCAGCAGCGGCGTGGTCACGCCGGTTTTGGTCACCCGCTCCAGCGCCTTGACCTCGAACGCCGCGAGGCGCCGGGCGAGCGGCCCCAGCCAGAGCGACACCTCGTTCCAGCGCCGGCGCACGGCCGGCCAGTCACGCCCGTTCCGGTCGGTCCACACGCCGCGCTCGACGGTGGAGAACACGTCGCGCTTCAGCACCGTGTCCACGGCGAAACGGGCCGGATCGGCGTGGTATTCCACGGGGGGCGGCGGGCTCGAAATGCGCGGCATCGGCGCCTCTTAAGCCGCCCGGGCCGGCGTGTCGAGCCACGCGGCCATGTGGGCCAGCGCCCGCGCGGCCATGGCCTTCTTCTTCGCCAGCGTCTTTTCCGCGCCGCGCAGGCGCTTGCCGGGCTCGCCGCGGGGGGCTTCCTCCAGCGGCGGGAACAGGCCGAAATTGATGTTCATGGGCTGGAAGGAGCGCGGCGCGCCGGCCTCCTCCGCCTCCACATGCCCGCCGGTGATGTGGGCGAGCAGCGCCCCATGCGCCGTGGTGAGCGGGGGCGGCACGAGCGCCTCTCCCCGCCGTTCGGCGGCAGCGAAGCGCCCGGCCATGAGGCCCACGGCCGCGCTTTCCACATAGCCCTCGCAGCCGGTGATCTGGCCGGCGAAGCGCAGACGCGGATCGGCCTTCAGCCGCAGGGTGCCGTCGAGCAGGCGCGGGGAGTTGAGATAGGTATTGCGATGCAGGCCGCCGAGGCGCGCGAACTCGGCATTCTCCAGCCCGGGAATGGTGCGGAAGACGCGCGCCTGCTCGCCATGGCGCAGCTTGGTCTGGAAACCCACCATATTGTAGAGCGTGCCCAGCTTGTTGTCCTGCCGCAGTTGGACGATGGCATAGGCCTTGACGGTCGGGTTATGCGGATTGGTGAGGCCCACCGGCTTCATGGGACCGAAGCGCAGCGTCTCGCGGCCGCGCTCGGCCATCACCTCGATGGGCAGGCAGCCATCGAAATAGGGGGTCTTGGCCTCGAAGTCGCGCATGGGCGCCTTCTCGCCGGCGATCAGCGCATCCACAAAGGCGTGGTACTGCGCCTCGTCCAGTGGGCAGTTGATATAGTCCGCCCCTGTGCCGCCCGGCCCCGGCTTGTCATAGCGCGACTGAAACCAGGCCTTGCCCATGTCGATCGAGTCGAAATGCACGATGGGCGCGATGGCATCAAAGAAGGCCAGCGCCGTCTCGCCCGTCAGCGACAGCACCGCCTCTGCCAGCGCCGGGGAGGTGAGGGGGCCGGTGGCCAGGATCACCTTGTCCCACTCGGCCGGCGGCAGGGTGGTGAGTTCCTCGCGCCGGATCTCGATGAGGGGGTGGTCTTCCAGAGCCTTTGTAACCGCGCGGGAGAAGCCGTCCCGGTCCACCGCCAGCGCGCCGCCGGCGGGCACCTGGTTCTGGTCGGCGGCAGCGAGGATGAGCGAGCCGGCCTGCCGCATCTCGGCATGCAGCACGCCCACCGCATTGCCTTCGGGATCGTCCGAGCGGAAGGAATTTGAGCAGACCAGCTCGGCGAGCCCGTCGGTCAGGTGGGCATCGGTGGTGCGCTGGGGCCGCATCTCGTGCAGCACCACGGGGACGCCGCGGGTCGCGATCTGCCAGGCCGCCTCGGATCCGGCGAGGCCGCCGCCGACAACATGCACGGGGTCGGCTGACTGAGGCATTAGTTCTCCGCTCCGCCGGGGAAGGGGCCTTGAAGGCTGGGGCGCGAGGGACGTGCCGACGGGACGTGCCATGTGCCACAGGCGCCCCGAAGACTTCAACCCCTGCGCCGGATCGGGCGGGCAGTATACGCGCACTGAAAACGAAAATGGCCCCGAACGGGGCCACCATCGATGCCCGGCCGGGAGGCCGGGCTATGTCAGCGTCGTCGGATCAGACGGCGGCGGAAGCGTGCCGGGCGAGGGCGCGGATCTCGCTGCGCGACACATTGATGTCCGCGAGGCTGCGATCATCGAGCTTGGACAGCTCAGTGACAGTGCGATTATACGTCTGCCACCGGCGGAACTGGCGAGCCAGGAAACCCCAGAGCAACATTGGTCTTCTCCACTTTGCGGAAGCGTGTCTTGTGCTTCCGCGACTTTCCCCTCTTAGATACGCCTCCTTGCTGCATTGCCATAGAGCTGATCATGCATTGCAGCATTGCGGGATGTGCATGGAGCTTGGCCGGCTGAGCTTCCGCTGTGGGGAGAAACGAGGACAAGCACCGCGCGATGCCTCTGCTCGTGGCCCGGTGACGCCTACTCCGCCGCCTGCCGTCGCCGCCCCCGTCCACGGGCGGCGGTCTTGGTGAGCTTGGCGCTGTCCTCGATCGGTTCCACGACCTCTGCCGCAGGCTGTGGATCTGCCGCCGGTTCCGCAGATGCCGGCGTCTTCCCGGCAGAGGCGTTGCGGGAGCCGGCCTTCCGCTCGGCTGCCTTTGCCGTCGAGGGCGCCGCCGCAGCCTTGACCATGGGTCGGCGCGCCAGAACTTCCGCCAGGAAGTGCCCGGTGTGGGACCTCGGGTGCTGCGCCACCTGCTCGGGCGTGCCCGCCACCACGATCTCGCCGCCGCCGTCTCCCCCTTCCGGGCCGAGATCGAGGATCCAGTCGGCGGTTTTGATGACCTCCAGATTGTGCTCGATCACCACCACGGTATTACCCTGCTCCACCAGCTCATGCAGCACTTCGAGCAGCTTCTTCACGTCGTGGAAGTGCAGGCCGGTGGTGGGCTCGTCGAGGATGTAGAGGGTGCGGCCGGTGGCGCGCTTGGACAGCTCCTTGGAGAGCTTCACGCGCTGCGCTTCGCCGCCGGAGAGCGTGGTCGCCTGCTGGCCTACCTTGATATAGTCGAGTCCCACGCGATGCAGGGTCTCCAGCTTCTCGCGGACCGAAGGCACCGCCTTGAAGAACTGCGCGCCCTCTTCCACGGTCATGTCCAGCACGTCGGCGATGGACTTGTTCTTGAAGGTGACCTCCAGGGTCTCGCGGTTGTAGCGCTTGCCCTTGCAGACATCGCACGTGACATAGACATCCGGCAGGAAGTGCATCTCGATCTTGATGACGCCGTCGCCCTGGCAGGCCTCGCAGCGCCCCCCTTTCACGTTGAAGGAGAAGCGCCCGGCGCCATAGCCCCGCGCCTTGGCCTCCGGCAGGCCGGAGAACCATTCGCGGATGGGGGTGAAGGCACCCGTGTAGGTCGCCGGGTTTGAGCGGGGGGTACGGCCGATGGGCGACTGGTCGATGTCGATCACCTTGTCGAGGTGCTCAAGCCCCTCCAGCCGGTCGAACGGGGCCGGGGCCTCGCTGGCGCCGTTCAACCGCCGCGCCACCGCCTTGTACAAGGTGTCGATGAGCAGAGTGGACTTGCCGCCCCCCGACACGCCGGTGATGCAGGTAAACAGGCCGAGGGGTATCTCCGCCGTCACGTCCTTCAGATTGTTGCCCCGCGCGCCCGAAAGCTTGAGAACGCGTTTCGGGTTGGGCTTGCGCCGCGCCGGCACGCCCACGGACAGCTGGCCGGTGAGGTACTGGCCGGTGAGGGAATTGGGGTCGGCCAGGATCTGCGCGGGAGTACCCTGGGCGACGATGCGGCCGCCGTGGATGCCGGCACCGGGGCCCACATCCACCACATAATCGGCAGCGAGGATGGCGTCCTCGTCGTGTTCCACCACGATCACCGTATTGCCGAGGTCGCGCAGGTGCTTGAGCGTGTCCAGAAGGCGCGCGTTGTCGCGCTGGTGCAGGCCGATGGAGGGCTCGTCCAGCACATAGAGCACGCCAGTCAGGCCCGAGCCGATCTGCGAGGCAAGGCGGATGCGCTGGCTCTCGCCGCCCGACAGGGTGCCGGAGGCGCGGGCGAGGGTGAGATATTCCAGCCCCACATCCAGCAAGAAGATGAGACGCTCACGGATCTCCTTGAGGATCCGGCCGGCGATCTCGTTCTGCTTGTCGGTGAGCGCGCCGGGCAGGGCCTCGAACCAAGCGGACGCCGCCCGCACCGAAAGCTCTCCCACCTCGCCGATATGCTTGCCGGCCACCTTCACCGCGAGGGCCTCCGGCTTCAGGCGGTAGCCTGAACAGGCCTTGCACGGGACGGTGGAGAAATATTTCGAGATCTCCTCCCGCGCCCAGTCGCTGTCGGTCTCCTTCCAGCGCCGATCCAGGTTGCGGACCACGCCCTCGAAGGTCTTGGAGGTCTCGTAGGCGCGCATGCCGTCGTCATAGGCGAAGGTGATCTTCTCGGTGCCCGAGCCGAACAGCAACACCTCCTTCGCCTGTTCCGGCAGGTCGGCGAAGGGCACATTGAGCTTGAAATGATAGTGCTTGGCCAGCGCGTCCAGCGTCTGGCCATAATAGGGCGACGTGGACTTTGCCCATGGCGCGATGGCCCCCTGCTTCAGCGAGCGCATCCGATCCGGCACCACAAGATCGGGATCGATGGTCTGCTCCACGCCGAGCCCGTCGCAGGCCGGGCAGGCGCCGAAGGGATTGTTGAAGGAGAACAGGCGCGGCTCGATCTCCGAAATGGTGAAGCCGGAAACCGGGCACGCGAACTTCTCGGAGAACAGGATGCGCCGCGGCAACCCCGCCTCGTCCTTCTCATCCGCATACTCGGCCACCGCGATGCCATCCGCCAAAGCCAGCGCCGTCTCGAAACTGTCGGCGAGCCGCGCGGCCAGATCGGGCCGCACCACGATGCGGTCCACCACCACGTCGATGTCGTGCTTGAACTTCTTGTCCAGCGTGGGCGCCTCCGCGATCTCGTGGAAGGCGCCGTCGATCTTCACTCGCTGGAAGCCCTTCTTCATCCACTCGGCGAGTTCCTTGCGATATTCGCCCTTGCGTCCGCGTATCACCGGGGCCAGCAGATAAAGGCGCGTGCCTTCCGGAAGGGCCAGCGTGCGATCCACCATCTGGGAGACGGTCTGGCTCTCGATGGGCAGGCCGGTGGCCGGGGAATAGGGCACGCCCGTGCGCGCCCACAACAGGCGCATGTAATCGTAGATCTCTGTCACCGTGCCCACGGTGGAGCGCGGATTCTTGGAGGTGGTTTTCTGCTCGATGGAAATGGCCGGGGACAAGCCATCGATCTGGTCCACGTCCGGCTTCTGCATCATCTCCAGGAACTGCCGTGCGTAGGCCGAGAGGCTTTCCACATAACGGCGCTGGCCTTCGGCATAAATCGTGTCGAAGGCCAGCGAACTCTTGCCCGAGCCGGAGAGCCCGGTGAAGACCACGAGGCTGTCGCGCGGGATCTCGAGGTCCACGTTCTTGAGGTTGTGCTCGCGCGCGCCGCGCACCGTCAGGGTGCGCGCGTCCCGGCGGCCGGCGGTATCAGGGGCGGAAACCGCCCGCGTGGGAAAAGCGCGATCAGACATGGATTTCCGCTGGCGCCCGCGGGCGCTGAAAGGTCAGGACAAAAGGGTGGTCGCCTGAAACAGGGCGCCAGGGGTGAATACGCGATCTGCGGGGTGAAGGATGAGCGCCGGACAAGGCTTGTTGTCGCACTGCGCATCATGGAGCGCGCCGGGCCAATCGCACCTAACGGAACGACACGAGACCTCCGGCGGAACGGTTGAGAAATACGATCGCGGCGTCTCGGCTTCGCTCATGGTCATTGCCCAAATGTAAGCGGTCGCGTGCAATGCGGTAGGGAACATATCAGGAACTTTTTCACTCGACCAGCCAAAAATCCGGCACGGGCACCGCGTCCCGTTGAAACAAGGCGCTTGCGTCCGAGCGGCCAAAGCGATAGGAACACATCATGAACATCTCGCGTTCACTTTGTGTGGCGCGCGCGTTCACGCGGTTCATCATGGGGAAAAGTCGGCTTTGGGCTGGCCTGCCGCGCCGCGGGCGGTAGGGTGCGGGCTGATGACAAACGACCACGAACGAGGAGCAACGGGATGGCCGGCAGCGTCAACAAGGTGATCCTGGTCGGCAACCTCGGCCGTGATCCGGAAATCAAATCTTTCCAGAACGGCGGACGGGTCTGCAACCTGTCGGTCGCCACCTCGGAAAACTGGCGCGACAAGGCGTCCGGCGAACGCCGCGAGCGCACCGAATGGCACCGCGTGGTGATCTTCAACGAGAATTTGGCGGGTGTGGCCGAGCGTTTTCTGAAGAAGGGCTCAAAGGTCTACATCGAGGGCCAGCTTGAGACCCGCAAGTACGAGAAGGACGGGCGGGAAACCTACACCACCGAGATCGTGCTGCGGCCCTATCGTGGCGAGCTCACCCTGCTTGACGGGCGCGGCGAAGGGGCTGGAGCGGGCGGCGACGACTATGCCGCCGGCTCGGACTTCGGATCGGCAAGCCCCATGGGCGGGGGGTATGGCGGTGGCTCAGGGGGCAGCCGGCGCATGTCGGGCGCCCCGGCTGGATCCTCGGGCGGCGTCGCCGGTGGCGGGCGCCCGGCGGCCGATCTCGACGACGAAATCCCGTTCTGAAGCCTCTTGGCGCTTACTGGCGCTTAGCGGTACTGAGCGGGGACGGACAACATGATGGGCAACGGTCGAGGCTCATTCTTCCGGCGTATTCTGACCGGCCGAATGCACAAAATGGTGCCTTTGGAGCTTCTCCGGGACGGGTCCGCTGACCGTACCTGAAGGTGGGTTCGACGCAAAAGGGTCAAATTGTCGGCGTGTCCCGCAGCAAGTCTTCGACAAGCCATTGAGATTAAAAGATAAAAAATCGTTGCGTCGTAGGGGTTTCGCTGGCGTCGCAGGGGTGAATCGGCTAGAAGGAAGCACCGCGTTCCACGATTGAGAGTGCTGACTTTTGGCCGATTCCGAGACGCCGAAGCCCGGCGGCGAGCCGCCGTCCGACATCAGGCCCGTTTCTATCACGGAGGAGCTGTCGCGCTCCTACCTCGACTATGCGATGAGCGTCATCGTCGCCCGCGCGTTGCCCGACGTGCGCGACGGCCTGAAGCCGGTGCATCGGCGGATCCTGTTCTCCATGCACGAGAACGGGTACGAGTGGAACAAATCCTATCGCAAGTCGGCCCGCGTGGTGGGCGATGTCATCGGTAAGTATCACCCCCACGGCGATCAGTCGGTCTATGATGCCCTCGTGCGCATGGCGCAGACGTTCGCCATGCGCCTGCCGTTGGTGGACGGCCAGGGCAATTTCGGCTCGGTGGACGGCGACGCCCCGGCGGCCATGCGCTACACCGAGGTGCGCCTGGAGAAGGTGACGAACGCCCTTCTCGACGATCTCGACAAGGACACCGTCGACTTCCAGGACAATTACGACAATTCCGAGCACGAGCCGACCGTCCTCCCGGCCAAATTCCCGAACCTGCTGGTCAACGGCGCCGGCGGCATCGCGGTGGGTATGGCCACCAACATCCCGCCGCACAATCTCGGCGAGATCGTCGACACCACCGTCGCCCTGCTCGACGATCCGACGCTCGAGCCCGAGGCGCTACTGGATCTGTTGCCCGGCCCCGATTTTCCCACCGGCGCGCTGATTCTCGGCCGCACCGGCATCCGCCAGGCCTATCTGACCGGGCGCGGCTCCATCCTGATGCGGGCCAAGGTCGCCATCGAGACCATCCGTAAGGAGCGTGAGGCGCTCATCGTCACCGAAATTCCCTATCAGGTGAACAAGGCGACGATGATCGAGAAGATGGCCGAGCTGGTGCGCGACAAGCGCATCGAGGGCATCGCCGAGATCCGCGACGAGAGCGACCGCGACGGCATGCGCGTGGTCATCGAGATCAAGCGCGACGCCCAGGCCGACGTGGTGCTCAACAACCTCTACCGCCTGACCCTGCTGCAGACCTCGTTCGGAGTGAACATGGTGGCGCTGTCCGGCGGCAAGCCGGGCGTGCTCACGCTGCACGACGTGCTCACCGCCTTCATCGCCTTTCGCGAGGAAGTCATCAGCCGGCGCACCAAGTTCCTGCTGCGCAAGGCCCGCGACCGAGCCCACGTGTTGGTGGGCCTTGCCATCGCCGTCGCCAATATCGATGAGGTGATCCGCCTCATCCGCACCGCGCCGGACCCGGCGAGCGCCCGCGAAGCCCTGATGGCGCGCGACTGGCCGGCCAAGGACATGGCACCGCTGATCGCGCTCATCGCCGATCCGCGCCACAAGCTCGGCCCGGACGACACCTATCGCCTGTCCTTCGAGCAGGCCCGCGCCATCCTCGACCTGCGCCTGCAGCGCCTCACCGCGCTCGGCCGCGACGAGATCGCCGAGGAACTGGACAAGCTGGCTGTCGAGATCGCCGATTATCTCGACATTCTCGCCAGCCGTCCGCGCATGCGCGCCATCGTCCGCGCCGAGCTCATCGCCATCAAGGAAGAGTTCGGCACGCCGCGGCGCACGGAGATCGTGGAAGGCTTCGGCGACCTGGAGGACGAGGACCTCATCCAGCGCGAGGAGATGGTGGTCACCGTCTCCCACGCCGGTTACATCAAGCGGGTGCCGCTTTCCACCTATCGGGCGCAGCGGCGCGGCGGCAAGGGCCGCTCGGCCATGCAGACGCGGGACGAGGATTTCGTCACCCGCCTGTTCGTGGCCTCCACCCACGCGCCGGTGCTGTTCTTCTCCTCCAAGGGGCAGGTCTACAAGCTGAAGGTGTGGCGCCTGCCGCTGGCGGCGCCGCAGGCCCGCGGCAAGGCACTCATCAACATCCTGCCGCTGGAGCAGGACGAGCGCATCACATCGGTGGTCCTGCTGCCGGAGGATTCGGACGAGAACGAGCGCCTGCAGATCATGTTTGCCACCACCGGCGGCACCGTGCGGCGCAATGCGCTCACCGATTTCCAGCAGGTGAACCGCAACGGCAAGATCGCCATGAAGCTCAACGAGGGCGAGGCCATCGCCGACGTGGGGCTGTGCACCGAAGATGACGACGTGCTGCTGACCACGGCGGCGGGGGCCTGCATCCGCTTTCCGGTCACCGATGTGCGCGTGTTCAAGGGTCGCGACAGCGTGGGCGTGCGCGGCATCCGGCTGGAAGATGGCGACACCATCATCTCCATGGCCATCATCGGCCATGTGGATGCCTCGGCCGAGGAGCGCCTCGCCTATATCAAGCGCCGCCGCGCGCTGGCGGGCGAAGCCACCGAGGCCGGCGACGTTGAGGCGGAGGAGGGCGCCAGCGGCAACGGCCATCTCGGCCAGGACCGTTACGCCGAGATGGGCGCCAAGGAGCAGTTCATCCTCACCATCTCCGAGAACGGCTACGGCAAGCGCACCTCGTCCTACGAGTATCGGGTGACCGGCCGCGGCGGCAAGGGCATCGTCGCCATGGCGGTGAACGAGCGCAACGGCCGCCTCGTCGCCTCCTTCCCGGTGGAGGACCAGGACCAGATCATGCTGGTGACCGACGGCGGGCAGCTGATCCGCTGCCCGGTGGACGGCATCCGCATCGTCGGTCGCGCCAGCCAGGGCGTCATCGTGTTCGACACGGCGGAGGGCGAGCGTGTCGTCTCCGTGGAGCATATCAGCGACGATGCCGGAGCCGAGAACAGCGACGGCGAGGAGCCGGGCGAGGCAACCGAAGCGTAAAGCCGACCGCCGCTCCGGCATCCTGCGATGCCGGAGCGTAGCTGAGCCCATCGTTGGTCAGCGCGCCAATGGGCGATCGGACTGCCGCCGGAACGGGGGATGGCGATGATATCTGCGGAAAGCCTTGCCCTGTTCGTGGTTGCCTGCGTCGCCCTTGCCGCGACGCCTGGGCCGAACGTGGCGCTCATCGTCGGCACCAGCCTCAAGCACGGGCGGCGGGCCGGCATCCTCACCGCCACCGGCGTGAATGTGGGGCTCATCGCCCAGCTGGCGCTCGTGGCGGCGGGCCTCGCCTATGTGGTGGAGACCTTCTCCCGCAATTTCGACCTCGTGCGCTATGCGGGTGCGGCCTATCTGGTCTGGCTCGCCGTACTGCAATGGCGCGGGGCGGGAGCCGGGCGCGAGGCTCCCATGCCATCGGCCCGCGCCGCCTTCGGCCGGGGACTGGCGGTGGCCTTCGCCAATCCCAAGACCCTGCTGTTCCACGCGGCCTTCCTGCCCCAGTTCATCACCGACAGGGCTGATCCCGTGCCGCAGATCGCGCTGCTGGCGGCGGTTTTCGCCGCCATCGCGCTGGTGGGCGACGTGCTGTGGGCCGTGGTGGCGGACAAGGCCCGCGCGGCGCTCGCCGGCCGCTTCACCCGCATCGCAGATAGGGTCTCAGCCGGCATTCTCGTGGGCGGGGCCGCATTGCTGCTGGCGGCGGGACGGCGTTAAAGCGCCGACCCCTTGCCTCACCGCGTATGCTGCTCGGCGAAGGCGGCGGCCGCGCCATAGAGGCCGGGCTGGGGATGGGTGATGAGGCGGACCGGGATGTCCTCCATCCGCTGCGCGAACCGGCCCTTGGCTGAGAAGCGGCTGGCGAAGCCGGACTGCGGGATGAGGTGGGCGATGCGCGGGGCGATGCCGCCGGCGATCACTACAGCCTTGGCGCCCTGCACCAGGGCGATGTCGCCGGCCACGGCGCCGAAGCTCAGGCAGAAGCGGTCGAGGGCGGCGGCGGCGAGCCCATCCTTGCCCTCGGTGGCAAGCGCCCACAGGGCCTTGTCCTCCAGCTGGTCGATCTGACACCCCTCGATGGCGGCCAGCGCCTCATAGATGTTGACGAGCCCCGGGCCGGAGACGATCCGCTCAACCGACACGCGCGGATAGCGCTGGCGCAGGCGATGCAGGATCGCCTCCTCCAGGGAATCCAGCGGGGCAAAATCGATATGCCCGCCCTCGCATTCGATGACGTTGTAGCGGCCATCCTGACGCAGAACATGGGCAACGCCGAGCCCCGTGCCGGGCCCGATGATGCTGATGACCCCAGTCTCGGGCAGCGGCCGGTCAGACCCGGCGAAGTGCGCGAACCCATCCTCGCCGATCTGCGCCACCGCATGGCCGATGGCGCCAAAATCATTCACCAGCGTCCAGGTGTCCACGCTGAGCTTTTCCGGGATCAGGTGCTTGTGGATGACCCAGGGATTATTGGTGAGCTTCAGCACGTCGCCTTCCACCGGGCAGGCGATGGCGATGGCCGCCGCCCGGGGCAGGGGCGTGCCCACGGTCTCGGCGAACGCCTGCCAGGCGAGCTGGAAGCTGGCATGGTCTGCGGCATGCTTGATCACCGGCTCGCCGAGGGACACCACCCGTCCGTCCGCGACCTCCGCATGGGCGAAGCGGGCATGGGTGCCCCCGATATCGACAGCGACGATCTCCACGCCCGGTGTCCTTTCGCGATGGCCTGTGAGCCTGTGAATGACGGTACCCGATCCAGCCGCGCGATGACGCGGTGCTCTTTCTACATCGCGCGAGGGGCACGCGGCGTTCCGCTTGCCCATTTACACGGGAGTGCGGCGGATGGCACCCGTTCCCGCCGCGCCGGCGGGTTCGCCCTGTGGGAGCGTATCCACCGTAGCCGCCGGCCGGGCCTCCAGCCCACGGCCAAGCCCTTGCTCTTATGGCGCCGCCGGTCATGATGGCCAGGCTTTTTCGGGGAGAATGCGCCGTGGTTGCTGCTGTAACGGTCCTCGTGGTGGGCGCCGGCCCAACCGGGCTTCTGCTGGCTGCGGAACTCCAGCGGCGCGGCGTGGATTGCCTCCTCATCGACGCCCATGAGAGCCCGCTGGACTGGGACCGCGCCACCGTCGTGCACCCCCGTTCGCTTGAGATCTTCGATGCCCTCGGCATTGTCGAGCCGCTGCTGGCGGCCGGGGTCAAGCAGCGGCTGGCGCGCATTCATTCCGATGGCAGCGTGCTGGGGGATATCGACCTCGCGCTCTGCGGCAGCCGCTATGCCTTCAATCTCGGCGTCTCGGAGGAGGTGACGGAGGCGGTCCTGACCGACTACCTGACCGGTTTGGGCGGCACGGTCACCCGCGCGACCCGCCTCGTCGGCCTGGAGGAGCGCGCCGACGGCGTGCTGGCGACCATGGAGAGCGAGGGCGCAACCACACAGGTCCTCGCCCAATGGGTGGTGGGATGCGACGGCAACCGCAGCACGGTGCGGATGCTGGCGGGCATCGCGCGGGACGGGCACGACATCGCCGAGCCCTGGGCGGTGTTCGACACCACCGTGGGCGGCTGGACCCAATCCTATGAGGCCAATTACGCCTATCTCGACGCCATTCCGGTGATTCTGACCGCGCTGCCGGACCAGCGCTGGCGGGTCTATCTGCGGCCGAGTTCCGATGCCTCCGACCTGACCGCCGATGCCGCGATCACCCTCGGGCGCTACGTGCCCGGCCTTCGGTTCGAGGACGTGGCCAACCCGACGCGCTTCCATTGCCACACCACCGTGGCGCGCAGCTTCCGGGTCGGGCGCCTGCTGCTGGCCGGGGATGCCGCCCACACCTGCAGCCCGGCCCAGGGCCACGGCATGAATACCGGACTGCAGGATGCCTTCAACCTGTCGTGGAAGCTGGCGCTGGTGTGCCAGGGCGTCTGCCCCGACACCCTGCTCGATAGCTATGACGCGGAACGCCGCCCGGTGGCCCAATTGGTGACGGCCTCGGGCGATGCTGCCGAGAGGCTCCAGAGCGTGAAGGATCCCGACGAGCGCCGCGCCCGCGATGCCGCCATCCGCGCGGTGTTCGCTGACCCCACCTCACGCCATCACGAGGCGGTCGCCGAGGCGGAGCTGGACATCGACTATGGCGGCTCGCCCATCGTTATGGGTGACCGGCACACCGCGCTCGCGCCGGGCCAGCGGCTTCCGGACCGGATCGCGGCCCGGGCTGCCGATGGCGGGGCCTGCATGCTCAATGATTTCGCCAATCGGCCGGGCCACACCGCCATCCTGATCGGCAGCCCTTCGACGCCGCAGGAGGAACTGGCGCAGGTCCACGACGCCATCCGCTCCCGCCCCGGCCTTGCCGTGCTCGAAGCCAGCTTCGCGCTGACCGCCCGCCCGGACGGTGCCGACGGACACGGGCGCGTCGAGCCCGCCGTGGCGGACCGGCTGGGGGTCGGCGCCATCACGCTCCTGGTCGTCCGGCCCGACGGCCATGTGGGCCTCCGGGCCGATGCGAACCATGCGGATGCCCTCGAGACTTATGGCGCGCTGCTGGGCGTCTGAGATCTGATGTCCGAAGGAGCGGCAATCGCGGCGGAGGGGCGGGGGGCACATGGGCACGTTCGAGGTTCTCGATCCCCGCTTCGGCAGGCTGGTCATCGCCTCGGCCCGGCTCGAGCACCTGTGGACCGGAGGGCGATGGCTGGAGGGCCCGGCCTATTTTCCCGCCGGGCGCTTCCTCATCTTCTCGGATGTGCCGAACGACCGCCTCATGCGCTACGACGAGACCAATGACGTGGTTTCGGTGTTCCGCGCGCCCTCCGGCAACGGCAATGGCAACAGCATCGACCTGGAGGGCCGGCTGGTCACCTGCGAGCAACTGGGACGCCGCATAACCCGCACCGAACATGATGGAAGCATCACCGCCCTTGCGACCCATTTCGAAGGCAAAAGGTTCAATTCGCCCAATGATATCGTGGTGAAATCCGACGGCAGCGTGTGGTTCAGCGATCCCACCTACGGCATCGACAGCGATTACGAGGGTGATGCCGCGCCGTCCGAGCTTGGACGACAGAATGTCTACCGCCTCGATCCGAGCACCGGCGCTCTCGCAGCGATGGTGACCGACCGCCTGCAGCCCAACGGCCTCGCCTTTTCCCCGGACGAGCGGACCCTGTATGTGGCCGACACCGGCGCGAGCCACGCGCCCGAGCATCCGCGCTCGATCGTGGCCTATGAGACGCGGCCCGATGGCACCGTCGCCAATCCACGCACTTTCGCCACCCTGCCGGACGGCTTCTATGACGGGTTTCGCTGCGACACCTTCGGCAACATATGGACGTCGGCCTACGGCGGCCTGCACTGCTACGCGCCGGACGGCAGCCTGATCGGCACGCTCGCGATTCCCGAGGCCGTTTCCAACCTGTGCTTCGGCGGGCGCAAGCGCAACCGGCTGTTCATCACCGCCCAGACCTCTCTCTACGCCATCTATGTCAACGCACAGGGGGCGTTGCGCCCGGGGGTGTGAGGGTTTTAGTTCTTGATTTGTTCCATCACCCGGTGCAGCCTGCCATCGTCGCGAGGAGAGAGTCGGCCATGGCAAAGAAGACGTTCTACGTGGTCCAGCCGTTCGAGCTGGGCAAGCGCGGCGCCCTGCAGGCCGGGCGGGCCATGGAAGCCCGCACGGCCGCCGACGCCGAACGCATCGCGCGACGCATGGCGATCGTGAATGCCGGCGCCATCGCCTTCTCCCGGGATGTCGATCCCGACTCGGACGATGCCGACCCGCCGGTCCTGATCGCCAGCTTCGGCCAGGTCCCGGACAGCACGCTGGAGGCGGCTTAGGGGTGGGCATGGAAAAAGCGCAAAATGCCAAACCCAGTGGTTAACCAAGCTCAACACTATATGGATATGGAATTCATGTGCTCTGACGACGTGCGGCCCCCGATTCCAGAAGGGATCAAGCGAACCGTGCGGCAGCGATATCGCTTTGGTTGTGCAGTATGTGGGAGCCCAGTTTTCGATTACGATCACATTGTTCCCTTTTCAGCGGTTCGGGAACACGAGGCAGAAAATCTGATTATACTTTGTCCGAACCATCACTCGGCAAAGACGCGAAAGCGTTTATCAAATAAACGACTTATGTATTATAGAGACAATCCGTATAATGCAAATAAGTCATTTACATCAACGTATGATCTCGACAAAGGCGCTGAGATCCTGGTTGCAGCTGGTAGTAACGAGCTTCATTGGTCCCCTGGAGAATCGGGTGCGATTTGTCATGTCATATGGATTTCAGGAGAAAGCCACTTCTCTCTTCATTATGAGGATGGCTGGCTCACATTTTCGATGATGGTCACGGACGAGTTTGGCAATATTTTGCTTCACGTCGATCACGGTCAAATGAGCGTATCTTCAAATGTATGGGATTACGAATACGTTGGAGCGCGTCTGAAGATTCGGGAAGGTCTAGGAAAAATTATCCTTGATATCGATATCGCCAACGATCATGTCGCTCTCCACACTGCATGTTTTGTCTCGGGTGGCATGGGGTGGAAAGTTGAAAATGATGGTATGTACGCAATCGGAACAAAGGGAAACATTTGGTCGTTGGGAGGGACTGCGCACATCACCGGAAGCGGTGGCGGGATGTATGGCCTAATTAACAATGCGGTGTTTCGACAGCTAAATTGTCCTGGATTCGTCTGGGATCTTGAGCAAAACATTGAACAAAATGCATATTTATGGCTTAGTGATGACAGTTTTAGGCTCTTTGAACAGGGTGAAATCGGATTAAAATCGCTTGAAAAACACTGGATGGATCAGGCTTGCACTGATGATCTTCCCGACAATACTGACGCTTCGGTTCGGGGGCGATACTACATCGAGCTGACGACGAATGAGCGCCTTTCAGGTCCAGAGGGTTCAAAATGCCTTGTCGTTACCAATATAAGATCGCTATTTGACGTCATAACATCTGCTGTCGCGGATCTAATTGGATCTCGCGCAGAAACAGTTGCGTATGTTCCGCAAAGCCTTCTTTCAGAATATCGCACGCGAGATTATGGGATTTTTGTCGAGCCGGATAGTGCAGCGCACGAACGCAGTATTCGTCTTGTTGTTCATGTTGAGGGACACACTGGGCCGCGATTGCAGGTGAAAACGGAAGGTATCCGTCGCCTGCTCGGTATTGCTAATAGCAACGAATGACACCGCAAGAAAACTGGCGGAAGGGGTGGGATTCGAACCCACGGTGGGCTTCCACCCACGGCGGTTTTCAAGACCGCTGCCTTAAACCACTCGGCCACCCTTCCGGAGAGGCATCCGGGGCGTAGATGCCCGGTCCCGAGTCCGGCTGAAACCCTCATCTAGCCCAGCCGCCGGCACCCGTCGAGGCCTCCACGAAAGGCGCGTTCCATTAACCATGGCCGCGGCTTCGCCCCATTTTCGCCGTCATTAGCCATGCTTTTGGCGGAGAATGCGGTTGTCCGGCTCAAGGATGGCGCGCGCCTTGAAGACATCCCGGCCGGGTTTCGGCGCAAGCAGGAGACCCGGGCATCGATGAAGAGGGGACCGTCGTTGCACTTCCTACCGCGAATTCCGGCTGCGTTGCATCAGTCCTGCCCGCCCCGCGCGGGCGCGGCGACAGCCGGGAGCGGTGCGGGAGCGAAGCTGGCGGCGGCGCTCGCCGGTTGCCTTGCCGTGGCAGGCTGTGGCTCCATTGAAACCCTCGGCAGCAAGATCGATCCGCTCTATGGCGTCTCGGCCAGCCCCCGCGTGGTGGCGGAGGGCGATCCGGTGCCGCGCGGCGGCGGCGGATACAAGGTGGGCAAGCCCTATACCATCGCCGGGCGCACCTATGTGCCGGCTGAAAACCCCAACTACACCGCCGAGGGCCTCGCCTCCTGGTATGGCAAGGACTTCCACGGGCGAAAGACCGCCAACGGCGAGATCTTCGACATGGGCTCCATCTCGGCGGCTCACAAGACGCTGCCGATGCCGTCCTATGTGCGTGTCACCAATCTGGCCAACAAACGCTCCATCATCGTGCGCGTGAACAATCGCGGTCCCTATGTGGGCGACCGGTTGATCGACGTGTCCTATCGCGCCGCCGACATGCTCGGCTTCGCGAAGTTCGGTGTCGCCCGGGTGCGGGTGGACTACATGGGCCGCGCGCCCATCGACGAGGACGACGACATCAAGCTGGCCTCCACCCTGCGCACGGACGGCACCCTCGCGGACCTGAAGGGCACGTCGCCGGTCATGGTGGCGTCCGCCCGTCCCTTCGTGCCGGACGTGCCATCGGTTCGCGCCGTTCCGGCCTCCGCCCCGCCCAGCGCCGAGGCGCCGATCCCGCCCTCGCGGCCCTATGACCTCGGCACCTCCGGAAGCCCGGCGTCCAACGCCGGCTCGGTGGCCGTGGCCAGCGCATCGGGCTGGTCCTCCGGTCCGGCCCCCGTCAGCGGGCTGGGCTTTGCCGGCGTGCCCGCCGAAAGCGCGCGCTGAACTGCATTTTCCTGCCCTAGTCCGCGCCGGGGCTTTACCCGTCTCCCGACCTTGGATGATGATCGCCGCGCACCGCCGGCTGCGCGGGCGAGTCTCGGCCGACGAGTCTTGCCTGCGGCGGCCTTGGCTGGTTCGGGATAGCCAGGTGGATCAACATGCTGCCGAAGCTGCGCTTCACCCTTCTTTTCGCAGCCCTCGCCTCGCTTGCCGGCGCTTCGAGCGCGCGGGCGGCTGACGGCTTTCAGACCCAGGCGCCCTCCGCCATCCTGGTGGATTACGAAACCGGGACCATCCTTTTCGAAAAGGATGCCGACCGCCGCATCGCCCCCGGCACCCTCGCCAAGGTGATGACGGCTGACGTGGTGTTCTCTCAGCTCAAGGCCGGCAAGATCGCCCTCGACACCCCGTTCACCGTGAGCGTCAACGCCTGGCGCCGCGGCGGAGGCCCCTCGGGCGGGGCGGCCATGTTCGCCGAGGTGAACAAGCCGGCCCCGGTGGTCGAACTGCTCGCCGGCATGCTGGTGGTTTCTGGAAATGATGCGGCCATCGCCCTGGCGGAGGGCGTCGGCGGCACGGAGACCGAGTTCTCCCAGCAGATGACGGAGCGGGCCAAGGCCATCGGCATGGCCAATTCCGAGTTCCGCAATGCCACGGGCTTCGCCGATCCGGGCCAGTTCTCCACCGCCCGCGACCTGTCGGTGCTGGCCCAGCATGTCATCCGCACCTATCCCGACTATTATCCGGTGTTCGCGCGGCCCAGCATCGAGTGGAGCCGCATCAAGCAGCGCAACCGCAACGTGCTGCTGGATGCGGGCATCGGCGCCGACGGGCTGCAGATCGGCTGGGTGAAGGATGTGGGCTACCATGCCCTCGGCTCGGCGGTGCAGAACGGCCAGCGGCTCATCGTGGTAGTGCTGGCGGCCAAGACCGAGAAGGAGCGGCTCGAGGAGGCCAAGAAGCTGCTGGAGTGGGGTTTCCAGTCGTTCCGGCAGCGGGTGATCTTCACAGCCGACCAGGAGGTGGGCCGCGCCCAGGTGTTCGGCGGCGCCTCCGGCACCGTCGGGCTCGTGGGGTCACGGCCGGTGACCGTGCTCACCCCGCGCTCGGGCAATGAGCGTATCACCGCCCGCGTGGTCTATAACGGGCCGCTGCTGGCGCCGGTGACCAAGGGCACCCAGGTGGGACGGCTGGAAGTCACGCGCGGCCAGACCAAGGTGCTGGAAATGCCTCTTTATACGCAGGAGGACGTGCCGGTGGGTTCGCTGACGGATCGCGCCCTCGACGGCGGGCTGACGCTGATGGGCGACAGCGTGCGCGATCTGGCCAAGCGCGCTCTGGCGAAGATTCACAAATGACCCAGGGGCGATTCATCACGCTGGAAGGCGGGGAGGGGACCGGCAAGTCCACCCAGGCCCGCCGCCTCGCGGCGCATCTGCGCACCCTTGGCCACACGGTGGTGGAGACCCGCGAGCCCGGCGGCTCGCCGGGGGCGGAGGCGGTGCGCCATGTGCTGCTCTCTGGAGCGGCCGAGCCGCTGGGGCCGGTGGCCGAGGCGCTGCTGTTCGCCGCCGCTCGCACCGACCATGTGCAAACGCTGATCCGTCCGGCGCTGGCGGCGGGCACCATCGTGATCTGTGACCGCTTCATCGATTCCACCCGGGTCTACCAGGGCGCGGTGGGCCAGGTGGCGCCGCCCCTCCTCGATGCGCTGGAAGAGATGGCGACGGGCGGCACCCGGCCGGACCTCACCCTGATCCTGGACGTGCCGCCGGAAACCGGGCTGGCCCGCGCCGCCGCGCGCGGCAATGGCGATCTGGACCGGTTCGAGAAGGAAGGCGCCGCCTATCATGCCGCCGTGCGCGAGGCCTTCGTCGCCCGAGCGGCGCAGGCGCCCGCGCGGTGCGTTCTGGTGGACGCGACGCCCGATCCGGACGCGGTCGCGGCGCAGATCGCCGGCATCGTCGCCGCCCGCCTCGGACTTCACGCCACGGCCGAGGCGTCCTGATGGCCCAGGCCGTGAGCGAGATTGTCTCCGGCGATGTGCTGCCCGGCGCGCCACACCCGCGCGACCAGGCGCGGCTGTTCGGCCACGGGGTGGTGGAAGCCGACCTGATCGGCGATTTCCGCGCCGGCCGGTTGCCCCATGCCCTGCTCATCGGCGGGCCGGAAGGAATCGGCAAGGCGACGCTGGCCTATCGCCTCGCCCGCATGGTGCTGTCCGGCGGACCTGAGGCCGGCAGCCATTCGCTGGATCTGCCCGTCACCCATCCCGTGTTCCGGCAGGTGGCGTCCCAGAGCCATCCGGACCTTTTGGTGCTGCACCGGGTGCCGGAGGCGGGGGAGGAGAAGATCCCCACCGTCATACCAGCCGAGATGGTGCGCCGCGTGCGCAGCTTCTTCGGCGCCACGGCGGCGGCCGGGGGCTGGCGCGTCTGCATCGTGGACGCGGTGGACGAGCTCAATCCGTTCGGCGCCAACGCGCTGCTAAAGACGCTGGAGGAGCCGCCGCCCAGGGCGCTGTTCCTGCTCATCTCCCACGCTCCGGGCCGGGTGCTGCCCACCATCCGCTCCCGCACCCGCCTGCTGCGCATGCGCCCGCTGGGCAGCGCCGACGTGCTCGCTGCCCTCGATCACCTCAAGGAGGAGATGGCGGATCTCGACGCCGCCACCCTGCCATCCGCCGCCGAGGCCAGCGGCGGCAGTGTGCGCCGGGCCATCGTGCTGGCGCGCGGGGAGGGGATGGAGGTGCGCTCTGCCACCCTGAAGGCGCTGGAGCAGTTGCCCCGGCCCCGTCCGGAAGACCTTCACGCGCTGGGTGCCCGCCTCCAGGGTGACCGCTCCGACGGGCTCGACCTCTTCATCGAGGCGGTGAGCGACTATGTGGCCGCCCGCGCGACGCAGGGTGACGAGCCGCGCCATCGCCTTGTCCGCCTCGGCGAGGTATGGGAGAAGGTGCGGCGCAGCGCGCGCGAGGCGGATGTCTTCAATCTCGATCGCAAGGCGCTGGTGTTCCGTGTCTTTGCCGATCTCGCCGAAGCCGTGCGCTGAGAAGCCGCCGCGACGCGCGGGGCCGGAGCCCTTTTCCGAGCCAGCCTGTTTCGAGCGCCCGATGTCCGCGAAGCCCCCCTTCTACATCACCACCGCCATCGCCTATCCCAACGGCGTGCCCCACATGGGCCACGCCTATGAGGCGATCGCGACCGACTGCATCGCGCGCTTCAAGCGGCTTGACGGCTATGACGTGCGGTTCCTCACGGGCACGGACGAGCACGGCATCAAGATGCTCCAGACCGCCCAGAAGGCCGGCGTCACCCCGCGTGAGCTGCTGGCGCGCAACGTGCCGCGCTTCGAGGCCATGGTGGAGGCCTTCAACCTCTCCATCGACGACTTCATCCGCACCACCCAGGAGCGGCACCACGCCTCCAGCCAGGCCATCTGGGCCAAGATGGCCGCCAACGGCGACATCTACAAATCCACCTATGCCGGCTGGTATTCGGTGCGCGACGAGGCCTATTACGCAGAGGACGAGACCCAGCTGAACGAGCAGGGCGTCCGCCTCGGTCCCCAGGGCACGCCGGTGGAATGGGTGGAGGAGGAAAGCTACTTCTTCCGCCTCTCCGCCTATCAGGACCGGCTTCTGGCTTACTACGCGGAGAATCCCGGCTTCATCATGCCGGAGGCCCGGCGCAACGAGGTGGTGAGCTTCGTCTCCGGCGGCCTCACCGACCTCTCCATCTCCCGCACCACCTTCGACTGGGGCATCCCGGTGCCCGGCGACGACAAGCACATCATGTATGTGTGGGTGGACGCGCTGACCAACTACATCACCGCGCTCGGCTATCCGGACACGGAGGCGGAGCTGTTCAAGCGGTTCTGGCCGGCGAACCTGCACGTGATCGGCAAGGACATCATCCGCTTCCACGCGGTCTACTGGCCGGCCTTCCTGTGGTCGGCGGGGCTGGAGGCGCCGAAGCGCGTGTTCGGCCACGGCTTCCTGTTCAACCGCGGGGAGAAGATGTCCAAGTCGGTGGGCAATGTGATCGACCCGTTCGATCTCGCCGCCACCTACGGCGTGGACGCCATCCGCTACTTCTTCCTGCGCGAGGTGTCGTTCGGGCAGGACGGCTCCTACAGCCACGAGGCCATCGTGGCGCGCATGAATGCGGACCTTGCCAACGATCTCGGCAACCTGGCCCAGCGCTCCCTGTCCATGATTGCCAAGAACCTCGATGGCGTGGTGCCGCAGCCCGGCCCACTCTCGCCGGAGGACGAGGCCATCCTCGCTTTGGCCGACGGCATGCTGGAGAAGAGCCGTGAGGCCATGGAAGGCCAGGCGATCCACCACTACCTCGCCGCGGTGTGGAATGTGGTGGCCGAGGCCAATCGCTATTTCGCCGCCCAGGCTCCGTGGGCCCTGCGCAAGACCGATCCCGCCCGCATGGCCACCGTGCTGTGGGTGACCGCCGAGCTGATCCGCGAGGTGGGCATCCTGGTGCAGCCGGTGATGCCCGAAAGCGCTGCCAGGCTGCTCGACCTCGTGGTGGTGCCGGCGGACGAGCGCGGCTTCGACCAACTAGGCGCCGGCCACCGGCTGCCTGCCGGCCGCGTTCTGCCCGCCCCAGTGGGCGTGTTCCCGCGCTATGTGGAGCCGGAAACGGCCTCGTGAGCGCAAAACCGCGCGACGGGATGGATGGCGGACCCTAAAGTGTCCTATACGGGGCTCTGGTCATGCTGATGCGATCGGGATCCATTTCGCTCATGCTGTACATGGGCTTAACCTGATCCGGCAGTTTCAACCGAAGACGCGCCGCGAGCGCGCGACAGCGGAGGCAGCGGAAGCCGTGCGGATGACGGGCGCAAAAGGGATCTCGGCGGTGGCCCTCGTGCTGCTTATCGCGGGCTGCGGCGGCGAACGGTACGACCGCGCCCCGCCCCAGGCATCCTTGGACCCCATCCCGCCCATGATGCCCGCCGAACAGGCCCCCCTGCCGGAAGGCCCGGCGGTTCCGCGCATCGAGGTGAAGCTGCCGAACGCCGATTCCACACTGGTGCGCGCGCGCATTTCCACCTCACGCCGGGCGCGGCAGTACAACATCACCGTGGACCAGCCGTCCCAGCTCGTCGCCGAAAAGCGCCTGACGCCGGACGAGGCCCTGAAGCGCACCAATGGCCAGAGCCAGGATGCGGCGTTCCGGCTCGACTACATCTTCAACACCTCCGGCGGCACCGTCACCGTCTCGCTCGAAGCTTCCATCGTCACCAATCCGGGACGGCCGGGTGAGCAGGTGCATCCCATCACCATGCCGGCCGCCGATGCCGACGCGCTCAAGCAGGAAATCTCCGCGTCCGGCTGAGGGATTTCAGCGCGGCCGCTCGGTCCCCGCGAGGCGCTCGACAAGGATAACGGTGGCGAGCGCCGCCACCGTCTTCACCACCGCACCGGGAAGGAGCGGCAGGAGGCTCTTCTCCAGCGCCGCCGCCGGCCCGACCTTGGTGGCGAGCCAGCCGGCGCCGATCACCATCAGCAACAGATGACCAAGGGCCAGGACTCCGAAGAGGGGCAGGGGCTTAAGCCGCGCCCATGTCTCCTGCAGCCAGCCCACCAGCAGCGCCGTCAGCAGGAAGCCGACGATGAAGCCGCCTGACGGCCCGGTGAGCATGGTAAGCCCGCTGCGGCCGCCAGAAAACACCGGCAGGCCCATGAGTCCGGCAAACAGATAAATCGCCACGGTCAAGCCGCCGAACCGCCAGCCCATCAGCGCAGCGAGGGTGATCAGCACATAGCTTTGCAGCGTGATGGGCACCGGCTTGATCGGGATGGAGATCTGCGCGCTCCAGGCCAGCAGGGCGACGCCCACGACCAGCCCGGCGACCGCCCAGGCAGCGGAATAATCGGCGAGACGGGCGAGGGCGGGACGGAAGGGGAGGACGGGCGATGGCATGTGCGAGACCAGTTGCGGCAACGCCCGCACAAAGGCCGAAGCGGCGGCCTCCGTCAACGCCGTCGCCTGGGGTATCAGGCCCGCGCGGCGCCAAAGCGCGGCCGCTCGCCTGACCCACCCCACCTCGACGTGGCGGGGGGATGCGCTTATGTGAGGCCGACCTTTCGAATGTGAATGCCATGCTTGTCGATAGCCATTGCCATCTCGATTTTCCCGACTTCGCCGCCGAACTGCCCGACGTGGTGGCCCGCGCCGGCGCGGCCGGGGTGTCTCATCTCGTCACCATCTCCACCCGGGTGCGGCGGTTTCCGCAGATCCTCGCCATCGCCGAGCGGTTCGATCAGGTGTCCTGTTCGGTGGGCACCCATCCCCACCAGGCGGCGGAGGAGCTGGACGTGACCCTGGGCGAGATCGTCGCTCTCTCCCGCCATCCCAAGGTGGTGGCCATCGGCGAAGCCGGGCTCGACTATCACTACGACACCAGCCCGCGCGACGCGCAGGAGCAGGGTTTCCGCACCCATATCGCAGCGGCGCGGGAGACCGGCCTGCCCCTGGTCATCCACGCCCGCGAGGCGGACGAGGACGTGGCCGCCATCCTGGAGGAGGAGAGCGCCAGGGGCGCCTTCCCCTTCCTGCTCCACTGCTTCACGGCGGGGCCGGATCTGGCGCGCCGGGCGCTGGCGCTGGGCGGCTACATCTCCTTCTCCGGCGTGGTGACCTTCAAGAAGAGCGAGGACCTGCGGGCCATCGCGGCCAGCGTGCCGGCCGACCGCATCCTGGTGGAAACCGATTCCCCCTTCCTCGCGCCGACGCCCTATCGCGGCAAGCGCAACGAGCCCTCCTTCGTGCGCGAGACCGCCAAGGTGCTGGCCGAGGCGCGGGGCGAGGCGTTCGAGGACTTCGCGCAGGCCACCACGCGGAACTTCTTCACTTTGTTCTCCAAGGCGAAAAGCCAGCCCTGACACCAAGAGGACGCGCCCGGTGAACCACGATCGTTACGACGACGCCTATATCCGCACCATCCTGTCGCAGGTGCGGACCATCGCCATCGTAGGCGCCAGCGCCAATGCGGCCCGGCCGTCCTATTTCGTCATGAAATACCTGTCCGAGCGCGGCTATCGCGTGTTCCCGGTCAATCCGGGGCAGGCGGGAAAGACGGTGGCGGGCCTCACCTTCGTCGCGACGCTCGCGGACGTGCCCGAGCCCATCGACATGGTGGACGTGTTCCGCGCGCCGGAGCACGTACCGGCAGTGGTGGACGAGGTGCTCAAGCTCGATCCGCTGCCCAAGGTGCTGTGGACCCAGCTTGGCGTGCGCAATGACGAGGCCGCCGCCAGGGCCGAAGAGGCCGGGCTGCAGGTGGTGATGAACCGCTGCCCCAAGATCGAATATGGCCGCCTCTCCGGCGAGATCGGCTGGACCGGGGTGAATTCCCGCACCATCTCCTCGCGCAAGCCGCTGCGGCTTGGGGAGGGGGTGCAGCGGCTCTCCATCGCTCCGCGTGGACCTAAAATATCATAACTTCCGTCGATTTGCTGTATTAAATAAAAATCCGCGCCGGGCTATCACGGATCGGCGTCAGCCACTGGGAGAACGCGCTTATGACCGACGAGACCAGCACGCCGCCGCACGAGCCGGGTTTTGCCACCCTCGCCATCCACGCGGGCGCGCAGCCGGACCCGACCACGGGCGCACGGGCAACCCCTATCTACCAGACCACGTCCTTCGTCTTCGACGACGTGGACCATGCCGCGGCACTGTTCGGCCTCCAGACCTTCGGCAACATCTATTCGCGCATCACCAACCCCACCAATGCGGTGCTGGAAGAGCGCGTGGCGGCGCTGGAAGGCGGCACGGCGGCGCTGGCGGTGGCCTCGGGTCACGCGGCGCAGCACCTGGTGTTCCACACGCTGCTGACGCCGGGGGATGAGTTCATTGCCTCCCGCAAGCTCTATGGCGGCTCCATCAACCAGTTCAACCACGCCTTCAAGAGCTTCGGCTGGAACGTGGTGTGGGCGGATCCTGACGACATCTCCTCCTTCGAGAGGGCGGTGACGCCGAAGACCAAGGCCATCTTCACCGAGAGCATCGCCAATCCCGGCGGCGTGGTCACCGACATCGCCGCCATCTCGGCGGTGGCGAAGAAGGCCGGCGTGCCGCTCATCGTCGACAACACGCTGGCGACGCCCTACCTGTGGCAGCCCATCAGGCACGGCGCGGACATCGTCATCCATTCGGCCACCAAGTTTCTGGGCGGACACGGCAATTCCATCGGCGGCGTGATCGTGGACGCGGGCACATTCGACTGGTCCGCCACCGATCGCTATCCGTTCCTCTCCAAGCCGCGGCCGGAATATTCCGGCATGGTGCTGCACGAGACCTTCGGCAATTTCGCCTTCGCCATCGCGGCCCGGGTGCTGGGCCTGCGCGATCTAGGCCCGGCGCTGTCGCCCTTCAACGCCTTCCTCATCCTCACCGGCATCGAGACGCTGGGGCTGCGCATGCAGCGGCACAGCGAGAATGCGCTGAAAGTGGCCGAATATCTCGCCGCCCACCCCAAGGTGGAATGGGTGAGCTATCCGGGCCTTGCGAGCGACCGCTACCATGCCCTGGCGAAGCAGTATCTGCTCAAGGGGGCGGGCGCGGTCTTCACCTTCGGCCTGAAGGGGGGCTACGAGGCGGGCGTGAAGCTGGTGTCGAGCGTGGAGCTGTTCTCCCACCTCGCCAATATCGGCGACACGCGTTCCCTCATTATCCATCCGGCCTCCACCACCCATCGCCAGCTCACCGACGAGGCCAAGGTGGTGGCCGGCGCCGGGCCGCAGGTGGTGCGCCTCTCGGTGGGCATCGAGGACGTGGCCGACATCATCGGCGACCTGGAGCAGGCACTGGCCAAGGTCTGAGGCTGCAGGAGCATTTTCGCGATACAGTCCGTCGCGAAAATGCTCCATGCTCCAGTTCGTTGCAGACCACGTCATCCCGAAAAACAGGAAAGCCTGGATGTGCACCCGTGTTGTCTATCTCGGGCCCAACGGAAATAACCTGACGGCCAGGTCCATGGACTGGAAAGACGACATCGGCACCAATCTGTGGATCTTCCCGCGGGGCATGGTGCGCGACGGCAAGGCTGGTCCGAACTCCCTGACCTGGACGTCCAGATACGGCAGCGTCATTGCGTCGGGCTACGACATCGCGACCACCGATGGCCTGAATGAAGCAGGATTGTCGGCCAACCTGCTGTGGCTGGTGGAATCGGAATATCCAGCCCTCGACAAGGCCAGGCCCGGGCTCTCCATCGCAGCCTGGGCGCAATATGTGCTCGACAGTTTCGCCACCGTGCAGGAGACCGTCGACGCCCTGAAGGATGAGCCGTTCATCCTTGTAACCGATGGCGTTCCGGGCGAAAAACGCCTTGCCACCCTGCATCTGTCCATTTCCGACAAGAGCGGCGACAGCGCGATCATCGAATATATCGGCGGCCGCCAGGTCATTCATCATGATCGCAGCTATCAGGTGATGACCAATTCCCCGGTCTTCGAAAAACAGCTCGCGCTGAACGAGTATTGGCAGCAGATCAGCGGCACCGTGATGTTGCCCGGAACCAACCGCGCGGCGGATCGCTTTGCCCGTGCTTCGTTCTATGTGAATGCCATTCCGAAGGTGGAAGATCCCAAGATTTCCCTTGCGGGAGTGTTCAGCGTGATCCGTAACGTGTCGGTGCCATTGGGCATTTCGACACCCAATGAGCCGAATATTTCCTCCACGCGCTGGCGCACCGTCGCCCACCACCACCAGAATCTCTATTTTTTCGAATCGGCGTTGGCGCCGAACATCTTCTGGATCGATCTCGCTCAGGTAGACTTCTCAGCGGAGACCGGAACGGTCCGCAAGCTTGATCTGGGACCCAACCAGGGCAACATTTTTTCGGGCGAGGTGAACAGCGCTTTCGCGCCAAGCGCGCCCTTTGCCTTCCTCGGACCCGACGCCGGGCCGACGCCGCCTCAGCCCGAACCCTCGGGGCCATAGACTTCGCGGGTGAGATCCAGCCACGCGCGGGCGGCGTGGGACAGGTAGCTGCCCTGCCGCCAGACAATGGCCATCTGCCATTCCGTGCCCGGCTCATCGAGCCGGACGAGGGCGATGGAGGGCGTCGCCCGCTGCTCGGCGATGGTGCGGGGCAGGAAGGCGACGCCGAGGCCCGCCCCCACCAGTTCCACGATGAAATCGATCTGCCCGCTGCGCGCCGCCACCTGCGGCGCAAAGCCGTTGCGGGCGCAGGCATCCTCCAGCACCTGGTTGAGCGAGAATCCGCCCTCGAACAGGATGAAGGGCGAGGCCGCAAGCGCTGCGATGCCGATGCTTTCCGCCCCGGCCAGCGGGTGGGTCCTGGGCAGAACGGCCATCAGCGGCTCGTGCCGCACCGGCTGGCCGTCGAACCCCTCGCGCGCCGGCATCAGCGCGCCGGCCAGTTCCACCTCGCCATCCAGCAGCATTTCCTCCAGCCGCTTCGAGCCGTGCTCGGTGAGGCGGATCTCGATGCCGGGATAGCGCGCGCGGAAAATGGCAAACAGCGGCGCGAACAGCGTGCTGGCGCCGAGTGGCGGCAGGCCGAGGCGCAGGCTGCCGCGCCTCAGGCCCCTGAGGTCGTCCAACTCCGCCACCAGCCCCTCCCGCTCCGCCAGCAGGGTGAGGGCGCGGCGATAGACGATCTCCCCCGCCGCGGTTAGCTGGCTGCGATGGCCGATGCGATCGAGCAGGGGAACGCCCAGCTCGTCCTCCAGCTGCTTCACCGCCTTGGAAACGGTGGGCTGGGTGGAAAACAGCGCCTTGGCGGCGGCGGAAAATCCACCCTGCCGCACCACCTCGACGAAGACCCTCAGGGAGCGCAGTTCCATACTATGCGATTATGGAATGAAATGAATTCAGTCAATTCATTTTCATCATGGTGCATCGCATACTATGTTGCCGGCAATGGCACTTCAGGTGCTGAACGGTGTTTGCCCATGTCTGCCCCGATGTCTGCCCCCAAGCCTACTTCGACGACTTCACAGTCCTTGTCTCGCCTGCCCATGTTGCGCAACATGCTGCGCAGCATGCGCATTACGTTGCATCGCAGCATGATCCTCCAGATCGCGGTTCTCGCCGGCTTCTGGGCCGTCGGGGAGGCTACCGTGCGGCTCACCCATCTGCCTTTGCCTGGCGGCATTGTCGGCATGGTGGTGGTGCTGGCGCTGCTCGGCACCGGCCACATCCGGCCCGCCGTGGTGCGGCGCGGGGCAGGGTGGCTGCTGGCTGAAATGCTGCTGTTCTTCGTTCCGGCGGTGATGGCCATCCTCGACCATGGCGAGCTGATGGGCCTCGTCGGCCTCAAGATCGCCGCGGTGATCCTCGCCGGCACCGTCATGGTCATGGGTGGCACCGCGCTGGCGGTGGACCTGTGCTACCGCTGGCGCATGCGTTCGGCGACGCCGGAGGTGGGCCATGCTGCGTGATCCGCTGTTCGCCGCCCTGTTCTGGTCGGCCGTCACCATCGGCTGCTATGCGGCGGCGCGGCTCATCGCCCGGCGCTGGCGCTTCTGGTGGACCTCGCCGTTGCTCCTCACCCCGGTGGCGGTGGGCATCGTCGCGCTTAGCCTGCACACGGGCTATGCGGACTATATCCGCGGCACCCATTGGCTGGTGCTGATGATGGGCCCGGCGACTGTGGCCTTCGCCATTCCCATCTATGAGCAGCGCGCGCTCATCCGCCGCCAGTGGCCGGTGCTGCTGGTGGGCGTGCTGGTGGGCTCGACGCTGGCCATGTCCACCGCCTTCCTGCTGGCGGACCTTCTGGGCCTGTCGCACACGTTGCAGCTCAGCCTGATGCCGCGCTCCACCTCCACCCCCTTCGCGATGAGCGTTTCCAGCGACATCGGCGGGTTGCCGGATCTCACCGCGGTGTTCGTGATCGTCACCGGCATCTGCGGCGCGGCCCTCGGGGAGCTGGTGATGAAGCTGATGCCGCTGCGCTCATCGCTGGCGCGCGGCGCCCTGTTCGGCATGGGCGCCCATGGCGCCGGCGTCGCCCGCGCCCATCAGATCGGTGGGGAGGAGGGGTCCATCGCCGGTCTGGTGATGGTGCTCGCCGGCCTGTTCAACGTGCTGATGGCGCCCGTGGTCTCCGCCTTGATGGCCTGAGGGTTGGCGCCGGATCCTCACAGATTGAATCAATCTGAGAGGATCCGGCTACAGCATTCGGGGAAAACAGGATTTTCCAGGTCTCACCTTTTCACCAACCGCAGCTTGGGCGTGGCCGGTTCCACCTGCCCGGAAAGCCCGCCCAGATGCAGCGTCGCCACCACCAGCACCAGGGTGGCACCGAACTGGTGGGCCAGCGCCAGATCGATGGGCACCTGGTGGATCAGCGTCAGGATGCCGAGCGACGCCTGCGCGGTGACGAGCGCGAACAGCACCCACGCCCGCTGTGCCGCAGCGCCACCCGCCCGCCGGGCATCCAGCGCATGGAGCAGCGTGAGGGTCCATAGGGCATAGGCGATCATGCGGTGGTTGAACTGCACCGTCAGCGCATTCTCGAACAGATTGCGCCAGAACGGGTCCGCCGCCGCCAGCTGGTCTGCCGGGGGAATGAGGTGGCCGTCCATGAGCGGCCACGTATTGAAGGCCATACCGGCATCGAGCCCGGCCACCAGCCCGCCGGCGAAGATCTGCACCAGCACCAGCGCCACCAGCAGCCACGCCGTGGCCCGCAGACGCCCACCCACCACCTGACGCGGCTCCGGCGACAGGGAGCGGGCGACCGCCACGATGGCGGACAGGATGATGCAGGCCAGCGTCAGGTGGATGGCGAGGCGGTACTGGCTCACCGAGACCCGCGCCGTGAGGCCCGACGCCACCATCCACCAGCCCACCGCACCCTGAAGGCCGCCCAGCAGGAACAGGACCAGGCACTTTGCCAGAAGGCGCCCGCGCAGCACGCCACGCCAGGCGAACCAGAGGAAGGGCAACAGGAAGGCAAAGCCGATGAGGCGGCCGAGCAGGCGATGGCCCCATTCCCACCAGTAAATCCGCTTGAAAGCCTCCAGCCCCATGCCCTTGTTGAGGATCTCGTACTGGGGAATGGCCTGGTACTTGTCGAACTCGGCCTGCCAGTCGGCCTGTGAGAGCGGGGGCAGGGCGCCGGTGACCGGCTTCCACTCAGTGATGGAGAGTCCCGATTCGGTCAGGCGCGTCGCGCCCCCCACCACCACCATGGCGATGATCAGCGCCGCGACGGCATAAAGCCACAGGCGCACGGCGCCAAGACCGGGGCCGCGTCGGTCGCGGGTGAGTGTGATGGCCTCGACGTGCGGCATGTGTCCCTCAGTTTCCCTACGATCCCGGGGCTGGATCAGGATCGGTGAGGCCGATCCGCGTCCTCTCCCGCGATGCGCGCAAGACGAATGATCGCATGTTCCTGCCGGCCGGACAGGGGGCCGGCGGGGATGTGCTCTGGCCCCTCAGGTTCGATCCGTTATAGAGGGCGCCTATGGCGCGCAAGGGCGCGGGTGCCGCATGCCCAGGGGTGCACGCCCTGCGCGGCCGCGAGACGAGGGAGACGAAGTCCATGCCCCAACGCATCCGCAAGCTCATCGGCACGGTGCTGCTGCTCCTGCTCGTGGTGTTCTGGGCGCTCTCAGCCATGGCCTTCGCTCAAGGCCGCGTCACCGAGCTCGGCTGGTTCCTGCAGATGATCTGCTACACGCTGCTGGGGGCGTTCTGGATCGTCCCCGCCGGCCTTCTGATCCGGTGGATGGAACGGCCAGACCGGAAGATCTGACACATAAACTCCATTTTGTTCAGCATGATACGCTTGACAGCTCAAGCGGGCCTTGAAGTCGGCTTGGCAAATTTGCTGCGCCGCACAATCAAAAGGGCGGTCGTTTTCAGTCTGATCATTAGTCGGCTGAATAGAATAATTCGCCGGCTATTGATTTGGTTGCAGACTCACGCGGCGCCGGCATAGCGCAGCGGCGCTTCGCGGCGGCGCGCGGCAACCGCCGCTGCCTCAATGGTCGGCAGCGGCCGTGCGTCGCCCTTGTCCTCATCGTCCGCGTCTCGCGGCTCGGCGAGGCACAGCATCACCACCCGGGCAAAGCGCTGCTGCGCCAGAGCGTCGAAGCTTTCCACCGCGGCGGTGGAGGGGGCGGTGTCAGCGGTCAGGCACACCACCAGCGGATCGAGGGCAGCAAGCCGGTCGCCGCCGTCGGCACCGGACAGGCTCGGCGCGGCGACGATCACGTAGTCATAGGTCCGCGTCAGCGCCCCCAGCACCAGGGCGAGGCGCTCGGCCCCCACCACGAACGACCCGCCACGCGCGTCCCGGCCGGGCGGGATCACATGGGCGCGGGAGCGGGCATCGCGATGGATGGTCTCGCCGAAGCCGGCCACGCCGAACAGCAGTTCACTCATGCCCGGCGCGAAGGAATCGGGAACGAGCCGGGCGAGGCAGGCGGAGCCGCCGTCGAGCGCCACCAGCGCCACGCGCGCCTCCTCCGACAATCGCCGGGCGAGGGCGATGGCGCAGGTGGCCGAAGCCTCCGGCAGATCGTCCGAACTGAGGATGACGAGGGGGGAGGCACCGGACCGTGTCAGTTGCACCGCAAGCCGGGCCACGGCCGGCTCGATCTGGAGCCCGCCATCCGGTCCCCCGAGCCAGGCGATGCGATGGCTGCCCTTGAGCTCCAGCGGCAGGTCGGTGCCGTTCAGCGGCCCCTGGGCCTCGGGCGCGGCGGTGGCGTTGTGCTGGGCGATCAGGAGGGTCGCGGCGGCGGCGAGCAGCAGGGCAAGCGCCAGCGGGCGCGGCGGATCGGGCAGGAATGCCACGCGCGCCGGCTCCCCGCGACGCAGGGCGGGAAGGACCGCCGGCTCATCCGATGCGGCCCGCGTGGTCGCATCCAGGGCGAAGAAGGCGGCCACATAGGCGTCGGCGGCGCGCACCGCTACCCCCGGCATCGGCGCGGACAGGGAGAGGCTCAGGCCGCGCCCGCCGTTGATGGTGGTGACAGAGAGATCGTCGAGCAGCCGCCAGGCGGCACGCACGGCTTCCGGGCGGTCCTGCGCCTCGGCGCGGGCGCCGCCAAGCTGGCGCCACAGCCCCTCCGCCAGCCGCGCGCGGTCCTCGGGTGCGAGCCGGCCGGCGGCGGCATAGGCCAGCTCGCGGGAGGCGAGCACCTGCGCCACGCCGCGCGAGGCAGCGGCGGGCGGCTGGGTGCCCACATCGAAATCGATGGTGGCAGTGGCGGTGAAACGCAGGGGAAAGAAGCTCGCAGCGACGGCCAGGAGAAGGGAGATCCACGCCACCTGCCAGAGGCCGGGGCGCCAGGCGCGCGCCTTTGCCCACCGCGCGGAGCGGGCTTCAGCCTCATGCGTGTACGCCACGTCGGTGTGCACCATTGGGCCGCTCTCCCCGGAGCCGGACCCGACGCGGCTCACAAGCCACCCGGACCGTCCCGAACCTTCGAGGCAGGGACCGTTTCTCCGGCCAGAGGTGTGAGCACCCCGTCGGAACGGCCCCACGCTGGCGGCGCGAGTCGCACCAGCATGCATCGAGTTGAGCGGATTATGGTTGATGGTTGGTAAACAAGGCTGTCAGAGCCGTTCGCACGGCAGGGCCGTCACCGGTCCTCCCAGCTGGGTGTACGCTTGGCGAGTACTGCGGAGATGCCTTCGTCGGCATCGCGGGCCAGCATGTTCTCGGCCATGACGCGGGAGGCATAGGCATAGGCGTCGTCGAGGCCCATCTCCATCTGGGTGTAGAAGGCGGCCTTGCCGAGCTTCACCGGCACCTGGGACTTCTCGGCGATGCGGCGGGCGAGGGCCTGCGCAGTGGACAGGGCGTCGCCGGCCGGCACCACGCGGTTGACGAGGCCCATGCGGCGGGCCTCCTCCGCCTCCACCCATTCGCCCAAAAGCAGCATCTCCATGGCGTGCTTGCGCGCCAGGTTGCGCGAGAGCGCCACCATGGGGGTGTGGCAGAACAGGCCGATGTTCACGCCCGGCGTGCAGAAGCGCGCCTTCTCGCCCGCCACCGCGAGGTCGCAGCTCGCCACCAGCTGGCAGCCGGCGGCGGTGGCCATGCCTTCCACGGCGGCGATCACCGGCTGGGGCAGGCGGACGATGGCGGTCATCAGCGTGGCGCAGCGCTTCAGCACATCCTCGAAATAGGCCCGGCCCCGGTCGGCATCGCCGCGGTGGGCCTGGATCTCCTTGAGGTCGTGGCCGGCGGAATAGACCGGGCCTTCCGCCGCCAGCACCACCGCGCGCACGGCGGTGTCCGCCGCGATGGCCGCGAGGGCGGAGGTGAGCGCCGCCATCATCGCCTCGGAGAGGCTGTTGCGCGCTTCCGGCCGCGCCAGGGTGAGGGTCAGGACCCCACCGTCGCGGCTGGTCGTCACGACGGGGGCCGCCGCGCCGGCGACGCGGTGGGCCGATGGTTCAGCCGACATGGGTTTGCGCCCTCTTCTGTTTGACCTTCAGGGTACTATCCTATGCATAAGACGCGACCGGTGCGAGCCGGGCCAAAGCGCAGTCAGGGGCAGGAGATGGATGGCATGGACGCGGCGCGCGGTGCGGTGATGTCGGTGAAGGAGCTGGAAGCCTTCCTCACGCTGGAGTTTCCCCAGGCCTTCGGCCCGGGCAAGCCGCACCATGTGGAGAGCGTCGGCCGCAACGTCGCCACCGTCCGCCTCGATGCGGACGAAAGCCACCTGCGGCCCGGCGGCACCGTGTCCGGCCCGGCCATGATGGCGCTGGCCGATGTCGCCATCTATGTGGCGCTGCTGGGCCAGATCGGGCCGGTGGGGCTCGCCGTGACCACCAACCTCTCCATCAACTTCCTGCGCAAGCCGGCGCCGGGGCCCATGTTCGCCGACGCCAAGCTGATCAAGCTGGGCAAGCGCCTTGCGGTTGGCGAGGTGGGGCTGCGGGGGCCGGGCAGCGACGAACTGGTCGCCCATTGCGTCGCCACCTATTCCATCCCGGATCGGCCGGGAGCCTGATCCCCGTCAAGGACGCCGCCCGCGCCGCCGGTTAGGCATGAGCGCAAAAAGGGAGGCGGCCATGGCGACCATCCTGATCATTCAGGGACATCCCGATCCCGGAGGCGGCCACCTGTGCCACGCGCTGGCGGACGCCTACGCGGCCGGGGCGCAGGCCGCCGGCCATGCCGTGCTGCGGGTGGATGTCGGCCGGCTGGACATCCCGCTGCTGCACAGCCAGCACGATTTTCTCCATGCCCCGCCGCTTCATGCCCTCGCTTCCGCCCGCGCGGCGCTGGCGGAGGCCGAGCATGTGGCGCTCTTCTTCCCGCTGTGGCTCGGCGGCATGCCGGCGGTGCTCAAGGGCTTCCTGGAACAGCTGCTGCGGCCGGGCTTCGCCTTCAATTATATCGAGGGCGGTGGCACGCGCATGCTGCTGGAGGGCCGGTCGGCCCGGGTGGTGGTCACCATGGGCATGCCGGCGCTGATCTTCCGGCTGTGGTATCTCGGAGCAGGGCTCTCGGCACTCACGCGCAACATCCTGGGCTTCGTTGGCTTTTCCCCGGTGCGCGCCACTGTGCTCGGCGGTGTCGAGGCGGCAGGCGATGCAAAACGCCAGCGCTGGCTTGGCCGGATGGAGGCCCTCGGCCGCGCCGGCAGATAGGGCAAGGCCATGGGATTATAGGGCGTTTTTTGATGGTGTTATTACACCATTTTTATAGTGCGTTGTTTTATAACGTGTTTTACTGTCATCGAAACGTTGACGGATCCGCGGGGCTCCACTAGAAGCCGTTCATCGCCGGATCGCGATTGGCCGCAGGGCCGTCGCGACCGGCCTTCTTATTCGGAAGCATCCCATGAAGACGTATTCGGCCAAGCCTGCCGAAATCGAGAAGAAGTGGGTGGTGATTGACGCCAGCGGCCTCGTCGTCGGCCGGCTCGCGACGATCATTGCCATGCGCCTGAAGGGCAAGCACCTGCCCATCTACACCCCCCACGTGGACTGCGGCGACAACATCGTCGTGGTGAACGCGGAGAAGGCGGTGTTCACGGGCCGGAAGAAGGACCAGAAGGTCTATTATCATCACACGGGATTCCCGGGCGGCATCAAGGAACGCACCGCGAAGTTCGTGCTCGAAGGCCGCTTCCCGGAGCGTGTCATCGAGAAGGCGGTGGAGCGCATGCTCGCCCGCGGCCCGCTGGGTCGCAAGATCATGGGCAACCTGCGTGTCTACAAGGGCCCGTCCCACCCGCACGAGGCCCAGCAGCCGGTCGCCCTCGACGTGGCGGCGCTCAACCGCAAGAACGTGAGGAACTGACATGGCCGAGGTTCTCCAGTCCCTCGACGCTCTCGGCGCGGCCAACGTTGCCGCCGTCCAGCCCGATGCCCCCGTCCATGTCCAGAAGCTGGACAAGTACGGCCGCGCCTATGCCACCGGCAAGCGCAAGAACGCGGTGGCCCGCGTGTGGGTTCGCCCCGGCACCGGCAAGGTCACCATCAATGACCGGGACATCGAGGTGTATTTCGCCCGTCCCGTGCTGCGCCTCATGATCAACCAGCCCTTCCAGGCGGCTGCGCGTGAAGGCCAGTATGACGTGGTGTGCACGGTCTCCGGCGGCGGCCTCTCCGGCCAGGCCGGCGCGGTGCGCCACGGCATCTCCAAGGCGCTCACCTATTACGAGCCCGAGCTGCGCAGCCCCCTCAAGAAGGGCGGCTTCATCACCCGCGACAGCCGCGTGGTCGAGCGCAAGAAGTACGGCCGCGCCAAGGCCCGTCGTTCGTTCCAGTTCTCCAAGCGCTGATCGCTTGGAACGCTTCGACAGACATGCGAACGGCGGGACCTCTGGTCCCGCCGTTTTCTTTTGCGCGCCGCGTGGTGCCTGGGCATTCCAATCAGCGCCGCCGAAACGCAAATGGCCGGGACGAGCCCGGCCATGCGCAAACACTCTGGAATAGGACCACGCCGCCCACAGGAGCGGGGCCGCGTCAGAAGCTCGGGGTGTCGCCGTCGAGGGGGCTCCACTGGCCGTTGACGGTGGGGTCGCCGGGCGGGCCGGAGCCGTAGCCGCCCGAGAGATCCGGCGGGAACACATAATCGTTGTTGCGGTCGTTGCCGATCTTCACGTCGGGCCGGATGGCAGGGCCGGGACCGGGATCCAGATAATTGCCCTGGGGGATGACCGGCAGCTGGATGACACGCGGCGACACCTGGATCCGCTGGCCGGACGAATAGGTCTGCGCCGAAGCCTGGACGGCGGCCGCCGCCATAATCGCCAGCAGCATCGCTCCCGCGGTGCCGTTCGCTCCCCAGCTCACATGCGCCATGATACCGTCCCGCATCCCGCCGAGCGACACCGCCGGCTGCCGCCTTGAAGCACGTTCCCGGCGGGGTGTGAAGGGGTGTGCCGCCGCCATCGCGATGGCGTTGGAGGAAGACACCAAAGACAATTGCCCAAGCTGCGCCGTCGCTGCATCTTCGCGTCGAAGGGGAAGGCGGGTTCGGTCCCTGACCTTGCTGCGGAGGTCTCCAATGATGCGGTCACGGCGCATGGTGACGCGCCTCCTCGCCGGAATAATCCTCGCGGCCAGCATGGCCGCCATCGTGGAGGCCCAGGCGGCGCCGGCCCGGATCATCCTGCTGCGGCATGGCGAGAAGGCCGGCCCCTGGCAGCTATGCGCGCTGGGGATGGAGCGGGCGCGGGCACTTTCGGCCTATTATCTCGGGCGCAACGCACAGAAGTCCCTGTTCCGGCCGGGCGAATCGCCGAAGGCGATCCTCGCCATCTCCATGCATACGCTGGATACCATCTTCCCCGTCGCCGAGAGCTGGGAGATGCCGGTCACCTTCTACAGCGCCATGCCCGAGCCACGGGGCGACGGCTTCCACCTGAGCGTCGAGCGGCTGAACCAGCGCACCCGCGAAGCGGTGCGGGACATTCTGGCCAAGCCCGAATGGGCCGGGCAGACGCTGGTGGTGGACTGGGAACACGACCACATCGCCAAGACCAAGCTTGACCGGGACCACCTCGCGGCGGCCCGCGACGCGGCCAAGGACCGGAGCGAGCCGGTGGAGCGGATCACCATCTACGATCTGCTGCACCTCGATCGGATCAAAGGCGTGCCGTACACGTGGCCGAGCGACACCTACGACTATTTCTGGATCATCGATTTCGATGCCCAGACCGGCCAGCCCTCCGCCTTCACCATGGTGAAGCAGGAGTTCGGGCCGCCGTTCACCGCCGTGCCGCACAATGACTGGGGGACGCCGGAAGGCGGCTCGCCGGCTTCACGAGCCGGCTGCACCTGAGACCTCCCGACGCCGGCAGAGCGACGGCGTGCGAAGGCCGCCAGGCACCGCCCGTGTCGGCCTCCGCACCAACTGTCCGATCCGCGACAGTCCGCACTTATTTCTTGTACTTGCGGAGCATCATCTCGATGGCGGTAACGGATTCCGACACGTTCAGCCAGTTTTCCGCCTGTTCGTCGTTCTTGAATTCCCGGCCGAGATTGATGGGCTCGTCGTGTCCCGTCACGTGCAGGAAACAGGCCCACTTGCCGTTGGGCAGTTGATCCACGGTGACCTTATGGTCGGACATGCTGCGATCCTCGCATGCGCTGTTTGCGCTGTGTTTGCTTCAGGGGCGGCGGAGAAATACTGGACAACCGTCGCCCGGCCAGCCCGATGCAATAGGCCTGCCAGAACAGGGCGATCGACGGCTTGACCCCCGCCTCCGCCGGGGCCACCACTGAGGCAGGTCGGGAGGGGAGGGCGAGATGGACGAGATGCGCGCGCGGCTGGAAAGCCCCGAGACCTTCGAACCCCTGCTGCGCCTTGCGCTGCGGTTCGGGACGCTGGCGCTGCTGCTCATCTGGTGCTTCACCATCATGAAGCCGTTCCTCAACCCTATCCTGTGGGGCCTCATCATCGCCATTGCGTCTCACCCGCTGTTCGTCCGGCTCCGGGCGGCGGTGCACGGCCGCACCGCCGTGGCGGCCACGCTCTACGTGCTGCTGGCCCTCGCGCTGCTGGTGCTGCCGGCCTATCTCCTCGCCGATACGCTGATCGTGAGCCTCAAGCTTCTGGCCCACCACCTCGCCGACGGAACCCTGCGGGTCCCGCCGCCGCCGGATTCGGTGCGCACCTGGATCCTGGTGGGGGACCCCATTCACCGCTTCTGGCTGCTCTCCTCCACCAATCTCGACCAGGCTTTCGCCTCGATCACCCCGGAGCTGACCACCATGGGGCGCTCCATGGTCTCGGGGGTGTCAGATGTGCTGGTAGGCTTCCTTGAATTCATCATCGCCATCTTCGTGGCGGCGGCGTTCATGGCCAATGCGGCGAGCGGGCAGCGGATCGCCGGGGATGTCGCCATCCGGCTCGCGGGCGAAGGCGGGCGCAGCTATGCGGATCTCGCGGTGCGCACCATCCGCAGCGTCACCAAGGGCATCATCGGCGTCGCCCTGATCCAGTCGCTGCTGGCGGGCCTGGGCTTCCTGGCGGCGGATATCCCGGCGGCGGGATTGCTGGCGCTGTTGTGTCTGATCATCGCCATTGTGCAGCTGCCGCTAGTGCTGGTGCTGCTGCCGGTGGTCATCTACGCCTTCACCATTCTCGATCCGGTGCCCGCCGTGGTGTTCGCGGTGTGGTGCACGGGCGTATCGCTGATCGAGCACGTGCTGCGGCCGCTGATGCTGGCGCGCGGGGTGGATGTGCCCATGCTGGTGGTGTTCATCGGCGCCATCGGTGGGCTGCTCACCTCCGGCGTGCTCGGCCTGTTCGTCGGGCCGGTGGTGCTGGCGCTGGGCTACACGCTTGTGCTGGCCTGGCTGCAGGCGGCGCCCCGTGGCGCGGGGACCGGCGTGGATATCAAAAGCCTTTGAAGCCCCTCCCTTCGTCCGGGAACGGCGATCCGCCGGCGCGAGGGCCGCGCCGGCGGATATGCGTCGGTCAGTGGCCCACCACCGGAGCGATGACGGTGGGAACCATGCTGGTGAAGGGCGGCAGATAGGCCTGGGCCATGATCAGCAAGCCGACCAGCACCGCCAGCGCGATGGAGTGGAAGAACACATAGCGCAGGATGGAGCCTTCATGCCCGTACCACTTGGTGGCAGTGGAGGCGACGACGATGGACTGGGCGTCGATCATCTTGCCCATCACGCCGCCGGAGGAGTTGGCGGCGGCCATCAGCACCGGGTTCAGGTGAAGCTGCTGCGCGGTGATCTTCTGCAGGCCGCCGAACAGCACGTTGGACGCCGTATCCGAGCCCGTCACCGCCACGCCGACCCAGCCGAGCAGGGTGCCGAACAGCGGGTAGAACCAGCCGGTATGGGCGAAGGCAAGGCCCAGCGTGGCGTCGAGCCCCGAATAGCGGGTGACAAAGCCCAGCGCCAGCATGCAGGCGATGGTGAGCAGCGAGTAGCGGATCATGTACAGCGTCTTGCCGTACATCTTCACGAGGCCCGCCGGGCTGTAGCCGAGCACGAGCCCGGAGACGATGCCGGCGAGCAGGATGCCGGTGCCGGTGGCCGAGACCAGGTTGAGATTGAACACCGCCGCCTCGGTATGGGGCGCGGCCACCACCGGGGGAACCTTCTGCACCAGCTGATGCAGGCCTTCCACCGGGAACTTGGCCAGCCAGATGCTGTCGAAGAAGGCCTTGGCCTCGGGCACGCCCCAGATGAACACGAACACGGAAAGGATGATCCAGGGCAGCCAGGCCTTGAACACCGCGCCGGGCTTCTGAGCCTCGGTGACGGGCATGTGGCCGGTGTCCTCGATGTCCTTGGACGACCAATCGCGGGGCGCTTCGGTCATGGGGCGCTTGGGCTGCCAGACCCGCAGGAACAGGGCCAGGGCGACCATGGAGGAGATGGCGGCCACCACGTCCACCAGCCACGGGCCGTGGAAGTTGGAGACGAGATACTGCGGCACCGCGAACGACAGGCCGGCCACGAGCAGCGCCGGCCACACCTCAAGCATCTTGCGGAAGCCGACGAAGGCCCAGATCAGCCAGAACGGCACGATCAGGGAGAAGAACGGCAACTGCCGGCCGATCATGCCCGAGAGCTGCTGCAGGTCGAGCCCGGTGACGGCGGCGAGAGCGATCACGGGCGTGCCCAGGGCGCCATAAGCCACCGGCGCGGTATTGGCGATGAGCGAGAGGCCAGACGCGGCGAGCGGCGAGAAGCCAAGGCCGATCAGCATGGCGGCGGTGACCGCCACCGGGGTGCCGAAGCCGGCCGCGCCCTCGAAGAAGGCGCCGAACGAGAAGGCGATGAACAGGAGCTGCAGGCGCCGATCGTCCGAGATGCCCCGGATGGAGCGCTGGAGAACGTCGAACTCCCCCTTCTCGCTGGTGAGCTGGTACAGGAAGATAACGTTGACGATGATCCAGCCGATGGGCATGAGCCCGAAGGCGGCACCGTAAAGGGCGGACATCCCCGCCATCTTCGCCGGCATGCCGAAGGCCAGTACCGCCACCACGAGCGCACTGGCGAGGCCAAGCAGCGCCGCCAGATGCGCGCGCATCTCGAAGATGCCGATGGCGCCGAGCAGGACCACGACCGGTATGGCCGCGAGCAAGGTGGACAGCAACATGCTGCCCATGGGGTCATAGACTTGAGACCAGATCATCGGGTGCCCCTCCAGCCTCAGGACAAGCGGGGGCGTTCGGACCCGCGATGCGGTCCGTGCCTTCTTTGCTGCCTCTGAGCGGTGTTTTTCGGTATGTGAGTATGGCGAACGACCACAGGCGCACCGCGGTCAATCTTTTCCTCCGGATATGGTAGTCTGGTCTTCTAATGAACCAGTATCGTCATTTCGGTAAAATACTTTGACCATGCGTGTCAACTGGAGAAATCTCTTTCACCGCCACAAAGCGGCGGCTAAAATCAGTTCAAATCGCAAGAAGGCCGCTAAACTCTTGATTCTCCTCAAGCGGCAGAGCAGATGGGCAGGATGACCAAGGACGGCATCAAGGGCGCCAGCGCCGCCGAAAGCACCGCGCGCCACATCGAGGAACTGATCGTCGAGGGTGCGCTGCGCCCGGGGGAGCCGCTACTTCCGGAACGGGAGATGGCCCTGCGCCTCAACGTCTCGCGCCCGACCTTGCGTCAGGGCATGAAGATGCTGGAGGACAAGGGCCTGCTGGTCGCCGACACCAACGGCAGCCGGGTTGTGGCTCCGCTCGGGATCAGCTTCACCGACCCGCTGATCGATCTCCTGTCGTCCGGCGAGGCGGTGACGGACGACTATCTCGAGCTGCGCGCCACCCTCGAGCGCATGGCGGCCACGCTTGCGGCCACCCGCGCCAACGATGTGGACCGCGCCATCCTGCGGGAAGCCATGGAGCGCATCGACCGCGCCCATGGCGAGGCCGATGCAGGCGATGAGGCGGAAGCCGACGTGGACCTGCACCTGGCTGTCTACGAGGCGAGCCACAATCTGGTCCTGCTCCACATCATGCGGGCCCTGTCGGGCATGCTGCGCAAGGGCATCTTCCACAACCGCGAAAAGCTCTATGCCCGGCCGGAGGTGCGCGACGTGCTGCGCGACCAGCACCGCGCCATCTACGAAGCCATCATGGCCCGCGATCCGGAAGCGGCTGGCCGCTGCGCCGAGGCACATATGAGCTATACCCAGCGCGTCATTGCCGAGATCGCGGCCGCCGATGCGCGCCTCGAAATCTCCCTGCGCCGTATCGAGGGCGGTGGCATCGCCTCACGCGCCGGGAAGGCACGCAGCTGAGATCGCGCGGCTGAGATTCTGCGGTTGAAGCGGTTCGCGCCCCGATTTTGGCGCCGCACGCGCCACGGCGCGATCGGGCGTGCCCCTGTCGGCCGTCCGTTGCTCTCCCCAAGATGGCGAATCGGGATTAAGGTCACATCGCTCGCCTGCCCGTGTATTTAGGTACCTCGCGCAAGTAGACCGACAAAATCACCGACACCTGCGGCTGTTTCGCGGGCGATGACACTTCCCACGCCACATACACCATCCGGTGTAATGGCGTGATCTGGGAAATGCCCGACCAAAAACGCCGCTGGGATGTTCCGAGGATCTGGGGAGGACCGACATGTCGCGCGCCCGTGCTGCCCGCATCGTTTCGCTGCTGTTGCTCGGTCTCCTTTCTCCATGCGTTGCGCGCGCCCAGGAGGGCGGCATTCCGGTGGGCGTCGTTCCTGCCGCGCTCAAGCCCATCTCCGACGCCATGGAATTCGTCGGCCGCGTGGAGGCGCCCGAACGCGTCGAGATCCGCGCCCGGGTGAAGGGCATGCTGGAAGCCGTCTTGTTCAAGGAGGGCGAGACGGTGAAGGAGGGCGCGCCGCTCTACCGCATCGAGAAGCCGCTGTTCCAGGCGGATGTGGAGAATGCCGAAGGCAACGTGGAGCGGGCCAAGGCCGCCCTGAGCCTGGCCAAGATCCAGCGCGAGCGCGCCGAGGAACTGGTCGCGAAGAATGCCGGCACGGTGGTGGCCCGCGACCAGGCGGTGGCGAACGAGGAATCCTCCAAGGGCGCGCTGCTGTCCGCCGAAGCCAGCCTCCACACCACGCAGATCAATCTCGGCTACACCGACATCGTCTCCCCCATCACCGGCCGCATCGGCCGCTCGGCGGTCACCCGCGGCCACATCGTGGGTCCGGAGAGTGGCGTGCTCGCCACCGTGGTGAGCCAGGATCCCATGTACGTCACCTTCCCCGTCAGCCAGCGCGACTATCTGGAGGCGCAGAAGGACGAGGGGAAGGTGGACCTCGCCAACGTGGAAGTGCGCATCAAGTTCTCCGATGGCGCGGTCTATGGCGAGGTGGGGCGGGTGAATTTCGTGGACGTGTCGGTCAACCGCACCACCGACACCATGATCCTGCGCGCCGACGTGCCCAACCCGAGCGGCAAGCTGGTGGACGGCCAGCTTGTCCGTGTGGAGCTGAAGGCGGGGACGCCGGAAGAACGGGTGGTGATCCCGCAGGCGGCGCTGATCGCCGACCAGGCCGGCGTCTATGTGTTCGTAGTGGAGAACGGCAAGGCTGTGGTGCGCCGGGTGAAAACCGGCGCCACCCAGGGGCCGAACATCATCATCACCGACGGCGTGAAGGCCGGCGAGCCGGTCATCGTGGAGGGCTTCGAGAGCCTGAAGCCCGGCATCGCGGTGCGCGCGACCCCGACGGCCATCGGCCTGAAAGGCTGAGCCATGCTCTCCTCCGTCTTCGTCGACCGCCCGCGGCTCGCCATCGTCATCGCCATCGTCACGACGATTGCCGGCCTGCTCTCGCTGCTGGCCATCCCGGTGGCGCAGTATCCGGATATCATCCCGCCGCAGGTGTCGGTGACCACCGCCTATCCCGGCGCCTCCGCCGAGGTGGTGGATTCCACCATCGCCCAGCCCATCGAGGCCCAGGTGGTGGGCGTAGACAAGCTCATCTACATGAAGAGCGTGTCCGGCGATGACGGAAGCTACACGCTCACCGGCTCGTTCGAGCTGGGGACCGACCCGGACATCAACACCGTCAACATGAACAACCGCGTCCAGGTGGCGCAGTCCAAGCTGCCGGAGGATGTGAAGCGCCAGGGCGTGGTGGTGAAGAAGAAGTCGTCGGCGCTGCTTGGCGTGCTGGCCATTTCCTCACCAAAGAAGACCTGGGACCCGCTCTATATCTCCAACTACGTCACCATCAACATCCTCGACGAGCTGAAGAGCATTCCGGGCGTCGGCGATGCCGCGCTCTGGGGTCCGCAGGACTATGCGGTCCGGGCCTGGGTAAAGACCGACCGGCTCACCGGCCTCGGCCTCACCACCCAGGACATCGTCGCCGCCATCCGGGGCCAGAACATCCAGGCGGCGGTGGGCCGCATCGGCGCGCGACCCGTCTCCGACGACCAGCAGTTGCAGCTGAACCTGCGTACCAAGGGTCGGCTGTCCAGCATCGAGGAATTCGAGAAGATCGTCCTGCGCACAAACGAGGACGGCTCGGTGCTGCGCCTCGGCGACGTGGCGCGGCTGGAACTGGGCGCGGCCAACCTCGACCGCGAGACCCTGTTCAACGGCGGTCCAGCGGCGGTGCTGGCGCTCTACCAGTCGCCCGGCGCCAACGCCATCACCACCATCAACGCCGTGCGCAAGCGCATGGATGAGCTGTCGAAGGCCTTCCCCGAGGACCTCGCCTGGAAGGTCACCTACGACCCCACCTCGTTCGTGGTGGAGACCATCCACGAGGTGCAGAAGACCCTGATCGAGGCGTTCATCCTCGTGGTGCTGGTGGTCTACCTCTTCCTCGGCAGCTTCCGGGCGACCCTGATCCCGACGCTCGCGGTGCCGGTAAGCCTCATCGGCACCTTCATCGTGCTCAATGCTATCGGCTATTCGGCGAACTCGGTGTCGCTGCTGGCCATCGTGCTCGCCATCGGCATCGTGGTGGATGACGCCATCGTGGTGGTGGAGAATGTCGAGCGCGTGATGGAGGAGCATCCAGAGCTCACCCCCGCCGAGGCCACCAAGCGGGCCATGGCGGAAATCACCGCGCCCATCATCGCCATCACCCTGGTGCTGCTCTCCGTGTTCGTGCCGGTGGCCTTCATTCCCGGCATCTCCGGCGAGCTGTTCCGGCAGTTCGCGGTGACGGTGGCGGTGGCCATGTTCCTGTCGGCCATCAACGCGCTCACCCTTTCGCCGGCGCTCTGCGCCATCCTGCTGAAGCCTTCCCACGGGCCGAAGAAGGGCCCCATCGGCTATGTGATGCGCGGCATCGACAAGGTACGCGATGCCTATGGCGCGGCGGTGGCGCGCCTCGTTCGCTTCTCGCTCATCGGTCTGGTGTGCGTGTTCGTAGCGTCCGGCGGCATCTTCGCCCTGTCCAAGATGACCCCCACCGGCTTCCTGCCCGAGGACGACCAGGGCGCCTTCTTCGTGGTGGTGCAACTGCCCGGCGGCGCTTCCGTGGGCCGCACCACGGAGGTGATCCGCAAGGCCGAGGCGCTGCTGAAGGAAGAGCACACGGTGGAGGACTTCACCTCCGTCATCGGCCTCAACTTCATCGACAATTATTCCCAGCCCAACGCCGCGTTCATCGTCGTCACGCTGAAGCCGTTCGAGGAGCGGCATGGCGCGGAGAACGGCGCCGCCGCCATCCTCGCCCGGCTCGGGCCGAAGATGCGCGCCATCTCCGGCGGCTCCGTCGTGCCGCTGGGACCGCCGCCCATCGTTGGCCTCGGCACCGGCGGCGGCTTCAGCTTCGTGCTGCAGGATCTGCGGGCAGGGGACCCGAAGGCGCTGGCGCAGGTGCTGCGCGGCCTGCTGGTGGCCGCCAACCAGGACCCGCGCCTGACCCGCGTGTTCTCCACCTATTCCGCGTCCAACCCCTCGATCCAACTCGACATCGACCGGGACAAGGCCCAGGTGCTCGGGGTGCCGCTGGACAGCGTGTTCCAGGCGCTCCAGACCTCGCTGGGCGGGCTCTATGTGAACGACATGAACCTCTACGGCCGCACCTGGCAGGTGCAGGTGCAGGCGGAGGCGGAGGATCGCAAGAGCATCGACGACATCTACCGCATCCATGTGCGCAACGACAAAGGCGAGATGATCCCGCTGCGCTCCATCGTCGAGGTGCGGGTGGAGATCGGCCCGCCGGCGCTGATCCGCTACAACAACAAGCGGGCGGTGACAGTGCAGGGCGCGCCGGCGGAAGGCGTCTCTTCCGGCCAGGCGCTCGCCGCCATGGACGAGGTGGCAGCCAAGACCCTACCGCAGGGCTTCTCCGGCGCGTGGACGGACACCTCGTTCCAGGAGAAGCGGGCGGAGGGCAAGACCGGGATCATCCTCGCCTTCGCCGTGCTGTTCGCCTTCCTGTTCCTGGTGGCGCTGTATGAGAGCTGGTCGATCCCGGTGCCGGTGCTGCTCTCGGTCACCGTGGGCATGCTCGGGGCGTTCGCGGCCATCGTCGTCGGCCGGCTCACCCTCGACCTCTACGGGCAAATCGGCATGATCGTGCTGATCGGCCTCGCGGCCAAGAACGGCATCCTCATCGTCGAGTTCGCCAAGGAGCGGCGCGAGCACGGGGAGGATCTGCTGCAGGCCGCCACCGAGGGCTCCCGGCTCAGGTTCCGCCCGGTGATGATGACCTCGCTCGCCTTCATCCTCGGCCTCTACCCGCTGGTGGTGGCGACGGGGGCGGCGCAGATGGCGCGGCAGAACGTGGGCACGCCGGTGTTCGGCGGCATGATCGCCGCGTCCTTCCTCGGCATCTTCGTCATCCCTCCGCTCTATGTGCTGTTCCAGGGCATCCGCGAGAAGCTGCGCCCCGGCTCCCGACCGAAGGTGCAACCGACGCCGGATGCACCCGCCGCTCATGGGGAGTGACACGCGGGCCCGGCCCGGCCTGACGAACGTCTGCCGCGAAGGCCGCTCGCTGCGGCTGCTGCGCTGGCTTGGCTGAGGCCCCGGTTGGAAAAGCCTCCCGCCCTGTGCCAGCATGGCCAGGCATTGTTTTCCCAGCGAAAGCAAAGGGCGAGATGACGACGCCGTCGCAAGGCCGCAGGAGCAAGGTGGACCGGTTCGGCGAGCGCCTGCGCCTGCGCGGTTCAACCTTGTCGCCGGGCCTCAAGGCGGTGGCCGACTATATCAACGGGAACCGCCGCACCGTTTTGGGCCAGTCGGCGCTGGAAATCGCGGCGCAGACCGCGACCTCCGACGCCACCGTCATCCGCGCCGTGCAGGCCCTGGGCTTTGATGGGCTCAAAGATCTGAAGCGCACGCTGGCCGGGCATCTTGGCGCGGCCATCTCGTCAGAAGACAGGATGACCACCACCACGCAGACGCTGGAGCGCGATATCGACGCCTCCATCGATTTCGTGCGCGACGGCCACGTCATCGGCATCGCGGAAGTGACTAGGCCGGAAAACCGGCGGGCCCTCTTTGCCGCCATCGAGCTGATGCGCGGGGCGAGCGGCATCGGCCTCTTCGGCATCGGCGCGGCGGCCTTCCTCGCCGACTATGCCGCCCGCTTGCTCATACGCAACGGGCGCCACGCCTATGCCCTCAACCGCACCGGCATCAGCCTCGGCGAGCAACTCCTTGCCATGCGGCGCGGCGACGTGCTGGTCATGATGGAAGAGGCCAGCGCCCCCTGCGAGGGCGCCGCCACGCTGGAGGAGGCGCGGCGGCTGGAGGTGCCCGTGATCCTGCTGTCCGGCTCGGCCTGCCCCGCCTTCGGCCAGCGGGCGCAGGTGGTGATCCAGGTGCCGCACGGCACGTCGGAGACGGAGCCGCTTCAAGGCCTCATGCTCGTGTGCCTTGAAATGCTGGTCATCGGCCTTGCCGCCACCGAGCCTGACCGGTCCCTGAAATCGCTGGAACGCCTGCACACCTTCTATGAGGATATCCGCCGCCCGCCACGCGGCGGATAGGGCGCTCAGCCGATGGTGCCGCCGGCGACGAAGCAGGTCTGGCCGGTGATGTAGCCGGCTTCTTCAGACGCGAAGAAGCAGATGGTGGCGGCCACTTCCTCCTGCGTGCCCATGCGGCGCAGGGGCGTGCCTGCGAGGATATCCTCGTACATCTCCTTGCCCCATTGCTTCTCCTGCTCGGACAGGGGCGTGGGATTGCGCGGGATGGCGCGGGTGCCATTGTCGATAGCGCCGGGGGAGACCGCATTCACCCGTATGCCGTGCTCGGCCAGCTCCAGCGCCATGCAGGTGGTCATGGCATGCACGCCGCCCTTGGCCGCCGAATAGGGCACGCGATAGATGCCGCGGGTGGCGTTGGAGCCCACGTTCACGATGGATCCCGCCTTCTGGCGCATCATCACCGGGATGACGGCGCGGCAGCTCCACAGGGTCGGCCACAGGGAGCGGCGGATCTCCTTCTCCATCTCCTCCGGCTGGTATTCCCAGAACGGCTTCGACCAGATGGTGCCACCCACATTGTGAACCGCCACGTCGATCCGGCCATAGGCCTCGAGCGCTGCGGCGACACTCGCCTGCGCGCCATCGAAGGTTTCAAGGTCGGCGGACAGGGCACGGGCTGCGCCCCCGGCCGCCTCGATCTCCGCACGGACGCTCTCGTTATGCTCGGCCGAGCGGTCCACGATCAGGAGCTTCGCCCCCTCGCGCGCCAGCCGCAGCGCCGTGACGCGGCCGATGCCCTGCGCCGCGCCGGTCACCAGGGCGACCTTGTCGGCAAAGCGCTTGTCTGACACCTGTGGTCTCCTCTTGAAAAGGTGCGGCCGCCGGATCGCGCCGGCGGCCATTTCCAGTCAGTGCGCCGCCGAAAGCGCGCCTTCCGGCTGCGCCGAGGGCCGCGAGCGGATCAACGCCACCGCCAGCGCCGCGATGGCGAGCGGCACGGCGATGCCGAGATAATAGCCGGGCACCCCGCCCATCTGCAGGAACCATCCACCGGTAGCAGAGCCAACGATGGCGCCGGTGCGGCCGATGCCGATGGCCCAGCCGGTGCCGGTGGCGCGCAGCTCGGTGGGGTAGATGCCCGAGATGAGGTAGTTCAGCGCCAGCTGCTGGCCGCCGACGCCGAAGCCCGCCGCCGCCACCAGGATGAACACCGCCGTCCAGTTGGTACCGGCCAGCGCCAGACCAATGCAGATGGCGATGCCCAGGGCGAACATGCCCAGCAGCAGCAGCCGTGCGTTCACCTTCGGCAGGACGAGGGAGAGCGGGATGGCGCAGATGATGAAGGCGGTGTTCACGGTCACCGTGCCGAACGCGGCGGTGGCGGCGGGCAGGCCGGAGGTGGTGAGCACTGTCGGCAGCCACAAAAGCAGCATGAACCAGGCGATCCAGTTGAACAGATAGGTCGCCCACACCGCGATGGTGCGGATGCGGTAGGCGGGGGCGAACAGCGCCGCCACCGAGCCCTTGGCCACCTTCTCGGCGGGCACGAACTGGGTTCCGGCCGGCACCGGGCGCTTCAGGATCTTCTCCACCAGTGACCGGCTTCGCTCCAGGTCACCGGGCTTGCCGCGAGCAACCAGAAGCTGGGGTGATTCCGGCAGGACGATGAGGCAGACCACCAGCATCACCAGCGGCAGCGAGCCGCCCACCAGATAGATGCCCTGCCAGCCGATCACCGGCATCCAGCCCGAGGCGAGCAGGCCGCCCAGCACCGCGCCGAGCGGCAGGCCCAGCAGCACGCCGGTGAGCACGGTGCCCCGCGCGCGGCCGGGGGCGTATTCGGCGGACAGCGCCAGCAGCACCGGGGTGGCGCCGCCCATGCCGAGGCCGGTGAGGAAGCGCAGCATCACGATCTGGGTGGGCGAGGTGGCAAACGCGATGGCCAGGGAGAACACCCCGAACAGCAGCATGGCGCCGAGGATGGCGGTGCGCCGGCCGATCTTGTCGCCGATGGAGCCCAGCGCCATGGCGCCGATGGCCATGCCGAGGGTGCCCGAGATGAAGATATAGGTCATGTCCGCCGGCGCCATGCCGAACGCCTTGGCGATGGCGGGGCCAGTATAGGCGATGCACTGCGTGTCGAAGCCGTCGAGGGCGGCCACGAAGAAGCACATGAGAAAGACCAGCCATTGGCGCCCGCGTATGGGCTCGCCGTCGAGCAGGTCCTGGATGCTTTGTTTTCCACCCGCCATTGTATCCTCCAAGGGGTTCTTGATCTTGCGGTTCTGGGCTGTGTCGGGATCAGGCGAACCGGCGCGGGTCGGACCGCGCCGGGTGTCCTGAAGCGCAGGATGCCTTGGGGTCAGGCGGCTTCCGCGCGCGGGCGCTGCACCTCGGCGGAGGGCAGGGCGACGGCCTCCGACCTCAGCTCGAAATCGAAGGCGATGCGCGCGAACGGGGCATTCAGCCCGGCCTCGGCGATGGCGTCGGGGTCCTGGTTGCGCTCCACGGCGGGGATCAGCTCATCGCGGGTGGCGAAGGCGAAATCGTCGTGGAGATAGGGATCGCCGTCGATGTTGATCTGCGTCGTGAGCTTGCGAAAGCCCGGCGCGCTCACGAAGAAATGGATGTGTGCCGGACGGTGCCCGTGGCGGCCGAGCTGCTTCAGCAGCGTGTCGGTGGAGCCTTCGGGGGGCACCGCATAGCCCGATGGCATCGTGGTGCGGAAACGGTAGCGGCCCTCGGCGTCGGTCTCGATGGTCCGGCGCAGGTTGAAGGGGCTCTGGCTCTTGTCGAAGAAGGAGTAATTGCCCCGCGTGTTGGCGTGCCACACCTCCACATGGGCGCCAGCTACCGGGCGGCCGTCGGTGTCGCGCACCTGCCCGTGCATGATGAGGATCTCGCCCTCTTCCGAGCCGTCGTCGAGCCGCGCCTCGCCCTTGCACAGGGGCGCGCCGGCCACATAGAGCGGCCCCTCGATGGTGCGCGGGGTGCCCCCGGTAAGGCCGGCGGCTTCCTCCGCTGCGTCGAGCCGCACGTCGAGAAAGCGCTCAAAGCCGAGGCCAGCGGCAATCAGGCCATACTCGTCGTTGCGGCCGGCCTGCGTGAGGTAATTGACCGCGCTCCAGAACTCGCTCGGCTCCACGTCATATTCGTCGATGACGTAGAATAGGTCGCGGACGATGCGGTCCACGATCGCCTTCACGCGGGGCGTGGGCTCGCCGCGGGTGGGCGCCTGCATCTCCTTCAAGAGGGCATCGATGGCGGCTTTTTCCATGGGCGTTCTCCTTATGGGGCATTTTTTATACGCCGTGCGCTGGGGCATCGGTCGAAAGGGCAGGGGGTCTCAGGCCCCCACGGACTGGCGAACGGGGCTGAGGCGGGGGGCCGGGCGGTCGCGGCGGAAGAAGTCCACCCGGTCCATGTCCAGCTCGACGCCGAGGCCCGGAGTGCTCGGAACGATCAGGGCGAAATCGGCATAGGCGAGCGGCATCGCCAGGATCTCCTCGGCCAGCAGCAGGGGGCCGAACAGCTCGGTGCCCCAGGTGAGCGTCGGCAGGGTGGCGCAGAGCTGGGCCGACGCCGCGGTGCCGATGCCACCTTCCAGCATGGTGCCGCCATAAAGCTCGATGCCCGCCGCGTCGGCGATGGCCGCCACCCGCTGGGCCTCGAACAGGCCGCCCGACTGGGCGATCTTCAGCGCGAACACCCCGGCGGCACGGTCGCGCGCCAGATCCATGGCCTCGGCCGGGCCCTGAAGGGCTTCGTCGGCCATGATGGCCGCGTCGAACCGGCGCGTCAGGCGGGCGAGGGCGCCGCGCTGCTCCCGGCTCACTGGCTGCTCGATGAGATCGACCCCGGCCGCCTCCAGCGCGGCGATGCCGCGACGGGCCTGATGTTCGCTCCAGGCCATGTTCACGTCCACCCGCACGCTGGCACGGTCGCCCAGGGCCGCCTTGATGGCGGCCACATGGGCCACGTCCGCTGCCACCTCGCGCTTGCCGATCTTCAGCTTGAAGATGCGGTGGCGGCGGGCCGCCAGCATGGCCTCGGCCTCCTCGATGTCCGTGGCGGTGTCGCCGCTGGCGAGGGTCCAGGCCACCTCCAGCGTGTCGCGCTGGCGACCGCCGAAGAATTCCGACACCGGTACCCCGAGGCGGCGCCCGTGGGCATCGAGAAGGGCGGTCTCCACGGCGCAGCGGGCGAAGCGGTTGCCCTTCACGGCCCGCTTCACGCTGGCCATCAGCGCGGCCACCCGGGTGGCGTCGGCGCCGAGCAGCAGGGGGGCGATATAGGTGTCGATGGTCAGCTTGATGCCTTCCGGGCTCTCCTCGCCATAGCTCAGGCCGCCGATGGTGGTGCCCTCGCCGACGCCGACCGTGCCGTCCGAGCACGACACTTTCACCAGCACCAGCGTCTGGCTGCGCAGGGTGTGCATGGACAGGTGATGGGCGCGTATGGTTGGGATATCGACGATAAAGGTCTCGATACGGTCGATACGCACTGCGACGCCGGTCTGCATCCGTGGAGTGTCCTTATGTTCGGCATAAGGAAAATCACGCCGACGGGGCGCGCGTCAAAGACAGTCTCGGTCGGTTTGCATACCTAATAGGTCTGGATATGGAACTGCGCCACCTCAGGTATTTCACAACCGTGGCCCGCGAGCGCAGCTTCACCCGCGCGGCGGAGAAGCTCCACATCGCCCAATCCCCCCTGAGCCGGCAGATGCGCGAGCTAGAGGAGGATCTGGGCGTCACCCTGTTCGAGCGGCCGAGCCGCCCGGTGCGCCTCACCGCGGCCGGGCGCTTCTTCAACGAACATGCGTTGCAGATCCTCCAGCGGGCGGAGGAACTGCGCATCACCACCCGGCGCTTCGGCGAGGCGGGCCGGCGCCAGTTCCTGATCGGGTTCGTGGGCTCGGTGCTTTATGGCGGGTTGCCCGACGTGGTCCGGGGCTTTCGCGCCTGCTATGCCGGGCTTGAGGTGGCGCTCATCGAGATGAGCACCGTGGAGCAGATCGCGGCCCTGAAGGAGGGGCGCATCGACGTGGGCTTCGGGCGCATCCGCTTCGACGATCCCGCCATCAGGCGCGAGGTGATCGCCGAAGAGCCCCTGCTGGTGGCCCTGCCGCCGGACCACCGGCTGCTCGCCGCAGACGGTGTGTCATTCCAGGACATCGTCGGGGAGCCGCTGGTGCTCTACCCCAAGTCGCCACGGCCGAGCTATGCCGACCAGGTGCTGTCCTTCTTCGGCGACCGGGGTTGCACGCCAGTCATCGCGCAGGAGGTGCGCGAGCTGCAGACCGCGCTCGGCCTGGTGGCGGCGGGCATTGGCATCACTTTGGTGCCGGACTCGGTGCGGCACCTGCATCGCGACGATGTCACCTATCGCCCGCTGCTGGAGGCGGGGATCACGTCCCCGCTCATCATGAGCTGCCGCGCCAGCGATTCCTCGGCCGAGATCGGGCAGATCTTCGACCTCATCCGCAACATCTACCAGCTCAAACAGGAGCTTGGCCGAACGCCGGCATGAGAACACCGGGATGAGAACGTCGCCATAAGGCGGAGCGGGGAAGCCCCCCTCCGCCGCCATTGTGACGATGGGTCTTCAGCGCGCCTTGGTGCTGCGGCCGACCGGCTTGGAGACGCCCGCGCCGTCTTCGCCGCCCTTTCGGAACATGTCCGACGCGGTGAGGATGATGAGTGACACCAGGGCCACGGCAGTCGCCGTCAGGGCATAAATGATGAGGAAGGGATAACCGAAAAAATAGACGAGCGCTGCAAAGCAAACCACAAGATTTGCGATGAAATAATATTTGGCGTCCGGCGCTCCATAGATGGCATCCTTCAGGAACCACCCGAAGACGGGAACACGAAGAGCGACGCGCGCGGCAGTTTCCATGATCGAACCCGAATATGCGTTGACTTGATCTACATTCCAGGTGCGGAATTTGATCTAGCGCAAAAATGGCCGATCCAGCTACCGGCATCAAGCGGCCTTGGCGCCGCAGCCGCGGCTCGAATGCCCGGTTTTGCAGGTTCTTGAGCGCGGCAAAACGTCGTGCAGGGTCCGTGGGCCGGTCACGGCTTCTCAATACGGGGCCAACTCCCAAGGAGGCCATACTTGGACCCTGCCGGGAACCAACACCCCGGGCTACCCGTTCGTTCAACGCGGTGCTTGTGTCGGAGTGTGCAGGATGGCGACAGCGCGGGCCAATTGGAAAGGTTTCATCAGGTTCGGAGACGTCACGTTCGCGGTGGCGCTCTACACCGCCGCGTCCTCCTCCAAGCGCATTGCCTTCAACACGCTCAATCGGTCGACCGGAAATCGCGTGCGCCGGGAATTCGTCGACAGCGAGACCGGACAACAAGTGGAGCGGGACGACCAGGTCAAGGGGTACGAGATCGAGAATGGCGGCTATGTCGTGCTCGAACCCGACGAAGTCGCCTCCGCCGTGCCGGACAGCGACAAGACGCTGCGGATCGAGGCCTTCGTTCCCTGCGATGAGATCGACGACGTCTATTTCGACAAGCCGTATTATCTCGCGCCCGACAAAATGGGCGCCGACGCCTTCAAGCTGCTGCGCGACGGTCTGCGGCAGGCCAAGGTCGCCGCCCTGGCGCGAACCGTTCTGTTCCGGCGCCTGCGGACAGTCCTGATCCGTCCTCATGGCAAGGGACTGGTCGGAACGACGCTGAACTTCGATTACGAAGTGCGATCTTCCGCCGAGGCCTTCGAGGATCTGCCGGAGATGAAGATCGAAGGAGAGATGCTGGACCTCGCCAAGCACATCATCAATACCAAGAAGGGCACGTTCGACGCCAAGGCCTTCGATGATCGCTATGAGGCCGCCGTCGCCGAACTCGTGAAGGCGAAGATCGAAGGCCGGACCCTGCCGAAAAGGAAGGCGCCCCCGCCCTCGAAGCCGAGTGACCTGTTGGAGGCACTGCGCGAGAGCGCTGGCGTGACATCGTCCCGCAAGCCAAGGCGCACTGCCGCAAAGGCCGACGCCGGCGAGAGCCCCCCGAAGGCGAAGCGCGCCTCCCGGACCAAAACCTCCCGCTCCAAAACATCACGCTCCAAGCGAGCCGCCTGATCGGAGGCCGTCATGGCGTTGCGTCCCTACTGGAAGGGTTATCTCAAGCTCTCCCTCGTCACCTGCCCCGTCCAGATGATGCCGGCGACATCGGAGAGTGAAAAGGTGCGTTTCCACACCCTGAACCGCCAGACCCAAAACCGCGTCGTCAGCCATTACGTGGACGCGGTCACGGGCAAGGAGGTCGGGGAAGACGACGAAGTGAAAGGCTATCAGCGCGGGGAAAACGACTACATCATCCTCGAAGACGAGGAACTGGAGAACGTCGCGCTCGACAGTACGAAGACCATCGACATCGATGTCTTCGCGCCGCACGCTTCCATCGACTGGATCTGGCTCGACACGCCTTACTACCTGTCACCGGACGACCCGGTCGGCCAGGAGGCGTTCTCGGTGATCCGGGACGCCATGGCCGCCGAGCACATGGTGGGGATTTCCCGTCTCGTGATCTCGCGCCGCGAGCGCGCTGTGATGCTGGAGCCGCGAGGCAAGGGCATCGTCCTTTGGACGTTGCGCTATGGCGACGAGGTCCGGGACGAGGCGGACTATTTCGGCGGGATCGACGATGAACCGTCCGATTCCGAGCTGATGCCGCTTATCGAGCAGTTGATCCGGAAAGAGACCCGCCACTGGGACAGCAAGCTGGTGGCCGACCCGGTGCAGGACAAGCTGCTTGAGATCATTGAGGCCAAGCGGAAGAAGACCAAGCGGCCGGCAAAGACCAGGTCCTCTGAGCCGAAGGCCATGCCCAATAATGTCGTCAATATCATGGACGCCCTGCGCAAATCCGTCGCGGCAGAGACCCAGACAGGCAAGCGTTAGTGGCAGGCGCAGCCAGTCTACTTCGCCACGGCTCCGCCACTCCTGACCATCCATTTCTCCAGCCAAGCTGAAACGCAGGCTGCGTCCCGGCGTTTCAGTTACGGGAGCCAATCCCGAACCAGGAGAAACGCATCATGGGCAATCCCAACGACCGCGATCAGGATCGCAATCGCCAGCAGGGCGGCCAGTCGGATCAGCAGAAGCAGATGGGCCAGAATGATCCGGCCAAGCATCAGGATCCCCACAAGCAGCAATCGCAGTCCGGCGCCGGCGGCAAGCAGCAGGGTGGCGAGCGGCCGGACCAGAAGAGTCAGCACGGCAAGACTGACGAGGATCGTCCCGGCCAAAATCGGGACAATCCCTTGCGCCGGTGATCTGTCGTACCCGACCGACCCCGCTCCTCCCGTAAGGAGCGGGGTTTTGCCGGTCCTGTGCCGACGGTCACATCTTTAAAACGGAGAATTGGAATGGACCCGGACAATCGGCGCCGATCTGCGCCCGACCTACAGTTCCCGCCGCGCGAGCCCGGTGGCAAGGATCAGACGAATGCGATCGGCGGTCAGCGTCCGCCGCTGGACGGCGAAGTATCACCCCACGAAGCGCCCACTCCAAAGGCTAAGGCCGCCGTCAGCCAGCGACAAAGCGCCGGCATTGATCAGAATGAACCCCAGTCCTTGCCCGGCCGCCTTGTCGGCGATGAGGAGGGCGGCGACCCGGAACGAACCGCAAAGCCATTCCCCTGCGAGCGGAGTGGTAACCTTGGGCGCCCCAATCCCAACGAGGACAAGGACTCCAACGTGGAGCAGCTCAAGGCCAAAGACCGTGTCGCCCATGCCAATTCCGAATGGCCGAACGAGGCGCAGGGCGCAGAGCGCGTGGACCCGACCGGAGAGACCCTGGCCGGAGAACGGCATTGAGATCGCCGTCCCGGCGGCTCACGCAGCCTTCATGGCCTTGCCCAGCCGCCTGATGGCCGGCTCCAGCGGGCGCTCGCCGTCGCTGTAGCCATCCCAGGGCGCGTTTTTCGCCAACAGCCCGGGAACGGTGCGGAGCGTGAAGCGCCTCGGGTCGAGATCGGCTGTGACCTCGTCCCAGGTGAGGGGCATGGAGACGGTGGCGCCGGGCCGAGCGCGGGGAGAAAGCGGCGCCACGGCGGTCGCCATGCGATCGTTGCGCAGATAGTCGAGGAAGATACGTCCTGTCCTCAGGGCCTTGGTCATCTTGATCAGATAGAGCTCCGGATTGTCGCGCGCCATCTGTAGGCAGACATCCCGCGCGAAGCCCTTGGCCTGAGGCCAGGAGACCGGATTGCGCCTGGCGACCGCCAGCGGCGTGACGACATGCAGGCCTTTTCCGCCGGTCGTCTTGCAGAAGCTCACCAGACCGAGAGCATCCAACCGCTGGCGCATCTCCCGCGCGGCTTCGACGACCGTCGAGAACGGCACGTCCGGGCCAGGGTCGAGATCGAAGACGAGGCGACCGGGCACTTCCGGATGCTGGGGCACGCAATTCCAGGGATGCAACTCCAAAGCGCCCACCTGGGCGACGGCGGCCAGCCCTTCCACGCGATCGATCTGAAGATAAGGCTTCTTGTCGCCGAAGACGGTCACGAGTTCCAGCAGGCTGGACACTCCCGGCATGGCGTGGCGCTGGAAGAATTGCGCGCCGCCGATCCCATCCGGCGCCCGGATGATGGAGCACGGCCGGCCCCGGATATGGTCGATCAGCCAAGGGCCTACGGCTTCGTAATAGCGGGCCAGATCCTCCTTGGTGACTGGCCGGCCGTCGTTGGCGTCCGGCCAGAGCACCTTGTCGGGGCTCGAGATCAACACACCCATGACGTCGACCTTGCCGCCGCGGCGGGCTGACTTCGACGGCTCAGTGCTCTCGGACGACTTACGCGGCGCCGGCTGCGGCACCTCAGCCGTCTCGGGCGCAGCCGGCGTGTCGGCCTGCACCTCATCCGCCGGCTTGTCCTCGCGCAAGGCCTTGAAGGAGGCCTGGCGGACGAGGCCGTCGGACGTCCAGCCGGCGAACTCGATCTCGGCGACAAGTTCGGGCTTGAGCCAGACCACGCCGGGCTCCTGCTTCGGCGCGCCGATGCCGGTGAAGGGCGATTTCGCCCTCTTGACCGCCTGAAGCTTCGGCAGGAGGCCCCTGACCTTCGCCGCGCTGTACCCCGTCCCGACGCGCCCCACATAGACGAAGCTGTCGCCACGGTGGACGCCAACGAGGAGCGAACGGAATTTTCCGGCGGTGGTCGCGTAGCCACCGATGACCACCTCATGTCCCGCGCGGCACTTGGACTTTGCCCAGGTGTCCGTTCGCCCGGAGACGTAGGGCGCATCCGCCCGCTTCGACACGATGCCCTCAAGCGATAGGCGGCAGGCCGAGCGCAGCACCGCCTCGCCGCCGGTGTCGAAATGCTCGACGAACCGCAGCCGGGCATCCTCGCCGGCACCGATCAGGAGGTGCTGCAATCGACCCTTGCGCTCGGCCAGTGGGAAGGACCGCAGATCCTCGCCCCCTTCGAACAGGAGGTCGAAGGCGAAATAGACGAGTCCATCGGTCTTGCCCTCGGAGAGGGCTGCCTGAATCGCCGCGAAATCCGGGGCGCCGTTGTTGTCCAGGGCGCAGATCTCGCCATCGATGATCGCGTCCGGCAGCTTACCGGCGGCTCGCGCGATGGCCGCAAATCTTGCGGTCCAATCGAGACCCTTGCGGGTCTTCAAGGTCACCTTGCCGTCACGCACCCGCATCTGGACGCGGTAGCCGTCAAACTTGATTTCGTGAATCCAACCGGCCGCAGAAGGCGGGCGCTCCACGGTCTGGCACAGCTGCGGGGCGATGAAATCGGGGAGATCGGCGGTCGCGATCTTGTCCGGCGTCTTGCTTCGCCGTGCCGGCGCCTTGCGCGCCTCGGCCGCGGGGCCTGTGCGACTGTCCCAGACCGCATCGGACTCAACCTTGCCGCCCTGCACCATGAAGGCGCTGGGCTTGCGCCCCTTGCCCGTGGCGATGGCCGCCATGGTGCGGCCCGACGCGACGGACGTGTCGTTGTCGTCGAGGATCGCAGCGCCGTTCGCCGCGACCGCGAATTCGTCGCGATGCTTGATCAGGAGCCAGTTTGTGCGCTTGCCCCGGTCGCGGTCATTGGCCATGCGAACCAGCACGAAGCTGCCATGCAGCCGCTCCCCGTCGAGGGTGAACTTGAGATCGCCCTGCGCCAGCGCCTGCTCGGGGCTCATCTTGCCTTCCGGCTCCCAGTAGCCCCGGTCCCAGAGCATGACCGTGCCGCCGCCGTATTGGCCCTTGGGGATCGTCCCTTCAAAGTCGCCATAGTCGAGCGGATGATCTTCCACTTCCACGGCGAGGCGCTTGTCGTGGGGGTCGAGGGAAGGACCGCGGGTCACCGCCCAGGACTTGAAGACACCGTCGAGTTCCAGTCGCAGATCGTAGTGCAACCGCGTGGCGTCATGCTTCTGGATGACGAAGCGGCGGCGGTTCGAGGCGCTTGCTGTCGCGCTGCCACTCGGCTCCTGCGTCAGTTGGAAATCGCGCTTCGCCTTGTAGGTGGAGAGCTTGTCCGTCGCCATGGTTGACCTCGGGCCAGAAAGCACATCGGTCCTCGACCGGAAATGTCGGGGAGAAGAAGTGGCGTCACTCCGGCCCCGCCGGCTTCGAGCGCGTCCGACGCCCCAACAATTGCCCCAGGAGCCGGGGCTTTGATTTATGCGGAATGAGGGCGATGTCGGTGATGAGCTTTGCCCCGCCCTTGCGCCGCTCCAGCACGATCTTGCGGCTGTGGAAGGCCTCGAGTTCCGCACGGTGCGCAACGCTGATGATGGTCGCGTCGGGAAGCGTCGAGGTGACGAGCTCCATCATGTTGTCCTGACCCTTGTCGTCGAGCGCCGAAGTGGCCTCGTCCAGAACGATGATGTCGGGCCGGTGCAGCAGCAGGCGGGCGAAGGCCAGCCGCTGCTTCTCGCCGCCAGACAGGGTCTGGTCCCAGGGGACATCCTCCTCGATCTTCTCCTTCAGGTGATCGAGCCCGACCTTGTGCAGGGCGTCGCAGATTTCCTCGGGGGTCCAGTCTTCGGCCGCGCCCGGATAGGTGGTTGCCCGGCGCAGCGTTCCCGAGGGCACATACGGCTTCTGCGGGAGCATGAAGAGGCGGGCGTCGGGATGGAAATTGACGCTGCCGCTGCCCCACGGCCAAAGCCCGGCGATGGCGCGCACCAGCGTGCTCTTGCCGCTACCCGAGGCGCCGGCCACCAGCAGCCGCTCGCCCGGCTCGATGACGACCTCGGTCTGGTCCACCACCGCGGTGCCGTCGTCGAGGGTCACCGAGAGGTCGCGCAGGGTCAGCATGGCATCACCGTCCGTCTCGCCCCGCCGGATGCGGCCGATGCCGTCCCCGCTCTCCGCCCGCTCCAGCCCGTCAAGGGACATCATCAGGGAGGCTATGCGGCGGGCGCAGGCATTCCAGTCCGCAAGACGCGGATAATTATCCACCAGCCAACCGAACGCCGTCTGCACGATGGTGAAGGCAGACGCCGCCTGCATCACCTCGCCGAGCGACATCTGGCCTTCGAGATATTTCGGCGCACACAGGAGCAGGGGCACCACGGGCGCGATCAGGCTGGAGCCCTGCGACACCAGCGTGGTGCGCATATACTGCCCGGCGAGGCGCGCCCATTGGCGGAGCACGCCGGAAAAGGTGCTGTTGATGCCCTCCCGTTCCTCATGCTCGCCGCCGAGCAGGGCGATGCTCTCGCCATTCTCGCGCACGCGGGTCAGCATGTAGCGATAGTCCGCCTCTGCCTGGTTCTTCTCCTCGGACACCTCGACGAAGCGCCGACCGATGACCAGGATCGAGCCCGAGGCAATCAGCGCATAGAGCACCGCCGCCACCACCAGGAAGCCGGGAATGGTGATATCGGCCCCGCCGAGCTTCAGGGTCAGCGCGCCGCCGATGGTCCATAGCACTACGATGAATGTCGCCGCCGACAGGAAGGCGGCGGTCACCCCGGCGAGAAAATCGATCGGCGATTCAGTGGCGACCCGCAGGTCCTCGGCGATGCGATATTCGGGGTTCTTGTGGTCGCCGCTCACGAGGTTCAGCTGGTAGTAGCGGCCGGCAGCGAGCCAGCGCGTCACTACGGCGTTCGTCAGCCAGGCGCGCCAGCGCCGCTGCATGCCCATGCGCGCATAGACCTGCGCCACGCCCAGCGCCACACTGCCGATGGCCAGGGGAAAGAAAACTGCGGTGAGATAGAACACGGTGGCGGCATCGCGCTTCTCGATGCCGTCGAAGATCGACCTGTTCCAGACGTTGATGGCATACTGGACGCCGACATTGGCAACGATCAGCAGCAGCAGTCCGATGGTAAATACCCACGCCAGGCGATCCCCCTTGGCGCCCCAGTAGCCCCGCGCACTGATCCAGAAGCGGGTCAGCAGGTAGGATTTGCGCAGGCGCTCTATTTCTTCAGGGGCGAGCGCTGGATCCGGCTCGATGGCCGCGGGCGGGGGCGGTTCGACGGGGTGACCATCCTCCGCGATCACGCTGTCGAGTTCGGATTCGACAGGCAAGGTTGTTTCATCGGATGGGCGAGGCGTGGCCTCAGCGGTCGTCGTCATGACCGCATCAACGGTCCAGAAAAACGAAATGTTCCGGCTGCGCTCTCACAGGGCTGCATCCCGAGGTCGGCCGTCCCGGAGCCCTCCGCGTGCGCCAAAGGGCAGCATTTCGCAGCCCCGCGATTTTACGCGTCCAAGTTTTTGCTATTACGAAATTCGTTGGTGAGCCCGTCGGGATTCGAACCCGAGACCCCATGATTAAAAGTCACGTGCTCTACCGGCTGAGCTACGGGCTCACTCGCCGCTGTGGTTAGGATGCCAAGACGGCAGGGTCAAGGCCGGCAGCGGCAGCGCCCTGGGAAAGATGCGCGGGGTGGCGTGGGCTGTGCATATCCCAAGCCCATTGACCGGCAGGCGGCCCGTGCCCACCATGGCCCCTCATTGCTCCTGGAATTGCCATGCCCGTCCATAATCATATTGCCTCCGGCGCCGACGAGATCGCGGCCTGGCGCCAGGATTTCCATCGCCACCCGGAGCTCATGTACGAGCTGCCCCGCACCAGCGCCGCAGTGGCCGATAAGCTGCGTGCCTTCGGCTGCGACGAGGTGATCACCGGGCTCGGGTGCACCGGCGTGGTCGGCATCGTGCGCGGACGTGGGGACGGGCCCATGATCGGGCTGCGGGCCGACATGGACGCTCTGCCCATCACCGAGCAGACGGGCGCCGCCTATGCCTCGCAGGCCCCCGGCGTCATGCATGCCTGCGGCCATGACGGCCACACCGCCATGCTGCTCGGAGCGGCGCGCCACCTCGCGGAAACCCGCGCCTTCTCCGGCACCGCCGTGCTCATCTTCCAGCCGGCGGAGGAGGGCGGGGCCGGCGCCAAGGCCATGATCGACGACGGCCTGTTCGCTCGCTTCCCGGTGAGCGAGGTCTATGGCATGCACAATCTGCCGGGGCTGCCCGTGGGCCGCTTCGCCATGCGGCAGGGCGGCATCATGGCCTCGTCCGACCGCATCGAGATCCTAGTGGACGGCCGCGGCGCCCATGCCGCGCGGCCCAACCAGGGGGTGGACGTGGTGCTCACCGGCGCCGCCATCGTCACCGCCCTTCAGCATGTGGTATCGCGCAATCTCGATCCGCTGGCCGCCGCGGTCATCTCCATTCCCATGTTCCATGCGGGGGAGGCGGACAATGTGCTGCCGCCCAGCGCGCGGCTCGCCGGTACCATGCGCGCCCTCGATCCCCATGTGCGCGAGGTGCTGCGCGCCCGCATCGTGGCGGTGGCGGAAGGGGTGGCGGCGGCCCACGGCGCCACGGCGACGGTGAGCTTTTCCCAGGGCTATCCCGTCACCCGCAACCACGCGGCGCAGACCGCGTTCGCGGCCGAGGTCGCAGCCGACGTGGCCGGCCTGTCGGAGGTGGACGCCGCCGCCCCGCCGCTGATGGCGGCGGAGGATTTCGCCTTCATGCTGGAGGAAAAGCCCGGCGCCTACATCTTCATCGGCAACGGCCCGTCCGCCGACCTGCACCATCCGGAATACGACTTCGCGGATGCCGCCATTCCGTTCGGCGCGTCGTATTGGGTGCGGCTGGTGGAACGGGCCCTGCCGCTCTCGGTCTGAGCCGGTACCGGGCCTTCAGCCCGGAAACGTCAGCGGTTGCCGGGCCTTCAGCCCGGCTTGCGCAGGACGAAAGTGAGGAGCCCTTCCGCCACCGTGCGCTCTTCCAGCGCGGCGCCGGTCTCCTGCGCCAGGTGGGGAATGTCGATCACCGCCATGGGATCGGTGCAGGTGACCACGAGGCGCGTTCCGGCGGCCGCTGCCTTCAGCGCCTTGCGGGTACGCAGGGCGGGCAGGGGGCATTTCAGCCCCCTGAGGTCCAGCTCCACCCGTTCGGGCTCGGGAGGGCGCGCCTTCAAGCCGCCTGGTCCTTCAGCCGCGCCAGGCTCTCGTCCCGGCCCAGCACCATGAGCACATCGAAGATGGGCGGCGAGGTCGGCTTGCCGGTGAGCGCGGCCCGCAGCGGCTGGGCCACGGCGCCGAGCTTCACACCCTGCGCCTCCGCATAGGCGCGCACGGCAGCCTCGGTGGCCGCGGCGGTCCACTCCACCTGCTCCAGCGCCGGCACGAGGCGGGCGAGATGGGCGCGGGCCTCGGGCGAGAGCAGGGCGGCGGCCTTATCGTCCAGCGGCAGCGGGCGCTCCACGAAAATGAACTCGGCGTTGTCCACCAGTTCCACCAGCGTCTTGGCGCGCTCCTTCAGCCCCGGCATGGCGGCGGCGAGCTGGGCGCGGCGCTCCGGGGTCATGCGGGCGAGGCGGTGCTCGGCGTCGGGCAGGTGGGGCACCAGCGCGTCGATGGCCGACAGCAGCTCGGCATCGCTGGAGGCGCGCATGTAATGGCCGTTGAGGCTTTCCAGCTTCTGGAAATCGAACCGCGCGGCGGAGCGGCCCACCTTGTCGAGGTCGAAGAAGGAGACCATCTCCTCGGTCGAGAAGACTTCCTGGTCGCCATGGCTCCAGCCGAGCCGCACCAGATAGTTGCGCAGCGCCGCCGGCAGGTAGCCCATGTCGCGATAGGCATCTACCCCCAGCGCGCCATGGCGCTTGGAGAGCTTGGCGCCGTCCGGCCCATGGATGAGCGGGATATGGGCCATGCGCGGCACCTCCCACCCCAGCGCGCGGTAGATCTGGGTCTGGCGCGCCGCATTGGTCAGGTGGTCGTCGCCCCGGATCACATGGGTGACGCCCATGTCGTGGTCGTCCACCACCACCGCCAGCATGTAGGTGGGATTGCCGTCCGAGCGCAGCAGGACGAGGTCGTCGAGATCCTTGTTGGGGAAGGTCACGGTGCCCTGCACCATGTCGTCGATCACGGTCTCCCCCTCCTGCGGCGCGCGCAGGCGGATGACCGGGTCGCGATCCTTGGGTGCCTCGGACGGGTCGCGGTCGCGCCAGCGGCCGTCATAGCGCGGCGGGCGGCCCTCCTTGCGGGCCAGTTCGCGCATCTCGTCCAGCTCCTGCGGCGTGGCGTAGCAGCGATAAGCATTGCCCTTGGCCAGCATCTCCTCAACAGCGGCGCGATGCCGCTCCGCGCGGGCGAACTGGTAGATGGGATCGCCGTCCCAGGTGATGCCCAGCCACTCCAGGCCCTCGATGATGGCGGCGATCGCCTCCTTGGTGGAGCGCTGGCGGTCGGTGTCCTCGATGCGCAGCAGCATCTTGCCGCCGGTGTGGCGGGCATAGAGCCAGTTGAAAAGGGCCGTGCGCGCCCCGCCGATGTGCAGGAAGCCGGTGGGGGAGGGGGCGAAGCGGGTGACGATCTGCGACATGGGGAACTCGACGAGGCTCGGTCCAGGGGGTGGACGGGGCGGGGCAGCACCCGGGCGGTACGCGGGGTCGACCGGGGCAGGGGCTCCAGCACGAGCCTCACGTCCGAGCGCGCATGAATGCACGCACCCTGGCACGCGGGAGGCGCCCGTGTAGCATAGGCGCCGGGCACAAGGAACACGGCCGCCTTGTCCGGCGGGCCGGGCGCCGGACGCCCACGGATCGGAACGACCCGCAGCGGGGCATCTGGGGCGACATGACGCAGCAGGACCAGCGTCCGGCGCGGACCAGCGGACGGGCCGCCGTTCTCGGCGGCGCGCGCACCGCCGCGCGCCGGGCGATGCCCCCCGGCCTCGCCCGCGTGCTGGACGCCCTGCGCGCCCGCCTCGCCGCGGATCTTGCCGCCGAGGCCGCCTCCGGCCGGTTGATCCTCTGGCTTCCGGCGGCATTCACCCTTGGCATCCTCATCTACTTCGGGGCGGCGCAGGAGCCGTCCCTTGCCGTCGCCGGGGTGCTTTTGGCCGCTCTTTGCGGGGGCGCGGTGCTGCTGCGGGCGCGACCGGTGGCGTTCGGCGCGATGGTGGCCCTTGCCGCCGTAACAGCGGGCTTCACCACCGCGAGCGTGCGCACCGCGCTGGTGGCGCACGAGATCGCCACGCCGGGCAAGGGGCCGGTGCGGCTGTCGGGCTTCGTGGAGCGGGTGGAGCATCGCCCAAAGGGAGATCGCATCCTGCTGCGTCTCGACGCCAGGCCGGTGAAGGGACTGGACAAGGTTCCGCGCCTCGTCCGCCTCACCCTGCGCAAGGGCTGGGCGCCGCCGGTGGGCACCCATGTCACCCAGCTCTCCCAGTTGCTGCCGCCGCTCGGGCCGGCCATGCCCAGCTCCCATGATTTCGGCCGGAACCCCTGGTTCGCGGGCATCGGCGGCGTGGGCTACGGCCTGGGGCGGCCCAAGCTCGCGGAGCCAGCGGAACCACCCCTGCCGGTACGCCTCGCCATGGCGGTGGAGGCCGTGCGCGACAGCCTGTCCCGCCGCATCCGGGCCTCGCTGTCCGGCACGCCGGCGGAAATCGCCGTGGCGCTGGTAGCGGGCGACCGTTCCGCGATCGCGCCGGAGGTGGAAGAGAGCATGCGCGTGTCCGGGCTCACGCACATCCTGTCCATCTCTGGCCTGCACATGGCGCTGGTCGCGGGCACGCTGTTCGCGTTCATGCGCGGCGGCCTCGCTCTGGTGCCGGCGCTGGCGCTGGGCTTCCCCATCAAGTCGCTGGCGGCCGTCGTTGCCCTCACCGGCAGCGCCGCCTATCTGGTGCTGTCCGGCAATGACGTTCCGGCGCAGCGCTCGTTCGTGATGACGGCGCTGGTATTGAGCGGCGTGCTGGTGGGCCGGCCGGCGCTGACCCTGCGCACCGTGGGCGTGGCCGGGGTCTGCGTGCTCGCCTTCACCCCCGAGGCGGCGCTCGATCCCGGCACGCAAATGTCGTTCGCCGCCACCCTCGCCCTCGTTGCCGCCTATGAGCGCCTGCGGCCCATGCGCGCCCTGCCGCGACCCGACGGATGGGTCGGGCAGGCCGCCATCTGGCTCGCGGTTTTGGTGGGCGGGACGGCGCTGACCTCCCTGGTGGCGGGGCTGGCGACGGCGCCCTACGGCATCTTCCACTTCCAGCGCGTGGCGCCCTATGGCCTGCTCGCCAATCTCGCCGCCATGCCGGCAGTGTCGTTCATGGTGATGCCCTTCGGCCTGCTGGGCGTGCTGCTGATGCCGTTCGGATTCGATCATCTGGCCTGGCCGGTGATGGGCAAAGGCATCGAGATCATGGTGGCGGTCTCGGACGCCATCGCGGTGCTGCCAGGGGCCGACGGCAGGGTCGATCCGGTCGGACCGCCGACGCTCGCGCTGTTCAGCCTGGGCCTGACGGCGCTTTGCCTGCTGCGCGGATGGCTCACGGCCGTCGCGATCGTGCCGTTCGCCCTCGCCCTGCTCATGTCCGGCGCGCCGCCGCGCCCGGACATTCTCATCGCACCCGATGCCCAGACGGTGGCCGTGCGCGGGCCCGACGGGCGGCTCTCGGTGCTCGGCGCGCGCAGCCAGCGGCTGGTGGTGGAGCAGTGGATGACGCGGGAGGGTGACATGCGAAAGGCGGGTGCCGAAGGGCTTGCCGCGCTGTTCACCTGCGATCCCCTCGGCTGCACCGCTCCCTTGCCGGGCGGCGGCACCATCGCCGTATCGCGGCGGGCGGAAAGCCTGGAGGCAGACTGCCTGGAATCGCGCATCGTCGTCACACGGGATGTGCCGCCCCGGCGCTGCCCGGCCCAGGTGGTGACGCCTGAAACGCTGCAGCGCACCGGCACTTTGGCCTATCACTTCCGTAAGGGAATAAGCAGCGAGGGGGCAAGCGGCGGGAACTGGCAGATCGAGCCGACCCGCAAGCCCAACGTCCAGCGCCCCTGGATGCCGCCCCTGCCACCTGAGCCCGCCCCGCAGCGCCCGGCGACGGACGATCCGGAAGCCGACGCCGCATCGGAGTGAAGCGGCCAAAAGCATCGACGGCTCAAAAAGCTGGGGTGAGAAGCGTCGCTCCAGAGGAGCCGGTCCCGTTGAGCATGGTGACCGCCACGCCCCTCACCCCGTCGCGGCCTCCCCACCGGGGAGGAAGCGAAAATCAATAGCGGCGCATGAGGCCGATGAGGCGGCCCTGGATGCGCACCCGGTCGGGCCCGAAGATGCGTGTCTCGTAGGCGGGATTGGCGGCTTCGAGGGCGATGGAGGCGCCCTTCTTGCGCAGGCGCTTCAGCGTGGCTTCCTCGTCGTCCACGAGCGCCACGATGATGTCGCCGGTGTCCGCCGTATCGCACTTGCGGATGAGAACCGTGTCACCGTCGAGGATGCCGGCCTCGATCATGCTGTCGCCGCGCACCTCCAGGGCGAAATGCTCGCCGCTGCCCAGCATCTCAGGCGGAATGTTGAGGGTGTGGCTGCGGGTCTGGATGGCGGAGATGGGCGAGCCCGCCGCAATCCGGCCCATAACCGGAACGGTGACCACCTGGCCTGCGCCTTCGTCATCATCCGCAGCCGGACGCACCTTGCCGAGGCTGCCTTCGATCACCGAGGGAGAGAAGCCGCGACTGGCGGAGCGGGGCGTGGCGAGGCCGGGGGCGACGCTGTCCGGCAGGCGCACCACCTCGAGGGCGCGCGCCCGGTTGGGCAGCCGGCGGATGAAACCGCGCTCCTCCAGTGCCGTGATCAGGCGATGGATGCCGGACTTGGACCGCAGGTCCAGCGCCTCCTTCATCTCGTCGAAGGAGGGGGGCACGCCGGTCTCCTTCAGCCGCTCATGAATGAAGCGAAGCAGGTCATATTGCTTGCGCGTCAGCATCTCTCGCCCCCTGCTGGCGCCAGCCTGTGCGCCGCGAAACAAATCATGAACGGTTTCTATCTGTTCCTTTTGTGTTCCGCAAGGGGTGAAGGCAGGGTTAAGACCGCTCAATCATCGAAGGGAATGATCTCGCAAGGGTCTCCGGCCGTGGCGGCAGGCGCGAAGGGCGGGCGGATGAGCAGGCAGTCGGCGGCGGCCAGAACGCTCAGCATGGCGCTGTCCTGGGAGGCGCAAGGCGTCACATGCACCGTTCCGTCGGGGTGGCGGTCCATGCGGGCGCGCATGAAATCACGGCGCACGTCGTTGGCCGGGATGTCCACCGCGAGGCGCGCCGGCGCCGTCAGGGGACCAGGCATGGCGTCGCCCTGAAGCGCGCGCAGCAACGGCACCAGAAATACCATGGCGCAGACGTGGGACGAGACCGGATTGCCCGGCAGGCCGAGCACCCGCACGCCGTCCTTGCCACCGAACATCAGCGGCTTGCCCGGGCGCAGGGCGATCTTGTGCACGAACAGCTCCACCCCCTCGGCGCGCAGCGCCGGCGCCATCAGATCATGGTCGCCCACCGAGGCGCCACCGGAGGAGATGACGAGATCGAAGTCGCCCGAAAGCGCCTGCGCCACCACGGCACGGATGGCGGCAAGGTCATCCCGCACCAGCCCGAGGTCCGTCACCTCCGCGCCGGCGCGGCGGGCGAGGGTGGCGAGGCCGAAGGCGTTGGAAACGACGATCTCGCTGTCCTGACCGGTGCCGGTGCCGGGCAGCACCAGTTCGTCGCCAGTCTGCAGCACCGCCACGCGCGGGCGCCGCGCCACCGGCAGGACCGCATGATCCATAGCGGCGGCAAGCATCACGTCGCGGCCGGTCAGCCGCCGCCCGGCCAACAGGCCCGGCGTGCCCGCGGTGAAATCGCAGCCCTTCTTGCGCACGTTGCGCAGGGCGGCGGTGGGGGCCGTGGTGGTGAGGGTATCGCCGTCGCGGCTGGTGTTCTCCTGAATCACCACCGTGTCGGCGCCCTCCGGCACCACTGCGCCGGTGAAGATGCGCACCGCCTGGCCCGGCCCCACGGCGCCCGCGAATGGCCGGCCGGCCGCCGATTCGCCGATCACGGTGAGGCGGGCAGGGGTCTGTGCGATGTCGCTCCCGCGCACCGCATAGCCGTCCATGGCCGACATGTCGGCGGGCGGCTGGGTGCGGCGGGCGGGCAGGTCCTGCGCCAGCACGCGTCCATCTGCCAGCGCCACGGGCACCTGCTCGACACCCAGGGCCGATACCCCGGCCGTCACGAGGCCTATGGCCTCCTCGACGGTCATGAGGGGCGCCTTCTTGCCCGCCGGCTTCCCGGCGCCCGTTGTCGTGCTCGGTTCCATCAGTGGTTCGGCCTCTTCAGTCCGTGGGCGGTTCCGCGCGGAAATGCCCGCTGGCGCCGCCGGATTTCTCCAGAAGCCGGATCCCTTCAATGCGCATGCCACGGTCGGCCGCCTTGGCCATGTCGTAGATGGTGAGGCAGGCCACCGAGATCGCGGTCAGCGCCTCCATCTCCACGCCGGTCTGGCCCGTGGTCTTGGCCCGCGCGGTGACATGAAGGCCCGGCAGGGCGGAATCGGGCACGACCTCCACCTCCACCTTGGTGAGCATCAGTGGGTGGCACAGGGGGATGAGCTCATGGGTGCGCTTGGCGGCCATGATGCCTGCGAGGCGCGCGACGCCCATCACGTCGCCCTTCTTGGCGTTGCCGGAGAGGATGAGCTCAAGGGTCGCCGGAGCCATGGCCACGCGGCCCTCGGCCACAGCCTCGCGGGCGGTCGCGGCCTTGTCGGACACGTCCACCATGCGGGCCGAGCCCTCGGCATCGATATGGGTCAGGCTCGCCATGGCCGTCGGTGCGTCCCGGAATCGTTTCGTGCGGGACGGAAGATGGCGCCCGCGGCGGGTCCTGTCCACCTTGGCAAGGCAGACAGAAGATCGCCGGGGCGTTCGCGAGGTGAAAGCGGCCTGCGCGTCAGCGCAGCCGGGTCCAGGTCTGCGTCTTGCAGAGCGGCGCCACCACGCAGCCGCGCAGCTTCAGGGTGTCGTCGCCATCGAGGGTGATGGAGCCGGAATAGGTCTTGCCGTCCTCGGCATTATAGATGCTGCCGCCGCTCCATTCCTTCGGCCCGCCCGAGAAGCCGGTAAGGATGGTGACACCCTTCACCGGACGGCTGCGCAGGGACGCGTTGGCATTGTTCACGTCCTTGAGGTTGGGATCGGCCTTGATTCCCTCGGAGGAGACAAGGCGGCCGCACAGGCTGGCGCCGCACTTGGAAATCTCCACCTGGCCACCCCGCGAGGGGGTCTGCCACAGGCCGACAGGGTCGGCGGCCAAGGCCGGGGCGCAGAACAGGCCGGCAATGGCAATGCCGGCGAACAGGCGCAATCTCATGAAAGTCCTCCCTTGGGTGCGGCCCACTTGCGGAACCGTCATGCCCATTAAGGCGGAACTTTACGTATACGGCAAGTCTAGACCGCAAGGAGCTGGGACGTGGCGGAAGCGACATCCTCCTGCCGCATCAGGCTCTCGCCTACGAGGATGGTGCCGATGCCAACCTTCGCGAGCCGCGCCACGTCCTGCGGCGTGAAGATGCCGCTCTCGCCGATGGCGATCCGGTCTTTCGGCACGCGGGGGGCGAGGCGCTCGGAGGTTTCCAGCGAAGTCTCGAAGGTGCGCAGGTTGCGGTTGTTGATGCCGATGAGCCGGCACGGCAGGTCCAGCGCCCGCTCCAGCTCGGCGTCGTCGTGCACCTCCACGATGGCATCCATGCCATAAGCGGCGGCGGCATCAGCGAGGTCACGGGCGAGCAGGTCGTCCACCCCGGCCATGATGATGAGGATGCAGTCCGCCCCCCAGGCGCGGGCCTCCGCCACCTGGTAGGTGTCGTACATGAAGTCCTTGCGCAGCACCGGCAGGTCGACCGCCGCGCGCGCGGAGCCGAGGAATTCCGGCGCGCCCTGGAAGGAGGGAGTGTCGGTGAGCACGGACAGGCAGGTGGCGCCGCCGCGCTGGTAGGCGCGGGCCAGCGCCGGTGGATCGAAGTCCGCCCGGATCAGGCCCTTGGAGGGGCTCGCCTTTTTGATCTCGGCAATGAGCGCGGTGCGCCCTTCCGCCAGACTCGCGGCGATGGCTCCGGCAAACGGCCGCACGCGCGGCGCGGCACGGGCCGCCGCCTCGATCTCTCCCAGCGGACGGGCATGCTTGGCGACGGCAATCTCGTCGCGCTTGTAGGCTTCAATCTTCTTCAAAATATCGGTCATTGGGCCGCCTCCGGCGCCAGTTTCTCAGATACGGCCACGAGGTGCTCCAGCCGCGCGCGGGCGGAGCCGGTGTCAAGGCTGACCCGTGCCATCTCGACCCCCTCTTTCAGGTCCTTGGCCCGGCCGGCCACCACCAGGGCAGCGGCGGCATTGAACAGGGACACGTCGCGATAGGCGCCCTCGGCTCCGTCCAGCACGGTCCGAAGCGCCTTGGCATTATGCACGGCGTCGCCGCCCTTCAGGTCCTCGGCCGGATGGCGCTTGAGGCCCACGTCCTCCGGCATGATGGTGAAGGTGTGAATGCGGCCCTCGTCCAGCACGGCGATGTCGGTGCCGCCGGAGATGGTAATCTCGTCCAGCCCGTCGGACCCGTGCACCACGAAGGCCTTTTGCGACCCGAGCGTCCGCAGCACCTCTGCCAGCGGCACGATCCAGGACTTGGCGAACACGCCCACCATCTGCCGGGTGACGCCGGCCGGATTGGAGAGCGGCCCCAAGAGGTTGAAGATGGTGCGCGTGCCCATCTCCACCCGCGTCGGTCCCACATGCTTCATGGCCGGATGGTGGGAGGGCGCGAACATGAAGCCGATGCCGGCCTCCGCGATGCAGCGGGAGATGCCGGCCGGGTCAAGGTCGATGCGCACGCCCAGCGCCGCCAGCACGTCCGCCGCCCCCGACTTGGAGGACAGCGCCCGGTTGCCGTGCTTGGCCACCGGCACGCCGGCCCCCGCCACGATGAAGGAGGCGCAGGTGGAGATGTTGTAGGAGCCGGAGGCATCGCCGCCGGTACCCACCACGTCCACCGCTTCACTGGGGGCCTCGACGGTGAGCATCTTGGACCGCATGACGGAGACCGCGCCGGCGATCTCCTCCACCGTCTCGCCGCGCACGCGCAGGCCCATGAGCAGCGCGCCCATCTGGGAGGGGGTGGCCTCGCCCGACATCATTTTGTCGAACACATAGGCGGCCTCGTCGCGGGTGAGGCTCGCGCCGGTGGCCACCTTGCCGAGGAGGGGTTTGAACTCGTTCATGTCTCGTCCTCAGCCTCTCGTGCTCAGCCCTTGGCCTTCTGCGCATTGAAGGCGGCCGCGATGTCGAGGAAATTGCGGATCAGCGCGTGGCCGTTCTCCGAGGCGATGCTCTCGGGGTGGAACTGTACGCCATGGATGGGCAGGCTCTTGTGGGCGAGGCCCATGATCAGCCCGTCCGCCGTGTGCGCCGTCACTTCCAGAGCGTCGGGCAGGGTGTCGCGCTCGACCACGAGGGAGTGGTAGCGCGTCGCCTGGAACGAATGGTTGAGCCCGCGGAAGACGCTTTTGCCCTCGTGCAGGATCTCGCTCAACTTGCCGTGCATGGGGGTGGGCGCGCGCACCACGTCGCCGCCGAACACCTGCCCGATGGCCTGGTGGCCGAGGCACACGCCGAAGATCGGCACGCTCTCGCCGGCCTTGGCGATGAGGTCGAGGCAGATGCCCGCCTCGTTGGGGGTGCAGGGACCGGGGGACAGCACGATGGCGTCGGGCTTCTCGGCCAGCACCTCCTCGATGGTCACCTTGTCGTTGCGATGGACGGTGACGTTCGCGCCCAGCTCGCCCAGGTAATGCACGAGGTTGTAGGTGAAGCTGTCGTAATTATCGATCAGCGTGACGTTGGTCATGGGCACTCCAGGCCCCGAGGATCTCGGGATTTCCGGGCTTAATGCGTGGCCCGGCGGGTGTGGTCAAGCAAGGGCGGCGAAGGGTGTGCGGGGCGACCCACGCCATCGGGCCGCTACGACGCCGGCCATGCCCGCGTGCCTGATCCGAACCAGCGGTGCGTCGGCGTGGCCTGCACCCATCGCCTTCACTGCCCCTTGCCGGCGCGGGCGGCGAAGCGCACCGCCTCTTCCCCGGCGCGGAACAGGGCCTTGGCCTTGTTCACGCATTCCTGCTGCTCGCTCTCGGGCACGCTGTCGTAGACGATGCCGGCACCGGCCTGCACATACATGCGGCCGTCCTTCACCACCGCGGTGCGCAGGACGATGCAGGTGTCCATCTCGCCATTGGCGCCGAAATAGCCGATGGCACCGGCATAGATGCCGCGCTTGTCCTTCTCCAGCTCGTCAATGATCTCCATGGCGCGCACCTTGGGCGAGCCGGAGACGGTGCCGGCGGGAAAGCCGGCAGCCAGCGCATCCACCGCGTCGAAGCGCGGGTCCAGCGTGCCCTCCACGTTGGAGACGATGTGCATCACCTGACTGTAGCGCTCGATGAAGAAGCTGTCGGTCACCTTCACCGTGCCGATCTGCGACACTCGTCCGGCATCGTTGCGGCCGAGGTCCAGCAGCATGAGGTGCTCGGCGCGCTCCTTGGGATCGGCCAGAAGCTCGGCGGCCAGCGCGTCATCCTCAACATGGCTGGCGCCGCGCTTGCGGGTGCCGGCGATGGGACGGATCGTCACCTGCCCGCCGCGCAGCCGCACCAGGATCTCGGGCGAGGAGCACACCACGGAGAAGCCGTCGAAGTTGAGATAGACCAGGAACGGCGCCGGGTTCACGCGCCGCAGAGCCCGGTAGAGGGCGAAGGGCGGCAGGGTGAACGGGCTCTCGAAGCGCTGGGACAGCACCACCTGGAAGATGTCGCCGGCGCGGATATAGTCCTTTGCCTTGTCCACCATGGCGCAGAACTCGTCCGCACTGGTGTTGGAGACCGGCAGAACCTCGCCGTGGAAGGGCTCCGGCGCCGGATGGGCGATGGCTCGCTCCAGCCCCGCCACCACCTGGTCGAGCCGCTCCAGCGCCGCCTCATAGGCCGCGCGGGGGGAGACACCCTCCTTCGGGCGCACCGGGGTGACGGCGGTCAGCTCGTCCTTCACCGCGTCGAACACCACCATGAGGGTGGGGCGGATGAGCAGCGCCTCCGGCACGCCGATGGGGTCCGGCTTTGCGGGGGCCAGCTTCTCCATCTGCCGCACCATGTCGTAGCCGAGATAGCCGAATACGCCCGCCGCCATGGGCGGGGCACCGGCCGGCAGGTCGATGGCCGATTCGGCGAGCAGGGTCCGCAGCGCCTTCAGCGGCGGCTCGGGGCAGGGGACGAAGGCGTCCTTGTCCGCCGCCGGGGTGCGGTTGATCTCCGCCGTATCGCCGGAGGCGCGGAAGATAAGGTCGGGCGCGAGCCCGATCATGGAATACCGTCCGCGGGTCTGCCCGCCTTCCACCGATTCGAGGAGGAAGGCGTTGGGGGTGTCCCCGGCGAGCTTCAGGAAGGCCGAGACCGGGGTTTCCAGGTCGGCCACCAGGGTGGTGGAAACCACCTGCGCCTCGCCCTTCAGGTAGCGCGAGGTGAAGAGGTCGAAATCGGTGGGTGCGTTCACGCTGTGGCCCACCTTCAGTTGGTCGCGCCAGCGCCCGTGGCCTGGGCGAAGAGCTTGTCGTTGATCTTCACGCCGATCTCCTTCTGGATGGCGGAAAGATACTGCAGCAACACGTCATTCTCGATCTGGCGCGACAGCTCTGCGGAGGCGCGCGAGGTGTCCATGTCCGGCGGCGGCACCATGATCTTGGTCACCTCGAAGACGACGCGGTCCGGCTCGGTGGCGGCGAGCGCAATGCCGAAGCCGCCTTCCTTTACGTCGAACACGCTGGCGATGCTCTCGGCGCTGAACGGCCCGGCGGCCCGGCCCCGGCGCAGGCCTTCGGCGATCTGGAGCGGCAGGTCGGCCTCCGCGGCCACCTGGGCCAGCGGGGTGCCGGCCTTGGCCTTGTCGAGCAGGGCGGTGGCCTTGGCTTCCACTGCCTTCTCGGTCTCGGATTCGGTCCAGCGGGCGGTGACGGCGGACTTGGCCTCGTCGAAGGTGCGATCGCGGGCCGGGGTGATGGCATTGGTCTCGTACCAGACGAAACCGCCGTTCTGCGGCAGCTGGACGGTGTCGGTCTCCACACCCGGCTGGGCGGCGAAGGCGCCGGACAGCACGTCCGCGCCGCCGGGCACGTCGGCCGGGTCACCCGACGGGGTGTGGCCGGAGCGGTCCACCGCGTCGAAGGTCTGGAGCCTGAGGCCGAGCTTCTGCGCCACCTCGGCAAGGGTCGAGCCGGAGGCGCGCTCGTCCTCCACCTGGTCGTGCTTGTCGAGCAGCGCCCGGCGGGCGCGATCGAGGCGCAGGTCGGCGCTGATCTGGTCCTTCACTGCCTCGAACGGCTGGCGGGCGCCGGGCTCGACCTTGGTGACATGCACCAGCACCGTGCCGAAGCGGCCCTCCACCGCGCTCACCGCGCCCTCGGGCATGGAGAAGGCGGCGTCGGCGATCTTCGGATCGAGGATGGCGGACTTCGCCACGAGGCCGAGGTCGGTGTCCTTGGCGGTCAGGCCGCGGGCGGCGGCGATGTCGGCGAAGCTCGCGCCGGCCTTGATCTTCTCGTCGGCGGCCAGGGCATCGGCGGCGGAGGTGAAGACGATCTGCTGCACCTCCCGGCGCTCCGGCGTGCCGAAGCGGGAAAGGTTGCGCTCGTAGTCAGCCTTGGCGTCGGCCTCCGTCACGGTCTCGGCGGCGGCGAGCGTCGCCGGGGTCAGCGCCAGGACACTGATCTTGCGGTATTCCGGCGCGCGGAAGGTGACCTTGTGGGCGTCGAAATAGGCGCGCAGCACCTCGTCCGTGGGGGCGGCGAGGGGACCGGCGGCGGCCGGGGTGACACGCACGTAGGAGGCGGTGCGGGTCTCGTTCTCGAAGCGGCCCACCGCATCGATGAGCACCTGCGGCACCGCGACACCAGCGCCCAGCGACTTCAGCAGCTGGTCGCGCACGGCGCGCTGGCGCTCGGAGGCGACGAAGCGCTGCTCGGTGAGGTTGTTGGATCGCAGCAGCTGCTGGAAATAGGCCGGATCGAAGCTGGTGGCGCCGGGACGGCGGTAATTGGGATTGTCGGCGATCTCGCGCGCGATCTGCTCGTCGGACACGGCGAGGGCGAGGCGGGAGGCCTGCTCGTCCAGCGTGGCGTCGGCGATCATCTGGTTCAGGATCTGCCGGTCGAGGCCGAAGGCGCGGGCCTGGTCCGGCGAGATCGGACGGCCGGCACGGCGGCTGATCTGCTGGAGCTGATCGAGATACTGACGACGGAACGCATCGGCGGAAATTTCGGTTGCGCCGACGCTCGCCACCGAGGTCGCGCCCATGCCGCGGAACACGTCCGCGATGCCCCACACCAGGAAGCTGAGCGTGAGGATGACGAGGAAGATCTTGGCGATCCAGCCGGACGCGCCCTTACGAAGGGTCTGAAGTACCATCGACGGTTCGTTCTCGTTTTGGCCGGGTCCGGCGCGAAGCGGCGCATGATAGTGAGGCCATCCTGCTCCCGCAACGGCGCATCTTGATGCCTTTTGGCCGGGAAAGGGCTCTGATAGAGCGAACCCCGATCAACCTTAAAGGAGAGCCGAACCATGCCCGCTTCCCGCCGCGTCCTGATCGCCGGCAATTGGAAAATGAACGGGCTGAAGAGCTCCCTCGCCGAGATCGAGGCCCTGGCCGCGGGCTATGACGGCGACCTCAAGGCCAAGCTGGACCTGCTGGTCTGCCCGCCCGCAACGCTCCTAATCTCCGCCGCCGAGCGCCTCGCCGGCTCCGGGGTGCAGCTGGGCGGCCAGAATTGCCATCCGGCCCCCGCGGGCGCCCACACCGGCGGCATTTCCGCCGAGATGCTGAAGGATGCCGGCGTCACGTCGGTCATCGTCGGCCATTCCGAGCGCCGCACCAACCTGTCGGAGAGCGATGCGGTGGTGATGGCCAAGGTGAAGGCGGCGTGGTGCTTCGGGTTGCTGCCCATCGTCTGCGTCGGCGAGACCGCCGAGGAGCGCGATGCCGGCGAGGCCGTGGGGGTGGTGACGCGCCAGGTGCACCAGTCGCTGCCGGAAGGCTGCACCGCATCCAACCTGGTCATCGCCTACGAGCCGGTCTGGGCCATCGGCACCGGCCGCACGCCCACCCCTGAGGACGTGGCCAACATCCATGGCACCATCCGCTCCGTGCTCCGCTCACAGTTCGGCGCCGAGGCTGACGGTATTCGCATCCTCTACGGCGGCTCGGTGAAGCCGGACAATGCGGCGACCCTGATGGCCGTTGCCGATGTGGACGGCGCACTGGTGGGCGGCGCCAGCCTGAAGGCGGCGGATTTCCTCGCCATCGCCCGGGCCACCCCGGCGCGGTGAGAAGGCGGCGCGGCGGGGCGCGAAGTCTCCCCCGCGCCGCATCAAAGGCCACGGCCACTTGGAAGACCGCTCGCGACGGCGTTCGCGGAACCCGGATATCCGGGTTCCGGCTCTAGCGTTCGTTCAAACCGTCAGAAGGTGATGAGGCCGATCATCTGCTTGATGAGGCTCAGCTCCTCGCCGCTGGTGGGCGTGGTTTGCGACACGAAATCAAACACCTTGCCATCCTTCAGCCCGTACTGGGCGACGCGGCTGACGCGCTTGTTCTTGTCGAAATAGATGGCCAGCACCTTCTGCTCGGTGATCTCCGGCTTCAGGAAGGCCACCTTCTGCGCGGTCTGCGAGATATAGAAGAAGGCCTCGCCGTTCACCGTCGCCACGGTGGAGGGGGTGCCGAGCACCAGCAGCACCTGCTCCTGGCTCGATCCCACCGGAACCTGGTCCAGCGCGCCCTCGGCCAGCACGTAGCCGCGCTGGTAGGTGCGGGTGATGCCGGAAATGCTGGTGCCGCTGCCGCTCACCATGTCACCGCAGCCGGCGAGCCCGAGCGCCGCGAGAAGCAGCCCCGTGGTGGCGATTCTGGACCGGACCATCAGGCGCTCGGACCTCGCGTTTTCGGAATTCATGCCGCCCCGCATGTCCTTCATCTCATGTGACGCCACACGCTTCCCCATATGTTCGCTCGCCCGGCCCTGACAGGCCGGCGCCTGCCGCCGCCGTATCACCGCCCCTTGCCACAGGGCCGGCGGCGCGTTACGCCGCTTGGCCGAATGCCAGTCCCACCGCCTGGACCGTCTCGCCCCGGATTTGCGATGTTCAACCTGTTCCGCTCGTCCAAGACCCGCGCGATGTCGCGCGCGACCATTGAGCGCCTGTATGGCGCGATCGTGGCACAGTCGCGGCGGCCGGACTTCTACACCGACTTCGGCGTGCCCGATACGCTGGAAGGCCGGTTCGAGATGGTGGTTCTCCACACCGTGCTCGTCTGCCATCGCCTGAAGGGCGGCGACACGCCGGAACGCTCCATGTCGCAGGACATCTTCGATGCCTTCGCCGCCGACATGGACGCCGCCATGCGCGAGATCGGCATCGGCGACCTGACCGTGCCCAAGAAGATGAAGAAGATCGGCGAGGCCTTCTATGGTCGCGCCGCCGCCTATGACGCGGCCCTGGCTGAGCCGGACAATGCCGCCCTCATTCAGGCGGTGTCCCGCAATATCCTTTCCGCCGGCGAGGCTGAACCTTCGCCTGAAGCCGCTGCGCTCGCCGCCTATGTGCGCGCCGCCACGGCGAAGCTCCATGCGACGCCGTTCGAGGTCCTGGCCCGCGGCGTGCTGGAGCTGCCCGACCCCGCCGTGCGGGAGAACGAGACATGACCGATCTGCCCTATTCCCATCCCTTCTCCGTGCTCGACCTGCCTCCCGGCGGCTTCGACCTGACGCTCACCCCGGACGCCGCGACCTGCGCCGCCATCGCCCGCCTTGCCGGGGTGATCGCAGTGGAAGACGTGAAGGCGACCCTTCATCTGGCGCCTGAGGGCGGGGCAGGGGCGCATGTGACCGGCCGGGTCACGGCCACCATCCGCCAGACCTGCGGGGTCACGCTGGAGCCGTTTGATGCGCCGCTCTCGGAAGAGATCGACGTGCATTTTGTGCCGCCCGGCACCTACAAGCCCCCGGTGGCCGAGGAAGAGAACGAGATCGACCCGCCCGACGAGACGGTGGACGGGCACATCGACGCCGGTGCGCTGGTGTATGAGTTCCTTATCCTCGGCATCGATCCCTATCCCCGCAAGCCGGGCGCGGTGTTCGAGCCCCCGGCCGAGGATGCCGCCGCCTCGCCCTTCGCCGCCTTGTCCCGGCTGAAGGGCAGCGAGTGACGCCAATTTCGCTGCGGCATCCATTGAACGCCGCCCGACAGTTGCGATGCGGGCGCGAGACGCTATTGTCCGCCCGCCGAAGCGCCGGCCGTGATGCGGGGAGGATCTTCACCCCCCAGGCGGCGCCGCCTTTGAACCCGCAAGAAAGCCCAAGGGACACCTGCCTGAAATGACCGCACCCGTCCGCATCGCCCTCGACGCCATGGGCGGCGACCATGGACCCGAGACGGTCCTTGCCGGGGCGGAAATCTCCCTCTGGCGCCATCCGGACACCTCTTTCGTCCTGTATGGCGACGAGGCGCGGGTGACCGAGGTGCTGAAAAGCCACCCCAAGCTCGCCGCCGTATCCCGCATCGTCCATACCGACGTGGTGGTGGGCATGGACGACAAGCCGAGCCAGGCCCTGCGCCGCGGCCGCTACAAATCCTCCATGTGGCGCGCCATCGACGCGGTGAAGCTGAAGGAAGCGGACGTGGCCGTCTCCGCCGGCAATACCGGCGCGCTGATGGCCATGGCCAATTTCAACCTGCGCACCATGCCGGGAATCAGCCGCCCGGCCATCGCCGCCATCTGGCCGACCCTGCGCGGGGAAAGCGTGGTGCTGGACGTGGGCGCCTCCATTGGCGCCACCGCCAAGAGCCTGGTGGAGATGGCCATCATGGGCTCGGCCATGGCCCGCGTCCTGTTCGACCTCGAGGCCCCGACCGTGGGGCTGCTCAATGTGGGCGTCGAGGAGATTAAGGGCGTCGAGGAGGTGAAGGAGGCCGCCCGCATTCTCCGCGAGGAGAATCTGGACGTGAATTATCGCGGGTTCGTCGAGGGCAACGACATCGGCGCCGGCACCGTGGACGTGGTGGTCACCGAGGGGTTTTCCGGCAACATCGCGCTGAAGACGGCGGAAGGCACGGCCAAGCAGCTCGGCTCCTACCTGCGCGCGGCCATGGGGCGGACGTGGCGGGCGCGAATCGGCTACCTGCTTGCCCGCGACGCCTTCCGTGTGCTGCGGGAGAAGATGGATCCGCGCCGGGCCAACGGCGGCGTGTTCCTGGGCCTCAACGGCATCGTCATCAAGAGCCACGGCGGGACCGACGCGGAGGGATTCGCCGCCGCCGTGGATCTCGCCTACGACATGGTGCGTAACGAGCTTCTCGCGCGTATTGAAAAGAGCCTCGTCGGCCGTCAGCCGCCGGACGTAGCAGCATGCCGGCCGCAGGCCGCAGGGGTGGAAGGCCAATCGTGAGCGGAATCAGGTCCGTCGCCCGGGGATCCGGGTCCTATCTCCCCGAGAGGGTGCTCTCGAACGACGATCTCGCGCGGCGCATCGACACGACCGACGACTGGATCGTGCAGCGCACCGGCATCCGCCAGCGCCATATCGCGGCCGAGGGCGAGTTCACCTCGCATCTCGCGCTGAAGGCGGCCGAGCGGGCGCTCGCCGACGCTGGCTTTGCCGCGCGCGACATTGACCTCATCATCCTCGCCACCGCCACGCCGGACCAGACTTTCCCCGCCACCTCGGTGACGGTGCAGGCGGAGCTGGGCATCACCCGCGGCGCCGCCTTCGACGTGCAGGCGGTGTGCTCCGGCTTCGTGTTCGCCCTCGCCACCGCCGATGCCTATCTGAAGACCGGCGCCTTCGACCGGGCGCTGGTGATCGGGGCGGAGACCTTTTCCCGCATCCTCGACTGGGAGGATCGCGGCACCTGCGTGCTGTTCGGCGACGGGGCAGGGGCCATGGTGCTGGAAGCGGTGCGGGAGGACGACGCCCACGGCGCCGGCCTTCTCACCTCGCACCTGCGCTCGGACGGGCGGCACCGCACCAAGCTGTTCGTGGACGGCGGCCCCTCCACCACGGGAACCGTGGGCCACCTGCGCATGGAGGGCCGCGAGGTGTTCAAGCATGCGGTGGGCATGATCACCGACGTGATCGAGGACGCCTTCGCCGCCACCGGCGAAAGCGCCGCGAGCATCGACTGGTTCGTGCCCCATCAGGCCAATCGCCGCATTATCGACGCCAGCGCGCTGAAGCTGGGCATCGCCCCCGAAAAGGTGGTGACCACGGTGGACCAGCACGGAAATACCTCAGCCGCCTCCATTCCGCTGGCCTTCGACCTTGCGGTCAGGGACGGGCGCATCAAGCGGGGCGATCTGGTGCTGCTGGAGGCCATGGGCGGAGGTTTCACCTGGGGATCGGCCCTCCTGCGCTGGTAATTGATTTAAGTCGTTGACCGACCTTGGCAAGCGCGGCTAGTTTGCGTCGCACATCCTTCGCCAGTACTGGGTCGCTTTACGGCGTGCGGCGATCTTTCCGTCACATTCCTGAAGTGTGCTCTGTTAAAATTGCCGAAGTTCTGCGATCCGCATCCTTCGAACGGGGCTTCGAGCGGTTCGCCATCTTTCTGGGGCCGGGGTGACAAATGGCTGGTCGGACCGTAACGCGGGCGGATCTGTGTGAGGCCGTCTATCAGCAGGTGGGGCTGTCTCGCACCGAATCCGCCCAGCTGGTGGAAATGGTTCTGAAGGAGATTGCCGACTGCCTGGCCCGCGGCGAGACGGTGAAACTGTCTTCCTTCGGCTCCTTCGTGGTGCGCGAGAAGGGCGAGCGGGTCGGCCGCAATCCCAAGACCGGCGAGGAAGTGCCGATCGAGCCGCGCCGCGTCATGGTTTTCAAGCCGTCCAGCATCCTCAAGCACCGCATCAACGGGACCGTCGGCGACGGCCTCGACGAGGACTGATCCCACCCAATGGGCAGGGGACGAGGACGACCCGTCCAAAGGGCGGGGGACAAGGCGCGACGCGCCGCCGCGCAGGGTGCCACCACAACTTCCCGCACGCCGCGTTCACCCGTATGATTCCGCCAGGACTTCGGGGCGATTCGGTCGATTGAGGCGGGAGACACGGTGGACGCGCGCGACACGGAGAAAGCTCCGGACGCCTTCCGGACCATCAGCGAGGTCGCCGACGACCTGGCCCTTCCGCAACACGTCCTGCGCTTCTGGGAGACCCGTTTCCCCCAGATCAAGCCCATCAAGCGGGCCGGCGGCCGGCGCTTCTACCGGCCGGAGGACGTGGACCTCCTGCGCGGCATCCGCCACCTGCTTTATACCGACGGCTTCACCATCAAGGGCGCGCAACGCATCCTGAAGGATCAGGGCGTGCGCTACGTGCAGGATCTCGGCATCGAGCGCGAGGTAGCGGTCATGCGCTCGGCCAAACCCGCGCGCGGCGAGGCCGGTGACGGCGTCACCTTCGGCGGCCTGCTCGGACTTCTGCCCCGCCGCCGGCCCAAGGCACAGGGTGGCAGGGCAGGGGAGGACGACGACCTCCTCCCCGAGTTGCCCGAAGCAGCCGAACTGCCCCTGCCTTTCCCTGATGCGGAGGCCGACCGCGATCTCGCGGACGAACCGCCCGAGCCCCCCATCGCCTTCCGGCCCGCTGGCCGGCACCGCGAGCGCGAGCCCCAACTTCGGGATGAGCGACGCGCCGCCGCGTTCGAGGCGCCGGGCCAGCGACGCGAGCCGACCCTGGGCGAGGACCTACCGCTTCCGCCCTCCGGCGGTCCACATGGGGCACGAGAGGGCGCGCCACCGCGAACGCGGGAGCGCGTGGAGCCCGTCCTCGCCCCTCAGCGGCCGAGCCGGGGCCCCGCCGCGCGCGTATCCCAGCGGGATGCCGAGGGCATGGCGGCACCGTCCCATCCGCCTGCTTTCGACGACCCGCTGCTGCCATTCCTCGACGACACGCCGGTGACGGTCTCCGCCGTGTCCGAGCCCATCGAGGCGCGCATCCAGCGCCTGCGCGCGCAGGAACGCCGTCCCATGCGCCCGCACGAGACACTGGAGGAGGTTGAGGGCCCCGGAGAGGACATCCAGCCGCACGAGCGCCGCGCGCCATCGCCGCTGGACCTCCCGCATGAGGAGGCGGCGACGATGCGTGCCGCCCCGCGCCGTTCTTCCGCACCCGCCGAGGCCCGGCGCCCGGCATGGGAGGACGAGGAGCGATTGGACGACGAGCGATTGGACGACGAGCCGTTCGACGACCCGTTTTCCCCCCATCCCCGCCGCAGCCCTCAATCCAAATCCTATGAGCATGATGGCAACCCGCCTGCGCTGGCGCCGCAACGGCGGGCCGCGGCGGCCGCACGCTCGGAGCCGCGGTTCCATGAGCCCGGGTTCCAGGAGCCGGCCCAAGAGCCGCGCCGGGAGGCGCGCCAGGATCCACGCCAGAGCCGGATCGTGCAGGATGGCGAATGGCGGCAGACCGATTGGGTGGAGGCCACATGGCACGGCGCAGCCGAGAACCCCGCCGGCCTGCCGGGGACCGAAGCCCGATCCGAAGAGGATGAGCCGCTTTATCGCCCCATCGAACGGCCGTCGCGCGCCCAGCAGCGCCATTCCGCCATGGCCGCCGATCCGGAGACCGAGATGATGAACGAGGAGCGGCGCCGCACCCCACTTTCGCCGCCCCGTGGTGAGTGGCGCGAGCCTTCCATGAGTGCAGCGCCGCCCATGAGCGCGCCGCCCATTGGCCCCTCGGCAGGTCGTGCGCCGATGGCCCATGCGCCTGCCGCAGGAGCATCGGCGGTGCCAGCGCACGCCCGGCCTCCGGCTGGTTGGGCTGACGAGGAGGTGCGGCGGGTGTGGGACGAAGGCTGGGGCGAGGGCGCACCGCAGTCCCTGCCGCGGGCAAGCCGGGTCGGGCCGCTCATCGGTCCGATCCAAGACGAGGATGACCCGAACTCGGGCGTGCTGCCCGAGTCGGAGCAGCGCCGCATCGCCGAGCGCATGTCCGGCCGGGCCGTCGCCCCCGATCCCTATGTGGCGCAGCGGCGTGGCCCGCCGCCCTGGAGCCGGGCCGAGGCGCCCGTAGACCTGCCCAATCCGTCCTTCCGCGACGGATCGGCGAGGGCGGAGGCGCCCGCCTATGCCCCTGAACCGGAGCCACCGGCTCAGAGGGTGCCGCGCGAGCCGCTGCGTTCAGGTCCGCCCGAGCAATATCTGCCGCCGCATCTGCGGTCGGAGCCACGGATGGCGGGCCAGCCGCCGATGGCCGCGCCTGTGCTCTCGCGCGATGACGTGCACCGCATGCAATCGGCGCTCTATGAGCTCGGCGAATGCCGGCGGCTGATGGAAGAGGTTCTGGCGCCCCGGGACACCGAGCGTCCGGGCGAGTGACAAGCATCCGCCGCGGCGGTGCTGTTTCCGCCGCGCGGTGCCTCGCCCGTTTGGCAAGGCGCAATCCGCGCGGCGGTCATGCCATCAATACACAAAGGCGACGAGGTCGCGCCGGAGAGTGCCTCCATCCAGACGCGCGGCCCCGTCAGGCCTGATTGGTCCTAAAATCCCTGCCGCGGGTCAGTCCATCACGGCGAGGGCAACGCGGGTGATGCCCGAGTTGGTGAAGCCGAGCTCCGAGGCGGCGGCGCGGGACACGTCGATCACCCGGCCGCGGACAAAGGGGCCGCGATCATTGATGCGCACGACGACAGTGCGTCCGTTGCGCAGATTTGTGACACGCACCTTGGTGCCGAAAGGCAGGGAGCGGTGCGCCGCCGTCATGGCGGAGGGGTTGAAGCGCTCGCCGCTCGCGGTGCTGCGGCCTTGCCAATAGTAAGAGGCGACGCCGGTGGAGGTGTCCGCTTTTGCGGTGTTCGAGACGGCCATTCCGGCCGAGAGGGACAGGGCGAAGCAGGACAGGACCACGCGTATCTTCATGCAATCAATCTTCCGTGTAGTTTCAGATGATTGCCGAATGGCGTCGCAATGGGGCGATAGCGTCCCAATTTGCCGGCGAAAAAGTGATGATTCGGGTATCGCGGACACAATCCCGCCGGAATTCGACGCGGGAAAGACAACCTCAAGCTGTAGCTTGGCCGGGAATTTCGGGCCGGCGGACAAGTCCCTGGGGAGAGCATGGGATACCTGCGCAAGGGGGCTTGCCCGCGCCGGATCGATGGTCTAAGCCTCCCATCCTCAGTCGGAGCGTAGCGCAGCCCGGTTAGCGCACTAGTCTGGGGGACTAGGGGTCGGAGGTTCAAATCCTCTCGCTCCGACCATTCAAACCCCGATCTTCCCCATCCAATCCCATCCTTGCCACGCCGCCGGCCCCCGGCGGCCGTGGCGTGCGCATTTGTTCGGTCGCGGATGGTGTCCTGCGCGGCAACGGGCGCCCACCTCACCCCCTCCACGCTCCACGCTCTTCTCCTTTTGCGCCCGCGTCAGGGCTCCGGCCGGGCCGGTGAGCACCGCTGGATTCAAAACGGAAGGCGGCACCGCATTGCCACTTATGACCGGCGGCTCACCTGAGAATGCAAGCGAATCGATACCGATAAGTGGCGCCAGAACCAGATACATTTGCCTTGGTGGTCGGATGAACTATCGCTATCGCAACCCCGTGAGTGCAGAGTTATCCGCCAAGTACCCCTTCTGGCTGGAAATGCTGATTTTCAGTGCCGCTGAATGATCTTTGGGCCCTCGGGTGTGACTCCGGGACGAATTTGGATCAGGCTGCGGGCCGATTCCGCCCTGATCCCTGACCCGAGCAGCAGACGCAGCGAGGTCGCCAGTCATGCCTTTGCCCAGCGAAACCGGCGCAAGCCTCACCTTCACCATCCTGGGATGCGGGTCGTCCGGCGGCGTGCCACGGGTGGGGCAGGGGTGGGGCGCCTGCGATCCCCTCAATCCCCGCAATCGCCGCCGCCGCTGCTCCATGCTCGTGGAGCGCGTCGGGCCGAACGGCAAAACCACTGTGCTCGTGGACACTTCGCCAGACTTGCGGGAGCAGCTCATCGGCGAGGGCGTGACCCATATCGACGCCGTGCTCTACACCCACGAGCACGCCGACCACACCCACGGCATAGACGACCTGCGCCCGCTCGCCATCCACAATCGCGCGCGGGTGGACATATATGCGGACGAAGATACCTCCCGCATGCTGCATCAGCGCTTCGGCTACTGCTTCTCCACGCCGCCCGGCAGCGCCTATCCGCCCATCCTTACCGAACATCGCTTCCGGGAGGGGCGGGAGATCGTGGTGGACGGGGCAGGCGGCATCATCAGCGCCCTGCCGTTCCGCCAGCGGCACGGCGACATCGATTCCTTCGGCTTCCGCTTCGGCGACGTGGCCTATTCCAGCGACGTCAACGGGATCTCGGAGAACAGCCTGGCCCATCTTCACAATCTGGATGTGTGGGTCATCGACGCCCTGCGCGAGACGCCCCATCCGTCGCACTTCACCCTTCAGGAGGCGCTGGACCATGTGGCGCTCATGAAGCCGAAGCGCACGATCCTCACGAACCTCCACACCGATCTCGACTATGCCGCGCTGGAAGCACGCCTGCCCGACGGCATCGTGCCGGCCTATGACGGCCTGAAATTCGAATCCCACAGCTGCTCGCACGCCGCATCCGCCGATACCGTTGCGAGCGGCTGACACGGCGGATAACCCGCGCCCCATGACCCTGATGTGGCGCCTCAAGCGATTCGCTCGATAGATTCAGATGCTGATGCAAAGCATTGTTTAAAAACGATATTTTTGTAAATATTCAGGAGCGCTGAAGGGTGTTCAGCTATGATGGCAGCGACCATCCGCCTTCGCCCTTCCCCGCCCGGGGCAACGGCGGCGTTCCATAATATCTCTTCTGCGATTCTTAGATTGAGGGTGAGAGCGACGGCCGAACCCTCTCTCATTCCCCGCCAGTCTTGGCCGGCTGTCGGCTCAGTCGTGCTGCACCTTGAGGTCGATGAGCGGCGTGCCGTCGAGGCAGTCGAGCCCGCGCACCTGCACCCGCAGGCCGTCCACGCCCACCAGCCGCACCACCGACGACGCGACGGGATTGGGCCGCACCGGCGAGCGCAGGGCGAAGGTGCCGCGGGTGTCGCCGTCATGCCGCGGGCTCTGGAGCACGAGGTCCCGCCGCGCCCGGTTCATCCAGTAGAGCACCTGCAGACGCGGACAGTCGGCGATGCCGGTCAGCGCCTCGGCCCAGCGCGGGTCGATCTCCAGCGTGCAGACGGGGCCCTCCTCCGGGTCGCCACGGCGGGGGCAGCTGCCGCGCTCGGTCCAGGGCGTACGGATGCGGCCGATGAAATAGAGCCCGGCGTCGAATCGCTCCGGCAGCGCCACGGCCTTTTCACCCGGCCGCATGTCATCATCGATAGGGCCGGCGGGCGCGATCTCGACCATGGTCTCTTCCTCTTCCTCGCTGGGCGGAGCATAGGACGGTCCAGCCTGCGGTAAAGATCGCACCCGAGCCTGGAGAACCTCATGGACCCCTCCCGCAACATCGCGCGCCTCATCGAGATCATGGCCGCCTTGCGCACGCCCGGAACCGGCTGCCCGTGGGACCTGGAACAGAGCTTCGCCACCATCGCGCCCTACACGCTGGAAGAAGCCTACGAGGTGGCCGACGCCATCGCCCGCGCCGACATGGGCGACTTGAGGGAAGAACTGGGCGACCTGCTGCTGCAGGTGGTCTTCCACGCCCGGATGGCGGAGGAGGACGGCGCATTCGATTTCGGCGGCGTGGTGGAAGCCATCACCACCAAGCTCATCCGCCGGCACCCCCATGTGTTCGGCACGGCGCGGGATCTGTCGCCGGAGGCGGTGAAGGGCCTGTGGGCCGAGATCAAGGCGCAGGAAAAACGCGAACTGGCCCAGGCGCGGGCGGCGACGGGTCTGCCGGTGGAGGAGGCGCAGCAGGGCGCCCTTGCCGGCGTCCCCCTGCCGCTCCCTGCCCTCACCCGCGCGCTGAAGCTTCAGGAAAAGGCGAGCCGCGTGGGCTTCGACTGGAACGATGCGCGCCAGGTGCTGGCCAAGATCCGCGAGGAAACGCAGGAAGTCGCCGAGGCGCTGGAAGACGGCGGCCTCGCCGCGATCCGGGACGAGATAGGTGACCTGCTGTTCGCCGTGGTGAACCTTGCCCGCCACGCCGGCGTGGACCCGGAGGACGCCTTGCGCGGCACCAACGACAAGTTCACCCGCCGCTTCGGCCATGTGGAGCACCGGCTCGCGGCCGCCGGCCGCCGCCCGGAGCAGGCGAGCCTGGATGAGATGGAAGCCCTCTGGCAGGAGGCGAAGCAGAAGGAGCGGGAAGGCGCGTGAGCGCGACGGCGTTCCAGCCCCTGCCCTGCCTCACTGAAACCGGCCGGCCAAAGGCGCGGCAGGCTGAGTTGCTCAGGTCGGATGCACGCGCCGTGCGCCGAAGCGGCGGGTGATCAGCCCAGCGCGATCGGGCGGAATGCGCAGGGCCACGTGGATGGCGCCATGCTCGTCCGTGGTGCGCTCCAGCACCTCGCCGTGGCGATAGAGCCAGCCGAGCCCCTCCCCGTCCTCCGCCGCCAGCGTCACCGAGACAGTCACCCGTCCAGCGGTGATGCGGCGCTCAATGAGGCCGAGCAGGTCGTCGGTCCCCTCCCCGGTCAGCGCGGAAACCGGCACCGGCGCTTCGGCGCCGCCACGGGCGGCCCGGTTTTCCACCTGCTCGCGTTCGTCCGGCGCCAGCCGGTCGATCTTGTTCCAGACCTCGATCACGCGCCCACCCGGCTGGGGATCGACGCCAAGATCCTCCAGCACGTCGGAAACGTCTGCGGCCTGGGCGTCGGTGTCCGGATGGGAGATGTCGCGCACGTGCAGGATGAGATCAGCCTCCAGCACCTCCTCCAGCGTGGCGCGGAAGGCGGCCACCAGCTGGGTCGGCAGCTCGGAGATGAAGCCCACCGTGTCGGAGAGGATGATGCGGGTGCCGTGGGGCAGGTCCACCGCCCGAAGCGTCGGATCGAGGGTGGCGAAGAGCAGGTCTTTCGCCATCACCTCCGCCCGGGTCAGGCGGTTGAACAAGGTGGACTTGCCGGCATTGGTGTAGCCCACCAGCGCGACGATGGGATAGGGCACGCGCTTGCGGCTGGCCCGGTGCAGGCCGCGGGTGCGCTTGACCTGCTCCAGCTCCTTCTCGATGCGCACGATGCGCTCGCCGATGAGCCGGCGGTCGGCCTCGATCTGGGTCTCACCGGGACCGCCAAGGAAGCCGAAGCCACCGCGCTGGCGCTCCAGATGGGTCCAGGAGCGCACCAGGCGCGAACGCTGGTAATTGAGGTGGGCCAGTTCCACCTGCAGCGCGCCTTCCTTGGTGCGGGCGCGCATGCCGAAGATTTCGAGAATCAGCGCCGTGCGGTCCACCACCTTGGCGGACCAAGCCTTTTCCAGGTTGCGCTGCTGCACCGGCGAGAGCGCCGCGTCGAAAAACACGAGGTCCACCGCCTCGGCACGCACCACGCCTTCCAGTTCCTCCACCTTCCCCGAGCCGAGGAAGGTGGCGGGGCGGATCTCCGACAGGGGAATGGTGGCGGAGTAGACCACGTCGAGGTCGATGGCGGCGGCAAGACCCACCGCCTCCTCCAGCCGCGACTGTGGGCTGCGCCGTTCCGGCGCGCCGCGGGTGGCACGTTTCGTCAGCGCCGGCGTGATGACGGCGCACCGCGTCGGCGGCGCACGGCGGTCAATGCCGCCGCGGCCCTCTTCCCGCGCAGGTGCAGATACGGAAACGTCCACCGGCAAGTCGCCGGAACCGCCGGAGGTCGCGGCATCGGCCACGCCCCCGCGGGTTTCGGCAGCACTCTGAGCTGAAACGCCCCGAGTGGTGGCGCCCCCTTTGGACCCCAGCTTGGACCCTGTCTTCAACGTCGTTCTGGACCCCTTGCCGGTGGCACGCTCCACGCTGCTTTAAGCCTTCTCGCCCACGTCGTCGGTGGGATCGAACAATTGCACCGGATGACCGGGCATAATGGTGGAAATCGCGTGCTTGTAAACAAGCTGGGAATGTCCGTCGCGACGCAAGAGTACGCAAAAATTATCGAACCAAGTGACAACGCCCTGCAACTTCACCCCGTTCACCAGGAAGATGGTGAGGGGCGTCTTGTTCTTGCGGACGTGATTGAGGAAGGTGTCTTGGAGATTTTGTGTCCGTTCCGCCGCCATTTTCGTATCCGTTTTTTTGGGCGTTAAGTCCGTCGCAGACGCACAAAAATAATGTGCTGCCGCCACGGGAGTTGGCCTCCTAGAATGGCACAGCTCCATGGCGGCGCAATATTATTTTGCCCCGCAACATGAGCGCGGCCGTGGATACCTCAGAAAATTTCGGAAAAATCGTGGAATTTCAAGCGTAAAGTGGTCGCCACGGGGCCGGGCTTGCCGTCCCCCACCGCATGGCCGTCGATGCGCACCACAGGCATTACCACCGTGGTGGCGGCGGTGATGAAGGCTTCGTCCGCGGCCAAAGCTTCCGCAACGATAAAGGGACGCTCCTCCACCGTGTAGCCGAGGGCGGCCGCCACCTCAAACACCACCGTGCGGGTGATTCCGCGCAGGATACCACTCTCCGCCGGGCGGGTGACGATGGTCTTGCCGCCCGTCACGATCCAGGCGTTGGTGGAGGCGCCCTCGGTGACGAAGCCCGCGCCGTCCACGAACCAGGCTTCCCGTGCGCCGGCCTCTTTCGCCTGCTGCTTGGCCAGCACATTGGGCAGCAGCGAGGTGGACTTGATGTCCACGCGCGGCCAGCGGTTCTCCGGCACGGTGATGACGGCGACGCCCTTGGCGGCCAGCGCCTCCTGCCCCTTGCGGTCGGACCGGCGCGCCGTCACCACCACCGCAGGCTTGGTGCCGGCCGGCGGGAAGGCATGGTCGCGCCGGGCTACGCCGCGTGTGATCTGGAGATAGACCAGCCCGTCGCGCACCCCGTTCCGGCGCACCACCTCCGCCAGCACGTTGGCGAGGGCGATCCGGCTCATGGGCGTGGGGATGAACAGCTCCCGCAGCGAACGCTCCAGCCGGTCGAGATGGCGCCGCTCGTCCACCAGATGGCCGTTGAGCACTTCGCAGACTTCATAGACGCCATCGGCGAACTGATAGCCGCGATCCTCCACATGCACGCTGGCATGGCGGTGCGGCAGGTAGCGGCCATTGACATAGGCGATGCGGGACATGGCAAAAACGCTTCTTCAGGTGCGCCAGAGAGCAAGGTGGATGACGACGAGGAGGCCGATCATCTCCAGCCGCCCCGCCACCATGCCGAGCCCGGCCACCACGACGGAGCCGGCGGGCAATGAGGACAGCGGCGGCCAGCCGGCGCCCCCGGCGTCATAGACCGGCCCGGTATTGGTCACCACCGCCGCCGCGGCGGCCAGAGCCGCATCGAGGCCCGGCAGGCCGGGGCTCAGCGCGATGGCGCAGATGCCGAACACCAAAGCAAGGCTCGCCGCGCCGGCCCAGATGCCCAGCATCACCGAGCCCACGCCGCCCTCATAGGCGGCCGGCTGCACGAGGTGCGGATAAACGAGGCGCATCAGGCCGCCCCGGGTATTGAGGAGAATGGCGCGCAGCCGCAGCATCTTCAGCCCGCCCGCCACCGACAGCGCCCCGCCGCCGAGCAGCACCACCAGGATGACGAGGCCCAGCGGCAGGCTCATATAGGTGCCCTCGCGCGGGCCGATGCCGCTGGTGGAGATGAGCGAGGCGGCCGAGAACAGGCCGTCGCGGATCGCCTCCAGCGTGGGCGCATCGGCCGAACGGTAGAGGATGGCGCCGAGCACGATGCCGAGCACCGCCCACCAGCCGAGGATGACGAGGCTTTCGGTCTGCTCCGGGGCGGCATTGATGCGCCGCGTCAGCAGCGCGCGATGCCAGCGCACGCTGGTGGCGCTCCACAGCAGGAACGGCAGCAGCAGCCATTTCGGACTTTCGTCCAGGGTCAGCGCCAGCTGGGCTTCCGGCGGCAGGTGCGCGCCGGCGGAGACCACTGCGGTGGCCAGCGTGAAGGCCACATAGGGGCTTTCCCGGCTCACCAGCAGCACGATCACGGCGAGCAGGGTGGCGCCCACATAGGCGGGGGCGATCTCGCGCAGCACCGCGGTAAGATCCACCACATCGAGGGTGGTGCCGCCGCGCGGGGTCCGGTCGGGCAGGCCGCCGAGCCCGGCAGGTGCGAGCACCGCCACCGCTGCGACGATGGTCAGCAGCCCGCCGGTCCATTGCAGCAGGGCGAGCCACACATAGAGGCTCGCCGGCCCCTGCCGCAGCGCTGTGGCCCCGGTGGTGGTGAAGGCGGACACCGCCTCGAGCCAGGCGGCCAGTGGCGGCAGGCCGGAGACGACGGCGACCGCCGGCGTGGCCGCCAGCGGCAGCAGCAGCCACAGGGCCGCCACCAGCCCCACGCCGCCCGCCCGGGTCAGACGCATGGGAGTGTCCTGGGTGGTGAAGCGCAGCAGCCCGGCGAGGAACAGGCAGAAGCCGCAGGTGGCAAGGAAGACCGGCACATGCCCCTCCCCGCCCCGCGCCGCGACCACGGCCGGCGGAAGCGCAAGGAGGCCGACGGCGAGGAGACCGGCGGCAAGTGGGCGAGCGGCGTTGACCATATGCGCCTTGCAAGCAGGAGAACTTGGCGACCAGGAGAACTGGGAAACGGAAAGGCCTTAGAGGATCAGAAGAATTCGAGCGCCACGCGGAACAGCTGTTCCACGCGCTTGATGCGATCGGCGAGGGCGAACAGCACCACCCGGTCGTGGGCCCGTACGACGAAATCGCCGCGCGGCAGCAGCACCTGTCCGTTCCGCACGATGGCGCCGATGCGCAGCCCCTCCAGAAGGTCGAGGTCCTTCAGCGGCTTGCCCACCAGCGGCGAGGTTTCCAGCGCTTCCGCCTCGATCATCTCGCCGGAGCCGTCGAGCAGCGCATGGACGCCGCGAATGCGCCCGCGCCGCACATGCTGGAGCACCTTGGAAACGGTGATCTGGCGCGGATTCACATGGGCGTCGATGCCCAGGCCCCGGGCGAAGGTGGCGTAGCCCTGCTCGTTCAGCAACGCCAGGATGCGCTTCGCGCCGATCTGCTTGGCCAGCAGGCAGGACAGGATGTTGATCCGGTCGTCATTGGTGAGCGAAATCATGGTGTCCGCCTCGCGCACGCCGGCCTCGTCGAGGATGGCGCGCTCCAGCGCGTCGCCGTTCAACACCACCGTGCGCGAGAGCACTTCGGCGATGGTCTGGGCGCGCTCGCGCGAGAATTCGATGAGCTTGACCCGCGCGGCCGCATTGCGCCGCTCCAGCTCGCTTGCCACGTAATAGCCGATGTTGCCGCCCCCGGCGATGACGATGCGCTGGCCCGGCACCTCGTCGTGCCCGAGCAGGGACAGGGCGCGCTGCACCTGGTCTGCCTGGGCGACGAAATAGACGATGTCGCCCACCGCCAGTTGGTCGTTGGAGCGCGGCACCAGCGTCTTGCCCTTCCGGCTCACGGCCACGATGGTGGCCGGCATGTCCGGGAACAGCTGGGTGAGCTGGCTGAGGGGGGTATCCACCACCGGGCAGTCCTCGCCGCACAGCACGCCCACCACCTGCACCGCCCCGTCGGAGAAGCTCACCGTATCGGTGGCCCCGGGCAGCGACAGGCGGCGCAGCACCATCTCGCCGACCTCGATCTCGGGGGAGATGATGACGTCGATGGGCAGCTGGTCGCGGGAGAACAGGTCGCGCCACTCCGGCGCGAGATAAGTCTGGGCGCGGATGCGGGCGACCTTGGTGGGCACGTTGAACAAGGCGTGTCCCACCTGGCAGGCCACCATGTTCACCTCGTCGTGGAGGGTCACCGCGATGAGCATGTCGGCGGCCTCGACCCCGGCGCGCGCCAGCACGTCCGGATGGGAGCCCTGCCCCACCACGCCGCGCACGTCCAACTGCTCGGTCACCATCTGGATGCGCCGTGGGCTCGTGTCGATGATGGACACGTCGTTCTGCTCACCGGCGAGGCGCTCGGCAATGCCGAACCCCACCTGGCCCGCGCCGCAGATCACGACCTTCATGAACCCTCCCCCGGCGCCCAGGCGAATCGCGACCTGAAAGATCGCGGCAAAACCGATCGCACCTTGAGCCTCAGCTCAGATGCAGCCCCTTTTTCGGGTATCCCGTCAACTGGTCCGTCAGCCTACCCCGAGAGCCTTAAGCTTTCGATGAAGGGCCGAGCGCTCCATGCCGACGAATTCCGCCGTCCGCGAGATGTTGCCGCCGAAGCGGTTGATCTGGGCGGCAAGGTATTCCCGCTCGAACACCTCGCGCGCCTCACGCAACGGCAGGCCCATGAGATGCTCGCCGCCATTGCCGTTGGGCAGGTTAGGCACCAGCGCGCCCACGTCCGGCGGCAGCATGGCGGCGGTGATGGTGGCTTCCAGGTCGCCACCCGCGAGAATCAGCAGCCGTTCCACGTTGTTGCGCAGCTGGCGCACGTTGCCCGGCCAGTCGTGGGACTGGAGCACCGCCATGGCATCCTCGCCGATGGGCCGGCGCGGCAGGCCGGTGGTCTGCGAGATGGTGTCGACGAAGAATTCCACCAGGTCCGGAATGTCGTCGCGCCGCTCGGACAGCGGCGGCACCCGGATCGGCACCACCGAGAGGCGGTGGTAGAGATCCTCGCGGAATCGGCCCTTGGCGATCTCCTCCTCCAGGTTGCGCCCGGTGGAGGAGATGATGCGCACGTCCACGCTGACCTTGTCGTTGGAGCCGATGCGCGAGAAGGTCTGCTCCACCAGCACGCGCAGCACCCGGTTCTGGGTCTCGCGCGGCATGTCGGAGATTTCATCGAGGAACAGCGTGCCACCGTGGGCCTCGTCCAGCGCCCCGCGCTTGGGCTCTCGCCCCTCCCCTTCCGCCACGCCGAACAGCTCGAATTCCAGCCGCTCCGGGGTGATGGCCGCAGAGTTCAGCACCACGAACGGCCCCTGGGCGCGGGTCGAGGTGGTGTGGATCAGCCGGGCCGTCAGCTCCTTGCCGGAGCCGGAAGGGCCGACGATGAGGATGCGACTGTTGGTGGGCCCGACCCGGTCGATGGTGGCCTTCAGCTGCTGGACGGCGCTGGAGCGGCCCACCAGCACATGGCCGTGGGGCGCCAACTGCTTCAGCTCCTTCAGCTCGCGCCTCAGGCGCAGCGTCTCCAGCGCGCGCTCGGCCACCATCACCAGGCGGTCGGCATTGAACGGCTTCTCGATGAAGTCGTAGGCGCCGCGCTTGATGGCCGCCACAGCGGTCTCGATGTTGCCGTGGCCGGAGATCATCACCACCGGCACCTCTGGGTGCTGGGCCTTGATCTCGTTCAGCAGCTCCAGCCCGTCGAGCCGCGAGCCCTGCAGCCAGATGTCCAGGAAGACCAGGTTAGGCCGCCGCGCCGAGATGGCCGCGAGGGCGCTGTCGGCGTCCCGGGCGGTGCGGGCGGCATAGCCCTCGTCCTCCAGGATGCCGGCCACCAGTTCGCAGATGTCGGCCTCATCGTCCACGATGAGAATGTCCATGGCCATGTGTCAGGCCCTCCCTGTTTCAGGGACCGGTTGCGCCCCGCCCGCGCCGGCCGGTGGTTGACCGTCTGCCCGCATCCGAAGCCGGATCCAGGCCCCCCGGCCCTCGGGGGAATCGTTGAGTTCGATGAAGCCGCCGTGCTCTTCCATGATTTTCCCCACGATGGCGAGGCCGAGCCCGGTGCCCTTCTCGCGGGTGGTCACATACGGCTCCAGCAGCCGGCTGCGCTTTTCCTTCGGCAGTCCGGCGCCATTGTCGATGACGTCGATGACGCGGTCCTCGCCCTCCGCAACGACGCGCACGCGGATGAGGCCCTTGCCGCGCTCGGCCTCAGGCACCCCCTCGATGGCCTCGGCGGCGTTCTTGAGGATGTTGGTGAGCGCCTGGGAGATCAGGCGCCGGTCGAACCGCGCCGGCATGGAGGGCGGCAGCTCGGTCTCGAAGGTCACGTCAGGATGGCCGACGCGCATGAGGAACACGCCCTGGCGCACGGTCTCGGCAAGGTCCTGCGCATCTACCACGGGCTTGGGCATGCGGGCGAAGGAGGAGAACTCGTCCACCATCCGGCCGATGTCGCCGACCTGACGGATGATGGTGTCGGTGCACTGGTCGAACACGTCGCGATCCTGGGTGATGTGGCGCCCGTACTTGCGCTTCAGCCGCTCGGCGGAGAGCTGGATGGGGGTCAGCGGGTTCTTGATCTCGTGGGCGATGCGCCGGGCCACGTCAGCCCAGGCGGAGGTGCGCTGGGCCGAGACCAGGGCGGTGATGTCGTCCAGCGTCACCACCCAGCCGTGATCCTCGGCCGTGGACTGCTCGGTGGTGACCCGGACGGCGAAAATCCGTTCCCGGCCGTCCCGCTGGATGGTGATGTTGCCCTGGACCGCGCGCTGGCCCGCGCCCATGGCCTCGGCCACCAGGGCGTCGGTTTCCGGCACCACATCCGCGAGCTTGCGGCCGAGCGCCTCGTCCTCGCTCAGGCCCAGGAGCTTCTCGGCGGAGCGGTTGAGGATGGTGACCTGCGCCTCGGCATCGATGCCGATGACGCCCGCGCCGACGCCGGAGAGCACCGCCTCGGTGAAGCGGCGACGGCTGTCCATCTGGTCGCGCGCCGTCACCAACGCGTTGCGCTGGGTCTTCAGCTCGACCGTCATCTTGTTGAAGGTTTCGCCCAGGGTCGCGAGGTCGCCCTCGGCCCGGTTGACCGGCACCTGCACTTCCAGATTGCCCGCCGCCACCCGTCCCGCCGCCCACATGAGCCGCCGGATGGGCGATACCAGCCATTTGGAGAAGTTGATCCCGAGCCAGACCGCCGACAGCAGCACGATGAGCGTGACGATGGAATACATCAGCGCAAAGGCGAGCTGCACGTTGAAGCGCCGCTCCTCCAGCGCCCGGTAATCGGCAAGGGTGTCCTGCGTCACCTTGAGAAAGCCGATGACCCGCGGGTCGACGGGCCGCGCCACGTAAAGGAACAGGTCGTCGAATCCCGCGATCGGCGCCACCGCGCCCACGAAGTCCGCGTCCGACGGCAGATAGATGATGGGCTGCTCGGTGGAAGCCTCGGCGATGGCGATGTTGGAGGGGACGATATATTCGCGGTCCGTCCGCAGGTTCGCCCGCTCCACCACCGAGAGGTCGCGCCGGACGATCTGTGCGCCCGGCACGTTGCGCAGCGCCGCCTGGGCGGTGAGGATCTGCCGGAACTTCTCGATATCCGTGTCGTAGAGCTGCTTCATCCGCGACAGGTCATTGCTCATGGCGAGCACGTCGCCGCGGATGGAGAGCGCGTGCTCGCGCACATAGGTCTGCGCCACCGAAGCGGCGGTGCCGACGATCTCCCGGGTCCGGCCGGAGAAGTAACGATCTAGGCTGCGGTCGAGGGTGAGGCTGGCCACCAGCGCCACCACGATGGCCGGCACCACCGCCACGCCCGCGAACAGGCCGACGATGCGCACATGCAGCCGCGAGGCGGCCCGCCCGCGCGCCCGTGCCCGCAGGATTCGCCACACCTCCCGGCCGATGATGGCCAGCAGGATGAGCACCGCGATGCCCGATGCGGTGAGCACGCCCACCACCACCTGCGGCGTCGGCACGATGGAGGTGAGGCCCATCAAGATCAGGAAGGTGGCGACCGCCAGCACCAGCGACAGGACCACAACGATGGGCGCGAACAGGCGGGCGGCGATGCCGCGACGGGGCACAACGCCTTCCACTGCGTCCTTGACCGGCGCGTCCGTCATCCTTGCCACAGTCCCCCAGGCTTCCGCCCCTGTCGCGAGCCGAGTCACGCGACGGGGGTGATGCAGTGGAACGACACTGGTGCAAAAATGTGACAGAGGACCTAACGCGGCCCGAATTCGTGCACCCGATGCTGGGAGTGGGTAGCGGGGTCCATTTTACCGGGCGTTGTGCACAGGGCGCCGGGCCCTCGTGGGGCTCGGGCCTAAGGCGAGGCGCGGCGAAGCGACGCCAAGCGCGATTCGAAAAACACCGGAAGGCGGCCAAAGCCGCCCTCCCGCTCCTAGCGGGATATCCGAATCATCTGGAGGTCCGAATCATCTGGACGTGCGGATGACCTGGATATCGAGATCCCGGATCTTCTTGCGCAGGGTGTTGCGGTTCAGCCCCAGAAGCTCCGCGGCCTTGATCTGGTTACCGCGCGTAGCCGCCAGCGCCGCCGAAAGCAGAGGGTATTCCACGTCCTTCAGGATGCGGTGATAGAGGCCCGGGGGCGGCAAGTCCTCGCCGAAGCCCGAGAAATAGGTGTTGAGGTGACGCTCCACCGAGGCCGCCAGCGTCGCATCCACCGGGCCCTCCTCCGAGAGGGCGCTCGGCATGGGCTCTGACAGCTCCGCCTCGATGATGGCGGGGGTAATCACTTCCTGCGGATAGAGCGCCGCGAGGCGCCGCACCAGGTTCTCCAGCTCGCGCACGTTGCCGGGCCAGCGGTAGCGCTTCAGCCGGTCGAGGGCGGCGGTGTCGATCTGCTTGGCCGGCAGGCCCTCCCGCTCCGCCTGGAGGAAGAAGTGGCGCACCAGGTCCGGCACATCTTCCGAGCGCTCGCGCAACGGCGGCAGGCGCAGAGGCACCACGTTCAGGCGGAAGAACAGGTCCTCGCGGAACAGGCCCTGCTGGATCAGGGTGCGCAAATCCTTGTTGGTGGCGGCGATGATGCGCACGTCGGTCTTGATGGGCGTACGCCCGCCGACGGTGGTGTATTCACCCTGCTGGAGCACGCGCAGCAGGCGGGTCTGCGCCTCCATAGGCATGTCGCCGATCTCGTCGAGGAAGAGCGTGCCGCCCTCCGCCTGCTCGAAACGGCCGGGATTGCGCGTGGTGGCGCCGGTGAACGAGCCCTTCTCGTGGCCGAACAGCTCCGATTCGATGAGGTCGCGCGGGATCGCCGCCATGTTGATGGCAACGAACGGCCCGGTGCGGCGCTTGCCGTAATCATGGAGCGCACGGGCCACCAGCTCCTTGCCGGTGCCGCTCTCGCCCGCGATCATCACGGTGAGGTCGGTCTGCATCAGCCGGGCGAGGAGGCGATAGATCTCCTGCATGGCGGGCGAGCGGCCCACCAGCGGGATATTGTCCTGCTCCTCGTGGGAATGGTGGTGGCCATCGCCCTTCTTCGGCTCGGCCAGGGCGCGGCCGACGATGGAGATCAGCTCCTTCAGGTCGAACGGCTTGGGCAGATATTCATAGGCCCCGCGCTCGGAAGCGCGGATGGCGGTCATGAAGGTGTTCTGCGCGCTCATGACGATGACCGGCAGGTCCGGCCGCGCCTTCTTGATGCGCGGCAGGAGATCGAAGGCGTTCTCGTCCGGCATCACCACATCGGTGATGACGAGGTCGCCATCGCCCTGGCTCACCCAGCGCCAGAGTGTGGCGGCGTTGCCGCAGGACCGCACCTCGTAGCCGGCGCGCGACAGCGCCTGGTTGAGCACGGTGCGGATCGCGGCGTCGTCGTCGGCGACCAGGATGCTTCCGGTAGGCATCGACACCTCAGTTATCCTCTTGAGCCGTGCTCTTGCCGCGATACATGGGCAGGAGCACGCGGAAGGTTGTACGGCGGGGCTGACTGTCGCATTCGACGATGCCGCCGTGGTCGCCGATGATCTTCGCTACCAAAGCAAGACCGAGGCCACTGCCCGTGGGCTTGGTGGTGACGAACGGGTCGAACAGGTGGGGAATGAGGTCGTCCGGCACGCCCTTGCCGTTGTCGCGGACGCAGAATTCCAGAGGCAGGCTCACCCGCGTGGAGGCGCCGGGAACCGTCAGGCGCACGCCCGGCCGGAACGCCGTGGTGAGCTGGATCTCGCCGTCCTGGTCGCTGTCGATGGCCTCGGCCGCGTTCTTCACCAGGTTCAGGAAAACCTGGATCAGCTGGTCGCGATTGGCGAGCACCGGCGGCAACGAGGGGTCGTATTCCTCCACGATGCGGATATGCCGTGCGAACCCCGACGCGGCGAGGGTACGCACATGCTCCAGCACCGCGTGGATGTTCACCGGCTCGCGCTCCACCGGGCGCTCGTCGGAGAACACCTCCATGCGGTCCACCAGCTTCACGATGCGGTCGGCTTCCTCGCAGATGAGGCGGGTCAGAGCGCGGTCGTCGTCGTCCGCCGACTGCTCCAGCAGTTGCGCCGCGCCACGGATGCCGGAGAGCGGGTTCTTGATCTCGTGGGCCAGCATGGAGGCCAGCGCGCTCACCGAGCGGGCGGCGCCGCGATGGGTCAGCTGGCGGTCCATCTTGTCGGCGATGGTGCGCTCCTGAAGCATCACCACCACCTGGTCGGGATGCTCCGACACCGGCGCCACGTGAATGTCCACGATGCGCTCGCCGCCGTTGCGGGGGGTGCCGAGATCCACGCGATATTCGTTCACCGGCGCGCCGCGCTGGCGCACCTGCTCGATAAGGCCGAGCAGCGGGGTCCCGAACGGCACGAGGTCGGCCAGGGGCCGGCGGCGCAGCAGCGGCGCGCTGACCTCGAAGAAGGCCTCGGCCGCCACGTTCGCCTCCGCCACATGCCCGTTGCTGGCAATGGTGAAGACAGGGTGCGGAACGGCGTCCAGGATGGCGCGGGGCATCCCCTGATCCTTGCCGATCTCCTGCTCAGCCTTGCGCTTTTGATCCATCTTCCGTGTGTCTTGCTTTCTGGCTTCGGCCGTCATGCCGCGGCCCTCCACATGATGTCGTCGAAGGCGGCACCGATGCCGGCCTTCACCTGGGCGGGGTTCTCCAATACGAGGAGACGCTTGCGCCAGCCCGCCACGATGCCGGCCCGCGCCGCGCCGGTGCCGCCGGCGGCCGCGTCCAGCGCCCAGCCCACGTGCTTGCGCGCCTGCCTCACCCCCAACGCCCGGCCATAAAGCTCGAGCCAGCCCTCATAAAGCTCCAGCAAAACCGCGCGCTGCTCGTCCAGGTCCGGATCGGCGGTGTCATGCTGACCGGCGATGGCACGGGCCACCCGGCCGGGAAACCACGGCCGGCCCTGCGCCCCGCGCCCGATCATCACCCCATCCGCCCCGGAGGCGTCGAGGATGGCGGGGCCGTCCGACGGCGCCACCACGTCGCCATTGGCGATCACCGGGATGGAGACGGCGTCCTTCACTGCGCGGATGGCCGCCCAGTCGGCGCGGCCGGTATAGAACTGGCAGCGGGTGCGGCCATGGATGGTGACCATGGCAAGGCCGCTTTCTTGCGCCATGCGCGCCAGATCCACTGCCGTGGAAGCCGTATCGTCCCAGCCCAGCCGGGTCTTCACCGTGACCGGGATCGAGACCGCGCCGCGAACGGCCTCCAGAATCGCTTGGGCCAGCGGCAGGTCGCGCAGCAGGGCGGCGCCGGCCGCTCCGGTGGTGACGCGCTTGGCCGGGCAGCCCATGTTGATATCGATGATGCCCGCCCCCGCCGCCTCGGCCACGCGGGCAGCCTCGCCCATCAGGTACGGGTCATTGCCGGCGATCTGCACGGCGTGGAGCGGCACGCCCTCCCCCTCCGCGCGAAGTACCATCTCGGGATGGCCTTCCAGCAGCGCTTCGCTCGCCACCATTTCTGATATGACGAGGCCGGCTCCGTAACGAACAGCCATCCGCCGCACCGGTGCATCCGTGATTCCCGCCATGGGGGCGAGGATCACCGCATTGGGCAGCGCGTGGAAGCCGATCCGCAACGCCGGAATGGAAAATGCGACAGTCTCTTGCACAGAAATTAGGCCACCTCGCTTCTGCCTACATCTTAGACAAGTGCGCGACACAAGCAAGGGCAGTCTGCGTGGAAGTGCAGCGCAGCAGAATTTACCCCATCGCCGGTTACCTGCACCGGTGCCCCGACCCATGCCGGGACGGGATTCACCCCCGCTCGCACCAGGAGAGCCGGGCATGAGCGAAGTGGCGAATCCCTCATGCGTGGCCATTATCGTCGCCGCCGGACGCGGCACACGCGCCGGTGGACCGCTGCCGAAGCAATATCAGGCCATCGGCGGCGAGCCGGTGCTGCGCCGCACGCTGCGCCTTTTCGCGACCCATCCACAGATCACAGCCGTGCTGGCCGTCATCCATAGCGATGATTCTGTCCGCTTTGCGGACACGGCCCGCGATCTGCCCAAGATCTTGGCACCGGCCTTCGGCGGCGCGACCCGCCAGACGTCTGTCCGCGCGGGGCTGGAAGCCCTTGCCGCCGCATCGTGCACCAGCCCGGACCTGGTGCTGGTGCATGATGCGGCGCGCCCCTACACCTCGCCGGACCTCATCGCCCGCGCTGTGGCGGCGGCGCAGGCCGCGGATGCCGCCATTCCCGTGCTCCCCGTAACCGACACGGTGAAGCGGGTGGATACCGACGGCATCGTGGTCGAGACCCTCGACCGCGCGGCGCTTCGCACGGTGCAGACCCCGCAGGCGTTCCGCTTCGAAGCCCTGCGCGCCGCCCATACCGCTGCCGCCGCTGCCGGGGTGGAGACGCTGACCGACGATGCGGCGGTGATGGAATGGGCCGGCCAGCCCGTGGCCACCTTCGAAGGCGAGAGCACCAACGTGAAGCTGACCACCCCGGAAGACATGACCCGCGCCGCCGGCGCCTCCTTCGCAGATCTTGGCGACGTGCGCACCGGCACCGGCTTCGACGTGCACGCCTTCGGCCCCGGCGACCATGTGATGCTCGGCGGGGTCGCGGTGCCCCACAGCGCCGGCCTCGTCGGCCATTCCGATGCGGACGTGGGCCTACACGCCCTCACCGATGCGCTGCTCGGTGCGCTGTGCGATGGCGACATCGGCGCCCATTTCCCGCCGTCCGACCCGCGATGGAAGGGCGCGTCCTCCGACCGTTTCCTTGCCCATGCGGTGGAGAAGGTGACGGCGCGGGGCGGGCGCATCGCCCATCTCGACCTCACCCTCATCTGCGAGGCGCCGAAGGTGGGGCCGCACCGCGACGCCATCCGCGCCGCCATTTCGCTTATCACCGGCGTGCCCCTCGCCCGCGTTTCGGTGAAGGCGACCACCACCGAGAAGCTGGGCTTCACCGGCCGGCGGGAAGGCATCGCCGCCATGGCCAGCGCCACCATCCGCCTGCCCTTCGCGGACGAGGCGGAGGGCTGAACGCCCGCGCCCCTACTTCGCGTCGAACAGCAGGGCGAGCCGCGTCATCTGCGGCTCGTCGGTCATGTCGAGGCGCAGGGGGGTGACCGAGATGCGGCCCTCGTCCAGCGCCCGCAGGTCCGAGCCCGGGGAGGTCTCGAAGATACGGCGCTCGAAGGCGATCCAGTAATAAGGATTGCCCCGCCCGTCGCGGCGCTCGTCGATGCGCATGAGGCGCTGGTCGCGCTTGCCCTGGAAGGTGGCGGCGATGCCGGTGATCTCGTCCGGCGCGCGATCCGGGAAGTTCACATTCATCACGATGCCGGGGGGAATGCCCTCGCCCAGCAGGGTACGGATGATCTTGGGCGCATGCGTCTCGGCAGTGATGTAGTTGGGGTTCTCGCGGGTCTTGATGCCGAAGGCCTGCGACAAGGCGATGGAGGGGATGCCGAGGATGGTGCCCTCGATGGCCCCCGCCACCGTGCCCGAATAGCTCACGTCCTCGGCGATGTTCTGGCCCCGGTTGACGCCGGAGAGCACGAGGTCCGGCGGGGTGTCCGCCAGGATGTGCCGCACCGCCATGATCACGCAGTCCGTGGGCGTGCCCTTCACCGCATAGCGGCGCTCCTCCACCTGCCGCAGGCGCAGGGGATCGCTGAGCGACAGGGAGTGGGCGACGCCGGACTGGTCGAACTCGGGCGCCACCACCCACACGTCGTCGGTGAAGCTCTGGGCGATGCGGACGCAGGCCTCGAGGCCCGCCGCGTGGATGCCGTCGTCATTGGTGACCAGGATGCGCATGGGACCTTTTCCGTAGCTTGATGTCGCAGCCACCGAACTTCCGTGACCGGCGCCCTTGCCCCGAACCGTCGTCATCCCCCGGCTTGACCGGGTGATCCATGGGGCTGGCGCGCCGGCTCTTCGGCGTCTGTCACTTGTGTCGCGGAGGGGTTAGCCCCCCGGTCGAGCCGGGGGACGACTTTGGTGTCGCGGGCGCCCTCAACCGAGGGCCGCCTCTACTTCAGCTTCTCGATGGTCTTCAGCCCGCCCATATAGGGCAGGAGTGCATCCGGAACTGTGACGGCACCGTTCTCCTGCTGGTAGGTTTCCAGCACCGCCACCAGCGCGCGGCCCACCGCCACGCCCGAGCCGTTCAGCGTGTGGACGAAGCGCGGACTCTTGCCCTCCGCCGGGCGGTAGCGGGCATTCATGCGCCGGGCCTGGAAATCGCCGCACACCGAGCAGGAGGAGATTTCGCGGAACGCCCCCTGCCCCGGCAGCCAGACCTCGATGTCGTAGGTCTTCTGCGAGGCGAAGCCCATGTCGCCGGTGCACAGCGTGACCACGCGATAATGCAGGTCGAGCTTCTTCAGCACCGCCTCGGCGCAGGCGAGCATGCGCTCGTGCTCCTCGGCCGACTTCTCCGGCGTGGTGATGGAGACCAGTTCCACCTTGGTGAACTGGTGCTGGCGGATCATGCCCCGCGTATCCCGCCCCGCCGCACCCGCCTCGGCCCGGAAGCAGGGCGTGCAGGCGGTGAGGCGCAGGGGCAGTTCCTCTTCCGAAAGGATGGATTCGCGGACAAGGTTGGTGAGGGGGACTTCGGCGGTGGGGATGAGCCAGTGGCCTTCAGATGCCAAAGTTTCTTTAGCGAGCGCCGTTTCGAGGCGCTCATCATCTCCGCGAAGTGCTGCTGCCATGATTTCTTGATTGTCATCGGGCGAAAGCCAACGTGTTGCCCAAAACTGATCTTCCCGGAACTTGGGCAGTTGCGCGGTCCCAAACATCGCATCATCCCGCACCAGCAATGGCGGGTTCACTTCCATGTAGCCATGCTCGCCGGTGTGCACGTCCAAGAAGAACTGCCCCAACGCGCGTTCCAGCCGCGCCAAAGGCCCCTTGTTCACCACGAAGCGGGCGCCGGAGAGCTTGGCGGCGGTCTCGAAATCCATCTGGCCGAGGGCTTCGCCCACCTCGAAATGCTGCTTCGGGGTGAAGGCGTAGGAGCGCGCCGCGCCGAAGCGGCTCTTCTCCACATTGTCGTGCTCGTCTGCGCCATCCGGCACGTCGTCGAGCGGAGCGTTGGGGATGGCAGCGAGAGCTTTATCGAGTGATTTTTCCCAGTCCTTCGCCAGCGCTTCAAGCGTTGGAATATCAGCCTTCAAATTGGCGACCTCAGCCATGAGGCGCGAGGCCCTCTCCTCATCCTTCTGGGCTTTCGCCTGGCCAATCTCCTTTGAGGCCGTGTTACGACGGGCAAGCTTACCTTCGAGCTCAGTCAGAGTCTTACGGCGGGCCTCATCGAGACCAATAAGCGACCTAACCAGCTTCTCGTTATGATCCCGCGCCTCATCGGACCCGCCGCCGCGCCGCACCAGCGCGGTGATGAGGCCGTCCGGCTCGTCCCGGATCCATTTGATGTCGTGCATGGCAAGGCTCCGCATGGGGACAGCGCCGGCCCCCCGCACCACTGTCATGCCCGGCCTTGTGCCGGGCATCCACGTCCGGCCGACTGCACCAGATTGACAGTGCGCGTCCCGGCCCATCCACGTGGATGGCCGGGTCAAGCCCGGCCATGACGCATGGGGGAGAACCACCGCGCGCCCAGAAAATTCCAACGATCCGGAAGCCCCGTCGTCAGTCGGCCGTCGCGGCGTCGGCCGCGTTGCGCGCCGCCTCTGCCACCAGCCGTCGCTTCTCGACGATGCCCACCAGATAGACCGACACCTCGTAGAGAAGCAGCGTCGGCAGGGCAAGGGAGAGCTGGCTGATGACATCCGGCGGGGTGAGCACCGCCGCTGCGATGAACACGCCGACTATGGCGTAGCGGCGGACCTTGCGCAGCATGTCCTGCGTCACCACCCCGATCTGCCCGAGCAACGTCAGGATGACCGGAAGCTGGAAGCAGATGCCGAAGGCGAGAATGAGCGTGGTGATGAGGGAGAGATATTCCGACACCCGCGGCAGCAGCGAGATTTCCGCCTTCCCGTCGCCGCCGACCTGCTGCATGGCGAGGAAGTATTTCATCGCCAGCGGCATGGCGACGAAATAGACGAACGCCGCGCCGATGAGGAAGCAGATGGGGGTGGCCACCAGATAGGGCCTGAAAGCGTTCTTCTCGTGCTTGTAGAGGCCCGGCGCCACGAACATGTAGACCTGCGTCGCCACCACCGGGAACGAGATGAACGCCGCTCCGAACATGCCGAGCTTGATCTGGGTGAACAAAAACTCCTGCGGCGCCGTGTAGATGAGCTTGATGCCCGGCGCGAAGCCGGATGCAAACTCATAGGGCCACAACAGGATGTTGTAGATCTGCTTGGCGAACATGAAGCAGACGAAGAAGGCGATCAGGAACGCGATCAGCGACTTGATGAGCCGCGACCGCAGTTCGATGAGGTGCTCGATGAGCGGGGCCTTGGAGGCGTCGATATCGTCCTCGTCGCTCATGACGCGCTCTTGGTCTCACCGGCGGCGGGGGCGGAAACGGGTGTGGTGGGAGAAGCGGCGGGCGACCCCGCCTCCACCATGCGGCGGATTTCGTCGCGGATCGCGGCCATGGGGTCCGGAACCGCCTCGGGAGCCGCGGCAGGCAGCTCCAGCGGCGCCGAAGACGCCTCCACGGCCGGTGCCTCGGGCGCCTTGGGCGGCGGATTGCCGCCTTCCACCGTGGTGCGGATTTCCTCGCGGATGGAGCGCAGCGGGTCGAACATCTCCGAGGTGGCCAGCGTGGAGCGGGCGCTTTCGGTGACGTCGGAGATTTCCTTGCGCATGTCCGCAAGGTCGGCCTCGCGCAGGGCCTCCTGGAACTGGCCCTGGAACTCGCCGGCCATGCGGCGCACCTTGGTGACGGTGCGGCCGACGGTGCGCAGCACCGAAGGCAACTCTTTAGGGCCGATGACGATCAGCGCGACAATGCCGATCAGCATCAGTTCGGACCAGCCGATATCGAACATGAGCGCCTGAACCCGGCGGACCCGCCGCCGCCCTCCTCAAGGGTTAAGGGGAGCCCGTCGTCAGACGGGCTTCTTCTCGGCCTCGGCGGCGCTCGATGTCTGGTGCGGAAGGGGGCGCGGCGCCTCGGGCGGGGCGGCCGGGGTCTTCGCCGGTTCGTCGTCCTCCGCCAGGCCCTTCTTGAAGGACTTGATGCCCTTCGCCACGTCGCCCATGAGATCGGAGATCTTGCCACGACCGAACAGGAGGAGCACCACGGCCAGCACCACGATCCAGTGCCAGATGCTCAGCGAACCCATTTAACGTCCTCCAAGGAAGCTTTTTCGCCCTCGCGCGATTTTCGCGCACGGATTTTCTCGGAGGGGGACACTAGGCCCCGCCCGCGGCGAAAACAAGGACATCGGCGGGGTCGACCACAAGCCCCACCTCGTCGCCCTTGCGCACGGCGCCTGCATCCCGAAGGCGGATCAGAAGCGGACGCTCGAGACCGTCCACGATCACTTCCACGAGATCGAGCTCGCCCAGGAAGCGCCGCTCCACCACCCGGCCGGCGATGCCGAGGCCAGCGGGCGCAAGCGCGATGCCCTGCGGGCGCACCGCCACCACCACCTCGCCCTCCCTTTGCCCGGCGGGAGCGGGAAAGCGGCCGAGCGGGGTGTCCACTTGTCCCTCCAGCGCCACCGCCTCCATCTCGTTCAATTCACAGAAGAAGCGGGCGACGCCGAGGTCCGCCGGGCGGCGATACAGCTCCGCCGGCGGGCCAAGCTGTACCAATTCGCCCTTGCGCAACAGAGCGATGCGGTCGGCAAGCCGCATGGCCTCTTCCGGATCGTGGGTGACGATGATGGCGGTGGCCTTCGCGTCCCGCAGCACCGCCAGCGTGTCGGCGCGGACCTGGTCGCGCAGCCGCTTGTCGAGCCCGGAGAACGGCTCATCGAGTAACAGGATGCCCGGGCGCGGCGCCATCGCGCGGGCCAACGCGACGCGCTGCTGCTGGCCGCCGGAGAGCTCGTGGGGATAGGCGTCGGCAAGATCGGCGAGGTCCACTCGGGCCAGCGCCAGGCGGGCCTCGCGCTCGGCCTCCGCCCGTTTCAGGCCGCCGAGGCCGAACAGCACGTTCTCCAGATTGGTGAGGTGGGGAAACAGCGCATAGTCCTGAAACACCAGCCCCACGCCCCGGCGCTCCGGCGGCACGAAGGTACCCTGCCCCGCCACCGCCTCTCCGTCGATGAGGATGCGGCCCCGGTCCGGCCGCTCGATGCCGGCGGCGAGGCGCAGCAGCGAGGTCTTGCCGCAGCCCGACTGGCCGAGCAGGCACAAGACCTCCCCCGGCTTAACGGCAAGGCTCACGCCCTTCACGGCAGGCACGCCGCCATAGGCGAGTTCCACGGCATCGAAGGCGAGGCCCTTGGCGATGGCGGCTGGCGTGCGGCTGCGCACGGAATTGGTCTCCACGATGTCGTCGATCAGCACCGCAACTCTTCCTCTCATACCAATGCCCGTGAGCTTGACTCACGGGCATTGGTCAAGCCCGCGCGGCGCTTGAGCGTATCCACTTGGCATCGGTCGAATACCGAGGCCGATGGTATCAAGCCTCGTCGGGCGTATCCGTTCCGTCCTCGTCCGGGGGTGGGGAAAGGGTGAAATCGAGGGCCTCGGGCTCCAGAGCCTCCTCGTCCTCCCTGAGCGAAGGATCGTCGGAGGGGAGCGGCATGGCGAAGCCCGCCGGCAGGCGCCCGTCGATGAGGCCGGCGCCCTTCATCTCGTCGAGGCCCGGCAGGTCCTGCACCGCGTCCAGGCCGAACTGGACCAGGAAGGCGGGCGTGGTGCCATAGGTGACAGGGCGACCCGGGGCCTTGCGACGACCGCGCAGGCGCACCCATCCAGTCTCCAGCAGCACATCCAGCGTGCCCTTCGAGGTGGACACGCCCCGGATCTCCTCGATCTCGGCCCGCGTTACCGGCTGGTGATAGGCGACGATGGCCAGCACCTCGATGGCGGCGCGCGACAGCTTGCGCGCCTCGGGTACAGGGCCGGCCACCACGCGGGCAAGGTCCGGGGCGGTGCGCAGCATCCAGCCGCCGGCGGCCTTCACAATGTTGACGCCGCGCCGGGCATAATCGGCGGTCAGCGCTTCCATCAATGCGGCGAGATCTGCCTCATTGGAGAGATGCGGCTTCAACGCGCGCGCGTCCACCGGCCCGGAGGAGGTGAAGAGCAGCGCCTCGATCACGCGCAGGTCGCGCGCGAAAGCATAGGCGCGCTCGTCCTCCGGACGCACGTCGAACAGGTCGATGCGCGGTGCGGGCCGGGTCATGTCTCCTCTCCGGGCGCCTCATGGGGCGCCTCAAACGGCAGCACGGGCTCCGCCGGGCGCGGCCGCAGCCACAGGGGCGCGAAGGGGGCATCCTGCCGGATGTCCAGCATGCCTTCGCGCACCATTTCCAGGCTGGCGGAAAAGCTCGACGCGAGCGCGGTCGCCCGCTGCTCGGGCTCAGCCATGTAATCTAGCAGGAATTGGTCAAGCCGCATCCATTCGCCCACGGCATCCGCCCCCAGCAACCGTTCGAGCCGTGCCCGTGCGTCCGCCAGCGACCAGACCGCGCGCGTCTTGAGCGTGACGTGAGACAGAACCTGCGTTTGCCGCTGCCGGGCATAGGCCGACAGGAGGTCATAGATGGTCGCTGTCCAGACCGTGTAGAGCGGCTGGTCGGACGTGGGCGGCACGGCCCGGGGAAAACTGTCCCGGCCCATCTGGGGACGCGCCATCAGCTCCTGCGCGGCCTTGCGGATGCGCTCCAGGTGCCGCAGGCGCCGGGTGAAGGCGGCAGCCAGCTCCTCGGCGCTCGGCCCATCCTCCTGCGGCGGGGCCGGCAGCAGCAGGCGGGATTTGAGGTAGGCGAGCCAGGCCGCCATCACCAGATAGTCGGCGGCCAGCTCCAGCCGACCGCGCCGAGCTTCCTCGATGAAGGTGAGATACTGGTCCGCCAGCGCCAGGATGGAGATGCGGGTGAGGTCCACCTTCTGGGTGCGGGCGAGGGCGAGCAGCAGGTCGAGGGGACCCTCGAAGCCGTCCACATCCACCATGAAGGCCTCGCCGGACCCGGGCTCGACGCGGTCGGCGCCAGCCTCGAAGGGGTCCGGTGCGGCCTCGCCCGCCATGGTCAGGCGACCTGCCCGATGTGCGCCGCCACTGCCTCGCGCAGCGCTGCGGCGTCCACCTCCGCTGGAATCTGGCGCAGGGCGAGGGCGCGGTCCGCCCGCTCCAGCGCCGCACCCGAGAGCTGCGGCGACACGCCGGCCACGATGGTCATCTCGTCCAGGCGGCCGTTGCAGTGGAGCAGCAGGTCGCACCCGGCGGCAAGCGCATCGCGGCCACGGGTCGCCATGTCGCCGGCCAATGCGCCCATGGACAGGTCGTCGCTCATGAGCAGGCCGGTAAATCCGATGCTTCCGCGGATCACCTCGTCCATCACCTTCGGCGAGGTGGTGGCGGGCCGCTCCGGGTCGATGTCGGCATAGACCACGTGGGCGGTCATGCCGAGGGGCAGGTCGGCGAGCAGGCGGAAAGCGGCGAAGTCCGCCGCCTCCAGCTCGGCGCGGGGGGCGGTGACCACCGGAAGCCGCTCATGGCTGTCGGCCGGGGCCCGGCCATGGCCGGGAATGTGCTTGAGCACCGGCAGCACGCCGCCTTCCAGCAGCCCCACCGCCGCCGCGCGGGCGAGCGCGGCCACCGGCCCGGGTTCGGTGCCATAGGCGCGGTTGCCGATAATGCCGTGGCCGTCAGGGTGCCGCAGGTCGGCGCAGGGCAGGCAATCCACATCGATGCCGAGGGCGTAGAGGTCGGCCGCGATGGCGCGGGAATTGAGCCGCGCCGCCTCCAGCGCCGCCACGGGATCACTCAGGTAGAGGGCGCCGAACGGTTCGGCCGGCGGGTATTCCGGCCAGTGCGGCGGCCGCAGGCGCTGCACCCGCCCGCCCTCCTGGTCGATCAGCACCGGCGCCTGCCAGCCCACCGCCGCGCGCAAATCCGCAACCAGGGCACGGACCTGGTCCGGCGTCTCCACATTGCGTGCGAACAGGATGAAGCCCCACGGCGCGGCATCCGCGAAGAAGGCGCGCTCGTCTTTGGTCAGGTGCGGACCGGCGCAGCCGGCGATGAAGGCGCGGGAGGTCATATGCTGGGCCTATAAGCGGGGGGAAGCGCCGTCAAGTTCGGGAAGACGCGCCGGCACCACGCCCCTCCCCGTCCGTCCATGCCGGAACAGGATCCCGGACATGAAAACGGCCGGGCAAGCCCGGCCGTCGTCTGGAGAAATTCGGGTCGGCTCAGAGGCCGGCCACGTAGCGGCTCGGGTCCACGGCGGTGGAGCCCTTGCGGATCTCGAAGTGCAGCTGCGGCGAGTTGACGTTGCCGCTCTGGCCGGCCTTGGCGATGATCTGGCCGCGCCGCACGGTGTCGCCGCGCTTCACGTTCAGCTCGCTGTTGTGGGCATAGGCGGTGACGTAGCCATCCGCATGCTTCACCAGCACCAGGTTGCCGTAGCCCTTCAGCTCGTTGCCGGCATAGGCCACCGTGCCGTCTTCCGCGGCGCGCACGCCGGTGCCTTCCGGCACGGCGAAGTTCACGCCGTCATTGTGGGCGCCGCCCGGCTTGGGACCGAACGAGGCGATGACGCGCCCGCGCACCGGGGCACGGAACTGGGGACCTGAACCCGAAGCGCGGGGGCCGTCGTCCGCATCGTCGGCGGGGGTCACCTTGGCGGCGGTTTCCACCTTCGGCTCAGGCGCCGAGGACTTTGCCACCGCCTGGGTGGGGGCTGCTGCGGGCTTGCCGGCAGGAGCCGGCTTGGCGGAGGCGGTCGCGACCGGAGCAGGGGATGCCTGAGGCGGCGTCAGGTTCTGGGACAGCACCGGAGCGGTCGTCAGCGGCTTGGCGGCGACAGTCGCCGGCTGGCTGGCGGGCTTGCCGGGCACTGTCAGGGTGTTGGGGGCCGCGGCCACCTGCGGCGGCTTGGCCGCAGAAGCCGGCTGGGCAGCAGCTTGAGCGTGGGCCTGGGATGCGCCGTTGCCGCCGGGCGGAATGACGAGGGTCTGGCCGGTGCGCACCGTATGGCCCGGCGGGATGTTGTTGGCCGCGCCGAGCGCCGCCGGGGTCACGCCATACATGCGGGCGACGGAGGCCAGCGTCTCGCCACCCACCACCACATGGGTTCCCGGCACCGCCGGGCGGGCAGAGGCTGTCACCGGAGCGGGCGCCGTGGCGCCATATCCCGACGCGCCATAGAGCGGCTGGGCCGTGCCGGAGGCGGCATAGGAAGACGTCTGGATGCCCGCGCTACCCTGGCCGGGCGGGGGCAACGGAATGGAATCCACCCGGCCCGACGGCGCGGCGCCGAGGGAGCCGGTGACATCGCCGCCACCGGGCTGGGCCTGATAGCCGCCACCCTGGTAGCCACCGCCATAGCCGGCATTGGCCTGCTGCTGGGGCGGGGGCGCAAAGCCATCCGTCAGGAACCGGGTCGAGTCCGAACTGCACCCGGCAACCGTACCGGACACAAGCCCGACCAGCGCCAGTCGCGCGAAGACATTACGCCCGTGAGTCTCGCTGGAAATACGCATGTGATCGAACTCGCACGCAACGAAATACATGCGGGCAGTTAAGGGTCCCATGCGTAAACGGCGGCTTAAGTCAGCCCGAACCGGCGCGCCGCCGTCAATGTTTCACCTGGTCCGTTGCCCGGAAGCAACACCGGCGGACGCGCAGGCGCCGCCGGATCAGGCCCGGATCAGTGGGCGGCCGGGGCCGTCACCACATTGGCGCCGCTGGTGGCGGTTTCGGTCACGGAATCGCCGAGCTTGTTCATGTGCTGGCCGTAATGGGCGCGGGTGTTCTCGTCCAGCACCGCGACCGGCGCGGCAATGACGAGGCCGGCGGCCGTACCCACCGTGGTGGCCGCGCCCGAAGTCATCTGGATGATGTGCTCGCCCACGCCCACGCGGGAATCCGTCATGGTCTGGCCCTCGGCGAGGCGGGCGCCGATGGCCTGCACCACCTGCGGGCTGGCGGCGAACTTGCCATGGGCCAGCGCGTCGTCGGTCTTCAGCTTGGTAAGGTCGATGACGTTGATGTTGTTGCGCTCGAACTCGGAGCGGTAGGGCTCCAGCTCCGGATTGACCGCGCCCACGCGCGGCACGTCGCCCCACACCTGCCGCGAGAGTGCCAGCGCCTTGTCGTCCTGCGAGACGAACAGGGTGAAGGCCGGCCGGTTCGGGCCGATCTCATTGAAGAAGGAGGCGAACACGTCCACGTCCACGTCGGGCGCGGCGAGCATCACATATTTGATCTTGGGCAGGATGCGGCCGTTGCGGATGGCCATCTGCCGCAGCGCTTCCAGCGTCACCACGTTGCCCATGGAGTGGGCGAGGATGGAAATCTCCCCCACGTTCGGGTCCTTCGCCATGAAGGTGAGCAGCCGCTCCAGGGCATCGCGCGAGACCGAGGTGCTCTCCCGGTCATAGCCATAGGCGAGCAGACTGCCGCGCGACGGCCACGTGAACAGGACCGGCGTCACCGGGGCGTTGGAATCGTGGACGATCTGGGCGAAGCGGAACACCGCGTCGTCAAAGCGCTGGTTGAAGCCGTGGACGAACACCAGCGCCTGCCGGTTCGGCGTGCGGCTGATGCGCTGGTGGAACCACTTGATGGCCTGGTCCTGGGTCAACTCATCGAGCTGGGTGGTGACGAAGTCGGTCGCCGGATTACCGGGGACGGACTTCGGCCACTGCACGTCGCCCGGCTTGCGGGCGGTGTCCGGCGGGATGGAGACGGTAACCTCGGCGAAGCTCGACTTGCGCGAGCGCTCGCCGCTGAAGATGTCCGGCCCGTCGGCGCGCTCGCGGACAGTGGCCACCACCATGTTGACGCGGGAGGTGCCCGGCACGTCGTCCGGCACCGGGATGAGCACGCCGGACACCCGGCCCCCGCAGCCCGAAAGGGCGCCGAAGAGCATCGCGCATGCCAGGACCCGCCACATTTGGCGCCAAACGACCACCGCCACGCTGCTCATCCCCCGAAACCAAACGTAAAGGTTCGATAGCGGACCCACCCTCCGGCGGCAACCGCAGCGCAGCGTAAGATGGGACCAATGGGGCGCCGGCGTGGCGCTTTCCATCAAAGTGTGGCCGCAGCGCCCGGAATCAGCGGTACGAACCGCACCTTCATGAGTTCGGTGCGGGTGCGCCCGGACTGCTCCTTCACGTAGCGCACGAGGGTCTGGATCTCCTCCGGCGCCCCCAACGGCATCACGATGACGCCGCCGAACTTGAGCTGGTCGATCAGGGCAAAGGGAATGTCGGGCGCCGCCGCCGTCACCAGAATGCGATCGAAAGGGGCGCGGGCCGGCATGCCCAAGGTACCGTCGCCCACATAGGCGGTGACATTGCGCAGACCCAGCACCTCGAAGCGTGCCTGCGCCTCCGCCACCAGAGACCGGTAGCGATCCACCGTCACCACCCGCGCAGCGAGGTGGGAGAGCACGGCGGCGTGGTAACCTGATCCCGTCCCCACCTCCAGCACCGAATGGTCGGCGGTCAGCGACAGCGCCTCCGTCATGGCGGCGACGAGGCTGGGCTGGGACATGGTCTGGCCGCAGGCGATGGGCAGGGCCACGTCGTCATAGGCATGCCGGCGCAGCGCGGGATCGACGAACAGCGGGCGCGGCACCAGTTCCATGGCGCGCAATACGCCTACATCGCGAATCCCCCGCTGCCGCAGGCCAAGGATGAAGGCCATGCGTTCCGCCTGTTCGCCTTCGCTTTCGCCAGTGCTCATGCGGGACACTCATCGCTGAGGGTTGAATGTTGATAGATATAGGAGATCGCCTGTGACCTCCAGTTGAAGCGGAACAGGAGCGGCTTGCACGGCGCAGGCGAACAGGACACCTTCCGCCGCCATGCGCCCGGATGCCCTCCTCCCCCTGTTCGCGCCGCTCACCAGCCTGCCCGGTATCGGCCCGAAACTGGTGCGGCCCTATGGCCGGCTGCTCGGACGGGAGATGCCGCGCGTCCTCGACCTCTTGTTCCACATGCCGTCCGGCTTCGTGGATCGGCGCGCCCGCCCCACCATCGCCGAGGCCCTGCCCGAGACCGACGTGACGCTGGAGGTGCGGGTGGACGGCCACCAGCCCCCGCCCCCCGGCAGCCGCGCGCCTCACCGCACCTTCGTGTCGGACGCCTCCGGCGACATGGTGGTGGTGCATTTCAAGATGGACCCGGCGCGGCTCGAGCACATGCTGCCGGTGGGCCAGACCCGCTGGCTGTGCGGACGCATCTCGCTTTATGACGGCATGCGGCAGATGACCCATCCCGACCGGGTGCTCGATGCGGCGGGCCTCGCCCGGCTGCCGGCGGTGGAGCAGGTCTACCCGTTGGTGGAGGGCCTCGCCGCCGGCCATGTGCGCCGCGCCATCGAGGCCGCGCTCCAGCGCGTGCCCGAGCTGCCAGAGTGGATTCCCCAGGACCTCCTGGCCGAGCGCGGCTGGCCCGCCTTCCGGGAGGCGCTGGCACGGGTGCACCGGCCCGCGAATCCCCATGAGGCCACGCCGGCGGGCGGGCCATGGCGGCGGCTGGCCTTCGACGAGCTGTTCGCCCACCAGATCACCCTCGCGCTGCTGCGGGCGCAGGAGGAGAAGGCCGGCGGGCGCGCAACCGTGGGCGACGGGCACATCAGCGCGCAGCTTCTTTCCGCCCTGCCCTTCTGCCTCACGGGCGGGCAGGAGCAGGCGGTGGCGGCCATCCGCGCGGATCTTGCCGCCGACACCCGCATGCTGCGCCTGCTGCAAGGCGATGTCGGCTCCGGCAAGACCGTGGTGGCGCTGATGGCGGCCGCCACCGTGGCCGAGGCGGGCCGCCAGACCGCCCTGATGGCGCCCACGGAAATCCTCGCCCGCCAGCATCACGAGACCATCGCGCCTTTGGCCGAGGCGGCGGGCCTTTCCGTCAGCGTGCTCACCGGGCGGGAGAAGGGGCGCGCCCGCACCGCCGTGCTCACCGAACTGCAGCATGGCCGCACCGACATGGTCATCGGCACCCATGCCCTGATTCAGGACGACGTGATCTTCCGCGACCTCGCTTTGGTAGTGGTAGACGAGCAGCACCGCTTCGGCGTGGAGCAGCGGCTGACGCTGGCCCGCAAGGGCGAGGCGGTGGACATGCTGGTAATGACCGCCACCCCCATCCCGCGCACCCTGGTCCTCACCCTGTTCGGCGACATGGATTCCAGCGAGCTGCGCGAGAAGCCGCCCGGCCGGCAGGCCATCGACACCCGCGCCATCCCCCTCGACCGACTGGACGAGGTGGTGGCGGCGGCCGGCCGCGCCCTGTCATCCGGCGCCCGGGCCTACTGGATCTGCCCGCTGGTGGAGGAGACCGACACCTCGGACCTCGCCGCCGCCACCGAGCGGTTCGAGGTGCTGAAATCCATTTTCGGCGACAAGGTGGGGCTGGTGCACGGCCGCATGTCCGGCACCGCCAAGGATGAGGCCATGGCGCGCTTCGCCTCGGGTGAGACCCGGCTTCTGGTCGCCACCACCGTCATCGAGGTGGGGGTGAACGTGCCCGAGGCCACCGTCATGGTGATCGAGCACGCGGAACGCTTCGGCCTCGCCCAGCTCCATCAGCTGCGCGGCCGGGTGGGGCGCGGCGACAAGCCCTCCGTCTGCCTCCTGCTCTATCGCTCGCCTCTGGGCGAGACGGCGAAGGCGCGCCTCGCCATCCTGCGCGAGAGCCAGGACGGCTTTCGCCTCGCCGAGGAAGACCTGCGCCTGCGGGGCGAAGGCGACGTGCTCGGCACGCGGCAGAGCGGCATGCCGGGTTTCCGCACCGCGCGGCTCGAATTCCATTCCGGCGAGGTCGAGGCGGCGCGCGACGCGGCCGCCCAGCGCGTCAAGGCCGATCCCGACCTTGCGGCACCACAATCCGGCCCGCTCCACACCCTGCTGCATCTGGCCGAGCGCGACGCCGCCATGCGCTTGCTCTCGGCGGGATGAGGGATCATGGTCCGGCCATGATGCCTGATCCAGACACCTCCGGTGCTCCGCCACCCGCTGGCCTGCCGCATCACTCGGAAAGCGAGCGGCTGGCGACGCGGCGCTGGTCGCGCGCAGCCATCTACCGCAAGCTGCTGTTTGCGGCGGGCCTCGTCTTTCTGGTCATTGGCGCCATCGGCATGGTGGTGCCCATGCTGCCGGGGACGGTGTTCCTGATCCTCGCCGCATGGTGCTTCACACGCTCCTCGCCACGCTTCGAGGCGTGGCTGTTGAACCACCGCTATCTGGGCCCCGGCGTGGTGCGCTGGCGCGACACCGGCGCCATTCCACCGATGGTGAAGCTGTTCGCCCTGGCGAGCTTCGTCGGCACCTTCACCGGCTCCTGGTATTTCGGCGCGCCGGTGCCGGTGCTGGCGGTGCTGGGCGTGGTGTTCATCGCCCTCGCGGTATTTATCGCCACCCGGCCGAACCGGTGATTGCGGCAAAGCGTCAGGTCGCGTTGCGCTGCGCCACTACGGCCAGGGGAACCGCCGGCGCCGCCTTTTCCGCCGCGCAACAGACCCGGTTCCGGCCGGCGCGCTTGGCTTCGTAGAGCGCGGCGTCCGCCCGCTCCATGGCCTCCGGCAGGAGGTGGGACGAGGCAAGGGCCGCAACGCCGATGCTCACCGTCAGCTTCGGCAGGCCCACTTCTTGATGGTGGAACGTGGCGAGTCGGATCGCCTCCGCCTGGAGCCGGGCGGCCTCCAGCCCGGTGCGATCGAGGAGCACGGCGAACTCCTCGCCGCCGAGGCGGGCAATCAGAGCAGAGGGAGGCACAGTGCGCGAAAGCAGCACTGCGAAGGCCCGGATGGCGGCATCTCCGGTGCTGTGGCCGAACCTGTCGTTGACACTCTTGAAGTGGTCCAGGTCGAGGATGAGGAGCGCCACCGGCCGCCCCTTGGCCTGGGCGATGAGGCGCTCGGCCCTGCTGTCGAAGCCGCGCCGGTTCAGCAGGCCGGACAACACGTCGGTCTCCGCAGCAATTTGGCTTTCACGGACCACGGCCTGCACCGACTTCAGCAGCAGGATCAGCCCGGTGGCCAGGAACAGGATGCCAGAGCTGACCTGCGAGACGAGGGCATAGGTGGTGTCGATATATTTCGCCGTGCGCGACGTGCCCATCTGTACCAGCAGATAGGCCTTCACCGGGAAGTGCGCGGCCAATACCACCAACATCCCGGCAAGCACGAAATCGCTGCGGTGGCGAGGACTGTCGCGCAGCACCACCCAGGCGCAGGCGGCGACCGCGAGCGTGAACGGAGCCTGATACATCAGCTGGTAGGTCAGTGGATGGTAGGGCAGGCCCGCGCGGATCAACGGCAGGAGCAGGGTGAGCGCCGCGATTGCCCCCAGCACCGGCCATGGCTTGCGGCTGCCGTAGAAGACCGCAAGCGCCGGCACCAGCAGCAGAAGCGCGAAGGCGAGGCTGAGAAAGATGACGGCGCCGAAAAAGGTGGTCCAGGCGGTGTAGGCGAGACCGAACTGCGCCAGCGGCGTCACCATGCCCAGCCCATAGCAGACCGCGAACCAGATCGGTGCCCGCTGCGCCGGATGCATTAAGGCGATTGTCGCGTAGCTCGCCGCAAAGAGCCCCGCGACGGCAACGTTCATGAACAGTGTAAACGCGGCGGCGTGCATGCGGCGTCGTCCGTACACGGTGAGCGCACACCATAAGCACGATGCGACTTTGACGTCAGCGCCGGGCGCGCCGCGGAGCGATGCACCTTTCAGCCTATTCCACCGTCACCGACTTGGCGAGGTTGCGCGGCTGGTCCACGTCCGTGCCCATGATGACCGCGGTGTGATAGGCGATCAACTGCACCGGGATGGAATAGACCATGGGGCACACGGTGGAGGGCATCTCCGGCAGGATCAGCTTCTGCACCGCGCCCACGTCCACCGCCGCGGCGCCCAGGGGATCGGTGACGAGGATGATCCGGCCGCCGCGCGCCGCCACCTCCTCCATGTTGGAGACGGTCTTGTCGAAGATGCGGTCGTGGGGAGCGATGACCACCACCGGCATCTTCTCGTCGATGAGGGCGATGGGGCCGTGCTTCAGCTCGCCGCCGGCATAGCCTTCGGCGTGGATGTACGAGATTTCCTTGAGCTTCAGCGCGCCTTCCAGGGCCAACGGATAGTTGGAGCCGCGGCCGAGATAGAGCACGTCCCGTGCCTTGGCGAGGGTGCGGGCCAGCACCTCGATCTCCGGCGAGAGCTTCAGCGCCTCGGTCATCAGGCGCGGCACTTCCATGAAGGCGCGCACCAGCTTGTGCTCGTCCGCCTCCTCCAGCACGCCCTTGGCCCGCCCGAACGCCACGGCGAGGCAGGCCAGCGTCGCCAGCTGGCAGGTGAAGGCCTTGGTGGAGGCCACCCCGATCTCCGGCCCGGCGAGGATGGGCAGCACCACGTCCGCCTCGCGGGCGATGGTTGAGGTGGGCACGTTCACCACGGCCACCACCTTCTGCCCGCACTCCTTGGCATAGCGCAGGGAAGCTAGGGTATCGGCCGTCTCGCCCGACTGGGAGATGACGATAGTGATGCCGTCCGGCGTAAGCGGCGTCTCGCGATAGCGGAATTCGGAGGCGATGTCGGTGGAGACCGGCACCCGGCCGAACCGCTCGAACCAGTATTCCGCCACCGCGCCGGCATAGAGCGCCGTGCCGCAGGCGGTGATGGAGATGTTCGTCACCGTCTTGGGGTCGAACGGCAGCTCCGGCAGGGTGACGGTCTCGGCGGCGAGGTCCAGATAGTGGCCGAAGGTGTGGGAGATGACCTCCGGCTGCTCGTAGATCTCCTTCGCCATGAAGTGGCGGTGGTTGCCCTTGTCCACCAGCATGGCACCGGCCGGCACCTTCTGGATGGTGCGTTCCACCAGCCGCCCGGTCTCGTCGCGAATCTCGACGCGCTCGCGGGTGAGGACGGCCCAGTCGCCCTCCTCCAGATAGGCGATGGTGTCGGTGAACGGGCCGAGTGCTATGGCGTCCGAGCCGAGGAACATCTCCCCCTTGCCGTAGCCGATGGCCAGCGGCGAGCCGCGGCGGGCGCCGATCAGAAGGTCGGTCTTGCCGTCGAACAGGAAGGCCAGGGCGAAGGCACCCTTCAGGCGCGGCAGCACGGCGGCCACCGCCGCCACCGGCTCGCTGCCGGCGAGCAGCTCGCGGTCCACCAGCTGGGCGACGATCTCGGTGTCGGTATCGCTCTTGAAGCTGACGCCCTGGGCTTCCAGCTCCTGCTTCAGCTCGCGGAAGTTCTCGATGATGCCGTTGTGCACCACGGCCACGCGCTTGGTGCCATGAGGATGGGCGTTGCGTTCGGAGGGCTTGCCGTGGGTGGCCCAGCGGGTGTGGCCGATGCCCGAATGGCCGTTCAGCGGATGCTTGTCGAGCTTGGCTTCCAGGTGCCTGAGCTTGCCTTCGGCCCGGCAAACCTCCAGGTGGCCGTTCTCAAGGGTCGCGATGCCGGTGGAATCATAGCCGCGATATTCGAGGCGGCGCAGCGCCTCCACCACCTTGTCCGCGACAGCGCCCTTCCCGAGAATGCCGACGATGCCGCACATGCACAAAAGCTCCGCTGGTTCCGGTCGCCAAAGGTCGGCGCCCGCCTGATCCCAAAAGTCCACTCCAAAGCTGAATGGACCGTTCCCGCCCGTTCACTCAAGCCCAGGCGGCATCACTTCCGCTTTCGCTTCCTGTCAGGACAGGTCCCAAGAGTAATCTCAGCCCTTCGGCTTGCTGCGCGCGGCGCGAAACGCCTTGGCCCAGCCCTCCTTCACCACCTGCCGGCTACGGGCGATGGCGAGGGCATCCTCCGGCACATCCGAGGTGATGACAGCGCCGGTGCCGACAAAAGCGCCCTTCCCGACCGTCACGGGCGCAACCAGCGCGGAATTCACGCCGATGAAAGCCCCTGCCCCGATCTCGGTGCGGTACTTGCCGAAGCCGTCATAGTTGCAGGTGATGGTCCCGGCGCCGAGATTAGCGTCCGCCCCCACATGGGCGTCGCCCACGTAGGACAGGTGGTTCACCTTGGCGCCGCTTTCAATATGAGCGGCCTTGGTCTCCACGAAATTGCCGATGCGCACCCCCGAATCCAGCTGGGTGCCCGGCCGCAGCCGTGCATAGGGACCGATGGTCACTCCCGATTCCAGCCGCGCACCTTCCAGGTGGCAGAAGGAGTGGATGACCACGTCATCGCCGACGCTCACCCCCGGGCCGAACACCACGTGGGGCTCCACGATCACGTCGCGGCCCAGCACCGTGTCGGCGCTCAGGAACACCGTCTCCGGGGCCACCAGCGTGGCGCCGCCGGCCATGGCGGCAAGGCGCAGGCGGCGTTGCAGGATGGCTTCCGCCTCGGCGAGCTGGACCCGGCTGTTGACGCCGGCCACCTCGTCCGCATCCGCCCGGGCGGCCACGGCCGAAAGACCGTCGGCGCGGGCAATCTCCACCGCGTCGGTGAGGTAATATTCGCCCTTGGCATTGGCGTTGCCGATGCGCTCCAGAATGGAGAGGGCGTGGGCGCCGGCGAGCGCCATCAGGCCGGCATTGCAGAACCGGATGGCCTTTTCCGCAGCGCTGGCGTCCTTTTCCTCACGGATGGCGACGAGTTCGTCGCCGGCCGTCACGAGACGACCGTAGCCGGTGGGGTCCGCGGGCTCGAAGCCGAGGGCCGCCACCGCCGCGCCGGCCTTGAGCGGCGCGCGCAGCAGGCCGAGGGTTTCCGGTCGCACCAGAGGCGTGTCGGCATAAAGCACCAGCACGTCGTCGGCGCCCTTCTCAAGCGCGGCGCGGGCGGCGAGGACGGCATGGGCGGTGCCGAGCCGTTCGGACTGCTCGAACACCTCGGCGTCGGGCACGATCTTGCGCACCTCGGCGGCAACATCGTCCCGGCCCGGACCAACCACAACCGCGGTGCGGGTGGCGCCGGCGGCGCGGGTGGCGGCCAGCACGTGGTGCAGCATGGTTCTGCCGGCGACCTTGTGCAGCACCTTCGGCAGCCGTGAGGCCATCCGCGTGCCCTCCCCGGCCGCGAGAACCACAACGAGCAGGCTCCGGTCACTCATTCTCACCCCTCCTCGGCGAAGCGCTGTCCCTTACCCCGGCTCAGCCGCATGCGCCATCCCGCCTTTGCCGGCCGGCTTGCCACTGGACCCGTCCGGCGCCATTTCATAAGGAGCATGCTCCGTTCCGCCGGCCGAAGAGACCTTGAATGCCGAACCTCCCCTATTCCGAGCGCCCGCTCTTCCGCCCCGGCCCGCACACCCTCAACTGGATGATCCCGCTGGGCATGGGCGCCGTCGGGTGGGCGCTCTACATGCGCTACATGGTGGTGGAACCGACGCTGGTTTCGCTGGCCTGCGAGGCGGGGCTCGAAAGCGCCGGCTGCTATGGCCGCGCGGCGGTTCTGGCGCTGTCGCTGTGGAACGTGTTCGGCGCGGTGGCGCTGGTGGTGGCGCTGATCCAGCTGATCGCGCCGGGCCTTGCCACCTTCTCGGTGGGGATGGTGTTCACCGCCTTCGCGCTGGTGTTCCACAACGAGGTGGCCGGCGCGCTGGCGGCGATGATGCTCATCCTTTCCTTTGCACGGCCTGGACCCGCCACAGCGTGAAGGAAAGAATGAGGCAGAGCGTGCCGAACCAGGCCGCCTGCCAGTTGGAGAGCGTCTCGTTCAGCGGCACGTAGACGCCGGCCACCAGCAGGCCCCAGGTGGCGATGACCTCGCCGAGGCCCGCCCCGTCCCGCTCCGCCCGGCGCACCAGCATGGGCGCGGCGACCGCCGCCACGATGGCGGTGAGCGGAAACACCGGGAAATCCTTGTAGCGTGGGTCGAATACCAGCTCGAACGCCACCGACCCGACGGCCACAGCGGCGAGCGCCAGCATCAAAGCGGCGGCAATGGCCGCGCCCGAGGACACCGCCCAGCGGCGGGCATCCAGCGCCACCGAGAACGGTGCCAGCCCCTGCCCCCGCCCGATCACCGCCGGCATCACGATCAGGCTCGCGACCGCCACGGCGAACAGCAGGCCATTCCGCAGCCAGCCGAAGAAGCCAAGGCTCTCCAGTGGCATGGCGGAAAGAGCGGCGCCAAGCGTCGCGCCGCCGAACAGCGCAATCCCTGCCACGGCCAACCAGTCCCGCGTCTGCAGCCCGTCCTCACGCTTGCGGCCGCCGGCGAAGGCGCTGGCAAACACGCCGGCCACCACCACCAGGCCCACGCCGATGTGCATGCGCCAGCCGGGGTAGTCCTCCACCGGTTGTCCCCAGGCGAATTTCGGCATGCGGGCATCGGCATCGATAATGCCCCAGTGCCCGCCGACGGTGCCCTCGCTGCGGCGCTTCCACGGCTGGTCGAACGCCTCGATGACGTTGACCCGGTAGCCCTGGCGCTTGGCCAGCGCCACCACGTCGTGCATCACCCGCGCCTGGTTGGAGGGCGAGGGCAGCGCCTCCTCGCGCATGCGGCCGGCGCTCGGCCATCCGGTCTCACCGATCAGGATTTCCTTGCCGGGAAATGCCTCGGCCATGCGCTGGCGGATCTCGTCTACATGGGGACCGGCCTCGGAAGCGGATACCGGCAGGTCCTCCCAATAGGGCAGGATGTGGATGGTGACGAAATCCACGTTCTCGGTGAGGCCCTTGTTGCGCTCCCAGAATTCCCACACGTCGGCATAGGTGACCGGAACCGGGGCCACCTGCCGCTTCACGCTGGCGATGGTACTGGCCAACTCGGTGGCGGACATCTCGCCGCGCAGCAGCACCTCGTTGCCGACCACCACGGCCTTAACCACGTCCTGATTTTCCTGGGCAAGGCGGATGCCGGTGTCGAGCTCGACGCGGTTGCGGTCCACGTCCGGCCCCAGCCAGATGCCGAGCAGCATGGTGAGGCCGTGCTTACGGGCGATGGCCGGCGCCTTGTCCAGCCCCATCTCGATGGAATAGGTGCGCACGCAGGAGGTGATCTTGGCGAGGCGGGCAAAATCCTCGTCGATCTGGGCTTCCGATATCACCAGCCCCTTCTGGAACGGCGACTGGCCGTCGCGGAACGGAGCATAGGACACGCACGGCAGCTTCTCGCCCTGTGCCAACGGCGAGGGTGGCATGGCCACGGGCCGTCCGAGAAGGGTCCAAAGGCCGGCGATGAGGCCGGCCACCACGAGCGCGAGCACCACGGGCAGCCGCACGGAGGAAGGCATCGAAACTCCAGACGAGACGAGAGGGCCCCGCCGCCACATAGAGCCTTGCACCGGCGGTGTGAAGCCTTCCCGCAGCCGCGGGCATCGTTGCGGCACCCCCACTTCCGCAGCGCCGTCATGCTGACAAAATCGCGCCCTTCTCCTAACGTGTCGCTGCGGTTCTCTCCGCGTTCCTTCTGAGAAAATGGCACTCATGCAACGCTTTCGACTTCCGCTCCTCGCGGCCGCCATCGTCTTCGCCTGCCTTTCGCCGGCCGCCGCGCAGAATCAGCCGGCCGACCAGAAGCCCGCTGCGGAACAGCTGACGCCGGAGCAGAAAGCCGCCGCCGAAGCCCAGCGCCGCTCGGTGGAGGAGTTCACCGAGGCGTCCAAGCTGCCGGGAACCGCCGGCCTGCCGGAATGTGTCTGGACAGGGCGGCGGATCGCCGCACTGCTGTGGCGCGACGACATCGACACCGCGCGCCGCCATCTGGAGATGTACCAGCAGTTTGGCTGCCCCACCGAGCACCTCAAGCTCGCCTTCCGCTGCCTGGTGCGGCAGGGCAACATCGATCCGAAGGCGCAGGAGCGGCTCGGCGGCCGGGTGCACCAGTGCTGGGTCAATCCGGATTATATCGCGGCCGCCCCGCAGCCTCCCGCCGCGGCGCCCGCCCCCGCGCAACAATAAGACCACCGGGCGATCATGGCGCTGACGCAACGGCGTCCCAGCGGCGCCATGATCGGGATTTATCTCCAACGGTGAGCATGTTAGTGTCTCGTCGCAATGCAGCGTAAACTTATCCTTAACGCTGCATTGCCGACCGCGGGGGCAGGTCGAAAGGGTGCCCCGAAGCCGTTTCCCGGAACCTTTCGCCGCCAGCCGGCGTTCCCGGTTCCACTTCCCCTCTAGGGTGGGCATCGCCATGCGTCCCGGTCTTGCTGCTGCGGCGGCGGTCATTGCGGTTGTGACCTCGATCCACGCCGCAATGTGGCTTTCCCTGCGTCCCGAGGTGAGCGCTCCGAACATCACGGACCGCTTCCAGAGCCTGTCCTTCGCCCCCTTCAGCCGGGACATGAGCCCCGAGGGCGAGGCGCCTACCAATGCGGCGCAGATCCGCTCCGACATGCAGGTGGTGGCGCCTTACACGCGCGGCGTTCGAACCTACTCCTCCACCAACGGCAAGGAACTGATCGCCCCCATCGCCGGCGAGCAGGGCATCCGGGTGACCGCGGGCGCGTGGCTGAACCGCCAGAGCGACAAGGACACCGGCGAAATCATCCCCAAGGCCAAGGCCGCCAACGACCGCGAAATCGCGGGCGTGATCGAGGTGGCCCGCCAGAACCGCAACGTGCAGGCCGTGGTCGTCGGCAACGAGACCCTGCTGCGCGGCGACATGAGCGACGACGAGCTGGCTGAGCTGATCCGCAGCGTGAAGCGGCAGGTGAACGTGCCGGTAACCTCCGGCGAAATCTGGAACACCTGGCTCGACCACCCCAAAGTGGCTTCCTCGGTGGACTTCATCCTCGCCCACATCCTGCCGTACTGGGAGGACGTGCCGGCGGACAAGGTGGTCGACTACACCATCGACGCCTACAACCGCCTGCGCGCCGCCTATCCCGGCAAGCGCATTGTCATCGGCGAGTTCGGCTGGCCCTCCCACGGCTACAATCGCGGCGCCTCGGTGCCCGATCCGCTGGCGCAGGCCATGATCATCCGCGATTTCGTCGCCCGCGCCGATGCGCTGGGCATTGAATACAACATCATCGAGGCGTTCGACCTGCCCAAGAAGCAGAACGAAGGCTCGGTGGGCCAGTACTGGGGCGTGTTCGACGCCGACCGCGACCTGAAGTTCCCGCTCAGTGGCCCAATCTACGACCACACCTACAACCAGACCACCATTCTGGCGCTGCTGCTGGGCGTGCTGTTCACCCTGCCGCTGCTGCGCATGCGTGAACTGACCATGTCGCAGGGCTTGGTGCTGGCGGGCGCCGCCAACGGTGTCGCGGCCTGGCTTGCAATGGTGGTGGACTACTGGCTCAACCACTATGTGACCGGCGGCGACTACGTCACCCTGGCGCTCAGCGTGGTGATGCTGGTGCCCCTTGTCTTCGTGCTGCTCTACCGCATCGAGGAGATGGCGGCGATCGCCTTCGGTAGCGGACCCCGCCGCCTGATCGACGCGCGCAAGGCTGTCGTCGTGCCGACGGTGCCCTCGCGCTTCCCCAAGGTCTCCATTCATGTGCCCGCCTATCGCGAGCCGCCGGAGATGCTGAAGCAGACCATCGATGCCCTGGCGGCGCTCGAATATCCCAATTTCGAGGCCATCATCATCATCAACAACACGCCCGACCCGGCCATGGTGGAGCCCGTGCGCGAGTATTGCGCGGCGCTGGGTGAGCGCTTCAAGTTCATCAATGCGGAGAAGGTGGCGGGCTTCAAGGCTGGCGCCCTGCGCATCGCGCTCGACGCCACGGCCCCGGACGCCGAGATCATCGGTGTGATCGACGCCGACTATGTGGTGACGCCCGACTGGCTGAAGGAGCTGGTGCCGGTATTCGACGACCCCACCGTGGGTCTGGTCCAGGCGCCCCAGGACCATCGCGATGCCGACCGCAGCCTGCTGCACGAGGCCATGAACGCGGAATATGCCGGCTTCTTCGACATCGGCATGGTCCAGCGCAACGAAGACGACGCCATCGTGGTGCACGGTACCATGTGCCTCATCCGCCGCGCCGCCATGCTGGAGGCCGGCAACTGGTCGTCCGACACCATTTGCGAGGATACCGACCTCGGCCTCACCATCGCCGAGAACGGCTGGAAGACCCATTACACCCGCAAGCGCTACGGCTACGGCCTGCTGCCCGACTCGTTCGAGGCCTTCAAGAAGCAGCGTCACCGCTGGGCCTATGGCGGCTTCCAGATCATCAAGAAGCACTGGCGCAAGTTCCTGCCCAACCGCTCGCGCCTGACCACGGCCCAGAAGCGCCATTTCGTGCTCGGCTGGATTTCCTGGCTCGGCTCGGAATCGGTGGGCGCGGTGATGGCCATCGCCTCGCTGGCCTTCGTACCCTTCGTGCTGCTGTTCGGCGTGTCGGTGCCAGCCCATGTGCTGACGCTGCCGATCCTGATCACCTTCCTCGTCTACCTCATGCACTTCGTCAGCCTTTACCGGCTGCGGGTGGAGACCACGCCCATGCGCATGCTGGGCGCGGCGGTGGCGGCGAGCGCGGTACAGTACACAGTGGCCAAGGCGGTGCTGGACGGCTTCCGCTACAAGGATCTCGCCTTCGCCCGCACCGCCAAGGGCAACAACTGGCTCGCCGGCGCGGCCCGGTCCTTCCCGGCCCTGCCGGAGGCGACGCTGGGCGGCCTGCTGCTGCTGGCCGGCATCGCGCTGCTGGTCCTGAACAACTGGCCGGGCGTGGCGCTGACCAAGAACGACTGGCGCCACATCCGAGAGATCAACCTCTACGGCATCGCGCTGATGGTGCAGAGCCTGCCCTTCGTCGCCGCGGCTCTCATCGGCGCCTTCGAGCCCTCGCGCTTCAACCAGGTCGCCTTCTGGCGGGCTCTCGGCGCCAAGCTCTCCCTGGCCCCCCGCCGTCCCGGCCTGACGCCCCCGCCCGCCGTCGCGGACTGAGGCTCGCGCGGCTGACGCTGCAATCCCGAACGCCCGGCCCTGCGCCGGGCGTTTTCATTTCAGGGGCAAGCGTTCGGCGGCCGGCACCCGAGGCCCACGTCGCCCTGCAAAGCAGAGGCGATTCCGCCCGACCCCGTTACGCCGTATGAAGGCGCATGAGCCCCTTTCCTCCGCCCCATGCCCTGATCCTCGCCGGCGGCCTCGGCCGGCGGATGGACGCCCTCGCCCACGGCGCGCCGGAAAAGCCGCTGGTGCGGCTCAGCGGCATGCCGCTCATCGCCCATGTGATCGCCCGGCTGCGGCCGCAGGTGAGCCAGCTCTGGATCAACGCCAACGGCGACCCGCAGGCCTACGCCGGCTTTGGGTGCGAACTGGTGCCAGACACCATTTCCGGCCATCCCGGTCCGCTGGCGGGCGTGCTGGCGGGCCTGGAGCGGCTGGCGGCGGACGATGAGCAGGCGAGCCTCCTCACAGTCCCGGCCGACACGCCTTTCCTGCCCGCCGATCTCGCTGCGCGCCTGCAGGCGCGTCAGGCGGAGACGGGGGGCGTGGTCTGCGCCGGGTCACAGGGCCAGCGCCATCCCGTGATCGCCCTCTGGCCGGCCTCGGCGCGCACCGCGCTGCGGCATAGCCTAATGGCGGGACGGCTGAAAGTCGGGCTTCTCCTGGACACCCTGAACGCCGTAACAGAGGGATGGGACAGTGAGCCGGACGACCCCTTCTTCAATGTGAACACACCGGAAGACCTTGCCATTGCAGAGATTCGCCGGACTGCCCGGCAATGAAGCATGGTCACGCTTGCGGCAGGAATGGGGAGGGTTTAGGACTGCACCACGGCAGCTTCGCATTCGCGAAGACGCCAGAGCGGGGACGGACTTGCCACTTGAGGAACCGGATCGCCACCTCCGGATCCGCGTGGAGATCCGGTTCTTGTCCGCCCAAAGGATGAGGGATCCATGGACGCCACCACCAATACCGGGGCAAAAGCGGCCAAGCTGAGCTTGGGGGAGAAGAGCTGGGACCTGCCGATCCACGGAGGGACCATCGGCCCCGACGTGGTCGATATCTCGAAGCTCTACGGTCAGACCGGGCTGTTCACCTACGACCCCGGCTTTACCTCCACCGCTTCTTGTGAAAGCAAGATCACCTATATCGACGGTGATGAGGGCGTGCTGCTCTACCGCGGCTACCCCATTGAGCAGCTGGCCGAGAACGGCGACTTCCTCGAGACCTGCTATCTCCTGCTCTACGGCGAATTGCCGACCGCCGCCCAGAAGGCCGAGTTCGACCTCTCCGTGACCCGTCACACGATGGTTCACGAGCAGATGACGCGCTTCTTCCAGGGATTCCGCCGCGACGCCCACCCCATGGCGATCATGGTGGCATCCGTCGGCGCGCTCTCCGCCTTCTATCACGACTCCACTGATATTTCTGACCCCACCCAGCGCCTGATCGCGTCGATTCGCATGATTGCGAAGATGCCGACGCTGGCGGCCATGGCCTACAAGTATTCCATCGGCCAGCCGTTCGTTTACCCCAAGAACGAACTCGACTATACGTCGAACTTCCTGAACATGTGCTTCGCCGTTCCGTGCGAGGATTACAAGGTCAACCCCATCCTCGCGAAGGCGATGGATAAGATCTTCATCCTCCACGCCGATCACGAGCAGAACGCCTCCACCTCCACGGTGCGCCTCGCCGGCTCCTCCGGCGCCAATCCGTTTGCCTGCATCGCCGCCGGCATCGCCTGCCTGTGGGGACCCGCCCATGGCGGCGCCAACGAGGCCGCCCTCAAGATGCTCACCGAGATCGGCCATGTGGACCGCATCCCGGAGTACATCAAGCGGTCGAAGGACAAGAACGACCCCTTCCGCCTCATGGGCTTCGGCCACCGGGTCTACAAGAACTACGACCCGCGCGCCAAGATCATGCAGCAGACCTGCCATGAAGTGCTCGGCGAGCTGGGCATCAAGGACGATCCGCTTCTGGACGTGGCCGTTGAGCTGGAGCGCATCGCGCTCTCCGACGACTATTTCATCGAGAAGAAGCTCTATCCGAACATCGACTTCTACTCGGGCATCACCCTGAAGGCGATGGGCTTCCCCACCACCATGTTCACCGTGCTGTTCGCCCTGGCGCGCACCGTGGGCTGGATCGGCCAGTGGAAGGAGATGATCGAGGATCCGGGCCAGCGCATCGGCCGTCCCCGCCAGCTCTACACCGGCGCCGCCCTGCGCGACTACGTCGCCATGTCCAAGCGCAAGTGATCCAAAGGCCGACCTTCAAGGCCGGTTGAAATGTGGAAAGCGCGGCCTCAGGGCCGCGCTTTTCGTTTGTGTGCAAGACATTGGGCTGCGCCAAGACATTGGGGTGCGCAACGCCGGAGAAGGTGTCGTCGGGCGATCGCGTCAGGCTGGTGGCGGCAGCGCGCTGGTGCGCCCGTCGCGGGCGAGGCGCAGGACCACCTCGGCCGCACGCGCGCTGGGGCTCGGCCCGGTGATGCCGAAAATATCATCGAACCGTGCGAAGGTGGCGTCCTGCCGCGCCCGCTCGGGGGTGTCGCCGATGACCTTGTCGAGGGCGTCCGCGAGCACCGGCACGGTCAGATATTCCTGCAGATATTCAGGCACCACATTTTCGCCTGCCACCAGATTGGCGAGAATGACCGTGGTGCCCTGCAGGATGCGCCGGGCGATCTGCGCCTCGAGCCACCCCACGCGATAGGCCGCCACATGGGGAATGCCGGCCAGCGCCAGTTCCAGAGTGACCGTTCCCGACGCGGCGAGCGCGGCCCGCGCGCTGCGGAACGCGGCGTACTTCTCCGCCTCCGTGGTGACGATGCGCGGCTTCAGCGGCCAGGAGGCGATGGTCTGGCGCACCAGCGGCTCCAGGCGCGGCAAGGTGGGAAGGACGAGGTCCATGGGCCGCTTCCGGCCCACCTGCGCCAGCGCGGCGCCGAAGTCCGCCCCGAGCCGGACGATCTCGCGCCGTCGGCTCCCCGGCAGCACCAGAACCAGGGGCGGCGGCTCACGCCGGCGCTCGGCCTCCGCCTCCGAGGGGCGCAGTTCGTCGAGCCGCTCCAGCAAAGGGTGGCCCACATAGAAGGTCGGCGGCCCGCCGAGGCGGCGATGCACCTCCGGCTCGAACGGCAGCAGCGCCAGCAGCGCATCCACATGCGGGCGCATGGCCGCCGCCCGTCCCGGACGCCAGATCCACACGGTGGGGGAAACATACTTCACGATGGGGATGTTCGGATTGGCCGCCCGCACCCGCGCGGCGACGCGATGGGTGAAATCGGGCGCATCCACCAGCACCAGCACGTCCGGAGGATCGGCCAGCACTGCCGCCACCGTTTCCCGAAGCCGCCGAAGGATGGTGGGCAGCTTGCCGAGTACGGCGGCGATGCCGATGGCGGTGAGGTCCTCCATGGGAAAAAGGCTTGTGAGCCCCGCCGCTTCCATGCGCCGGCCCCCCACACCGCGAAAGGCGATGCCCGGTGCCGCGGCATGGAGGTTCTCCATCAGCGCACCGCCGAGCTGGTCGCCCGATTCTTCGCCTGCGACCATGAAGACGCGGAGCGCCTTCTCCCCGTCCACCCTCATGGCTGGCCGCTCACCGTTCCGCTCCGGTCCATGCCGTAGATGAACAGGCCGGCCGCGTCGGCCCCCGCCACCAGCGCCTGCACATCCGGCACGATGGCGCCGCCGGCCTCGAAGGCGATGCCGCCAAGCCCCACCTCGGCCGCGCGCGCCACAGTGGCCGGCCCGAGGGACGGCAGGTCCACCCGGCGATCCTGCCCGGGCTTCGGCGCCTTCACCAGCACCCCGCGTCCGGCGTGAAACCGCAGGCGACCGGTGCGGCGCATCTCGCCATAGCGCGCGAGCATCTGGTCGGTGCCTTCCGCCGCCTCCACGGCAGCGACGAAGCCGTCCACCACGATCACCCCCTGCCCTACATCGAACGGGCCGAGGGTGCGGATGACATCGAGCCCGCGGGCCATGTCCTGCCGGTCCTGCGCCGAGGGCGCCCGCGCGCCGAGCACACCCTGCGGCAGCAGCAGGCCGGGGGCCACCTCATGCGCGCCGACAAGGTTGAAGCCCTGTTCCGCCACCAGTCCCAGCACCCCGGACAACAGGTGGTTGTCGCCACCCCGGAACAGCCGGGCGATGCGCGGCAGCAGGCGCAGCATGGTCAAGTCGAAGCCGAGATCGGACACCCGCGGGCGGGTGAGCGCGCCCACCATCACCACGTCGCGCACACCGCGCGCCTTGGCCATGGCGGTGACGGAGCCGAGCGAACCCAGGCGGAACCACTGGTGGGGATAGCGCTCCAGCGCCGGATCGGCGAACCCGCGGATGAGGAGAAGCAGAACATCGCGGCCCTGCGCAATGACCGCCTCGGCGACCGCCGCCGGAAAGGCGCCGCCGCCGGCAACGATGCCCACCGGCCCCCTGCCGGCCGCCTTCAGGGTGTCCGGGCCGGGCGCCGGACCCTGCCCGTTCTGCCCTGGAAGGCTCACGCCTCACTCCTCCTTGATGACGCCTCGCGACGGCTGGCAGATCGGCCGCTTGCGGTCGGCGTCGATGAAGCTCACCACGGCCGCGGCGAAGGCGGAAGTCTCCGCCTGCTCGCGCACGGTTTCGAGCCGGGCCTCGAACGTGCCCTCGCCGAAGAACAGATCGCGATACACCGCCCGCGCCGCATGCAGGTCGGATTTGGAGAAACCGCGCCGCTTCATGCCGACGACGTTGAGGCCGACCAGCTTGCCGGCCTGACCCAGCACATTGCCGAAGGGGATGACATCCTCGCGCACGCCGGTGAGGCCGGAAATCATGCATTGGGCGCCGATGCGAGTGAACTGGTGCACCGCGCACTGCCCGCCCAGGAAGGTGAACTCCCCGACGCTCACATGGCCGCCCAGCACCGCATTGTTGGCGAAGATCACGCTGTCGCCCACAGTGCAGTCGTGGCCCACATGGGACCCGGTCATCATCATGACGCCATTACCGATGCGGGTGACGCCGCCGCCGCCCGCCGTGCCGATGCTGGCGGTGGCATGCTCGCGGATGATGCAGTCGGAGCCGATGAAAAGCTCGGTTCGCTCGCCCTTGTAGTGCACCGATTGGGGCGCGGTGCCGAGGGAGGCGAACGGAAAGACCGTGGTGCGCGCGCCGATGGTGGTGACGCCCTGGATGTTCACATGGGCGAGGAGCTTGACCCCTTCCTTGAGCACCACATCAGGACCGAGAACTGCGTAGGGGCCGATCTCCACGTCATCCGCGAGCCCCGCCGGGTTCTCCACCCGAGCGGTGGGGTCGATCTTCGCCACTAGCTGTTCTCCATGATCATGGCGCCCACCTTGGCCTGCGCGACGATCTCGCCGCGCACCTTGGCCTCGCCCCGATACCACCACATGTTGCGGCGGCGGGAGATGCGCGTCATGTGATATTCAAGCACGTCACCTGGCACGACCGGACGGCGGAACTTCGCCTCGTCGATGGTCATGAAATAGACCAGGGACGGCTTTTCCTTGTCCTTGCCGAGCACACAAACGACACCGGCGGTCTGCGCCATGCCCTCAATGATGAGCACTCCCGGCATCACCGGGTTGCCGGGGAAATGGCCCTGGAAGTGCGGCTCGTTGGCGGTCACATTCTTGATGCCGACGCAGGAAAGGTCGCCGTCGATCTGCTCCACGCGGTCCACCATGAGGAACGGATAGCGGTGGGGCAGACAGGTGAGCACCTTCAGGATGTCAGCGCTGGCGAGCACCTTCGGCTCCGCACCTTCGGCGGCATGCGTCGTATCGTTCATTCCCCCGATCCTTCCCCTTCCCCGTCATTGCCGCCGCGCCGGGCGCTGGCCGCGGCGAGGCGCTTGAGGGTCGTTACCTCGCGGAACCATTCGCGCACCGGCTTGGCCGGCGAACCGCCCCAGCGCACGCCCGGCGGCACATCGCCCTTCACATTGCTGGAGGCCGCGATCTGCGCGCCCGTGCCGATGGTGGCATGGCCCACCACGCCCACCTGACCGCCCAGCATCACGAAATCCCCCAGCGTGGTGGACCCGGAAATCCCGGTCTGGGACACGATGATGCAATGGCGGCCGGTCACCACGTTGTGGGCGATCTGCACCAGATTGTCGATCTTGGTACCCTCGCCGATGACCGTATCGGTCAGGGCGCCGCGATCGATGGTGGTATTGGCGCCGATTTCCACGTCGTCCTGGATAACCACCCGGCCGATCTGCGGTACCTTCACATGGCCCCTGGGGCTTGGCTGGTAGCCGAAGCCGTCCGAGCCGATGCGCGCGCCGCCATGGATGATGACGCCGTTGCCGAGAAACGCATGGATGACGCTGGCGCCGGGCCCGATGGCACAGTTGCGGCCGATGCGGACATTCGGTCCGATGATGGCGCCCGCGCAAACGATAGTGCCCGCGCCGATTTCAGCGCCGGGACCGATCACGGCGCCGGGATCCACCGTCACCCCGTCCTCGAGCCGGGCCTTGGGATGCACCTGAGCGCCCGGCGCGACGCCGTCCTGGCCGAAGATGGACAGTGGCTTGAGGGCCGAGGGAAACAGGGTGCGGGTGACGGCGAGAAAGGCCGCCGCGGGCCGCGCCGCAATGAGCAGGGTCAGGCCGGGAGGCGCCTTGGCGGCGAAGCGCTCGGCGGTGATGACAGCGCCGGCCCGCACGGTGCCGAGCTTCTCGGCGAACTGGACCGTATCGCAGAAGGCGAGTTCGTCCGGTCCCGCCGTCTCCAGGGTGCCGACGCCGGTGATGGTGCGAGCACCCAGTTCGGCAGCCTGCGCCTCATCGGCGACGGCCAGCCGCGCCCCGCTGAGGGCCGCCACCTCCGCAAGGGTGAGGGGCGCCGGAAGCGGGAAGAAGACGTCATGGCTCATGGGAAGGATACGCCCGGGCGCTAGAACGCGGCGGGCGCCGGAGGTTGGGGCAATAGCCACCACCCGCCGGCGCCCGCCTTAAAGGATCGGGATCAGAAGCGCGTGCCGCCGGAGAAGCGGAACGCCTGGGTCCGGTCGTACTGGGCCTGCGACAACACCCACGCGTAGTCGAAGCGCAACGGTCCGAAGGGCGACTGCCAGATCAGGCTGGCGCCGATGGAGGAACGGACCGTGTCGTCGTTCTGGACCACGCAAACGTTGCCAGACGTGTTCTTCGAACCGGCAGGGCAGGTCACGTAGTTCGGTCCGCCGTACACGTTGTTACCAGACCAACCCAGCGCAGGGTTTGCATAAGAATTGTACACGCCAGGGAACGCAGTCGGTCCACCATAGTCAAACAATGAGCCGGCATCCGCGAAGATCGCGCCCTTCATGCCAATATCCTTGGGCAGGAAGGCAAAGGGGAACTGTATTTCAGCCGACACGCCCCAATAGGTCGTCCCACCCAGCGCATTCAGCGAATTGTTCTGGCAATTGTAAGCGATGGGGGACAGCGGATTGTAGTTGGAGGCAGCGCACGGGGCAGCGTCACGCGGGCCGATACCGGACGGGGCGAAGCCGCGCACCAGGTTCGGACCCATGTAGAAGTTGTCCAACACGTCCAGCTGATCGCCGCCCCAGGAGGTCACATAGCCGGCCTGAGTACGCAGGATGAGGACAGAGTCGCCCCACAGCGGCGTGTAGTGACGGATGTCGCCGGTGGTGCGGATGAAGTTCACGTCACCGCCGATGCCGGCGAAGTCCTGCTTCAGTTCCGCATAGAGGCCCTGGGTCGGGTTCAGGTTGTTGTCCAGCCCGTTGAAAGACAGGGTGTAACCCAGCGCAGAGGTAATGGTGGCGCCCTGAGCCGCCGCATCGCGGATGGCCCACGACACACCCACCGCGCAGGTATCGTACCAAGGCGTACCCTGGACGTAGCTGTCGCAGAGATTGATCTCGCGCTGGTAGAGGTTGTAGCGCAGCGCCAGCGTGATCTCGTCGGTGATGGGCAGGCCGAAGCGCAGGCCACCGCCGATGGTGGTGGTGCCATACGGCGTGTAGCTCGTGGTGCTGGTCTCTTTCCAGTACAGGTCGAAGCCGGCAGCCAGGCGATAGCCGAGGAAGTAAGGCTCGGTGAAGGAGAACTCCGCGCCCTGGGCGTTCTGGCCCATAGAGCCGGACACCTTCACGTACTGGCCGCGACCGAGGAAGTTCTTCTCGCCCAGGGAGACCTCGGCGATGACGCCATCCGCCGTGGAGTAGCCGCCGGAGATGGCGAACTCACCCGTGGGCTGGTCTTCCACATCCACCACCAGGATCACGCGGTCGGGCGCGGAGCCGGGCTCGGTGGTGATCTTGACGGTCTTAAAGTAGCCGAGGTTGCGCAGGCGGCGCTCGGCGCGATCCACCAGCACGCGATTATAGGCATCGCCCTCGCCGATATCGAACTCGCGGCGCACCACATAGTCGCGGGTGCGGGTGTTGCCGCGCACCTCGATGCGCTCGATGTAGACCCGCGGGCCTTCCTCGACCACGAACACGATGTTGATGCGCTTGGCCTCGAAGTCACGATCGCCACGGGGACGCACCTGGGCGAAGGCGTAGCCGCTCTTCGACACCTCGATGGTCAGGTTCTCGACCGACTTCTCGACCAGTTCCGCGTTGTAGACCTGTCCCTCGGTGGCGCGCACGGAGCGGCGCAGGGACTCACCGGAGACATCGCGGATGTTGGAGACCACATCCACCTTGCCGAAGCGATACTGCTCGCCCTCGTCCAAGGTGAAGGTGATGGTGTAGCCGCCGCCGGCCGGATCCATCTCGGCAGAGGCGCCGATGATGCGGAAGTCGGCATAGCCGTTCTTTAGGTAGAAGCGGCGCAGCAATTCCTGGTCCGAGTTGACCCGGTCGGGATCATACACGTCGGTGGACTTGAGGAACGACAGCCAGTTGGTGGCGGTCGTCGAGATCACGTCCTTCAGCTTCCAGTCCGAGAAGGCCTTGTTGCCAACGAACTTGATGTCCTTGATGCCGGTCTTGTCACCCTCGGTGATCTCGAACACGAGATCCACGCGGCCGTTGCCGCGATCGATGGTCACCGGATTGACGCGCACGCCGGAGCGGCCGGAGCGGCGGTAGACTTCGATGATGCGCTGGGTGTCGGACTGGACGGTGGCCTTGGAGAGGGCGCCGCGGGCCTTGGACTGAACCTCGCCCTCAAGCACCTCGTCCTTGATCTTGCGGTTGCCCTCGAAGACGACGCGGTTGATCACCTCGTTCTCGGACACGCGCACGATGATGCGGCCGCCGGACTGGGACACCTGCACGTCGGAGAACAGGCCGGTGGCGTAGAGCGCCTTCCAGGCCTCGTCGATCTTGGCGCCCGTGTAGGGGCCAGGACCGAAATAGGAACGAATGGTCTCAGCATCGACGCGACGGTTGCCCTCGACGACGATGGAGCTCGACTGCGCGGCGGCAGGACTTGCCACGACGAGGGAACCGGCCACCGAAACTCCCGCGACGCACGCGGCGAGCCCAAAGGCGGCAGCCAGATTTCTCAAGACCCGGAGCGAAGCAGTCATATGGTGCGCAACCTTGAAATTTCGTTGTTCTCGAAGCCGCCGAAAGCCTGTGAAGGGCAATGACGGATTCTCACCCTGCGTTGCCGCTTGTACAGGCTTTTACCTGCGGTGCAAACCGAACCGCCCCTCCAGCCTGCCTTTTCCGGAGGACCGTTGCGCTCACGCCACGACCCCGGTGCGGCAAATCAAAAACCCTTACATTGCAGCAATATGCAGCACGTCATTCCATGTGGCGAAAATCATCAGCATCAGCACCAGCGCGAGGCCGATGCGGAAGCCGATGTCCTGTGTGCGCGCGCTCAGCGGACGCCCGCGGATCGCCTCGAAAGCGTAGAACAGAAGGTGGCCGCCATCCAACAACGGGATGGGAAAGAGGTTAAGCAATCCAATGGAAACGGACAGCACTGCTGCCAGAGATAGGAGTGCCCCAATACCAAATGTCGCAACCTGCCCGGACACCTGGGCGATGCGGATGGGTCCACCGAGCTGGTCGGCCGACTCGCGGCCGGCGATCAGCCCGCCCAGATAGCCGAAGGTGCGGGTCACCACGAACCAGGTTTCCTGGACGCCGAGCCCCACCGCCTCAATGGGGCCGTAGCGGTGGGTGGTCACGTCACCTGCCGCAAGGGAACGAGAAATGCCGAGCAGGCCGGTGCGGTGCACATTGCCGAAGGGGTCCTTCACCTCCTTCAGCTCGGGCACGGCGGTGAGGGTGAGCTGCCGGTCGCCGCGCTCGATGGTGAAGGCGAGCCCCTCCCCTGCACGGCTGCCGACGATGCGCTGCATGTCGGAGAAGCTCTCCACCTTGGCGCCGTCGATCTCCAGCACCAGGTCGCCGGGCTTGAAGCCGGCGCTCTCGGCCGCGCTGCCGGGGTTCACCTGATCCACGCGGGGCGCCGTCACCTGCTTGCCGAACACCATGAAGACGAAGGCGAAGATGACGATGGCGAGCAGGAAGTTCGCGATCGGTCCGGCGGCCACGATGGCGGCACGCCAGGCCACCGGCTGGAAGAAGAAGCTCTCGCGCCGCTCGGCCGGCGTCATTTCGGCGAGGCGCGCCTGATTGGGGGTGGAGGCGGCGTCCTCGTCACCGAAGAAGCGCACATAGCCGCCCAGCGGCACCGCCGCGAGCCGCCAGCGGGTGCCATGCCGGTCATTGAAGCCTGCGATCTCCGGCCCGAAGCCGAGGGAGAAGGTGAGCACCTTCACGCCGGCGCGCCGCGCCACCCAGAAATGGCCGAGCTCGTGGAAGAACACCACGAGGGTCAGAACGAACAGGAAGGGAACGATATATCCGAGAAGGGAGGACGAGAGACTGCCCAGGTGCGCGCCGAGACCGGAAAGCACATCCATTATCGGAACCTCATTTCCCGCGGGCGGCACCCGGCACGAGGGAAGTCCCGTGCCTTGAGCCGACCAGATGCTGCCGGGCCGCCCGGCATCAAGACCATCGTCCGCCAAAACGGACGGAATAAAAGCCTACCGTCCGCCGAGGCGGCAAACTGTTCCTAAGATGCCTTTGCGGAAAACTTAGGCAAGAGCACGGCAGCAGCACGGCGCGCCTGTGCATCCGCCTCCATGGCATCGGCGACGCTGGCGGGCGCAGGACCGCCATTGATGCGGTCCAGCGTCGCGGCCACGGTATCGGTGATGCCGTAAAAGCCAATCCGCCCCTCAAGATAGGCCGCGACCGCCACCTCGTTGGCCGCGTTCAGAATGGTTGCGGCCATCCCGTCGGCGGCCATGGCGGCGCGGGCGAGCGCCAGCGCGGGGAAGCGGGCCTCGTCCGGCGCCTCGAAGCTGAGGCGGCCCAGGGCCACCAGGTCCAGCCGGCGGCAGGAGGTGACGATTCGATCCGGAAACGCCAGGCAATGGGCGATGGGCACGCACATGTCGGGCATGGCGAGGCCGGCTGTCACGGACCCATCGACAAACGACACCAGCCCGTGGACCACCGACTCGGGATGCACCACCGCATCGAAGCGCTCGGGCGGCAGGGCGAACAGGTGCATCGCCTCGATCAGTTCGAGGCCCTTGTTCATGAGGGTGGCCGAATCGATGGTGATCTTGGCGCCCATCGACCAGTTGGGGTGCTTGAGCGCATCCTTCGGCAGCGCCCGTGCGATCTCCTCCCGGCTTTTCAGCCGGAACGGGCCGCCCGAGGCCGTGAGCGTGATCTTCTCCACCGCCTTGCGTGGGCCGGCCTCCAGCGCCTGGAAGATGGCGTTGTGCTCGCTGTCCACGGGCAGGATCTCGGTGCCCTGCCGCGCTGCCTCGGCCATGAAGAAGGCACCGGCGGCCACCAGACATTCCTTGTTGGCCAGCGCGATGCGCCGGCCCGGCGCGAAGGCAGCCACGGTGGGCGCAAGGCCCGCCACGCCGACGATGGCGCTTACCACTACGTCCGCCTCGCGCTGGGCCGCCTCGATCAGGGCCAAGGGACCGGCGCCGCTGGCGATGCCGGAGCCGGCCAGCGCTTCGGCGAGCGCCCTGCCCGCCGCCGGATCGGCGATGGCGGCAAAGCGCGCATTGAGCGCACGGGCGGTCTCGGCCAGTGCCGCGACATCCCGTCCGCCGGCGACCGCTTCCACCTCGTAGAGGCCGGGCGCATCGGCCAGGAGGGTCCGGACGCTGCGGCCGATGGAGCCGGTGGCCCCGAGGATGGAAAGGCGCTTCATGAATGAGGTCCTACCACAAAAGCAGCCCGGCCGCCGGGTCGCTGGCGCTGCGCAGGAGCGCCACCACCACGGCGGCAAGGGACGCGGCGGCGAATCCGTCGAGCCGGTCAAGCAGCCCGCCATGGCCGGGAATGAGCCGGCTCGCATCCTTCACGCCGAACAGCCGCTTGAGCGCGGATTCGGCCAGATCGCCCGCCTGGCTGATGATGCTGAGCCCCAGCGCAAGACCGGCCACGGGCAGCAGAGCGGCCCCGCCGGGGATCGCCGCCACCAGCACGCCGGCCGCCATGCCCGCGAGGCTGCCGCCGATGGCGCCCGACCAGGTCTTGTTGGGGGAAACACGCGGCCACAGCTTCGGCCCGCCCAGGGCGCGGCCGGTGAAATAGGCGAAGATGTCGGTCGCCCACACCACGGCGCACAGGAACAGCACCGCGATGAGGCCGAGCGGCGTCTCACCGCGCAGGATCACCACCGGCAGGGCCGCGCTGCCGGCGACGATGAGGCCGGTCATGGCCCAGCCGCTCTGGCGCGGGGTCGCCAGCGCCGCGGCCGCCGCCCCAAGGCCAACGGCGCTGAAGACGTAAGTTGGCATGTCCGACACGGCGAGGACGCCGCCGGCGATCAGCGTGAGCCCGCCGATACCGAGATAGACCGGCCGGTTGTCGAGCCGCGCGAGAGTCGCCCACTCATAGAGAATCGCGCCCCCGGCCAGCACCCACAGGATGGCGAAGGGAATGCCGCCCAGATAGGCGGCGAGGAGCACAACCGGCACGAGGACGAGCGCGGAGAGCGTCCGATGCTTCAGATCGGAACCGAAATTCACGGGGGTCAGGGTCCCGGACACTTGGTGACGCCGCCGAAGCGGCGATCCCGCCGGGCATATTCGTCAATGGCCGCAAGCAGGGCGGCCTTGTCGAAATCGGGCCAGTAGATGGGCAGGAACACGAATTCGGAATAAGCCGCCTGCCACAGCAGGAAGTTCGAGAGCCGCTGCTCGCCGGAGGTGCGCACGATGAGGTCGGGATCGGGGATGCCTGCGGTCTCGAGCCGCTGGGAGATCATGTCCACATCCACGTCCTGCGGCCGCACCCGGCCGGCGGCGACATCCGCCGCGATGCGCGAGACCGCGGCCGCGATCTCCTGCCGCGAGCCGTAATTGAACGCCACCACCAGGGTGAGGCCGGTGTTGTTGCAGGTCAGGGCCTCGGCATCCACCAGCAGCTGGCGGATGTCGGGGGCGAGATTGTCCCGCTCGCCGATCACCTTCACCCGCACATTGTCGGCATGCAGGTCAGCGAGGTCGTGGCGCAGGAACAGCTTCAGGAGCCCCATCAGCTCCCGTACCTCGGTCAGTGGCCGCGACCAGTTCTCCGACGAGAAGCTGTAGATGGTGAGGAAGCGGATCCCCACCTCGCGGGCGGCGCGCACGCAGCGGCGCAGCGCCTCCACCCCGCGCCGGTGGCCCTCCACCCGCGGCAGCTTGCGCGAAGTGGCCCAGCGCCCGTTGCCGTCCATGATCACGCCCACATGCACCGGGACGACAGCCGGCGACCGTTCGGTAACGGCGGCCTCGCCCGCAGCGGCGCGTAGGGACATGGCTTGCTCCGGGCTCAAGAGCGGCTCCTCAAACCGAAAGGATTTCCTTTTCCTTCTGGGCGAGCGTCTGGTCGATCTCGGCGATGGTTTCGTCGGTGGCCTTCTGCACGTCCTTGGACAGGCGGTCGAGATCATCGGAACTCATCTCGCCGTCCTTTTCCACCTTCTTCAGGTGGTCCATACCGTCGCGACGCACATGCCGCACCGCCACCTTGGCCGCCTCGGCATATTTGTGGGCGACCTTCACCAGTTCCTGGCGACGCTCCTGGTTCAGCTCGGGAATGCGCAGGCGCAGCACCTGGCCCTCGGTGTTCGGGTTGAGGCCAAGGTTGCTGTCGCGGATGGCTTTCTCAACCGCGCTCACCATGCCGCGGTCCCACACCTGCACCGACAGCAGGCGCGCTTCCGGCACCGATACGGTGGCGACCTGATTCAGCGGCATGCGCGCGCCGTAGGCATCGATGGTGATGGGGTCGAGCAGGCTGGCGGAGGCGCGCCCGGTGCGCAGCCCGCCCAGTTCGTCCCTGAGCACGCCGACAGCGCCCTGCATGCGGCGCTTCAGATCGGACATGTCGAAGGTCCCGGTGGTCATGGCTAACCTCTGTAGTCTGTTGTCGGGGCCCGCTCCATTGGCATGGAAACGTTTCTGTTTCCATGCCAATGGCCGAACCCCGCGTCAGGATGCGGAGCTCCGGGCAAAGGACTGGCGCCGGCGCGGATGACAGGATGGTACGGCTTCTTGATGGCAGTGCGAGGGATGCGATGCGAAGCGCGCGGCAGAGGTGCGGCAAAGGCCACGCCAAACCGCCCCGCCCTCGCGGTGCGCTCCCGGTCCCCCGATTCCAGCCTGAACCCCAACCCAAGATCCCAGCCGACGACCGGCACCCCTTGACCCGACAATGCGCAGAAGCGCAATCGCCCCGCGCAGTACAGGTTCAGGGAGCGACGACCGTCACACGGCCTTCACCCTTCGCGGCCGTGGCGATGGCGCCGGGCTCGCGAATATCGAACACGATTATCGGCAACGACGCCTCGCGGGCAAGGGCGAAGGCGGCCGCATCCATCACCTTGAGGTCGCGGGCGAGCGCCTCGTCGTGGGTGATGCGGTCGTAGCGCGTGGCGGTCGGGTCCTTCTTGGGGTCGGCGGTGTAGACACCGTCCACGTTAGTGGCCTTCAGCACCGCGTCGCAATCCAGCTCGGCGGCGCGCAGGACCGCGCCGGTATCCGTGGTGAAATACGGATTGCCGGTGCCGCCGGTGAGCACGACGATGCGCCCGCGCCGCAGGTGCCGGTTGGCCGGCTGGCGGGCATAGGGCTCGCAGACAGTCGGCATGGGAATGGCGGACAGGGTGCGGGCCGGCGCGCCCGCCGCCTCGATGGCGGCCTCGAGCGCGAGGCCGTTCATGACGGTGGCCAGCATGCCCATGTGGTCGGCGGTGGCGCGGTCGAGATCCTCGCCCGCCACCCGCGCGCCGCGCAGGATGTTGCCGCCGCCCACCACCACCGCCACCTCGCAGCCGAGCGCACGCGCCGCGACCAGGTCACGGGCGATGCGGGCCACGGTGGGCGGATGGAGGCCGAAGGGCTCCGAGCCCATCAGGGCTTCGCCGGAGACCTTCACCAGGATACGGGGATAAGGGAGGCCCGATGCCGCGAACGGCACCGGGGGCTCCGGGAAGTCCGAGTCGTCCGCCGTGGAAGCGGTCATGAGAGCCCCCCTTGCCCTTTAGAGCGTTTTCGAGCGGCGTGGATACCGGCTCGCGTGAAGAAAACGCGTCAGCACGAGTCTCTAGAGCGCTTCCCGTGAGCCGGGGCGAACGGAAAGCGCTCTTGTCAGAAGCGGACGTTGATCAGGACTGGCCGGCGGCGGCAGCCACCTCGGCGGCGAAGTCCGTCTCTTCCTTCTCGATGCCCTCGCCCAGCGCGAAGCGCACGAAGCCGGTGAGCTTGAGCGGCGCGCCGACCTGGCCCTCGGCCTCCTTCAGAACCTGGGAGACCGACTTGGAGCCGTCATGCACGAAGGCCTGGTCAAGGAGGGTGACCTCCTTGAAGAAGCTCTTGATGCCGCTCTCGGCGATCTTGTCCTGCACGTTGGCGGGCTTGCCCTGGTGCTTCTCGAGCAGGATGGCCTTCTCGCGGGCGATGGTCTCCTCGGAGATGCCGGACGCGTCCAGAGCCAGCGGGTTCAGCGCGGCGATGTGCATGGCGATCTGGCGGCCGAGGGTGGAGAGCTTCTCCACGTCGCCGGTGGACTCGAGCGCCACCAGCACGCCGATACGGCCCTGGCCTTCCACCACCGCGCCGTGCACGTAGCTGGCGATGACGCCGGCCGACACGGAGAGCTTGGCCGAGCGGCGCAGCGTCATGTTCTCGCCGATGGTGGCGATGAGCGCGGTCAGGCGCTCAGCGACGGTGACGCTCTCGCCGGGGAACTTGGCGGCGGCCACCGCTTCCACGGTGCCGTCGGTGTTGAGGGCAACCTTGGCCGCTTCGCGCACGAACGCCTGGAAGTCCGGGTTGCGGGCGACGAAGTCGGTTTCCGCATTCACTTCGATGGCGGCGGCGTAGTGGCCGGAGGATTCCACCGCCACCAGGCCCTCGGCAGCCACGCGGCCGGCCTTCTTGGCGGCCTTGGCGAGGCCCTTCTTGCGCAGCCAGTCGATGGCGGCCTCGATGTCGCCGTTCGTCTCGGTGAGCGCAGACTTGCAATCCATCATGCCTGCGCCGGTCTTGTCGCGCAGTTCCTTCACCAGCCCGGCGGTGATCGCAGCCATGTCAAAAATCCCTTCTTCTCGCGCCACGGCCGGCCAGGGGGTGCCCGAGCCGGCCGTGGGGGCGCCCCAGGCGCCCCATTACTCTCGATTCGCTATCAGATCTGCGACAAGGTCACTCGACCTCGGCAGACAGCTCCTTGGCCTGGGCCACCCAGCCGTCCACGCGGCCGGGCAGTCCCACTTCCTCGCCGATGCGGTGGGCGTCGATCGCATCGAGCCCGGCCACCTGGCCGAAGTGGAACACGCCGAGATCGTTGAGCTTCTGCTCGATCTCGGGGCTGACGCCGGTGAGCTTCTTCAGGTCGTCGGCAACGCCGCGCGGACCCGACAGGGGCTCAAAGGACGACCAGGCGCCGGTTTCCACCGGCAGGTCTTCCACCAGCGGGGCCTCTTCGGCGCCCACGTCGATGCCGAGGTCGGAATGGCCGCGGCCGATGCCGTCGATGGCGGCGCGGGCGACCAGCTCGCAGTAGAGCTGGATGGCGCGGCCGGCGTCGTCATTGCCGGGAACCGGGAAGGCGATGCCGTCCGGATCGCAATTGGTGTCGAGGATGGCCGCCACCGGGATGCCGAGGCGCTGGGCCTCCTTCACGGCGATGTCTTCCTTGTTCGTGTCGATGACGAACAGCAGGTCGGGCAGGCCACCCATGTCGCGGATGCCGCCGAGCGCCTTGTCGAGCTTGTCCTTTTCACGGGACAGCGTCAGACGCTCCTTCTTGGTGTAGCCGGAGCCCTGCTCGGGACCGGACAGCATCTCCTCCAGCTTCTTCAGCCGGGCGATGGAGTTGGAGATGGTCTTCCAGTTGGTGAGCATGCCGCCGAGCCAGCGGGAGTTCACATAATACTGGGCGGAGCGGCGGGCGGCGTCAGCCACCTGCTCCTGGGCCTGGCGCTTGGTTCCGACGAACAGCACGCGGCCGCCCTGGGCCACCGTGTCGGAGACGGCCTGCAGCGCGCGATGCAGCGCGGGCACGGTCTGCGACAGGTCGATGATGTGGATGTTGTTGCGCACGCCGAAGATGTACGGCGCCATCTTCGGGTTCCAACGGTGGGACTGATGTCCAAAGTGCACGCCAGCTTCAAGCAGCTGGCGCATCGAATAATCGGGAAGCGCCATTTGGGTATTCTCCGGTTGAGCCTCCGCGGACGTACCCCCACCCCCTAATAGGGAGAGGGCACCGGATGGCCAGATGGCCTGATGTCCGCGTGCGGGATGGCCGGCCATATACGCGAGCCGGCTTCCCGAGGCAAGTGCGGCCGGAGGTAAGCCGGGCAGGCTTTCCGGCCTTTAAAGCAGGGAAAGGCGCCCTACCCCTGCTCGCGCTGGCGCTCCTCCTCCACCAGCTCCTTCTTGGAGAGCTTACCCACCACGCTCTTGGGCAGGCTGTCGCGAATCTCCACCGCCTTCGGCATCTCGATCTTGGAGATCTGGGCCGTGAGGAAGTCCATCAGCTCGCCGGGGGTCGCTTCAGAATCGGCGCGCAGGGTGACGAAAGCCTTGGGCGCCTGGCCACGGTAGGGGTCGGGCACCCCGATGGCGACCGCCTCCGCCACCGCCGGATGGAGATAAAGCGCCTCCTCGATGACCCGTGGATAGACATTGTAGCCGCCGCACAGGATCACATCCTTGATGCGATCCACGAGGAAGAGGTAGCCGTCCTCGTCCAGATAGCCCACGTCGCCGGTGCGCAACGCGCCGTCAATGAAGGCGGAGGCGGTGTCGTCCGGGCGATTATAATAGCCCTTCATCACCTGCGGACCGCGCACGCAGACCTCCCCTTTCTGGCCTTGAGGGACGATGCGCCGCACATCCTCAAGATCGCGAATCTCGATCACAGTCTGCGGCAGCGCCGTGCCCACCGAACCGTCCTTCACCCGGCCGAGGGGCTGGTTGGCGGTCACCACCGGCGAGGTCTCGCTGAGGCCGTAGCCCTCCACCAGCTTGCAGCCGGTGAGGTCCTCGAAGCGTTCGCGCACCTCCGCCGGGAGCGGCGCGCCGCCGGAAATGCACAGGGTGAGGGATTTCAGGTCGCGCTTGTCGATGTCGGCCACGCCGTTGATGGCGGCATAGATGGTGGGCACGCCGGGGAACATGGTGGGCTTCTCCCGCTCGATGCGGTCGAGCAGGTCGGAAAGCTGGAAGCGTGGCACCAGGATGATCTCGGCGCCGAGGCAGATGGGAATCAGCATCACCGTCTGCATGGCGAAGACGTGGAACAGGGGCAGCACGCCCAGCACCCGCTTCACCCCGATGCGCCGGCAATCGGCATGGGTGATCACCTGCTCCGCATTGGCGGAGATATTGGCATGGGTGAGCATGGCACCCTTGGGAACGCCGGTGGTGCCGCCGGTATATTGCAGCACCGCCACGTCGTTCTCCACATCCACCTCCACCGGCTGCGGCCGGTCGCCGTGACGCAGCAGCGCGCCATAGGCCAGGTGCAGGCCGTCGCCGAGGCTGAACTCGGCCTTCTCCTTGCGCTTGAACAGGTTGAAGAGCAGCCCCTTGGGAAATGGCAGGATGCCGGACATGGGGCACACGACGATGGTCTTCAGGCCCGCTTCCTGCGCCACCGCCGCGACCCGCGAATGGATCAGCTTCAGGTCGGGCACCACCATGATCATGGTGCCGGAATCCCGGATCTGGTGCCTCAGCTCACGCTCCACATAGAGCGGGCTGAAATTCACCACCGTGCCGCCGGCCTTCATGATGGCGAAGAAGAAGATGACCGAATACGGCGTGTTGGGCAGGCACAGGCCGACCTTGACGCCCTTGTGCACGCCCTGTGCCTGGAGCCCGGCCGCCACCTGGTCCACCAGCTTGCCGAGCTGGGCATAGGTCCATTTGCGGCCGAAGAAGCTGAGCGCGGTGCGGTCGCCGAATTCGGCGACGCTGGTGTCGAGAAGCTCGGGCACGGGCGCGTAGGCCACGGCCCCGCCATCGGTGCGATGGAGCATGGACGTCCCTCCTTCCGCCGGTGCCAACTTATTGCATCCCGCACATCCGACGAGAGGCATGCCCGCGCCGGGTGGGCACCGGTTCGTATGAAAATAGGCCAAATCAACGGCTGAGAGGCATTTCGCACGGTCTTGTGTCGCGAAATAGCTCCCGCATCTCACGCAACGTCACCCAGTATCGGCCGCGATTGCGCCCGGATCAGGATGGGTGCGCCGCAGCCGGCTGTGATCCGCGGCCATCCGCTGGAGAGCGGACGGCCGCGGGTGCGCTCACTTCGTGATCAGCGCGGCGGTCACAGGGGCACCGAACTTGTAGCGCAGGCCCACCGAGACGATGTCCACATAGCCATCGTTCACCTCGCCCACCAGCGAGCCGCGCAGCGCATTCGCGGGATCGGACGCGGACAGGTTGATGGGGCTGTTCTCGCCGAAGATGTGGCTGTAGGCGAAGTCGAACGAGAATTGCGGCGTGAAGTTGTAGGTGAAGCCCCCCGACAGCCACAGGCGGTTGGTATCGGGCAGGCGCGGCGAGCGCGTCTCGTCCGGCACCGGGGTCAGCTCGTAGGCAATGCCGGCGCGCAGCGCGAGCTTGGGATCCCACTGGTATTCGACGCCGCCGGAGAAGAACCAGCCGTCGTTCCACTTGAGGTCCAGCGTGCTCACCGGGATGCCGCGCGAGGTCACCACCAGTTGCTGCACCGTGGACCAGTTGGTCCACTCCACCGTGCCGAGCACGGTCCATTGCGGCGTCAGCTGCGAGCGGAACGAGGCCGTCACCTGGTCCGGCAGGGTCAGGCCCGCACTGGCGGCCACCTGGTTGACCGTGGTGATGTTGGCCACCGACAGGTTCAGGTTGCCCGAGAGATTCTGGTCGATCGAGGACTTGTAGCCGATGCCGAGCGTCGTTCCCGGCGCCAGCGTGAACAATGCGCCGAGATTGAAGCCCACGCCCAGGTCGTCGCCGTTCACCTCGGCGTACAGATTGTTCAGGGGCGATGTAAATCCGGCGAATTGCGCGTTGGTCAGCTTGGCATCGATGTAATTGACGTTCAACCCGCCGCCGATGGTCAGCCACTCATTGACCTTGTAGGCCACCGATGCCTGCACATTCATGTCAAAGATGCGATTGTAGCAACCGTAATACCGGCCCGAAAAGTTGCAGGGCGCGTCGGTCACGAGGCCGAAGGGCGAGGTGACGGCGAAGCCGACTGCCCATTTTTCCCAAGCATAGGAGATGTACGTGGTCGGCAGCACGCCGTTGCCCACGATGTCGCTGGCGCCTGTCGTTCCAAGCGAAGCCCCGGTGATGGGGGCGGTGGCGGAATAGACGTCGAGGGACGCGTGCGGCGCAATGTAGGTGACGTTGCCTTCCACGCTGAGGCCCGGCGTGAAGCTGATGGCTGCCGGATTCCAGAACATGGAGGCAAGTCCGTCGCCTCCTGCCGCGGTGCCAGCGAAGGCCGTGCCCTGGTAATAGGAGCTTTGCTCGCGCAGGCCGAAGCCGCCGGCATGCGCCTGCCCGGCCGCCCCGGCGACCATGGGAAGAACAAGCACTCGAGCCGCCCGCACGGCCCAGTCGCGCATCATCATTAGGTTTCCCCCGCTTGAGACAGTTTCCTCTGGGCCCCGCACGCTGCAGTGCAGTATTGGTTTTATCGATGCCCTATACGTCATCTAAGATGCCTAAACGAATATGTGCGTCAACTGGGTTCATTTAACTTCGAAGATGATCGCAAGGGAAAGACAAACTCGTTGCAAATGCGCCACAGCCGTCCGGCGCGAATTTCCCCGACGGAGGTGAGGAGAGGGTCCGCCGGGGCCGTCGCAATTCGAGAGCGAAAGCACACGCTTCGGCACGCCCTCCCCCCAACCCTGCCACCACCCACACAACGGATTCGCCAGAGCCTGCGTCCAGCATGGCCAATGACGCAATCGCGATAAAATCCTGCCGCATCGGGGCTTGCGCCGAGGGTCAAAGCATGTATCTTCGGGGCGGATAGATGACGTATAGGTGAGGCCGTGGCATCCACAGGCAAGCGCGGCGCCGGAAGCGCCCTGACGGACACGTTCTTCACGGTCACCGAGTTGGCTCGGGACCTGTCCGTGACCCCGCGCACGATCCGATTCTACGAAGACAAGGCCCTCATCACCCCGCGGCGCGCCGGCACCATGCGCGTCTACACCAAGCGTGATCGGGCCCGGATGGTCCTCATCCTGCGCGGCAAGCGACTCGGCTTCTCCCTGCGCGAGATCAAGGAATACCTTGATCTCTACGACATGGACCCGACCCAGGCAGAACAGATGCGCCTGCTCCTCAAGAAGGTGCAGACGCGGCTCGAAATGCTGGAAGACCAGCGCCTTGCGCTTGAGGAAAGCATCGTCGAGCTGAAGGAAATCGAGGAGCAGACCCTGTCCGCCCTCGAACAGGAGGCGGCCCAGAAAAAGGCCGCCGGCTGACCGAATTCCCTTTCGGTCCCGCGCCAGAGTCGGATGGATTCGGATTGTATAAATCCGAGAAATCACGCCTCCAAAATAAAGAATGAGATCGTTTTATTGATTTGATTGCACAGCAATCTGGTCAAAACGGGATCAGACGCGGACCAACAAGATATATAGGCAGGAGAGCCCATGCAAAACGTTGTGATTGCGGGGTACGCCCGCTCGCCCTTCGCCCTTGCCAAGAAGGGTGAACTGGCGCGCGTGCGCCCGGATGACCTCGCCGCACAGGTGGTGGCGGAGCTGGTGGCCCGCACCGGCGTCAAGGTCGAGGACATCGAGGACCTCATCGTCGGCTGCGCTTTTCCCGAGGCGGAGCAGGGCTTTAACATCGCGCGCCTGATCGGCATGATCGCCGGCCTACCCGACAGCGTCGCCGGCGCAACGGTAAACCGCTTCTGCGGCTCGTCCATGCAGTCGGTGCACATGGCGGCCGGTCAGATCCAACTGGGCGCCGGCGAAGTCTTCATCTGCGCCGGCATCGAGAGCATGAGCCGCGTGCCCATGACCGGCTTCAATCCCATGCCCAATCCGGCGCTCTACGCCAAGCTCCCGCAGGCCTACATGGGCATGGGCGAGACGGCGGAGAACGTCGCCGCCAAGTGGCAGATCACCCGCGCCGACCAGGACGCTTTCGCCTTGAAAAGCCATGCGAAAGCAACGGCAGCCGAGGCCGCCGGCAAGTTCGCCGACGAGATCGTTTCCATCCGCATAAATGGCAAGAGCGCGACCCAGGACGGCTGCATCCGCCGCGATGCCACGGCCGAGCAGCTGGCCGGCCTCAAGCCCGCTTTTGACGAGCATGGCACCGTCACCGCCGGCACCTCCTCGCCCCTCACCGATGGCGCGTCTGCCGTGCTGGTGTGCTCGGAGGACTATGCGCTGAAGCATGGCCTGGAGCCCCTCGCCCGCCTGAAAAGCGTTGCGGTTGCTGGCTGCGCGCCGGAGATCATGGGCATCGGCCCGGTGGCGGCGACCAAGAAGGCGCTGACCCGCTCCGGCATCGACATCTCGCAGATCGACGTGGTGGAGCTGAACGAGGCCTTCGCCTCCCAGGCCCTTGCCTGCCAACGCGAACTCGGCGTCCGCGACGAGACCCTCAACATCGACGGCGGCGCCATCGCGCTCGGCCATCCGCTGGGGGCCACCGGGGCGCGCATCGTCGGCAAAGCCGCGTCATTGCTGAAGCGGGAGGGCGGCAAATATGCCCTCGCGACCCAGTGCATCGGCGGCGGACAGGGTATCGCCACCGTCCTCGAACGCGTCTGAGGGGGCGCGTCATGACCAGCGAAACCGATATCAAGAGCTTCGCCGACATCGGCGGGTTCGACATCAAGAAGGTGGCGGTCATCGGCGCCGGCGTCATGGGCGCGGGCATCGCCGCCCATGTGGCCAATGCCGGTATTGAGGTATTGCTCCTCGACATCGTCCCGGAGGGCGCCGCCAACCGCAACGCCATCGCCGAGAAGGCGGTGGAGAAGCTGCTGAAGGCCGATCCCGCCGCCTTCATGTCGAAGCGCGCGGCCAAGCTCGTGACCGCCGGCAACATCGAGGACAATCTCTCAGATCTTGCCACCTGCGACTGGATCGTGGAGGCGGTGATCGAGCGTCTCGACATCAAGCAGGCGCTCTACGCCAAGATCGAGGCCGCCCGCCGGCCGGGCTCGGCGGTGTCGTCCAACACCTCCACCATCCCGCTCGGCGATCTCACCGCCGGGCTGCCGGAGACCTTCAGGCGCGACTTCCTCATCACCCACTTCTTCAACCCGCCGCGCTACATGCGGCTCCTGGAGATCGTGGCCGGCGCCGACACCGCTCCGGCGACCGTGGAAGCCGTCGCCCGCTTTGCCGATGTGAAGCTGGGCAAGACGGTGGTGACCTGCAAGGACACCCCCGGCTTCATCGCCAACCGGCTCGGCACCTACTGGCTGCAGCTCGCCGTGGGCGAGGCCTTCCGCCTCGGCCTGAAGGTGGAGGAGGCAGACGCTGTCATGGGCCGGCCCTTCGGCTTCCCCAAGACCGGTGTGTTCGGCCTGATCGACCTCGTGGGCCTCGACCTGATGCCCCATGTGCAGGGCTCCCTGAAGCGCGCCCTGCCCTTGTCCGACCCGTTCCACGCCACCCTGCGCGACGAGCCGCTGATCTCGAAGATGATCGAGACCGGCTATACCGGCCGCAAGGGCAAGGGCGGCTTCTACCGGCTCAACCGGGAGAACGGCGGCAAGGCGAAGGAGGCCATCGACCTTTCAACCGGCGCCTACCGCCCGCAGGAAAAGGCGAGCGTGCCGGAGCTGGAGGACGGCGGCGGCAAGGACATCTTCGCCCTCCTTTCCGCGCCGGGAACGGCGGGGCGCTATGCCCGCTCGGTGATGGCGAAGACGCTGGCCTATGCGGCGCGCCTCGTGCCCGAGGCGGCGGACGACATCGTCGCCATCGATGATGCCATGCGCCTTGGCTACAATTGGAAATTCGGCCCGTTCGAGTTGATCGACAAGATCGGCGCCGCCCGCCTCGCCAGCCTGCTCACTGCCGATGGCGAGGAGGTTCCGGCCTTGCTCGCCCTGGCGGCGGATAAGCCCTTCTACCGGGTGGAGAACGGCACGCGGCAGTATCTCGCCCTGGACGGCAGCTATCGCGACATAGTGCGCCCCGAAGGCGTGCTGCTGCTCGCGGACATCAAGCTGAAGTCGCAGCCGCTGCTCAAGAATGGCTCCGCCGCCCTGTGGGATATCGGCGACGGGGTGGTGTGCCTGGAATTCACCTCCAAGAGCAATTCGCTGGACGAGGGCATCATCACGATGCTCGCCAAGGCGCTGAAGCTGGTGAAGGACAAGCACAAGGCGCTCGTCATCTATAACGAGGGCTCAAACTTCTCGGTGGGCGCCAATCTCGGCCTCGCGCTGTTCGCTTGCAATATCGGCGCCTTCGGCGAGGTGGAGAAGCTAGTCGCCACCGGCCAGAAGACCTACCAGGACATGAAGTACGCCCCCTTCCCGGTGGTGGCGGCCCCCTCTGGGCTGGCGCTCGGCGGCGGGTGCGAGATCCTGCTCCACGCCAGCGCCGTGCAGGCCCATGCGGAGAGCTATATCGGCCTCGTGGAATGCGGCGTGGGCGTGCTGCCCGCCTGGGGCGGCTGCACCGCCATGCTGGAGCGCTGGGCCACCGACCCGAAATTCCCCAAGGGGCCCATGCCGGCGCCCTCCAAGGTGTTCGAGACGGTCTCCACCGCCACGGTGGCGAAATCCGCCGCCGAGGCCAAGGAGTTGAAATTCCTGCGCGAAAGCGACGGCATCACCATGAACCGCGACCGGCTGCTTGCCGACGCCAAGGCCAAGGCCCTGGCGCTGGTGGACGGCTATGCGCCGCCCAAGCCCGTGGAGTTCTTCCTGCCGGGTCCCACCGGCAAGGTGGCCATGGACATGGCAGTGGCGGGCTTTGCCAAGCGCGGCATGGCCACGAAGCACGACACGGTGGTCTCCGGCGTGCTGGCGGAAGTGCTCACCGGCGGCAGCGCCGACCACATCGAACCGGTGCCCGCCGCCAGGGTGCTGGAGCTGGAGCGCGACGGCTTCATGAAGCTGATCCGCACCACCGCCACGCTGGACCGCATCGAGCACATTCTCGAAACAGGCCGGCCGCTGCGGAATTAAGCGCCGGCCCACCCCCTCTCCCGCTTGCGGGGGAGGGTTGGCACCGCTCCCGGCCACTGGGCCGGGGGAGAAGAATATTCAGGCCATCATGGCCTGCGAGACGCTGCGCGTTGAGGACGATTGAGCAATGCGACACTGGGCTCATACCGCCGCAGCTTGTCTGGCCCTCTCCGGGCCGGCGCTCGCGCAGCAGAATACTCCCGCTGGCGTGCCGCTGCCGCGCGAGCAGATGCAGCAAGAATTCGCCATGGTTGAGGCAGCCCACAAGGCTGGGGCACCTCTGGATCCCGCATCCCGGTTCCGTCGGCTCGGCGGTGACGAGGCCGCTCGCCTCTTCGCCGGCAGGCGGTGGACGTGGACATTGCTGTACACAGCAGCCCAATTTGATTTCTTCGAGGACGGTCGCCTTCGTGTGACGTGGGTGCCTGACCATCGGGACGGAGTGCAGAGATCGGCCTCGGGAAGGTGGGTGATCGAAGGCGACAAACTCTGCCAAATCTTCTCAAGCCTCGGCGGAGCCGAGACGCCCAGATGCGTGCTTGGCTATGGGCTCGGCGATTTTGTCGTGCTCGGTGCTGATGACGACAACAGCCCAGGGGGTAGAGCCCGATCTATGATGGGGTTCCTTTTATCGCCCGAGGCCATCCCTGACTGATCGTTCGCCACAACGGCGCGCAGTATCAACACACCGCATCAAGCGGCGTTCGAAAACGAGATCCAATAAGTTCGGGAGCCAACGCCATGCAGGTTTATACTCCTCCGCTGCGCGACATGCGCTTCGTCCTCCACGAGCTGCACGGCAGCGCGGAACTCTCCACCCTCAAGGGCCTGGAAGAGGTCACGCCCGACCTCATCGATGCCGTGCTGGAAGAGGCCGGCAAACTCGTCACGCAGGTGCTCGCCCCCCTCAACCAGTCCGGCGACCTCGAAGGCTGCACCTACGAGAACGGCGTGGTGCGCACCCCCAAGGGCTTCAAGGAGGCCTACAAGGCGTTCTGCGAGGGCGGCTGGAACGGCATCGCCTGCGATCCGCAATATGGCGGGCAGGGCCTGCCGGCGAGCCTGAACAAGCTGGTGGAGGAGATGCTGTGCTCCGGCAACCTCGCCTTCGGCATCTGCCCCGGCCTCACCCACGGCGCCTATGAGGCGCTGAAGAATCACGCCTCGCAGGAGCTGAAGGACCGCTTCCTGCCGAAGATGGTGGACGGCGTGTGGTCCGGCTCCATGTGCCTCACCGAGCCCCAGTGCGGCACCGACCTCGGCCTCGTGCGCACCAAGGCCGAGCCGCAGCCGGACGGCAGCTACAAGGTCACCGGCAACAAGATCTTCATCTCCGCCGGCGAGCACGACATGGCGGAGAACATCATCCACCTGGTGCTGGCCCGCCTGCCGGACGCGCCCAAGGGCATCAAGGGCATCTCCCTGTTCCTGGTGCCGAAATTCCTGCCGCGCGACGATGGATCCGTGGGCCCGCGCAACGGCGTCACCTGCACCGGCATCGAGCACAAGATGGGCATCCACGGCTCATCCACCTGCCAGATGTCGTTCGACGAGGCCACCGGATGGCTGGTGGGCGAGCCCCACAAGGGCATGCGCGCCATGTTCTCCATGATGAATTCCGAGCGCCTGTCGGTGGGCACGCAGGGCCTCGGCCTCGGCGAGGCCGCCTATCAGGCCGCCGTGGCCTACGCCAAGGAGCGCCTGCAGGGCCGTTCGCTCTCCGGCGCCAAGCATCCCGACAAGCCGGCCGATCCCATCATCGTGCACCCGGACGTGCGCCGCACCCTGATGACCATGCGCGCCTATAACGAAGGCTGCCGGGCCCTCGCCGGGTGGGTGGCCCGCGCGCTCGACCTCATGGAGCACGCGCAGGACCCGCAGGAGCGCCAGCGGGCGGAGGACTTCACCGCCCTCATGACCCCCATCGTGAAGGCGCTGTTCACGGACCTCGGCTTCGAGGCCACCTCCATGGGCATGCAGGTCTATGGCGGGCACGGCTACATCCGCGACCACGGCATGGAGCAATATGTGCGCGATGCCCGCATCGCCATGATCTACGAGGGCACCAACGGGGTGCAGGCGCTCGATCTCGTGGGCCGCAAGCTGCCGGCGCACATGGGGCGCTATCTGCGCTCCTTCTTCCATCCCGTGCTGAACTACATGGACGCCAAGCTCGACGACGAGAACCTCGGCCCGCTCATCACCCCGCTCTCCAAGGCGTTCGGCGCGCTCCAGCTCGCCACCGCCCACATCGCCGAGAAGGGCCTGAAGGACCCGGAGGAGGCGGGCGCGGCGGCGACCCAGTATCTGCGCCTGTTCGGCATGGTGGCGCTGGGCTACATGTGGGTGCGCATGGCGGAAGTGGCGTTTGAGAAGCGCGTCTCCAACCCGGACGACGCCGCCTTCTACGAGGCCAAGATCGCCACCGCGCGCTTCTTCATGGAGAAGCTGCTGCCGGACGTGGCGGCGCTGTGGGGCTCCATCAAGGCCGGAAAGGCCTCCATGATGGCCCTCGACGAGGCCATGTTCTGAGGGATCATTCCCCCGGGAACCCGAGGTACCGATTCTCGACTTCCTCCCACCGCCCCGCTTCCGGGGCGGCTTTTTTTGAGGTGACACGGATGGCCGATCTTTCCTCTCTCGTCGAAGCCATGCGCGAGCGCTCCGATGCCCTGTCCGAGCTCGGCTACAAGGTGCGCTTCGATCTCACCGATACCGGCGAGGCCATCCTGCTGGATGCCACCGGCGGCTCGGTGGAGGTGGGCGAGGGCTCGGGCGAGGCGGATGCAGTGCTCAAGCTCTCCACCGACACGCTGGACAAGCTGATCACCGGCCGCATGGGCCCGCTGATGGCGTTTTCCACCGGCCGGCTGAAGGTGCAAGGCTCCCAGGGCGTCGCCCTCAAGCTCGCCGGCCTGCTCGACAAGGACTGAGCCCGGCAGGTTTCCTCAGCGGATGGCAGGGGGCGGGGCCTGTCCCGTCCCCTGCCCCGCCGCCTGCAGGCCACCGGCGGCGGCGCGCAGAATTCCGGCGAGGTTGATGAAGCCGGCGGCGATGCGCGAACCCTCGACGCTCAAATGGTTGGGGTCGCGATAGATCAGCGTGCCGTCCACCATGGCGGGACAGGTCTCCTTGCCGCAGAAGCGGTCGGAGAGCAGCACCGTGGTCACCAGCGGATTGCCTTTGGCGAGATCCACCAGCGCCTGGTTGGAGGCGGCAAGCCCGGCCACCGTCTTCTCCCGGTCCTGGCTCAGGCAGCGGGCGGTGTCGGCGCCGGAAAACTCGGCGCGGGTGATGCAATGGGGCGGCGAGAAGCTGAACTCCGGCACCTGCCCCACCAGCACCACCGGAATGCCGAGCTTCGTCACACCCTCCACGCTGCGCTTGAGCCCGCGGGCAAATTCGGCCCTCGCCTCCTCCGCCGAGAGATAGCGGCCATCAGCGTCGCGGAGCGCGAATCCCGGTTGCAGGCTGGTCCAGGGCGACCAGCGGCCGGCCATGACGACGAGCTTCGGCCGCTTCTCGGCGATCAGCTCCAGCACACCGCGGTTGAAGGCCGGGCACTGGCGCTCCAGCCCCTTGATGCTTTCGTGCAGGGTCACCACCCCGTCCAGCGGCGGGCAGGCCGGCAACATCACCAGGCGGATGGAGGCATCGGCCTTAACTGCGGCCTCCCCGAGCCCGTGCATGAGCGCGCTGGCATGGGAATCGCCCCACAGCAGCACGTCGAAGGGCGGCAGGGCGGCTTCCCCTGACGCACCGGCAGGCGCGGCCGCCTGCCGGCCGACCACGCATTCGGGCTTGGCCGGCATGCGCATGGGGCCGCTGAGCGGCGCGCTGCACCACGACATATAGGGGTCCTGCGCGCGGGCCAGCGCGTCGGCTTGCTGGGCGAAGGCCGACATGGGCCAGAACCGCCCGTCGCGGACGATGGCGGTGACCGCGAACGCCACCACCAGCGCCATGGCCGCGCCCCCCGCCCACACCGGCGTCCACCGGCTGGTGCCGGCCCGGTGACGCTTGCGGAACGGAGCTTCCACATAGAACAGGGAGAGCGTGGCAAGGCCCACGCTCACGGCCGCGATCAGCAGCCCCTCGGTGGGCGACAGGCGCCGCTCAAGGTAATAGCCGACCAGCACCAGCAGCGGCCAGTGCCACAGGTACAGCGAATAGGAGATGCGCCCGAAGAACACCGGCACCGGGGAAGCCAGCATCCGCTGCACGACGCCCGTCGCGCCGCAGGCCCCGCCATGGAGGATCAGCGCCGCCCCAAGGCACGGCGCCAGCGCCGCAAGGCCGGGAAAGCGAGTGTGCCGGTCATAGAAGGCGATGGCGCAAACGATCAGCGCGAGGCCCGCCAGCGACAGGAGGGCCCCCTTGCGCGGCGTCACCAAGGGCACCAGCCCCAGCGCCAGCGCGGAGCCGATCAGCAATTCCCACGCCCGCGTGGGCAGGGAAAAGAAGCTCTCGATGGGATTGCGCGACAGCCGGATCTCGGCATGGGCCAGCGACACCACGATGAGCACGAGGATGATGGGCCGCAACAGGTTGGGCCGCACCCAGCGGATCAGCGCGAACAGGATCAGCGGGAAGAAGATGTAGAACTGCTCCTCCACCGCCAGCGACCAGGTATGGAGCAGCGGGTTGAGGTCGGCCTCAGGTTGGAAATAATTGAGATTCTTCGAGAAATAGATGTTCGAGAAGAACAGGGTGGTGGCCCTGAGGCTGCGCGCATAGAGCAGCAGGTCGGACGGCACCATGATGAAGACGGCGGCCAGCGTGGTGGCGACGAGCACCACGAACAGGGCCGGGAAGATGCGGCGGATGCGCCGGTCGTAGAAATCGAGCAGGCTGAAGCGGCCGGCCTTGATGTCCCGGAACAGGATGGCCGTAATGAGGTACCCCGATATCACGAAGAAGATATCGACGCCCACATAGCCGCCCGGGAAGGCCGACAGGTGGATGTGGAACAACACGACGGGCACGATCGCAAGCGCCCGCAGGCCGTCCACGTCGGCCCGGTAAGCCAAACCCATTCTTTACCGCCCTGATCCGTTTCCACGTCTCACCGCTGACGTTCCATAGCCCAGCGGGTCGGAGCCGGCAAATGGGGGGCATTCACACCCCGTCGCCGTCCGGCTGGACCGGACGCCCCATGGCGCGACCGGGACAAGACGTTGGAGGCCCGGGACGCGCAAAGATGGGCCGTCCGGTCCAGCCGGAGGGCGACGGGACGGAGACGTGCCTGCCCGCCCTATTGAGCGCTGGCGCCCGGACGAACCGCCCCCGCCAGGGCCGCCGTCAGGATGCGGCGCAGCCGGTCGTCGACGCTGAACACCCGCGCGCCGGTGGCCGAGAGGTGGTCGCCGTCCACGTAGAAGAAGGCATCGCCCTTGCTGGCCCGGCAGCGGTCCTGGTCGCAGAACACGTCGGACAACAGGAACACGTCCGTGCCCGGGTGCCGTGCCGCCGCCCGCGCCAGCAGGGCGTTGCCGTCGGCGAGGTAGAAGAAGGCATCGGCCCGCGACTGGGACAGGCAGGCGTTCGAATCGCCGCCGTAGAACTCCTTCCACGCGAAGCAGTGGTTGGGGGCATAGCGATATTCCGGCGCCTGCCCCACCAGCAGCACCCGCGCGCCCAGGGCCGTGACCGCCTCGATGGTGGTGTCCAGCCCCTCCAGCAGCGACTTGAAGAGCTGGTCCACCTCCGGCGGCTCGCCGCCACGGCCACGCATGAGGGCGGCATTCAGCGCCGGCCCGCGCGTGACCAGGGACCAGCGGGCCACCAGAATCACCAGCTTGGGCCTCACCTGCCGGATCTCCGCCAGCACCGCCTCGTTGAAGGCGTTGCAGGCCCCCGGCGGGCCGATGCCCCTCGACCGCGCGGCGCTGAGCAGCGGCGGGCAGCCCGGCATGGTCGCCATGCGCGTGGTCAGGCCCAGGCGCTCCAACTCCTCGGCAAAGCCGATGAAGGCGGCGCCGGAATGGGAATCGCCCCACACCACCGCGTCGTAGCGGCCCTCGGCGGCCTTGGAGCCGCGGGCGCAGTCGGCGATGGCGGTCAGGTTACGGGGGCGCCAGCCTTCGGGCATGTTGTTGCAGTTCTTCTGGGACCGGCTCTGGTCGTCGGCCGCCGCCTCTGCCGCCGCGCCGCGCTGGGAGATGGGCCAGAAGCCCCGTCCCGCCTGCGCGATGCCGGCGGAAACCCCCACCGCCACCAGGATGGCGGCAGCGCCCGCGCCGAAGCGCGCCAGCCGGCTGCCGCCCAGCGCCTGCGGCCGGCGCAGGGGCGTCTCCACATATTTCAGCGACAGGGCCGACAGCAGCACCGCGAACAGCACCACGCCGCCGGCCTCGAAATAGGTGAGGGCCCGCCCCTTCCACACCACCCCGAGCACCAGCAGTGGCCAGTGCCACAGATAGAGCGAATAGGAGATGCGGCCCATATAGACGAAGCCGGGCAGGCTCAGCACCCGCGACACCACGCCCTCCGGCGCGCAGGCCCCGGCCCAGATCACCGCCACCGCGCCGAGCACGGCGGGCAAGGCGGCAAAGCCCGGGAAGGGCGTGAGGTAGTTATAGGCGAAGACCGGCACGATGATCGCCGCCATGCCCGCCAGCGCCACCCAGGCCGCGATCTTCGGCGCCACCCGCGGCCATGCCACCAGGGCGAGGATCGATCCCGCCATCAGCTCCCAGGCCCGGCTCATAGGCATGTAGAACGACATGGAGGGCGCATCGGTCAGCGCCATCTGCGCATAGGCGAGCGAGGCCACCGCGATGACCACGATGGCGCCCACTGCCAGCATCCGCCCGCCGAGCCGCAGCAGGGCGAACAGCAGCAGCGGGAAAACGATGTAGAACTGCTCCTCCACCGCCAGCGACCACAGGTGCAGCAGCGGCGTATCGTTGGCCTTCGCCCCGAAATAATTGAGCGTCTGCTCGAAATAGATGTTGGCGTAGAACAGCGCCGAGGGCGGCAGCGATTTGGAATACAGCACCATCTGCCGCGGCAGCAGGATGTGCGCGGCGAGCAGCGTCGTCACCGCCAGCACCAGGAACAGGGCCGGGAAGATGCGCCTTATGCGGCGATCATAGAAATCCAGTAGTGAAAACGTGCCGGCCTTGATTTCCCGATAAAGGATCGAAGTAATCAGAAAACCGGAAACGACAAAGAAGACATCAACGCCGATATAGCCGCCAGTAAACGGCGGGATATGGCTGTGGTACAGAACGACACTTCCGACCGCAACCGCTCGCAAGCCGTCCACGTCGGCCCGATAAGCCAAACCCATCCGATTCCGCCCTGATCCGTGACGCGTTCACGTCCTCTCCGCCGGCCTTCCATAACCCAGCGGGTCGGAGCCGGCAAATCGGGGGGCGGCAAGATCGCCCCTCCGGTCAAGCCGGAGGGTGACGATGGTTCGAAGCGCCCGGCGCTCCGCCGCCTCTGGCGCCGGGGGCATGCCGTGCGGCAGGATGGCGGCGGTCGGGTCAAGGCGTGTCGTTGGCGCTTTGATCGCCGTCTGTCATGGAACGGTAACGCTAGGACTTCATCCATCCGGATCTGACGCGGGCCGCACGGCACCGCCGCTTTCCGTGGAGGCTCACATGGTCCATTCGTCCCGACGCGGCGTGCTCACGGCGCTCGTCGTCTCCGCCTTCGCCGCGACCCTCGCCCAGCCGGCGGCGGCGCAGAGCCAGACCCCGACCCAGATCCAGTGGTGGCATGCCATGGCCGGCCCGCTGGGGGAGAAGCTGGAAAAGCTCGCCGCCGATTTCAACGCCACCCAGGGCGAGTACAAGATCGTCCCGGTATTCAAGGGCACCTATCCCGAGGCCATGACCGGGGCCATCGCCGCCTTCCGGGCCAAGCAGCATCCAGCCATCGTGCAGGTGTTCGAGGTGGGCACCGCCACCATGATGAGCGCCAAGGGCGCCATCTATCCCACCTACAAGCTGATGGCCGACGCCGGCGAGCCGTTCGACCCCAAGGCCTATCTGCCGGCAGTCACGGGCTACTACACCGACACCGCCGGCAACATGCTGTCGTTCCCGTTCAATTCCTCCACCCCCATCCTCTATGTGAACAAGGATCTGTTCCGGAAAGCCGGCCTTGATCCGGAAACCCCGCCGAAGACCTGGCCCGAGGTGGAGGCGGCCGCGCTGAAGGTGCAGGCGGCCGGGGTGCCGTGCGGCTTCACCACCCAGTGGCCGAGCTGGGTGAATGTCGAGAACCTCTCCGCCTGGCACAATGTGCCCGTGGGCACGCTGGAAAACGGGCTGGGCGGCACCGCCACCCGCCTCACCATCGCCAACCCGCTCACCCAGAAGCACTGGGAAGCCCTCGCCCGCTGGCAGAAGACGAAGATCTACGATTATGGCGGCCGCCAGTCGAAGGCGGACCCGAAATTCTTCTCCGGCGAATGCGCCATGAGCATCGGCTCCTCGGCGGCGCGGGCCGGCATCCTCGCCAACTCGAAGTTCGAGCTGGGCTACGGCATGATGCCCTACTGGCCCGACGTTAAGGGCGCGCCGCAGAATGCCATCATCGGCGGCGCCACCTTGTGGGTGCTCACCGGCCGTCCGGCGGAGGAATACAAGGGTGTCGCCAAGTTCTTCGGCTATCTCTCGCGGCCCGAGGTGCAGGCGTGGTGGCACCAGAACACGGGCTACCTGCCCATCACGCAGGCCGCCTACGACCTCTCCCGCGCCCAGGGCTTCTACGAGAAGAACCCCGGCACCGACGTCTCCATCCGCCAGATGACGCTGAACCCACCCACGGCCAATTCCAAGGGCCTGCGCTTCGGCAATTTCCTGCAGATCCGCGACGTGATCGAGGAGGAACTGGAGGCGACGCTGGCCGGCCAGAAGACGCCGCAAGCCGCCCTCGCCGCCGCCGAAGCCCGCGGCAACGAGCAACTGCGGGCGTTCGAGAAGGCCAATCCGTGAGGGATGCCCTCGTGTCCCGGCCGACTGAAGCGATAGCGCAAGGAGAGCCGGGCCCCAGCGGTGGTGGGCTCCGGCAGCGCCGTCGCTGGATTCTGGAACCCACGATGACGGCGCGCTAACCCCATGCAAGCCAAGCGCGTCACCTTCCCCGGCAAGATCACGCCCTATCTGCTGCTGCTGCCGCAGGTGGCGGTGACGCTCATGTTCTTCGTGTGGCCGGCGGGGGAGGCGCTGGTCTCGTCTTTGTTCGCGCAGGATGCGTTCGGTCTGGGAAGCACCTTCGTGGGGCTCGGCAATTTCGCCGCCCTGCTGCGCGATCCGGCCTATCTGGAGGCGGTGGGCGTGTCCTTCCTGTTCGCCTTCTGCGTCACCGCGCTGGCCATGGGCCTCGGTCTCCTGTTCGCAGCGGCGGCGGATGCGCTGGGCAAGGCCGCCGGGCTCTACCAGGTGCTGCTGGTGTGGCCCTATGCGGTGGCGCCGGCGGTGGCCGGGGTGCTGTGGCTGTTCATGTTCGACCCCTCGGTGGGCATGATCGCCCGCGCCCTGCGCACCATGGGCATCTCCTGGAACCACGTGCTCGACGGCGGGCAGGCGCTCACCCTCGTCATCCTCGCTGCGGCGTGGAAGCAGGTGAGCTACAATTTCCTGTTCTTCTACGCGGGCCTGCGCGCCATTCCCCAGGGCGCGCTGGAGGCGGCGGCGCTGGACGGCGCAGGGCCTTTCCAGCGCTTCCGCCACATCGTGCTGCCGCTGCTCGCGCCCACCACCTTCTTCCTGCTGGTGGTGAACCTCACCTATGCCTTCTTCGATACCTTCGGCATCATCCACGCCACCACCGGCGGCGGGCCGGGGCGGGCCACCACCATCCTCGTCTACAAGGTGTTCCGCGACGGCTTCGAGGGGCTGGACCTCGGCGGCTCGTCGGCCCAGTCGGTGGTGCTGCTGGTGATCGTGGTGGCGCTGACCGCGCTCCAGTTCCGCCATATCGAGCGCAAGGTGAGCTATTGATGGCCGGCACCTCGCGCCTGTCCCTGCTGCTGGCCCACCTGGTGCTCATCGCCGGGGCGGCGGTGATGATGCTGCCGCTCTATGTGGCGTTCGTGGCCTCCACTTATGCGGGCTCGGATTTCCTCTCCGGCCGCGTGGGCCTCCTGCCCGGCCCGCATCTGGTGGAAAACTACCGCCTCGCGCTCACCACGGGATCGTCCACGGCGGGCATTCCGCCGGTGGGCCCCATGCTGTGGAACTCGCTGGTGGTGGCGGTGGTGATCGCGGCGGGGAAGATCTCCATCTCCATCCTGTCCGCCTTCGCCATCTGCTATTTCCGCTTTCCGCTGCGGGTGCCGGCCTTCTGGCTCATCTTCATGACGCTGATGCTGCCGGTGGAGGTGCGCATATTGCCCACCTTCGAGGTGGCAGCGCGGCTGGATCTCCTCAATTCCTACGCCGGCCTCACCGTGCCGCTGATCGCCAGCGCCACGGCCACCTTCCTGTTCCGGCAGGTGTTCATGACCATTCCGGACGAGCTGACGGAAGCCGCCCTCATCGACGGCGCGGGGCCGCTGCGCTTCTTCTGGTCGATCCTTTTGCCGCTCTCGCGCACCAATATCGCGGCCCTGTTCGTGATCCTGTTCCTCTATGGCTGGAACCAGTATCTGTGGCCTCTGCTGGTGACGACGGATGCCAGCTACTTCACCGTGGTCATGGGCATCCGCCGCCTCGTGGGCGCGGCGGCGGAGGCGGACCCGGTGTGGCACCTGGTGATGGCAACCGCCATCCTGGCGCTGGTGCCGCCGGTGCTGGTGATCGCGGCGCTGCAGCGGCTGTTCGTGCGCGGGCTGACCGAGACCGAGAAGTGAGGCTTCAGAACGCCTTGAAGGTGATGATAGTGCGGGTGTCCTGGATGCCGGGGAAGGTCTGCACCTTCTGGTTCACGAAGTGGCCGATGTCCGTGCCCTCTTCCACGTAGAACTTGATGAGCAGATCGAACTCGCCCGCCGTGGAATAGATCTCGGATGCGATCTCCGCATTGGCGATGGCGTCGGCCACCTCGTAGGATTTTCCGAGCTGACACTTGATCTGGACGAAGAAGGGAACCACGGCTGAACTCCGCTGAGGCTGCATCGACACGCCCCGCCACAAGGTCGGCGGGGTCGGGGCCGGCGGCGCCAAGGTGGACAAAACCGCCGGGACTGGCAAGGGTGGCCCGCACTCCTCACCCCCGAGAGCGGAGCACGGCAGGTCCATGTCGCGGAAGGTCCCCATCGCCCTCACCATCGCCGGCTCGGATTCCAGCGGCGGCGCCGGCATCCAGGCGGACCTGAAGGCGTTTTCGGCGCTGGGCGCCTATGGCGCCAGCGTCATCACCGCCCTCACCGCCCAGAACACGCTGGGGGTCAGCGCCATCCACGATGTGCCCGACGCCTTCATCGCCGCGCAGATGGATGCGGTCTTCTCCGACCTCGCCGTCAACGCGGTGAAGATCGGCATGCTGTCGCGCCCCGGCGCCATCCGCACGGTGGCGGAGGGGCTCACCCGCCACGGCGCCGGCCCGGTGGTGCTCGATCCGGTGATGGTGGCGGCCTCCGGCGCGCGCCTGCTCACCGACGATTCGCTCAATGACCTGAAAGCCGTGCTCATCCCGCTCGCCCACCTCATCACCCCCAACCTTCCGGAGGCGGCGGAGCTGCTGGGCGTGGGCATGGCCGAAACCGAGGACGACATGCGCCGGCAGGGCGAGGCCCTGCTCGCCCTCGGCGCCGGCGCGGTGCTGATGAAGGGCGGGCACGGTTCAGGCCCCGAGAGCGTGGATCTTCTCATCACTCCCGGCGCGGTGACACGCTTTGCCGCCCGCCGCCACCCCTCGCGCAACACCCACGGCACCGGCTGCACCCTCTCCTCCGCCATCACGGCAGGGCTGGCCGGCGGATCGGACCTCAAGACTGCCGTCGGCCGGGCCAAGGCCTATATCTCCGGCGCCATCGCCGCGGCGGACGAGCTGGACATCGGCTCAGGCCACGGTCCGGTGCATCATTTCTTCGAGCTATGGGGGAAATGAGCGCCGGCCCGCCGCGCATCACCTTTTCCGTGCAGGCGCCGCTTCCCTCGCGCGGCTTTGCTGAGTATCGTCCGGCTCAGCGAACGTTCGTTCGGCATTAAGGATCGCGGGGCATGGCAGTCAAGGAGCGCGGGAACACCCTCGAGACCGGCGCGCAGGTCATCACCGGCCAGCTCGGCAAGACCATCCAGCGCCTGCGCAAGGCCTATAACCTGTCCCTGTCCGACCTCGCCGAGCAGTCGGGCGTGGCGAAATCCATCATCAGCCAGATCGAGCGCAACGAGACCAATCCGACGCTCGCCACCGTGTGGCGCCTGTCGCAGGCGCTGGACATGACGGTGGAGCGGGTGCTCGCCTCCTCCGACGACGCCCCCTTCGTGGAGAAGCTGACCCGCGCCGACACGCCGATCCTGCTGTCGGAGGACGGGCTGGTGCGGCTCTCCATCATCGGCTGGATCAAGACGGTGGAGTGGCTACAATATTACGATATGGACGCCGCTCCCGGCGGCGAACTGGATTCCGACGGCCACCAGCGCGGCTCGGTGGAATGCCTCACCGTGCTCAAGGGCACGCTGGAGGTGGAGGTGGGCGGCGTCATCGAGACGGTGAAGGAGGGCGAGACGGTGCGCTATCGCTGCGACCGCCGCCACGTCATCCGCAACCGCACCGACGCCCCCGCCCGCGCCTTCATGGTGTGCCTGCTGAAGGCGGCCGTGCTGGAGTGATGGACCTGCGTTGAGGCGCGCGGCAGCCGGGATCGGCGCCACCCTTCTCCCGCTTGCGGAGGAGGGAGATTGCTTCCAACCATCGTCATGCCCGGGCTTGACCCGGGCATCCACGCGGCACGGCTGGTCGTGAAACGACGAACGGCGCACATGCGGCACGGCGTGGATGGCCGGGACAAGCCCGGCCATGACGGCTTGATGTGCCCTGTCTTTTGGCGCGCCGGCCTCGCGGCCGGGATTGTCAACCTCCGCTGCTTGCGGAAGGAAGCGACAGAGGGACGGGAAGGAGCACAGGCCAAGGGCCGTGCAATCCGTCTGCCCGCCCCCCTGCCCCGCTCACTCGTCGGTCAGCGGGCCGAGGATGAGCTGCTCCAGCTTCACCCAGTTGGCGAGCTGGGCGTAGGTGAGCTTTTCCGCCTTCAGGTCCCAGGTGACCTCGGAGCGGGTGGGGCCGACGCACTTGTCCTTGCCATCCTCGCCCTTCACGCGCCGGCAGGCATCCTCGCTGTCATTGTAGTAGACGCGGCCGTAGAGGCCCGGCTTCGACTGATCGGCCGCCGAGAAGAACGCGTCCGACTGCGCCTGCGCCGCCCCGGCGTCGAAGAAGGACTGGTCGGTGTTCGCCGGCTGCTCGTTCCAGCGCAGGTTGTATTCGTAATAGCCGGTATAGGGCTTCTTCTTGCCGGCCTTGTCGCTGAAGGTGCCGTTCTCCTCCACGAAGCGGATGGAGCCGGACACCCGGTCGGTGAAGGAGCGGTCGGCCACCGCATAGCTGAAGCTCACGCCGTTGGCGTCGGTCAGCCAGTTGCCCAGCTCATAATCATAATCGAGGTTTCCGGAAACACGGGTCTCCGGCAGGAACGAGAACGGACCGGCGGCGAGCTGGGTGCGCTCGAAGCGCAGCGGGTCCGGGTTCTTTACCTGGATCGACACGGTCTTGCCGTCCACCACCCGCGAATAGATCTTGGTGGCTTCCTTCTGGGCCTTGCGGATCTGCTCGCCCACCTCCCACCAGCGCACCACGTTGCGGCCCTGAATGGAGCCGCCGAACGCGGAGGTGCTCTGGTTGCCCTTCACCACGTCGATGCGCAGCCGGCCGGCATCGGGGATGTAGCGGCCGCTGTTGTCGATCTGCAGGTCGCCGCGCAGGATCGCCACCTCGCGCGCGATCTGGGAGGGGTTCGATGGGTTGAGCACGTCGAACTTCACCGAATAGACGAGGCTCTTGCCCGGCGTGCGCTGCACCGTGCCCTTCAGGATCATCAGGTCGGCCACGGAGAGATCGGAAATCTCGTAGAGGTCGATGCCGCTGGTGGAGCGCGCGGAGCGGGAATTGTAGTCCACGGTCATGGCGCCCGTGAGCTTCGCCTTGTCGGCGGGAATCTCTTTCAGCGCCTGGCTCTGCTGGGCCGCGGCGGTGCCCGTGGTGGCGCCGGTCACGACGCCCGCCACCAGAAGGCTCGCCGCGCACGCGAGAGTGGCCGGCACGATGCGTATGGTCATAGGTCTCATCCCCTCGTCGAACCGCGGCCCGAACTGCCCGGCCCTTCGCGGGGCGCACAGTGGCGAAGCATTCCTGAACGGGAGATGACGGAAGGTCAGAGAACCGGCAGGGAATGAGGCGCGCCGCTTACAGCAGCCCCAGCTCGCGCAGCTCTCGGGCGAGGCCCTCGGGCAACGCCCCGCCATCCTCAGGCTGGGCAAGGTCGCGCGGCGCCTCGCTCGCCTTCAGGTAGCGCCAGCCCTGGAACGGCCGCGACGGACGCGGCTCCACCGGCACCACCTGCGGGTCGAGCACGAGGCCGCAGCGGCGCACCCCGTCGCCGTCCACGAACGGGCGGAGGTCGAGGAGGCGCTGGCGCGCCGCCACCTCGCCCTTGATGACCCAATAGAGCGCGCCGCCGTCCAGCAGTTCCTCGCGCCGGGTCGGTACCATGCGGGTCACATGGATCTGCTCGAACGGCTGGCCCGCCTTGCGCGCCGCCTCGGCCCGCTGGGCGATCCAGTCTTCGAGGTCGGCGATGGAGGTCGCGCCCACGCACAGCTTGATGAGATGGAGCGTCATGGCCGCCTATGTACCGGCTCGGCCTATTCGTCGCCAGCCGGCTCGACGGCATCCGGCGCCGGTGCGGCGGGCGCCGCCTGCGGGCGCGGACGGGGCGGGGTGGCGGGACGGGCAGCAGGCGGGGCGGCGGCAGGCGCTGCAGCTGGGCGCGACGGCCGCGACGGGGGAAGCGGGGTCGGGCTGGCCGGGGTTGCGGCGGGCGCGGGAGGGGCAGGCGCGTCCTCCACCGGCAGGTTCGCCACCGGCGGGCGCTCCTGAGCCGTGCGATCCTGGGGCGCGCCCTGGGCCCCGTTGTCGTGCGGAACGACGGCGAAGCCGAACGGTCCGGTGCGCACCGGCGGGGCAGGATTGAGAGTGCCGCGGTTGCGGGCGTTGCGCTCCCAGATGGGGGCATATTTGGCCACCAGCGACTGGTAGCGGCCCTCGGTCATGTTGGCGACCACGCGGGTGCTGTCCCCCAGCACGACCGCCGGCGGGCAGAACGAGGGGGTGCAGCCGAATTCCTCCGCCAGCACCGCCGCGGTGAAGCCGAACGGGTCCAGCTCCAGCGGTCGGCGCCAGGTCATGACGCGGGCGGACAGGCCCGGCACGTCCGCCTTGCGCAGGATGTCGGTGGCGTCCTCCACCAAGGCGATGCGCTCACGCACCAGCCCGCGCGCGGCGGAGACCGAATCCGGCCGCTCGAACAGCACCGCCTCGCACGCGACGGCAAGGCTTGTATCGGCCGTGAGGCAGCCGAGCGCCGGGGTCTGTGCCGCGGCGGAATCGAGGGTGGCGGCGCGCTGCTCCAGCGCCTGCGCCTGCCCGCCCGCAGCGGTGCCGGTGATGGCGCGCACCACCGCGCCACCAACGGCGAGGCCACCGGCCAGCATGCCGAGCAGCACCAGAATGGTCACCGGATGGTCGTTCGGCTCGGAGCGCGCGAACAGCAGCACCACGAAGACAACGCCGGCCACAGCCGCAGCGACGGCGACCCAGCCGGGAACGGCAAAGCTCGCGTTCAGCACGCCCAGAAGCTGATCGACCCACTGCATCCGGCGTCCTCCATCCGCATTCCTCGGACTGCCGGTTCCTCACCGGCACGATCGTTCGTCCGGGGCGGCGGGCGCCACCCCGGCGACGGGCGCGGATCATCGGCCCGCGCGCCCGTCAAGGCAACGCGCGGACGGCATCCGTGCTCTCTATGGTAAAGCCTTTCGGCGATCCGCCGGCGACGGCGGAAAGGTGGGGCTTAGCCCACCCGCATCACGGCCTGCTCAAAGCCGCCGAACAGATAGACCACCGCAACCGCGACCAGAAAAACGGCGAAAGCGGTACGCGCGACGCCCCAGCAGGAGCGGCGATGGGAATAGCCTTGGCTCAGATTCATGATGGGATCATTGATCTCTTCACGTGCCCCCGCGGCACGCGGTGCGTTGCGCACTGCACAATGATTAAAGTTTTGTGAACGTCCGGACAAGGGGGTGCGAATGGTTCGCAGGGTTGTCCAAAGCGCATGGGAGAGGGTCGCCGCGGGGCGCAGCCGAGGTGTGTGTTTACGCCCATTCCCGCCATGCGCTTCGATGGCCGCTGCCGGCCAAAATGCTCTATGAAGGCGGCCATGAGCACCGATTCCCGCCGCGACGCGGCCGCGCCCACCACCCTGCCTGATGACCTCTCCACCGAGGCGGCGCTGCTGCGCCTCACCGCCGCGTGCGGTCCGGGCAAGTCCATCAGCCCCATGGATGCGGCCCAGGCGCTGATGACCGAGGCGGAATGGCAGCGCGCCCTGCCGGTGGTGCGCCGTGTCGCCGTGCGCATGGCGCAGGAAGGTCGCCTGCTCATCTATCGCAAGGGCAAGCCCATCGACCCCGCCGAGCTGCGCGGCGTCTACCGCATCGGCGCCCCGCGCGACGAGTAGGCTACGGCGCCGGAAACAGGGCGCTGGTCTTGCCCGACAGGTAATAGGCCACGAGGCCGATCCATTCCCGGGTCGCCACGTCGGTCTTGTCGAGGCCATCGGCGGCGCGGGAGAAGGGCTGGTCCAGCCGGTCCGGAGCCGCGGTCTGGAAATCCACCGGATAGGGCACCACGTCGAACCCCACCTTGCGGAAGCAGCCCACCGCGCGCGGCATGTGCCAGGCGCTGGTGACCAGAAGCCAGCGCTCGCCCGGCTTGGGCTTGAGCAGCGCCTTTGCGAATTCGGCATTCTCGGCGGTGTTGCGCGACTTGCCCTCGAACTCCACCCGCGCCTCGGGAATGCCGAGGTCGGGCAGGCTCATGCGGATCATCTGCGCCTCGACGGCGTCGCCGTTGGGAAACAGCAGCCCGCTGCCGCCCACGAAGGCGAGCCGCGCCTGCGGATAGCGCCGCGACAGCGCCGCGAAGGCGATGGGGCGCTCCCCGGCCTCGCCGAAGCTGGGCAAGCCGCGGACATTGCCGATTTCCGGCTTCTCAGAACCGCCCAGCATGATGATGCCGGTGACGGGAGTGCCGTCGTCCTTGAACTGCGGGAAGCGCTCCTCAAGCGGGGAGAGCATGTACAGCGCCACCGGCGAGAAGCCGAACACCAGCCAGCCGGCCACCGCCGTCAGGATCAGGCCCGTGCCCAGCCGCCTGCGGCGGAACCCGAGCAGCACCAGCCCCACCACCGCGAGGCTGACCAGCAGGTTGGAGGGCGTCGCGAAGAACCACAGCACCTTGGACGCCGTGAAGAAGGAATCCATGGGCGCTCCGAAGGCTCCGTTGAAACAAGGGGTCTTGTGAAACGAGGGGCGCGCGCGGAACCGGATTCAGGCCAGTTCCACCACCTTGCCTTCCCGAAGGGTGACGCGGCGGTCCATGCGGGACGCCAATTCCAGATTGTGGGTGGCGATGAGCGCCGCCACGCCGGTGGCGCGCACCAGCTCGGTGAGCGCCCCGAAGACATGGTCGGAGGTCTTGGGGTCGAGATTGCCGGTGGGCTCGTCCGCCAAGAGCAGGCGCGGGGCGTTGGCGAGCGCGCGGGCGATGGCCACGCGCTGCTGCTCGCCGCCCGACAGCTCGGACGGGCGATGCACGAGGCGCGCCCCGAGGCCGAGATAGGACAGCATCTCCTTGGACCGCGCCTCGGCCTCCTTGCGGGAGAGGCCGCGGATCATCTGCGGCATGGCCACGTTCTCCAGCGCCGTGAACTCGGGCAGGAGATGGTGGAACTGGTAGATGAAGCCGATGGAAAGCCGGCGGATGCGGGTGCGCTCCGCATCGGGCAGGCGCGCGGTGGGCGTGCCGTCGATGAACACTTCGCCTGCGTCCGAGTGCTCCAGAAGCCCGGCAATGTGCAGCAGGGTGGACTTGCCGGAGCCGGAGGGCGCCACCAGCGCCACCGACTGGCCGTGGGAAATGGCGAAGTCCGCCCCGCGCAGGACATCGATGGTCCCGGCGCCCTGGGGATAGCGCCGCACCACGCCGGTGAGCGCCAGCGCCAGCGGCGGGCGTCCGCCCTGCCGGCCCGGTTGTCCCTCGGGCCGTCCATTGGGATTTGCGCGCTGATCCATCACTCGTATCTCAGGGCTTCCACCGGATCGAGCCGGGCGGCCCGCCAGGACGGATACAGGGTGGCGAGGAAGGACAGCACCATGGCCATCACCACCACGGATGTGGTCTCGCCGAAATTCATCTCAGCCGGCAGGCGGCTCAGATAGTACAGCTCCGGCGAGAACAGCTCGGTGGCGGTGAGCCAGGAGATGAACTGGCGGATGCTCTCGATGTTGAGGCAGACGATCACCCCGAGCAGCAGCCCGGAGAGGGTGCCCACCACGCCGATGGCGGCGCCGGTGATGAAGAACACCCGCATGATGGCGCCCTGGGTCGCCCCCATGGTGCGCAGGATGGCGATGTCGTGGCCCTTGTCCTTCACCAGCATGATGAGACCGGACACGATGTTCAGCGCCGCCACCAGAACGATGAGGGTGAGGATGAGGAACATGACGTTCCGCTCCACCTGCAGCGCGTTGAAGAAGGTTGCGTTGCGCACCCGCCAGTCCACCAGATACACGGGCCGCTCCGCCGCACTCTGGATGGCGCCGCGCAGTTCGCCCACGTCGTCGGGATTGTTGAGGTAGACCTCGATGGCGTTCACGTCGGCGTTGCGGTTGAAATAGGCCTGCGCCTCGGCCAGCGGCATGAAGACGAAGGCGCTGTCATATTCCGACATGCCCACCTCGAACACCGCCGCCACCTTGTAAACCTTGATGCGCGGCGAGGTGCCCATGGGCGTCACCGCCCCGCGCGGGGCGACGAGGGTGAGGTTGTCGCCCGCGTGCAGGGAGAGCTGGTCGGCGAGGCGCTTGCCGATGGCGATGCCCTGGCCCTGGTCGAAATTCTCCAGCGTGCCCTGGCGGATGTTGTGGGCCACCGAGGGCAGCTCCCGCAGGTCCTTTTCCGCAAGGCCCCGCACCAGCACGCCCGAGGCGCCGAACGGCGAGGACGCCAGCGCCTGCCCCTCCACCAGCGGCACCGCGAGGCGGATGCCGTTGAGCTTGGCGATGCGGTCCGCCACCGCCGCATAATCGGTGAGCGGGCTTTCCAGCGGCTGCACCAGCACATGGCCGTTGAGGCCGAGGATCTTGCCGAGCAGTTCCTGCCGGAACCCGTTCATCACCGCCATCACGATGATGAGGGTCGCCACCCCCAGCATGATGCCGAGGAAGGAGAAGCCGGCGATGACCGAGATGAAGCCTTCCTTGCGCCGGGCCCTCAGATACCGCAGCGACAGCATCCACTCGAATGCCGAGAAGGGGCGCGTGCCGGTGGCCTCACCGTCGCCTTTGCCGGCCTTCGGGCCGCCTTTGGCGCCCTTGGTCCCGCCCCTTGCCGCCGTGGACCCGGTGACGCTCATGCCTTCAGCCTCTCCAGGATGTCGCCGGGCGCGATCAGCTCACGGGAGCCATCCACGCGGCGCTTCAGTTCCACCTTGCCGTCGGCCAGGCCCTTCGGCCCGACCAGGATCTGCCACGGCAGGCCGATGAGATCGGCGGTGGCGAACTTCGCGCCCGCCCGCTCCTCGGTGTCGTCGTACAGCACGTCATAGCCCGCGGCGGTCAATTCCGCGTAAAGCTTTTCACAGGCGGCGCCGGTGGTGCTGTCGCCGGCCTTCAGATTCAGGATGCCGACCTGGAAGGGCGCCACCGCATCCGGCCAGATGATGCCGTTGTCGTCGTGGCTGGCCTCGATCATGGCGGCGACGAGGCGCGAGGGGCCGATGCCGTAGGAGCCCATGTGGATGGTGTGCTCGGCCCCGTCCGCGCCCAGCACCTTGGCGCCGAAGGGCTCGGAATATTTGGTGCCGAAATAGAAAATGTGGCCCACCTCGATGCCCCGCGCCGCCATGCGGCTGGCTTCGGGGATGGCGGCAAAGGCCGCCTCGTCGTGCTTTTCGGAGGTGGCGGCATAAAGCTCGGTCCAGCGGTCGAACACCGACTGGAGGCCGGCCGCATCGTCGAAGTTCACGTCGGCGGAGGGCGGCGCCATCTCCAGATAGTCGCCATGGCAGAACACCTCGCTCTCCCCTGTGGAGGCGAGGATGATGAATTCGTGGGACAGGTTGCCGCCGATGGGACCGGTGTCCGCCACCATGGGAATCGCTTTCAGCCCCATCCTTGCGAAGGTGCGCAGATAAGCGACGAACATCTTGTTGTAGGAATGGCGGGCGCCGGCCGCATCGAGATCGAAGGAATAGGCATCCTTCATCAGGAACTCGCGCGAGCGGTACACGCCGAAGCGCGGGCGCACCTCGTCCCGGAACTTCCACTGGATGTGGTAGAGGTTGAGCGGCAACGCCTTGTACGACTTCACATAGGCCCGGACGATCTCGGTGATCATCTCCTCGTTGGTGGGGCCGAACAGCATCTCGCGCTCGTGGCGGTCCTTGATGCGCAGCATCTCCTTGCCGTAGTCGTCATAGCGCCCGCTCTCGCGCCACAGGTCCGCCGACTGGATGGTGGGCATCAGCATCTCAATGGCACCGGAGCGATTCTGCTCCTCGCGGATGATGTTGCACACCTTGTTGAGGACCCGCAGGCCGAACGGCAGCCACGCATAGATGCCGGCCGATTCCTGGCGGATCATGCCGGCGCGCAGCATCAGGCGGTGCGAGACGATCTCCGCCTCCTTGGGCACTTCACGCAGGATGGGGAGAAAATAGCGGGACAGGCGCATCGGGCGGGCTCTGGATCTCAAACCTGGGAACGAAGTCGGCGCGAGTGAAAGCGGAAGGGGAGCCAAAACACAAGAGCAAGCGGCCGGCGATGGTGCCGCGCGGGCGACTTCCGCAACAGCGGCACGCGGGAAGAGGCGGCGCGCGAGCGCAGGGGCCTCCGGCCTGTGGCCATCTCCACGGTGCGCGATCGCTTTCCCTAGTCCTTATTCCGTTACGGGACCCTGTTGAAACCGGCGAATGGAGGTAGCCATGCGCCGTTGGCATGCCGTACGCGCCACTCCAGAACCATATTGCATTGCAGCGCGCGCCTTATTGCGCTGCAAGGATGACAAACGACAGAATCTTGTTCTATTTTGACCTCGCACAAGAAAGGGGATCGTCACCGGCCGGCCAGATGGACGGTGAACGCGGTCCGGGTCTCGGGAGGAATCGAAGAAAAGCCGACCGAAGGCCGCCTGTTGGTGGATGCCACTCGATGGTGACACGACTTGGCGCATACGGAATTGGCATAGCGGCTTGGCCGCGCGGCTTTGAAAGCGGACTAAGATCCGCAGGCAGCGCAGGGCGCCGTGGATTGAACAAGGCGAGGCCACCAGGCCTCGCCTTTTTCTTTTGGGGGGTTGGCGCCGCGATCGGTCCTGTCCCGAGTCGCCCCCTCCCCCAGCCCTCAATAATTCGCCCAGAGCCCCGGGCTGGCGATCTCGGCGAGGTTGCCGTCCGGATCGCGGAAATAGAGGCTGGTGGCCCCCCTGGGCCAATGCACCTCCCCCTCGATGGCGACGCCATGGGCCGCAAGGTGCGCGCGCCACGGCTCGATGTCGTCCGCCGCCACGGCGAAGGCGAAGTGCAGGCGGCCGGCGCCGTCATGGGGCGGAATGGCGCCGCCGAACGGCAGCGCTATGGCTTCGTCCGCCGTGCCGCGCTTGAACAGCAGCAGCACCGTGTCGCCCACCGGATAGGCGGCGAAGCGGGCGTCGGAGAGCATGGGCTTCAGACCCAGCACGCCTTCATAGAAGGCGGTGGCGCGCGGCAGGTCGTCCACGTAAAGACCGGCTTCCACCACCCGGCCGAGCGGGGGCGGAGCTTTGGAAGCGCCGCCGCCCATCGTCATCTCACCACAGGTTGAGGGTGGCGCGGGCTTCTTCCGACATGCGGCCCTGGTCCCACGGCGGATCGAAGGTGATGTCCACCTTCACGTCGGAAATGCCCGGCACTGACGCCACGGCGCTTTCCACCATGCCCGGCAGCTCGGCGGCGGCGGGGCAGTTGGGGGTGGTCAGGGTCATTTCCACGGCGACGGTGCGGTCGTCGGCGATGTCCACCTTGTAAATCAGGCCCAGCTCGTAGATGTCCACGGGGATTTCCGGGTCATAGACGGTCTTCAGCGCGCTGACGATGCTGTCAGTCAGGCGCTCCAGCTCAGCCTCGGCGATGGAGGACTTGATCTGCGGCGCATTCGCCTGCTCGGTGGTCTTCGTCTCGGTCATGCGAACAAATCCTGCGCCTTGACGAGAGCGTCCACCAGACGGTCCACGTCGGCGCGCGTGTTGTAAAGGGCAAAGGATGCGCGGCACGTCGCTGTTGTCCCATATCGGGCCAAAAGCGGCTGGGCGCAATGGGTGCCGGCTCGCACTGCAACACCGTAGCGGTCGATGATGGTGGCCACATCGTGGGGATGGGCGCCCTTCATCTCGAAGGAAATGATGCCGCCCTTGCCCGGCGCGGTACCGATGATGCGCAGGGAATTGAGCGCTCCCAAGCGTTCGTGCGCATAGACGGACAGATCATGCTCGTGGGCAGCGATGCGCTCGCGGCCGATGGAGTTCACATATTCCACCGCCGCGCCGAGCCCGATGGCCTGAACAATTGGAGGAGTTCCAGCTTCAAATCTGTGGGGCGGCACGCCATAGGTCACATAATCTTCCGTGACCTCACGGATCATCTCGCCGCCACCTTCATAGGGCGGCATCTGCGCCAGCAGGTCGAGCTTGCCGTAGAGCACGCCGATGCCGGTGGGCGCATAGAGCTTGTGGCCGGTGACGGCGAGGAAATCCACATCGAGGTCGCGCACGTCCACGGGCATGTGGACGATGGACTGGCAGGCGTCCACCAGCACCTTGGCCCCCACCGCATGGGCTGCCGCCACGATCTCCTTGATGGGCGTCACGGTGCCGAGCACGTTGGACATCTGGGTGATGGCGACGATCTTCGTGCGCTCGGTGAGCAGGCCCTTGAACGCCTCGAAGTCGAACGAGCCGTCCTCGGTGACCGGCGCCCACTTGATCACCGCGCCCTTGCGCTCGCGCAGGAAATTCCAGGGCACGATGTTGGAATGGTGCTCCATGATGGAGAGCACGATCTCGTCGCCCGCCTCGATGGACTGGCCGAGGGAACTCGCCACCGTATTGATGGCCCCCGTGCCCGAGCGGGTGAAGATGATCTCGTCCACGGACGCGGCGTTGATGAAGCCGCGCACGCTCTCGCGGGCCTGCTCGAAGGCCTCGGTGGCGGCATTGGCGAGATAATGCAGGCCACGGTGGACGTTGGAATATTCCCGCTCGTAGGCGGTAACCATGCGCTGGATCACCTGCCGCGGCTTCTGGGCGGAGGCGGCATTGTCCAGATAGGTGAGCGGATGGCCGTTCACCTCCAGCGACAGCGCCGGAAAGTCGGCGCGCACGGCCTCCACGTCGAAGCTGCCGTTGCGGACAGCCGGGTGGAGGGTGGAAGACGCGGTGTTCATGGCAATCCTGTCCTCGTGAAATCGCGAGCTAAGCCCTCTCCCGCAGGCGGGAGAGGTAGAGAACACAACGGGAGAGGCCCCTTCAGGCCGCCCGTTTCTCCAGCCAAGCCACCATGCGGGCGATGAGGACCTCCCGAAGGGCCTCGTCCTCCACAAATTCCACGGCCTCGCCCACGAAGGCCTGGATCAGCAGGCGCTCGGCCTCCTTCAGCGGCAGGCCGCGCGAGCGCAGGTAGAACAGCATCTTGTCGTCCAGCGTGCCCACCGTGGCGCCGTGGCCGCACTGCACGTCGTCGGCGAAGATCTCAAGCTCGGGCTTGTTGTCCATCTCGGCGCCGTCGCTCAGCAGCAGAGACTGGCTCATCATGCGCCCGTCCGTCTTCTGGGCATCGCGCCGCACCACGATCTTGCCCTGGAACACGCCGTGGGCCTCGTCCGAGAGCACGGTCTTGAACAGCTCCCGGCTTTCGCAGCCCGCCACCGCATGGTCGATGAACATGGTGGTGTCGGCGTGCTGGCGGCCCTTCAGCAGGGTAGCGCCCCGCACCCCCAGATTTGTCCCGGTGCCCTGGAAGCGGCCGTAGACGGAATGGCGCGACAGCGCCGCGCCCTGCACCAGCGAGAACACGTTGAGCTTCGCCGCACGGCCCAGCTCCACCATGAGCGTGCCCAGATGCAGCGCGGCCGCGCCCTCTTCCTGCAGCCGCACCAGATTGACGGTGGCGCCATCGCCCACCACCAGTTCCATCGCGTGGTTGGCCTGGTAGGCCACGCCCTCGCGGCCGGTGAAGCTTTCCACCAGCGTCAGCTCGGCGCCGTCGCCCACCACCACCACGGTGCGGGTGAAGCCGGCGACAGCCTCCTCGGCGGGGAAGACGTAGGCGAGATGCACCGGCTTTGCAGCCTTGGTGCCGGCATCCACCTTCATCACCAGCCCCTCGCCGAGGAAGCCGGTGTTCAGCGCCAGCGCGCCGTCATAGCGGTCCGGCTGGAGCGAGCCGATGCGGTCGACCAGCGGATCGTGCGCCGCCTTGGCCGCATCAAGCGGCAGGGCGCTGACCCCGGCGGGCAGGCCGGCGAAGTCGGAGGCGCCTCGCGCCAGCGCCCCGCTCACGAACAGGAGGCGCGCCGCATGGGGCACGTCGAGCGCCTGCGAGGCGGCCTCCGCCTCCGCCGCGGTGCCGGGGGAGCCGGCGAGCGGGGGGAAGTCGCGTACCGCAGCGCGCAGGTCGGTATATTTCCACTCCTCCACGCGCCGGTTGGGCAGGCCGTGGGCGCGGAAGGCCTCAAGCGCATCGGCGCTCAGCTCGCCGAGACGCCCGTCAAGGTCCCCCTGCCCGGCCGCGACGGCGAGCCGGGCCTGGAGCGTGGCGGCGATGGCGTCTTCGGCCGGTGTGCGGGCGGGACGGACGGGAATGTTCATGGCCGCGCTCACGCCGCATCCTGCCCGTAGGCGGCATAGCCGGATTCCTCCAGCTCCAGCGCCAGCTCGGCGCCGCCGGAGCGGACGATGCGGCCCTTGTGCATCACATGCACCACATCCGGCACGATATGGTCGAGCAGGCGCTGGTAATGGGTGATGACCAGCATGGCGCGGTCGGGCGAGCGCAGGGCGTTCACCCCCTGCGCCACCACCTTCAGCGCATCGATGTCGAGGCCGGAATCGGTCTCGTCGAGGATGCACAGCTTGGGCTCCAGCAGCGCCATCTGGAGGATTTCGTTGCGCTTCTTCTCGCCGCCGGAGAAGCCCACATTGACCCCGCGCCGCAGCATGTCCTGGGTGATGCCGAGGTCGGGGGCCTTGGCGCGCACCAGCTTGAGGAAGTCGGGGGTGGAGATTTCCTCCTGCCCGCGCGCCTTCTTCTGCGCGTTCATGGCGGCGCGCAGGAACTGCATGTTGGCGACGCCGGGGATCTCGATGGGATACTGGAAGGCGAGGAACACGCCCGCCGCCGCCCGCTCTTCGGGGGCGAGGGAGAGGATGTCCTGCCCGTTGAAGGTGGCGGTGCCCTCGGTGACCTCATAGTCCGGCTTGCCCGAGAGGACATAGGACAGGGTCGACTTGCCGGAGCCGTTCGGCCCCATGATGGCATGCACCTCCCCCGCCGGGACGGTGAGGGTGAGGCCCTTGAGGATCTCGTTGTCGCCAATGCGGGCGTGGAGATTCTTGATTTCGAGCATGTGCTGTGTCCGTTGGTGCGCCACGGCCGGGCCGGGCGGGAATGTCAGCGCTGCGGGGCCGCGCCCCGCGTCGTTCTGGAAGCCGTCATGCCCGGCCTTGTGCCGGGCATCCACGCCGTGCCGCTGGCGCACTGGAGGGAAGCCTGTTCCCGGTCGCCGGGCGTGGATGGCAGGGACAAGCCCGGCCATGACGCATCGTTACAAGGGCCAAAAGCTCACCCCACGCTTCCCTCGAGGCTCACGGCGATGAGCTTCTGGGCCTCCACGGCGAACTCCATGGGCAATTGCTGGAGCACGTCGCGCACGAAGCCATTGACGATCAGCGCCACCGCCTCCTCCGGGCCGAGGCCGCGCTGGAGGCAGTAGAACAGCTGGTCCTCGGAGATCTTGGAGGTGGTGGCCTCGTGCTCGAACTGGGCCGAGGCGTTCTTGGCCTCCATGTAGGGCACGGTGTGCGCGCCGCACTGGTCGCCGATGAGCAGCGAGTCGCAATTGGTGAAGTTGCGCGCGCCGGTCGCCTTGCGGTGGGCCGAGACCTGCCCGCGATAGGTGTTCTCCGAATGGCCGGCGGCGATGCCCTTGGAGATGATGCGGCTCGACGTGTTCTTGCCGAGATGGATCATCTTGGTGCCGCTGTCCACCTGCTGATGACCGTTGGAGATGGCGATGGAATAGAACTCGCCCTGCGAGTTGTCGCCCCGCAGGATGCAGCTCGGATACTTCCAGGTGATGGCCGATCCGGTCTCGACCTGGGTCCACGAGATCTTGGAATTGTCGCCCCGGCAGTCGCCGCGCTTGGTGACGAAATTATAGATGCCGCCCTTGCCGTCCTTGTCGCCGGGATACCAGTTCTGGACGGTGGAATACTTGATCTCGGCGCCCTTCAGCGCCACCAGCTCAACCACGGCGGCGTGCAGCTGGTTCTCGTCGCGCTGGGGCGCGGTGCAGCCTTCCAGATAGCTCACATAGGCTCCCTCGTCGGCGATGATGAGGGTGCGCTCGAACTGGCCGGTGTTGCGCTCGTTGATGCGGAAGTAGGTGGACAATTCCATGGGGCAGCGCACCCCCTTGGGGATGTACACGAACGACCCGTCAGAAAAGACCGCCGAATTCAGCGTGGCGTAGAAATTGTCCGACACCGGCACCACCGAGCCGAGATAGGTCTTCACCAGCTCGGGATGCTCGCGGATGGCCTCCGAGATGGGCATGAAGATCACGCCTGCGCTGGCCAGCTCCGCCTTGAAGGTGGTGGCCACCGACACGCTGTCGAACACCGCGTCCACCGCCACCTTCGAGCCGCCGGAACTCTCGATGCCCAGCAGGGCGTCGCGCTCGCGCAGCGGAATGCCCAGCTTCTCGTAGGTCTTGAGGATTTCCGGATCGATCTCGTCGATGGACTTGGGCGCCGCCTTGGGCGCGGAATAATAGTAATAGTCCTGGAAATCGATCTGCGGATAGCTCACCCGCGCCCAGGTGGGCTCCACCATGGTGAGCCAGCGCCGATAGGCTTCCAGCCGCCATTCGAGCATCCATTCGGGCTCGTTCTTCTTGGCGGAGATATAGCGGATCGTGTCCTCGGACAGGCCCTTGGGGGCCTTCTCGCTCTCGATGTCCGTGACGAAACCGTACTTGTACTGGTCCACGTCGAGCGCGCGGACGCGTTCAACCGTTTCCTGAACCGCAGGCATCTTCTCTTCTCCTCTCCCGCGCGGGGTCAAGGCCCGCGGGTCAAGTTCACGTCTTACGTCTCATGCCGCGCATGACGCGCGGGTCCCGGCTCTTTACTTCTTACTTCTACGCCGCGCGGACCGCGCGGCTTCTCAGGTGCGGCACCACCTTTTGCAAGGCCGCCACCGCCTCGTCCACATCCTGCCGGGTGCTGGACCAGCCCAGCGAGAGGCGGATGGCGCCCGCCGCGCGGTCCTCGGGAACGCCCATGGCCGACAGCACGTGGGAGGCACCCACCTTGCCCGAGGAGCAGGCCGAGCCCGCACTGACACTTACGTGGGCAAGGTCGAGCGCGATCACCAGTGTCTCGGCCCGAAGTCCGGCGAAAGTGAGCATGCTGGTATTGGGTAGCCGCTCCACCCCGGAACCGATGACCTCTGCTTCGGGAACGCCGGCCAGCACCGCCCGTTCCAGCGCATCGCGCAAGGTCGCAAGGCGGGCGGCCTCTTCGGCCAGATCGGCGCGCGCCACGCCGGCGACGGCGCCGAAGCCGGCGATGGCCGGGCCGTTTTCGGTCCCCGCACGACGGCCGCGCTCCTGGCCGCCACCGGCGATGAGGGCCGGTGTGCGATCATCGGGCCCCGCCGCCACCAGCGCTCCGGTGCCCTGGGGGCCGCCCATCTTGTGGGCAGAGAGGCTGAGAAAATCGACGCCCAGCGCAGCCATGTCCAGCGGCAGGCGGCCAGCGGCCTGCACGGCGTCGCAGAACACCACGCCATCGCGCGCCTTCACCAGCCGCGCAGCCTGCGCCACCGGCTGGACCACACCGGTCTCGTTGTTCGCCGCCATCAGCGCCAGCAAAGCGCGGCGGCCGGCGGCGGCATGGCGGGCGAGGGTTTCTTCCAGCGCATCGAGTTGGACGCGGCCGGCGCCGTCCACGGGCAGCACCTCCACTGCCTCGGCGGCAAAGCGATGGCCGCGCAGCACGGCGGGATGCTCCACCGCGCTCATGAGCAGCACGTCGCAGGGCTTGGGCCGGCCGGCCATCTCCACCGCCGGATGCAGCGCCAGCGCGGCCGCCTCCGTAGCGCCGGAGGTGAAGACCACCCCACGCGGCGCGGCGCCCACGAGGCGGGCCACATGTGCCCGCGCCGCCTCCATGCGCGCTCGGGCTGCGCGGCCATCGGCATGGACGGAGGAGGCATTGCCCACGCATTCCAGCGCCGCGAGCATGGCGTCACGGGCTTCGCGCTTCAGGGGGCTGGTGGCATTGTGATCGAGATAGGCGCGGCGCGCGGCAGCATTGGCCGCGGGCACACCTGCCCCGACCTCAGACCGATCCTGCGACCGAGGATCCTGCGATCCCGGGATGCCGCCCGCGCTCATCTCCGCCTCCTGGCCCCTCGCGCGAAACACGCTCCGGACCCGCGCCAGACTTGCAATTGCCGGCAATCTCGGTCATAGCTCAAACTTCACCCGATCCCGCATTGCAGCGCCCTACGGTTCGCGCAGCCGGCAGGAACAGATTAGAATTATTCTAAATCGATAGGTCGTTCCGATCTGTAAGTCAAGCATTACCGTTTCGGCGTCAAGTCGTTAGGGTGATGCTGGCAGGTTCGTCCCCGAGAGTCGCGCTTTCCGGGCGGGATCCGCTTCATCCTGTGCGTCATTGCCACCCAGAGGTTGTAAAACTTCCATGCCAGAAGTGATCTTCCCCGGCGAAAAGGGGCGCCTTGAAGGCCGCTACCAGCCCGCCAAGACCCGCAATGCGCCCATCGCCATCATTCTTCATCCGCACCCGCAGTTCGGCGGGACGATGAACAATCCTGTCGTGTACAATTTGTACTACCAGTTCGCGAACCGCGGCTTCTCGGTGCTGCGTTTCAATTTCCGGGGCGTCGGGCGCTCCCAGGGGTCGTTCGACCACGGCACGGGCGAACTGTCCGACGCCGCCGCGGCGCTCGACTGGGCCCAGTCCATCAACCCGGATGCGCGGGCGTGCTGGATCGCCGGCTTCTCCTTCGGCGCGTGGATCGGCATGCAGCTGCTCATGCGTCGTCCGGAGGTGGAGGGCTTCATCTCCATCGCCGCGCCGGCGAACCTCTACGATTTCTCCTTCCTCGCCCCCTGCCCGTCCTCCGGCCTGTTCGTCCATGGCGACAAGGATGCGGTGGTACCCACCTCCGCGGTCCAGACGCTGGTGGAAAAGCTGAAGACGCAGAAGGGCATCGTCATCGAGCAGCAGGTGGTGCCCGGCGCCAACCACTTCTTCGACGGCAAGACCGAAGACCTGATGGGCGTGGTGGGCACCTATCTCGACAAGCGCCTGCCCGGCACCCGCAAGGACAGCAAGGACAGCGCCGCCTGAGGGCAATCCTTCCGCCGTCCCAGCTTTCCTGAACGGCCGGCCCTGTGGGTCGGCCGTTTTTGCGAGAAGATCCGACTAGACCCGGACCTCCGGCTCTTCCTCCGTGGCCGCGTCCAGGACCCGCTCCTCGCTCATGTAGCGATCGAACTTGGCCTGGCTCAGCCGCTCACGCACCGCCAGCGCGAACGCACCGCCCCCGAGCGCGGCCAGCACCAGCAGGTCCCAGCCGAAGGGGATGAGGCCCCGGCCACCGAAGCTGCCGAGGAACGACACCAGCCCCAGCCCGGCGAGGTAGGGCGCGAGCCACACCGCTTCCGCCAGATCCAGGCTGCCGGCGGCACGATTGCGGGCATGGACGAGGAACAGCGCCAGACCCGCCAGCAGGCACAGGCCCAGGCGCCACACGGTGGGCCATCCGCTCCAGTAGATGATGTAGGTGGCGATGATGAAGGCCACCGGTGCCACCAGCTTCACCGCCGGCACCCGCAGCGGCCGCGTCGCGTCGGGCAGCAGCTGGCGCAGGGCCACCACCGCCACCGGCCCCACCACGAAGGAGAGGATGACGGCTGAAGAGTTCAGCTGCACCACCTCGCTGAACGGCAAGAGCACGAAGGTGGCCAGCGAGAACACGAGGTTCAGCAACAGCGCGGCCACCGGCACGCCCCGCGCCGAGAGCGAGGCGAAGCGCTCGGGAAAAAAGCCGTTCTCCGCCAGCGCGAAGGCGAGGCGTGCGTTGGAGCCCACCGAGACGAGGCCGCCGGCGAACGGTCCCACCACCGCGCCGAAGTTCAAAAGGCTCACCAACCACAGCATCCCCAGCGCCGCGGCGAGCGCGCCCAGCGGCCCGAAATCCCCCGGCAGCGCCAGCGCTCCCCAGCCGTGGGCAAGATCCGCCGGCAGCAGCGCGCCGGTGAAGGCGAACTGGATGCCGCCATAGACCACGAAGGCGATGGCCAGCGCCAGCACGAGGGCGATGGGAATGGTGACGCCGGGGTTCTTCACCTCTCCCGCCATGTCGATGGCATGGCGAAAGCCGATGAAGGAAAAGGCGATGCCCCCGGACGACACCGCCGCCAGCACGCCGGCCACCCCGAACGGCGCGAACCCGCCGCCCGCTTGCGTGAAATTGGCCGGCTCAAACCGCGCCGCCAGCAGCGCCGCGACGACCACGAGGGGAATGGCGATCTTGAGCCAGGTTATGGCGGTGTTCACGCGGGTGAAGAAGCGCACGCCGAAGGCATTGATGACGGTGAAGGCGACCATCATCAGCCCTGCTACCGCCACCCCCGCCCACGACAGTGTGCCGCTGCCCGGCGCCGTATAGAGCCAGCCCAGATGGGGCCCGAGGTAGCGCAGCATGGCCTCCACCTCGATGGGGGCGGTGGTGTTGTAGCCCACCCAGGCGCTCCACCCCATGGCCATGGCCACCACATTGCCGTGGCTGAACTGGGGAACCCGCGCGATGCCGCCGGCCACCGGCAGCATGGCCGAGATTTCCGCGAAGGTCAGGGCGAACAGCAGCATGGCGGCCCCGCCGATCACCCACGCGATCAGGGCGGCGGGGCCGGCATGCTGGGCGGCCAGCAGCGGCGCGAACAGCCAGCCGGAGCCGATGATGCCGCTCACGGCCACGAAGGTGAGGCCGATCAGCCCGATCTCGCGCTTCAGCTTGCCCATCGATCCCCCCGCCCGCACCGGCTTTCAGGCCCCGGCTATACGGAAGACTAAGCTGAACCGCTGCCGCATGCACCTTGTCGCGTGCGGTACCCGCGTGTTTTTGTGGGAGAGGAAACGCCGGGCGCATTCCGGGGCTGATGGCTCGACGGAGGACGCTGCGTACCTTCCCCGTCGTTCGACTTCCCACCCCGTCGCCCTTCGGCTTGACCGGAGGGACCATCTCGCCGCGTACCAAGCCCTCGCCGCGTGGTCCTGGCCGGGCCATGGACCGTCCGGTCAAGCCCAGACGGCGACTCCTCTTTCGCCTTAGGGCGCGCTCCGGTCCCCATCCTCAACGTCATGCTGCGCGCAAAAACCCAAATGGAGGACCGCTTGACCCCACAGTCCCGCTCCCCTTCCCTCACGGGCGGAACAGCACCCCGCCGGTCATAGGCTCCGGCGCCCCCGTGGTGGTGGGGAAGGTCAGCGGCAGGCCCTTGAGGGCGCGGGCGGCGAGATAGCCGAAGGCGTGGGCCTCCAGCGCATCGGCGGACCAGCCCACCGCATCCGCCGTGCGCACGTCTACCCCCAGCCGCGCCGCAAGCATGGCGAGCAGCGTCGGGTTGCGCGCGCCGCCACCGGCCACGATCCAGCTTGCCGGCGGCCGGGCCAGCAGCGGAACCAGCGCCACCACCGTGGCGGCCGTGAGGGCGGTGAGGGTCGCTGCCCCGTCCTCCAGCCCCATGCCGGAAAGCCCCATGCGCTCGCCCACAAACAGGCGGAAGTCGTTGCGGTCGAGGGACTTGGGCGGCGGCTGGCGGAAGAAGGGATGCGCCAGCACCTCGGCGATGCGCGCCTCGTCCACGGTGCCGCGAGCCGCCGTGCGGCCATCCGCATCGAAGGGCACTTTCGTGCGGGCGAACAGGAAATCGTCGATCAGCGCATTGCCCGGCCCGGTGTCGCAGGCGACGGGCGGCGCGTCGCCGTCCAGCACGGTGACATTGGCGACCCCACCCACATTCAGCACCGCCACCGGATGGGGCAGCGAAAGGCGCCGCACCAGCGCGCGGTGGAACACCGGCACCAGCGGCGCCCCCTGCCCGCCCGCCGCCACGTCGGCTGCGCGGAAATCCGCCATCACCGGGACGCCAAGGCTCTCGGCGAGACGCTGGCCGAGGCCGATCTGCACGGTGAGGCGGGCGTCGGGGCGATGGAACACAGTCTGGCCGTGGAAACCCACGAGGTCGATGTCGGAGGGGGTGAGGCGCAGCTGGTCGAGGAGCTGGCGCACGGCCTGCGCATGCAGGTCGGTGATGCGGATTTCGGCCGCGCGCAGCACGCCGGGCCGGTCGGTGCGATGGTTGATGCCGCGCGCATCCTCCATGGCCTGAACCAGCAGCGCCCGCGTCGTCGCGTCATAGGGCAAGGTGAGCGCGGCGCCGAGCCATTGCACCTCTTCGCCGTCGGTATCGATCAGCGCGGCGTCGATGCCGTCCATGGACGTGCCGCTCATCAGGCCCACTACACGCATCCGCTCACCCCCAGCATCCTGCCCCAGGAACGCGCGCCCCAAAAAAGCGCGCCCTGTGCAATCTTGCGCCGGACCTGATACACCACCGCTCCTTTCCGGCGCGTGAGCGCCCGCCTCACGTCCGATCCAAAGACCGAACCCAGCGATGACCACTCAGACCTTCCGCTCCGACTTCCTGCGCACGCTCTCCGAGCGCGGCTACATCCACCAGTGCTCGGACCTCGAGCGGCTCGACGCCAAGGCCGCGGAAGGGCCCATCACCGCCTATATCGGCTTCGACGCCACCGCCTCCAGCCTCCATGCCGGGCACCTCCTGTCCATCATGATGCTGCGCACGCTCCAGCGCACCGGGCACAACCCCATCGCGCTCATGGGCGGCGGCACCACCAAGATCGGCGACCCGTCCGGCAAGGACGAGGCCCGCAAGATGCTGACCGACCAGCAGATCGAGGACAACATCGCCTCCATCCGCAAGGTGTTCGCGCGCTTCCTCGATTTCGGGGCGGGCGCGAAGATGGAGAACAACGCGTCCTGGCTCGACGAGCTGAAATACATCCCGCTCCTGCGCGAGGTGGGGCCGCACTTCACCATCAACCGCATGCTCACCTTCGATTCAGTGAAGCTGCGGCTGGAGCGCGAGCAGCCGCTCACCTTCCTCGAATTCAACTACATGATCCTGCAGGCCTATGACTTCGTGGAGCTGAATGCCCGCCACGGCTGCATCCTGCAGATGGGCGGCTCGGACCAGTGGGGCAATATCGTCAACGGCATGGAGCTGGGCCGCCGGATGCGCGGCGCCGACCTGTTCGCCTTGACGACGCCGCTGCTCACCACCTCCTCCGGCGCCAAGATGGGCAAGACCGCCGGCGGCGCGGTGTGGCTCGATGCCGACCTGCTGTCGCCTTACGAATACTGGCAGTACTGGCGCAACGCCGGCGACGCCGACGTGGAGCGCTTCCTGAAGCTCTTCACCGAGCTGCCGCTGGACGAGATCGCCCGCCTCGCCGCGCTGGAAGGCCAGGAGATCAACCACGCCAAGGAAGTGCTGGCCACCGAGGCCACCGCCTTGCTGCACGGCCGCGAGGCCGCCGAGAAGGCGAAGGAGACCTCCCGCGCCACCTTCGCCGACGGCGCACTGGCGGTGGACCTGCCCACGGTGGAAGTGCCGCGCGCGACGCTGGAGGCTGGCCTTCCCGTCGCCAAAGCCTTCGTGGATGCTGGCCTCGTCGCCTCCACCAGCGAGGCGCGTCGCCAGATCAAGGGCGGCGGCCTGAAGGTGAACGACGCCGCCGTCACCGACGAGAAGGCGACGCTCGACCTTGCCGCGCTGACGCCGGAAGGCGTGGTGAAGCTCTCGCTGGGCAAGAAGAAGCACGTGCTGCTGAAGCCGGTGTGAGGACACGCACCCCGGACGCTTGCCCGGAGGCAATCTCGTCCCCTCTCCCGCCCGAACTCGGCTGGTGCCGCGTTCGGTGCCCAAGAGCCAAAGCCGGATGTTTCCGGTTTCGGAGCGGCGGGTGAGCGACTGGCTGGCGCTTCCCCACCCCCCATCGTCGCCCTCCGGCTTGACCGAAGAGCCCATCCCGCCACTTGTCCAAACCCGGCAGCCTTGCCCCAGCCGGTCCATTGGCCGTCCGGCCAAGCCGGACAGCGACGGTGCTCTCTCCTCTTGAGGCGCCTCTCTCCCCCCGCACCCTGCTTCGGCCACAAAGTCGCGGGATTGACGGGGCGCGGGCGCTCGGTTACGCGCCAGCCCTTCGCACAGCTGTCATCTTGCCCAAGAGAAACCCGCCTGCCCCATGGCCGACACCGTCCTGAACTCCGCGCCATCCAAGGCTGCGCCCCGCATCTCCTTCGTCTCGCTGGGCTGCCCCAAGGCGCTGGTGGATTCAGAACGCATCGTCACCCGGCTGCGCGCGGAAGGCTATGAGCTGACCAAGACCCACCAGGGCGCGGACCTCGTGGTGGTGAACACCTGCGGCTTCCTCGACAGCGCCAAAGCGGAAAGCCTCAATGCCATCGGCGAGGCTTTGGCCGAGAACGGCAAGGTGGTGGTCACCGGCTGCATGGGCGCCGAGCCCGAGCAGATCCGCGAGGTCCACCCGAGCGTCCTCGCCATCACCGGCCCGCAGCAATACGAGAGCGTGCTCGCCGCCGTGCACGAGGCGGTGCCGCCGGCCCACGATCCCTTCCTCGACCTCGTGCCCGCCGAGGGCGTGAAGCTCACGCCCCGCCACTATGCCTATCTCAAGATTTCCGAGGGCTGCTCCAACCGCTGCACCTTCTGCATCATCCCCAAGCTGCGCGGCGATCTGGTCTCGCGCCCGGCGGGGGACGTGCTGCGGGAGGCCGAGCGGCTGGTGAAGGCGGGCGTGAAGGAACTGCTCGTCATCTCGCAGGACACCTCCGCCTATGGCGTTGACCTGCGCTACGCCACCAGCCCGTGGGGCGACAGGGAGGTGGCCGCCCGCTTCCTGGACCTGGCCGGCGCGCTGGGGGACCTCGGCGCATGGGTGCGCCTGCATTATGTCTACCCCTACCCGCACGTGGATGCGGTGATGGAGCTGATGGCCGCCGGCAAGGTGCTGCCCTATCTCGACATCCCATTCCAGCATGCGAGCCCCACCGTGCTGAAGCGCATGAAGCGCCCGGCCTCGCAGGAAAAGACGCTGGCCCGCATCCAGGCGTGGCGCGCGGCGGTGCCGGACCTCACGCTGCGCTCCACCTTCATCGTCGGCTTCCCCGGCGAGACCGAAGCCGAGTTCGAGGAACTGCTCGCCTTCTTGGAAGAAGCGGAGATCGACCGCGCCGGCGCCTTCAAGTTCGAGCCGGTGCGCGGGGCCGATGCCAATGCGCTGGAAAACCCCGTGCCCGACGCGGTGAAGGCCGAGCGCTACGACCGCTTCATGCGCACCCAGCAGAAGGTTTCCGCCCGACGCCTGAAGCGCAAGGTGGGCACCCGCCAGAGCGTGATCATCGATACCGTGACGCCCGACGGCGGCATCGGCCGCACCAAGGGCGACGCGCCGGAGATCGACGGCACGGTGAAGGTGTTCGCCCGCCGGCCCCTGCGCGTGGGCGAGATCGCCACCGTGAAGATCGAGGCGGCCGGGCCCTACGACCTCTCCGGCACCGCCGTGGGGTTCTGAGGGGCGCGCCCCTCAGGGCATGGCCGGCTCCAGCTCCGCCGCCACGCGCTCCAGAATATCCGCCGCGGCGGATATCTCCGCCTCCGTCACCGTGAGCGGCGGCACGAACGCCAGCACGTTGCCGAGCAGGCTGACGACAAGCCCCGCCCCGGCGAGGCGCACCGCCAGATCCTCGGCCGGCACGGCGCACACGAGCCCCTGCGCCAGCCCGGTGCCGACAAATCCGCTGAACAGGTCCGACCGCCGGTAGCGCAGGGTCGCAAGGCGGTCTTCCAGAAGCCAGCCGAGGCCCTGCACCCGCCCCTCGAAGCCCGGGGCAAAGGCCGTTTCCAGAATGCCGGCCTCGTCGGCCAGCGCCTCCTCCCCAACCACGGGCAGGGTGCCGGGCAGGCCGCGCGCCCACTTGGCGGTGAGCACGAGGGCCGCCAGCGGCAGGCCTGCCCCCTCCCCCACCAGCATGAGATCCGGCGTCACGCCGGTCCATTCATGGGCGAAGGCCATGCCGGTACGCCCGAGGCCCGCGTCGGTCTCGTCGAAGATCAGGGCGAGGCCATATTCGTCCGCCGCCTCGCGCAGTTCAGCGAGGAAGGAGCCCGGCAGCATCTCGATGCCCGCCGCAAGCCGGACCGGAGCGACGAACAGGCCGGCCGTCTTCGGCCCTATGGCGGCGCGGATGGCGCCGATCTCATCAGGCATGCGGCTGACCTCCGCATCGCCGGCAAATTCCAGCGCCAAAGGCCCATCCCCGGCGCAGACCAGCAACTCCCGCCGCTTGGGCCGCCCAGCGATACGGTGCTGGGCACGGACGGTGTCGAGGATCACCCGCCGCACGGTGGCCGCCGATGGCAGCAGCACCGCGGTGTCGCCGAAGGAATGCGCCACCAGCAGGTCCGCGAGGGCGGCGGCATCCGGGTTGGGCGCGGGCTCCAAAGGCCCCTGCGCCGGCTCGGCCGTGGCGACGAGGCAGGCGCCGGAAAAATCGAGGGGCGCAAGGTGCGTCTCGCCGCTTTCCCCGGGCGGCTCCGGCGCAGGTTGGGACGTAGACTGGGACATGGCACCTCCGGCGCCGACAAAAACCGGCGGCAATCGCGACAGCATGCGCATGCAAGAACGCGGCCTTAACCGGTCACATCTGCGCACCACGATCCGACTTCAAGCCTGCGGCCGAGCCATCTCTGCCTCGTCTCCCCCGCCCGAACGCGGCCGCTGCCGGATCCGGACGGGGCAGCCGAAACCCCGGCGGCGGCCCGCTCAATCGTACTTCAGGTAGGAAAAGCGCAGGTCGTGCTGGGGCGTGCCCTCCAGCGGGGCGTCGGGCGCCGCGCCCGGCTGCCACATCACCACCTCCTCGATCTTCTGCGCCAAAGCGAAGTCGCGCACCGTGATGCCCTTGGCATCGTGGGACATGAGGCGCACCTCGACCCAGGCGTAGGAGGCGGTGAGGTCGGGATGGTGCCAGGCGGCTTCCGCCAGGTGGCCAACGGCGTTGATGACCATCAGCGTGCCCTTCCAGCTGTTGGTCTTGTAGGTGCGGCGGATCCAGCCGTCCTCAAGGCGCCAGTGGGGCAGGTCGGCCTTCAGGCGGGCCTCGATCTCTTCCGGGCTGAAGGTGTGCTTGCGGTCGACAGTCATGGGATGGCCTCCTTGATCGGGGTCCGGCCGGGCCGGTCCGGGGGACTTATCTATCTCATTTGTTTGTCGCATTTTCTGTGCGCGCATCGGTATCCACCGGCGCGGTGCGATCCGGGAATGGAAAGAAACCGTACGCAGGATTGATCTGCCACAGGGCGCGGCGGGCCGGCCGATGCTGTATATCCAGCCTGCCGCCGGGCGCGCATATGCCCCCGCGGGCCGCAGCCGATGGGAACCTCATGTCCACCAGCCTCGCCTTCCTCGTCTACGCGCTCATCGTGATCGCCACGGTCGCCGCCATGGAAGGGGTGGCCTGGGCCGCGCACAAATATGTCATGCACGGCTTCGGCTGGGGCTGGCACAAGTCCCACCACGAGCCGCGCGAGGGCGTGTTCGAGCGCAACGACCTGTATGCGCTGCTGTTCGCCGGCATCGCCATCGCCCTCATCTACGCGTTCCGCAATGGCGGCGCGCTGCTGTGGGTGGGCGTGGGGATGACGGTCTACGGCTTCCTTTATTTCTTCGTGCACGACGGCATCACCCACCAGCGCTGGCCGTTCCGCTACGTGCCACGCAACGGCTATCTCAAGCGCCTGGTGCAGGCCCACCGGCTGCACCATGCGGTGGATGGCAAGGAGGGCTGCGTCTCCTTCGGCTTCATCTATGCCCCGCCGCCCGCCGACCTGAAGGCCAAGCTGAAGAAGCTGCACGGCGGCAGCCTGAAGCAGAACGAGGCGGCGGAATAGGCGCCTTCGCCCGCTTCCAATTTCCCGCACCATCCCCCGGAAACGAAAAGAGGCGGCCGAAGCCGCCTCTTTCTTTTTGTCTCAGCCGGTTGGGCGCTCAGGCCTTCACCAGCGGCAGCTTGGGCACCGGGCTGCCGGAACGGCCGGAGCCACCCGCGGGACCGCCGGACTTGGGCCCCTTGGGCCCGCTCTTGGGCCCCTTGGACCCGGGGCGGGAGGCCTTCGCCTTGGCCGCCGGCTTGCGGCGCTTGGCCGGTTCCGGGGCGATCTTGTCCGGCTTGGGGGTGACGGGGCCTTCGGGGAACTCGAAGCCCAGCTTCGAGTCGGTGCCCTCGCCCTCCACCACCACGCGGACATGGCCGCCATTCTTCAGCGCGCCGAACAGGACGAGATCGGCGAGCGGGGTCTTGATGTGCTCCTGGATCACGCGGGCCATGGGCCGTGCACCCATGTGCTCGTCGTAGCCGCGATCCACCAGCCACGCGCCGGCCTCGTCGGACAGCTCGATGGTGACGTTGCGGTCCGCCAGCTGGGCCTCCAGCTGGAGCACGAACTTCTCCACCACCTGGGTGATGACCTCGGGCGGCAGGTGGCCGAACGGGATCACCGCGTCGAGACGGTTGCGGAACTCCGGCGCGAAGGTCCGGTTGATGGCCTCCGAATCGTCGCCCTCGCGCTTGGTGCGGGTGAAGCCGTAGGCGGGCTTCGCCAGATCCGCCGCGCCGGCGTTGGTGGTCATGATCAGGATCACGTTGCGGAAGTCGATCTGCTTGCCGTTGTGGTCGGTCAGCTTCCCGTGGTCCATCACCTGCAGCAGGATGTTGAAGAGGTCCGGATGGGCCTTCTCGATCTCGTCCAGCAGCAGCACGCAGTGCGGGTTCTGGTCCACCCCGTCGGTGAGCAGGCCACCCTGGTCGAAGCCCACATAGCCGGGAGGCGCGCCGATGAGGCGGCTGACCGTGTGGCGCTCCATGTACTCCGACATGTCGAAGCGCAGCAGCTGCACGCCCAGCACGGAGGCGAGCTGCTTGGCCACTTCGGTCTTGCCGACGCCGGTGGGGCCGGAGAACAGGTAGGAGCCGATGGGCTTCTCCGGTTCACGCAGCCCGGCGCGGGCCAGCTTGATGGAGGCGGCCAGCGCGTCGATGGCCTTGTCCTGCCCGTAGACCACGCGCTTGAGGGTGGTGCGCAGGGTGGCCAGCACCTCGGCATCGTCCTTCGAGATGGTCTTGGGCGGGATCCGCGCCATGGTGGCGATGGTGGCCTCGATCTCCTTCAGGCCGATGGTCTTCTTGCGCTTGGCCTCGGGCAGTAGCATCTGCGCCGCACCCGACTCGTCGATCACGTCGATCGCCTTGTCCGGCAGCTTGCGGTCGTGGATGTAGCGGGCCGACAGCTCCACCGCCGCCTTGATGGCGTCGTTGGTGTAGCGCAGCTTGTGATAGTCCTCGAAGCAGGGCTTGAGACCCTTGAGGATCTCGATGGCGTCGGCGACAGACGGCTCCGCCACGTCGATCTTCTGGAACCGCCGCACCAGCGCCCGGTCCTTCTCGAAATACTGACGGTATTCCTTGTAGGTGGTCGAGCCCATGCAGCGCAGGCTGCCCGAGGCGAGCGCCGGCTTCAGCAGGTTGGAGGCGTCCATGGCCCCGCCCGAGGTCGCACCGGCACCGATGACCGTGTGGATTTCGTCGATGAACATGATCGCGTTCGGGTAGGCCTCGATCTCCTTCACCACCTGCTTGAGGCGCTCCTCGAAGTCGCCGCGATAGCGGGTACCGGCGAGCAGCGCGCCCATGTCGAGGGCGAACACGGTCGCGGTGGCGAGCACCTCCGGCACGTCGCCGTCGTTGATGCGCTTGGCGAGGCCCTCGGCGATGGCGGTCTTGCCCACGCCCGGGTCGCCCACGAACAGCGGGTTGTTCTTCTGCCGGCGGCACAGCACCTGGATGGTGCGGGTGATCTCCTGGTCGCGGCCGATGAGGGGATCGATCTTGCCCTCGTGCGCCTTCTTGTTGAGGTTGACGCAATAGGCGTCGAGCGCGTCGGCCTTCTTCTTGGTGTCGTCGCCGGACTTGGTCTCGGTCTCCTCCTCGGCGCCGCGCACGGGGCGGCTCTCGGACATGCCCGAGCGCTTGGCGATGCCGTGGGAGATGTAGTTGACCGCGTCGTACCGCGTCATGTCCTGCTCCTGCAGGAAATAGGCGGCATGGCTCTCACGCTCGGCGAAGATGGCGACGAGCACGTTGGCCCCTGTCACCTCTTCCCGGCCGGAGGACTGCACGTGAATGACCGCGCGCTGGATGACGCGCTGGAAGCCGGCAGTGGGCTTGGAATCATCCGAGCCGGACTGGACGAGATTTTCCAGTTCCGTGTCCACGTATTCGATGAGATTGCGACGAAGCTTCTCCATGTCGACGTTGCAGGCCCGCATGACGGCGGCGGCGTCCTGATCGTCCACCAGGGAGAGAAGCAGATGCTCGAGGGTCGCATATTCGTGGTGGCGTTCGTTGGCGAGGGCCAGAGCGCGATGGAGCGACTGTTCGAGGCTGCGTGAGAATGTAGGCATCGACACCTCTTTCGCGCATCGCTCCCGGCCCTCGGAAACCCCGCCAGCTTGGGGAGCGCGTGCACCATTCACACAAACTTCGTACCGGATGCCGCAGTGCGCAAGCCCCTCCTGCGATGGAAAAACGCTTCCCTTAGCCTGTCGCCCATGGCGAGCACAAGACAGCGCCTCGCATTCCGGGCCTCAGCGACCCGAAATTCGTTCATCACGATTTTTTAGCGAAGGGCGTGAGCCGGCTTATTTCTTTTCCATCACGCACTGGAGCGGGTGCTGGTGCTTGCGGGCGAAATCCATCACCTGCGTCACCTTGGTCTCGGCGACCTCATAGGTGAAAACGCCGCACTCCCCGACCCCGTGATTGTGCACGTGGAGCATGATCGTGTTCGCCTGGTCACGGTCCTTGTTGAAGAACCGTTCCAGCACATGCACCACGAACTCCATGGGCGTGTAGTCGTCGTTCAGCAGCAGCACCCGATAGAGCGAGGGCCGCTTGGTCTGCGGCTTGGTGCGGGAAATGACCGCCGTGCCGGGACCATCGCCGCCCCTGCGGGGTGGCGTGTCGGGGCCGGCCAGAGCCGGCGCCTGAAAAGTGGAAATGGAAATATGCATCATGTCCGTCGCGCCCTGTTCCGCTGCTCCGGCCGTCGGGCGGAGTTTGGCGCAGCTCCCTGAATGAGGAGAATAATAGGAAGAGCGACGCGTCTTCGCCAGTGCCACGGCCCAATCCAGGGCCGCACAGCGCCGCATCCACGCCGGGTGCGGCGGTACAAGGCCCCCCTGCGGGCGGCCAGAACGACTAAGGCCCGGCGCTGGGCCGGGCCTTGTGACGCAACACTTCTTTACGCAACTTACGCAACCGAACGCATACGCAGAACGCGTTACGCACTTACGCCAGACGCACCTACGCGTGGCTCCCGAGGGAGCCGGCGCGCCGGAGGGACGCGAGAACAGCCTTCCGGCACGATGCCTGTTGCAGGCGAAACGTCAGTCTCAGGCCGGGAACTTGAAGCCGGTCTTGCTGAGGGTCGATTCGAAGGGCTTGTAGCTCTCCTTCGCCAGCTCCGTGTAGAGCTCGCCGAGCTTGGTGGCCTGGGCCACGGCGCCTTCGTAGGCCGACTTCAGGTAGGTCTGCTGGATCTCGATGGCCTGCTCAACGGTCTTGGCGCCGAGCAGCTTCTCGAGGGCAGCGGTGCCCTGCTCGAAGGAGGTCTTGGTGTAGTCGGCGATTTCCACCGCGATCGCCTGGGCGCTCTTGGACAGCGTGCCGAAGCTCTTGAGGGCGGATTCGATGTTGTCCTTGCTGATCTTCTGCAGCTCTTCAGCGGTCTGAACCATTGGGAGTCCCCTTTTTTGCCGGCAAATGGGCCGGCCCCGCGCAGAGTGATTATTGCCTCCGCTCAGCTGTGGATAATATGCACTGCAGCACGAACGTCAAGCAGTTTTTGTGCATCGCACAATATGGCGGCGCCGCCAGGTTTACGCCTTGGTAACTCCGCGTTTTTACGCTCTGCACTTGGTCGCTTCCTCCAACCCTCGGTGCGACGCACAAGCCTTACTCAAGGCTCCAGTGTCACAACGGGCGCGGGAACTGGCTCAGGTTTGCGACCAGCGACACGGGACAAAAGTGCATGCGTATATCGTCGGCCGGCCTCTCCATGACCTCGAAAGCCCTTGCTTTCGCGGTGCTTGCGGCGTTTTCCCTGACCGCGACCGTGGCCGACGCAAAGCCGCGCAAGAAGGCCCATGTGGAGCGCTCGAAGGAGCGTTCCAAGAGCCGCACCGCACAGCGCTCCACCCAGCCCGCGTCCGCCCAGGACAGCGAGGACGCCAGCCGCTGGAGGTATGGATCCTCCGCCATCATCGTGGACGCAAATACCGGCAAGGTGCTCTACGAGGATAATCCGGACGCCCTGCGACATCCCGCCTCAGTCACCAAGATCATGACGCTTTACCTCCTGTTCGAGCAGCTGGAGGCAGGCAACCTGAAGCTGGACAGCGATCTTCAGGTTTCGGCCAAGGCGGCCTCGCAGCAGCCCTCCAAGCTCGGCGTCAAGCCCGGCTCCGCCATCGAGGTGGAAGACGCCATCAAGGCGCTGGTGACACGCTCGGCCAACGACGTGGCGGTGGTGATCGCGGAAAACCTCGGCGGCTCGGAATCCGAATTCGCGGAGATGATGACCCGCAAGGCCCGCGCCCTGGGCATGAGCCGCACCGTGTTCCGCAACGCCTCCGGCCTGCCCAATCCCAACCAGGTGACCACGGCCCGCGACCTCTCCATCCTCGGGCGCGCGATCCAGGACAGGTTCCCCAAGCAATACAAGTATTTCGCCACCCGCACCTTCTATTATCGCGGGCAGGCCATCGGCAATCACAACCGCCTGCTCGGCCGGGTGGAGGGCGTGGACGGCATCAAGACCGGCTACACTCAGGCCTCCGGCTTCAACCTCGTCACTTCGGTCAAGCGCGACGGGCGCTTTCTGGTGGGCGTGGTGCTCGGCGGCTCCAGCGCCGGGGCGCGCGATGCGCGCATGACCAATCTCATCAGCCAGAACCTCAACGTCGCCTATGCCGGCGGGCGCACCGCGCCGAAGGTCACCGAGGTGGCCGAGGCCGCCATTCCCGTGAACCGCTCGTTTGCCGCGCCCATGCCGGTGGTGGCCCAGCGCGACGACGACACGCCCCACGCCGTCGCCCCCCTGCCCAAGCCGGCCGCCGTGCAGATCGCCGCCGCCGAGCCGGCGACCACCGCCTCCATTCCCCCGGCCAGCCACCGGAGCCAGAACCAGCAGCCCGCCACCCAGCAGGTGAAGCCCGGTTCCGCCGAACCCATCCGCCCGGTGGCGGTGAAGACGGTGGCGGTGCAGCGTCCGGTCCAGGCGTCGGCCACGACCACGGCCGTTGCTCCCTCCCCGGCGAGCTTTGCCGCCCCCGCCGGCGTGCTCGGCTATCTCGGCCCCTCCGGCAACACCCTTTCGCCGGCCGCCTCTGCGGTGCAGGCCGTGGCCCAGGGCCATGCGCGGCAGGCTCCGGTCAAGGAGGCTCCGGTCCAGACCGCGTCCCTTCAGCCCGCAGCCGCCCCGCAGGCCGCAGCGCCCACCGGCAAGGACACCTCGCGGCTTGCCTCGGCGGTCGCCAGCGGCGCCTCCGAGCAGGCGCTGCGCGCCGCCCGCATCGCCGCCATGGAACCGGACGACGCCTATGCCCAGGCCATGAAGGCCGCCCAGCGCACCCAGAGCGCGCCGCAGCAGGCAGCCGCCGCCCCGGCCCGGCCGGTGCGCACCGCCTCCCTCGTCCCGATGGCCGCCCCCGAGCCGACAGCCACTTCTGCCACGGCCAAATCCGCCCCGGCGAAGTCCCCGGTGCCCGCCTCCGCCCATTCCGGCTGGCAGATCCAGATCGGCGCCTTCGGTGCCGAGCGCGAGGCCAAGGCCAAGCTCGATGCCGCCAAGGCCCGCGCCAAGTCGGTGCTCGGCAGCGCCGATCCCTATACCGAGAAGGTGACCAAGGGGTCGTCCGACCTCTACCGCGCCCGCTTTGCCGGGCTGGATGAAAAGGGCGCCCGCGAAGCCTGCCGTTTACTCAAGCGTAATGACTTCGACTGTATGACTTTCAAGAATTGAAGTCATGCACGGGACTCAGCCATGCTTGCGCAAGATCACGTCCTTGGCGCGATTTATCCTCGACGCGAGATAGCTGGATCCGCCCAGGTCGGGGTGGAGCCTCTTCATGAGGGCGCGGTGCGCCGCGCGGACAGCCTCGGTGTCCGCACCCGGCTCAAGGCCAAGGATCTGATAGGCTTCCTCTTCGGTCATCGCGTCGCTGCCCGCGCGGACGCTCTCACCCGCGCCCATATTCCCGCCACCCGCATTCGCCTGTGCGTGCTCACGCCAGGCGGGCGCCCGGCGGTCGAGATAAGCTTCGAGTAGCGCCAGCGATTGCGGATCGCAGATGCGGCGCAAGGCAAGCAGGGCCGGCACGTCCAGCGCATCGAGCGTGGTGCCCGCATCGGGACCGGAAACGACGACGCCCTTCATCTCGCCGCTGGAAAGGTCCAGCTCCATCTCCAGCAGCTGGGTGCGCACCTTCGAGACCTGCGGTGCGCCTCGCTTGCGGAACAGGCTGCCGAGATAGCCGCCCACCCCCTGCGGATCGAGCCGGCCCAGCAGGCCGATGCCCACCGCCGCCAGCGGGATCGCCGCCCCGAACCGTCCCATGGCCAGCGCCCCCGCCGCGCCCAGCAAGGCCGCATAGGCCAGCGAGCGCATGAGGATGGCCATCAGCACCTTGGGGTCGGCCTTGGTCCAGATCTTGAGGCCGTAGAGGCCGATGATCAGCAGCAGGGCACCGGCAATCAGGCTGATCACGAAAACCACCTCACAGGTCGAACGGGTTCAAGGTGTGGGCGCAGGATGTCCGCCTCAGCGGCCGAGCGCGGCGATGAGCAGGCGCGCCCCGGCATCGCGTCGGTTGGCGAGGGCGAGGCGCCCCCCCGCCGCATAGGCCGCCACCGCCGAGAGCAGCTGGCGCAATTCGTCGGGGGCATGGGCATCGAACCGGCAATAGGCGCCGGAGGTGACATCCGCCAGGGTGCGGAACACCTCCTCCACCCGGCTGTCGCGCCCCTCCTGGAACATGAACAGCCGCACCCCGCGCAACGCCAGCTGGCCCGCCGCCTCTATGAGGCGGGCGGCATCCTCCTCCATGGCATCGCCCACGAACACCGCCGCCTTGAGGCCGGAGCGCTCAGCCTCCCGCGACAGGTGGGCGAGCACGCGATGGATCTGGGTGAGCCCGCCCTGGCAGGCGATGCGGCGCATGAGGGCGCCAAGCGTCGCCGCGTCCTTCACGAAGGGCGAGGCCCGGCATTCCCCCTGCCCCCGGTAATAAACGATCTGCATGTCGAGCCCGCCATGGGCGGCGGCGGAGGCGAACATGTCGGCCTGGATGTCGCAGGCCAGCGTCCAGGTGGGCTGGCGGGAGCCGGTGGCATCGAGGGCGAAGGCGAGGCGTCCGCGCCCGTCCGCCGGCCGCGCCGGGGGCATGGCCCGCGCCGCCGCCAGGAATCGCGCCACGTCGTCGGCGCCGGAAACCACCGGGGATGCCGTATCCTTCGCCTTGGGCAGGCGCGCGTACTTGTCGTCGATCTTCGCCATCGGGGCCTCTTGGTCCACACATAAGCCGGCCCGCCCGCTGAACCAAGGGGCGGGGCCGCCTGCACGGAAACGCCAACTCAGCAGTTGATGCGCGGACACCGACGCCCTATCTCCTCCCGGCGCTGCCGGCCTGAACGCGTGTTCCGGCGGGCGGCAGGAGAGGCTTGAGACCATGGCGACATTGCCGAAGGTGGTGGGGCGCGTTCGCGACCTCAGGGCGCGAGTGGCGGAATTCCGCGCGGAAGGCGCGCGGGTGGCGCTGGTGCCCACCATGGGCGCGCTGCACGCCGGCCATGTGGCGCTGGCGGAAAAGGCACGCGAGCTGGCCCAGCGTACCGTGGTGTCCATCTTCGTGAACCCCACCCAGTTCGCCCCGCACGAGGACTTCTCGCAATATCCCCGCTCGCTGGAGGCCGACCTCTACAAGCTGGCGGACGTGGGGGTGGACCTCGTCTACGCACCGACGCCAACCGAGATGTACCCGGCCGGCTTCGTCACCCGCATTGCGGTGGGCGGCCCCTCGGAAGGGCTTGAGACGGATTTCCGCCCGCACTTCTTCGGCGGCGTCGCCACGGTGGTGGGCAAGCTGTTCATCCAGTGCGCGCCGGACTACGCCATGTTCGGCGAGAAGGACTACCAGCAGCTCAAGGTGGTGACCCGTCTGTCGCGGGACCTGGACCTCGGCGTCGAGGTGGTGGGCCTGCCCACCATCCGGGAAGAGGACGGCCTCGCCCTGTCCTCCCGCAACGCCTATCTGGACGAAGAGCAGCGCACCATCGCGCCGGTGATCTACACCGCCCTCTCCCGCGCCGCCGACGCGATCCGCGCCGGCACCGCGCCGCAGGCGGCGGTCAGCGTGGCCCGCGGCATGATCGAAGCGCTGGGCCTGAAGGTGGACTATGTGGCCGCGCGCAACGCCGACACCCTCGCGCCCCTGAAGGAAGGGCCGGAGGCCGGCCGCGAGCCCATCCGCCTCTTGGCGGCGGCGTGGCTCGGCGAGACCCGGCTCATCGACAACATCCCGGTGTGAGGCTGGCCGGCGTGAGGCGCGCGTCGCCTCACACGGCGCCCATGTAGCTCGCGGCGAAACCGATCACCACCAGCACGAGGCTCACGATCAGGACCGTCAGGATGCGTCCGGTGGAAAAGCCCTGCCGGGCACGGACCGCCGACTTCACCGCGCCGCCGTCCGCCGTGCGGGTGTCCGGCTGGTGGAATTCGCGGTTCTGCTTCCTTTCGGCGGGATCGGGCATCGCTGTCTCCATGATCGTTCTCCGTGATCGTTGCTCTCGAACAGGGATAACGCTGGGGAAGGCGCGGAAGGTCCCTACAGCAGCATGAAGTCCACGGGCTCGGGCGCCGCCGGCAGACCGCTCTCGCCCATGCCCTCACGCAGGATGATCTCGATGCCGGTGGCCAGCGCCGCGATGGGCAGATCGTTGGGCAGCGTGCCGAATGGCTCCTCCAGCTCGCTGCCCAGGGCATCGAGGCCGAAGAAGGTATAGGCCACCAGCGCCGCCGCCAGCGGCGTGCCCCAGCCCAAGACATCGGCGAACCCGAACGGCAGCAGGAAACAGAACAGATACGCCGTGCGGTGGAGCAGCAGGGTATAGCCGAAGGGCACCGGCGTGGACTTGATGCGCTCGCAGGTGGTGAGCGCCTCGGTCATGCGGCCAAGAATTCCGTCGAGCATGACGAATTCCATGTCGGAGAGATGGCCCGCGCTGCGCAGCCTGGCCAGCACGGCGCCCATTTCGCGCAGGATGCGATCGGGCAGGAACCGGTCCGGCACGCCCGGCGGCGTCTGCGACAGGCCGGCCGGAAGGACCCGCAAAAGGTCTGCCGTCGCGGCCCCCTCGCGCAGATGCACCACCAGCGCATGGGGGAATGCAATGGCGAGGTCCACCAGCCGGCGACGGCCCGCCACCGCCTCGGGCCCGCGCTGCTCCAGCAGCAGGGTCTGGCGCAGCAGGTCCCGCGCCATGGCGATGAGCTGGCCCCAGGCTTTGCGCGCTTCCCACCAGCGGTCGTAGCAGGCGTTGTTGGAAAAGCCGAGGAACACCGACAGGGCGATGCCAAGCAGCGCGAACGGCGCCCCGTCGAAGCTCGGGATGCGGCCGGGATCGGAGCGATGGGCCAGCACCACTGCGCCCGACAGCGCGAGCACCACCACCACCTGCGGGAAGATGCGCTGGAGCACCGATCCCCGCAGGATGAAGAACAGCCGGAGCAATCCCGGTCGCGGCCGCACGATCATGGCTGATGCACGTTCCGGTCGGGCGGGGCACCCTATCCGACCGGGAGAACGGTCCCTGTTGGTGGATGTACGGGCAGCGTCAGGCCGCCGCCCGCATCCTGGCGAAGGCCTGGTCGAGATCGGCCTTCAGGTCGGCCACGTCCTCGAGGCCGATGTGCAGGCGCACGCCGGGGCCTTCCACGTCCCAGACCGTCGCCGTGCGATAGTCGCGGCAATCGAACGGAATGGCGAGGCTCTCGTAGCCGCCCCACGAATAGCCCATGCCGAACAGGGCGAGGGCATCGAAGAAGGCCGCCACGGCGCGCTCCGGCACCTCCTTCAGGATCAGGCTGAACAGGCCGGTAGCGCCGGTGAAGTCGCGCTTCCAGATGGCGTGGCCGGGATCGGTGGGTAGGGCGGGATGCAGCACCCGCGACACTTCCGGCCGATCCTGAAGCCACTGCGCCACCTCCAGCCCGGCGCGCTGGTGGTGCGCCAGCCGCACCGCAAGGGTACGCAGGCCGCGCGCGCCAAGCGCCGCGTCATCCGGGCTGATGGTGATGCCCAGGGTGCCGTGGGTGGCGATCACCTTCTTCCACGCCGGCCCCACGGCGGAGATGGTGCCGAGATTCAGGTCCGCATGGCCGCCGATGTACTTCGTGCCGGCCTGGATCGAGATATCGACCCCGAAGGCATGAGGCTTGAAGAAGAGCGGCGTCGCCCAGGTGTTGTCGATGAGAGTGGTGATGCCCCGCGCCCGCGCCACCGCCGTGATGGCCGGCACGTCCTGCATCTCGAAGCTCTGGGAGCCCGGCGATTCGAGGAAGATGGCGCGGGTGTTGTCGCGGATAAGCTCCGCGATGCCTGAGCCCACCAGCGGATCATAATAGGTGGTCTCCACCCCGAGGCGCTTCAGCACCTGGTCGCAGAAGGTGCGCGTGGGACGATAGGCGGTGTCCACCATCAGCAGGTGATCGCCGGCATCGAGCACGGAGAGCAGGGAGATGGAGCAGGCCGAAAGCCCGGACGGGGTGAGGGCGATTCCATCGCCGCCCTCCAGAGCCCTCAGCGCCGTCTCGAAGCCTTCGGTGGTGGGATTGCCCCGCCGGCCGTAGCTGTAGCGGCCGCGATGGTGGATGAGATCGTCATAGGTTGCCGAAAGAACGGTCGATCCGCGCACCACCGGCGTATTGACGAAACCGTCGAAACGCTTGGGATCACGGCCGGAGTGTACGACTTTCGTCGCAGGCCTCAGACCGGTGCCGCTGCCTGTTCCATCATCGTGCCCATGCGACATGCAATTCTCCTGTGCCGATGGTCGGCCGGTGCACGGCCCTACTATTGACCCGCCCGCGCCGAGGGGCTGTGATGGGCGGGATAGACGTCTTGGGTCGCCCCGTCGAGCCTGACCCGCCGCCCTGGCGGTTCGACCGGACGGCAGGGAGGCGGAGGCGTCATCTCAGAGAAGGAACCTTCCGTGAAACGCATCCTCTTCGCAGCAGTTGGGCTTTTGTCTCTGGCCGGTGCCGTCAATGCCGCCACGCTCGACGAGGTCAAGGCGCGCGGCTCGGTCAACTGCGGCGTGTCGCAGGGCCTGCCGGGCTTCTCGAGCCCGAACGACAAGAATGAGTGGGGCGGCCTGGACGTGGACTTCTGCCGCGCCATTGCGGCGGCGATCTTCAACGATCCCGCGAAAGTGAAGTTCAGCCCGCTGTCCGCCAAGGACCGTTTCACGGCGCTGACCTCCGGCGCCATCGATGTGCTGTCGCGCAACACCACCTGGACCATGTCGCGCGACACCACGCTGGGATTCAACTTCGCCGGCGTGATCTATTATGACGGCCAGGGCTTCCTCGTGCGCAAGGCGCTGGGCCTGAAGTCGGCCAAAGAGCTGCAGGGTGCCTCGATCTGCGTGCAGACCGGCACCTCCAACGAGCTCAACGTGTCCGACTTCTTCCGCTCGAACAACATGAAGAACGGCGAGGTGATCGCGTTCGGCACCATCGACGAGACGGTGAAGGCCTATGAATCGGGCCGCTGCGACGTGTTCACCGCCGACCGCTCCCAGCTCGCCGCCGTGCGCCTCAAGCTGACCAATGCAGCCGATCACGTGATCCTGCCCGAGACCATCTCCAAGGAGCCCCTCGGCCCGCTGGTGCGCCATGGCGACGACCAGTGGTTCGACCTCGTGAAGTGGGTCTATTTCGCCCTGCTCAACGCAGAGGAACTGGGCGTGACCCAGAAGAACGTGGACGAGCAGGTCAACTCCCAGAACCCGGACGTGAAGCGCCTGCTCGGTACCGACGGCAAGTATGGCGAGGGCATCGGCCTCACCGCCGACTGGGCGGTGCGCATCATCAAGGCCACCGGCAATTACGGCGAGATCTACGACCGCAACGTCGGCCCCGCCACCCCGCTCGGCATCGAGCGCGGCCTCAACAACCTGTGGAACAAGGGCGGCATCCAGTACGGCATGCCGGTGCGCTGACCCAGCTCAGCCTGCACACTTAAGCTGACGGTGGCGGACGCCCGGGGCGGCGCCCGCCACCACCAAAGATAAAGGGCTCAAAAGCCCACACTTTCGGGGGTACCATGTCGGATGTTCGCCTTTCGGGGCCACCGGCGGCGTCGCGCCGTCGCTGGTCATGGACGGATCCCAAGCTGCGCTCCTCGGTGATCCAGATCGTCCTGGCTCTCATCATGGTGTGGCTGGTCTGGTCCTTCTATGCCAATGCGCAGGCCAACCTCTCCCGCCTCGGCATCGCCTCCGGCTTCGGCTTCCTCGACAATCGCGCCGGCTTCGCCATCAGCCAGACGCTCATCCCCTACAATGAATCCATGAGCTACGGCCGCGCCTTCGTGGTGGGCCTGCTCAACACCCTGCTGGTGGCCTTCCTCGGCGTGGTCCTCGCCACCCTCATCGGCTTCGTGATGGGCGTCGCGCGCCTCTCGAAGAACGTGGTGATCAAGGCGCTGGCCTCCGCCTACGTGGAAATCACCCGCAACCTGCCGCCCCTGTTCCAGATCATGTTCTGGTATCTGGCGGTGCTCTCTACCCTGCCCGGCCCGCGGCAGAGCTGGGGCTTCGGCCTCCAGCCCCTGTTCGGCGCCATCGGCTCCGGGCTCTCGGCCATCGGGCTGGGTTTCCTCGGTACGCCCATATCGAACTTCGCGGCGGGCCTGGCGGCGCCTTCCGTGTTCGTGAACAATCGCGGCCTCGTGCTGCCGCGTCCCGTGTTCGAGGAGGGCTCCATGGCCATCCTCTACGCCCTGATCGCGGCGGTGGTGGCGAGCTTTGTGCTCGCCCGCTGGGCCAAGAAGCGGCGCGAGGCCACGGGCAAGCCGTTCCCGGCGTTCTGGGCGGGGCTCGCCCTCCTCATCGCCCTGCCGCTCGCGGCCTCCTTTGCGGCGGGCAACCCCGTCACCATCGAAACCCCGGAGCTGCGCGGCTTCAACTTCGCCGGCGGGCTGAAGGTCATCCCCGAATTCGTCGCGCTGCTGCTGGCGCTCGCCATCTACACCGGCGGCTTCATCGCCGAGATCGTCCGCTCGGGCATTCTCGCCGTCTCCAAGGGCCAGAGCGAGGCGGCGCATTCCCTCGGCCTCAGGAACGGGCCGACGCTGCGCCTCGTCATCATCCCGCAGGCCATGCGGGTGATCGTGCCGCCGCTCACCAGCCAGTATCTCAACCTCACCAAGAACTCGTCCCTGGGCGTGGCGGTGGGCTATCCGGACCTGTTCGCCGTCTTCGCCGGCACCACGCTGAACCAGACCGGCCAAGCCATCGAAATCATCGCGGTGACCATGGCGGTCTACCTCACCATCTCGATCCTCACGTCGGCGATCATGGGCTGGTACAACAAGCGCGTCGCGCTGGTGGAGCGGTGAGATGAGCGACACCACCGTGCCCCTCTCCGCCCCCCGGGTCTCCCCCGCGCAGGCCTATGTGTCGACAACCCTGCGCGAGCAGGAGCCGGCCCCCGTCGCCACCCGCGGCCCCGTGCTGTGGGTGCGCAAGCACCTGGTCGGCTCGGTGCCGCAGGTGCTCCTGACCCTGTTCGGCATCTGGCTGGTCTATGTGACCGTCCCGCCGATGATCAAATTCTTCCTGATCGACGCGGTGTGGACCGGCACCAACCGCGAGGCCTGCCTGCCCGAGAAGGTGGGCCGCGCCGTCGGCGCCTGCTGGCCCTTCGTGTGGGCGAAGCTCGACCAGCTCATCTACGGCTTCTATCCCGCCAGCGAGCGCTGGCGCGTGAACGTGGTCTATGCGCTGGGCGTGATCCTGCTGCTGCCGCTGCTGATCCAGAAGCTGCCGGGCAAGCGCCTCAACGCGATCCTGTTCTTCGGCATCTACCCGGTGGTGGCCTTCGTGCTGCTCACCGGCGGCAATCTGGAGATGCAGCGCTTCCTGATCGGCTATTTCGGCCCCACCGACCTGTTCGCCGGTGCCGGCATCGTGCAGGGGATGCGCATCAGCTTCTGGATCGACTTCCTGCTGTCGACCGCCATCGTCACCGGCATCGCCTATCTGGTGTCGCGCATCGTCGCCGGGCCGGAGGCGGCGCCGGGAGCGGCGAAGACCACGCTTTCGGTCTTCGTCCTGCTCGGCCTCGTCATCTTCGCCATGGACATCGACGTGGGCCTGCCGCAGGTGGAAACCCGGCTGTGGGGCGGCCTGCTGGTCACCCTCGTCATCGCGGTCACCGGCATCACGGTGTCGTTGCCGTTCGGCATCCTGCTGGCACTCGGCCGGCGCTCGAAGCTGCCGCTGGTGAAGGCGCTGTCCATCATCTTCATCGAGTTCTGGCGCGGCGTGCCGCTCATCACGGTGCTGTTCTTCGCCACCTACATGCTGCCCCTGTTCCTGCCCGGGCGCCTGACCATCGACGGGTTGCTTCGGGCCCTGGTGGGCGTCGCCCTGTTCGCCTCGGCCTATATGGCGGAGGTGGTGCGCGGCGGCCTGCAGGCCATCCCCAAGGGCCAGTATGAAGGCGCCATGGCGGTGGGCCTGCCGTCCTCGCTCATGCTGCGGCTCGTGGTGCTGCCGCAGGCGCTGAAGCTGGTGATCCCCGGCATCGTCAACAACTTCATCGGCCTGTTCAAGGACACGACGCTGGTGCTGATCGTCTCGATCTTCGACCTGCTCGGCTCCATGCGCGCGGCCTTCACCGACCCCAACTGGGCCTCGCCCACCACCCTGTTCACCGGTTTCGGCTTCGCCGGCATCATCTACTTCGTCTTCTGCTTCGGCATGTCCCGGTATTCGATGGCGCTGGAAAAGCGCCTCGACCGGGCTCAGCGGCACTGATTGAAAGGGCGACCCATGAGCGCAGATCCCATCATCGCGGCCAGCGAGGCCGCCGCCCCGAAGATCGCCGTCGAGATGACCGGCGTGAACAAGTGGTACGGGGACTTCCACGTGCTGCGCGACGTGAACCTCACGGTGGAGCGCGGCGAGCGACTGGTCATCTGCGGGCCCTCGGGCTCGGGCAAGTCCACCCTCATCCGCTGCATCAACCGGCTTGAGGAGCACCAGAAGGGCCGTATCGTGGTGGACGGCATCGAGCTGACGGACGACCTCAAGCGCATCGACGAGGTGCGCCGCGAGGTGGGCATGTGCTTCCAGCACTTCAACCTGTTCCCGCACCTCACCATTCTCGAGAACTGCACGCTTGCCCCCATGTGGGTGCGCAAGATGCCGAAGAAGGAGGCCGAGGACCTGGCCATGCACTTCCTCGAGAAGGTGAAGATCCCCCACCAGGCGCACAAATATCCCGGCCAGCTTTCCGGCGGCCAGCAGCAGCGCGTGGCCATCGCCCGCGCGCTGTGCATGCGCCCGCGCATCATGCTGTTCGACGAACCCACCTCCGCCCTCGACCCGGAAATGGTGAAGGAGGTGCTGGACACCATGGTGAGCCTCGCCCAGGACGGCATGACCATGCTGTGCGTGACCCACGAGATGGGCTTCGCCCGTCAGGTGGCCAACCGGGTGATCTTCATGGACGCCGGCCAGATCATCGAGATGAACGAGCCCAACGCCTTCTTCTCCAATCCGCAGCACGAGCGCACCAAGCTGTTCCTCAGCCAGATCCTGCACTGAGGCGGGGCCGGGCAGCGGGACGCTGTTCCTGTTCACACGCTGCCGGCCTCTGTGCTTGCGGACTAGCCGATCCCCCCTCCCGCAGCCACCCCTCCGACGCGAGCGGGTGGGATGGCTGCGGCGCTCGCAACTCGGACACCACCGGTAAGGAAGCGCCGGGCGGCATGAGCGATGCCGCCGGCCTTGCCGGCCCTAGCCGGCATGCAAGGCCGGCCCGCCTTCACACCGCCCCGCAGGTGATGTCGGCCGTTGGAAGGCGTTTCGTGCGCCTCAGTTTTTTGCCCGCACATGCGGCCACCCATCGTCGATCCTGCCATCCCAAGCCCTGCGGCGACACGGCCGCCCAGCGCGCGGCGATGAGGCGCCGGCACCCGCCCTATGCGGCCTACCGCTTCGCTCAAATGGAGCTATGACAAACAAGCGTGCGAGGAGTTGATCTCAAGCCATCGATGTATTACGCCCATCATATGGAGTGGTATTCTAGTATTGAATACTTCTAAACTGCCCCAATGCTCCGATTGTGCTGAGGGGTGCACCTGCTGATCTGGAGCGATTCAAAAATGAGCAGGCATGAACACGCGAACGCCGGCGTCTTCGGCGTGACCATGGGAAATGACGGCGCCTTGCGGGGCGCGCGGGGGTCCTGCCGCACCATTCCCATGACCGATGCGCAGCTCGACAGCCGCGACCTGTTCGCTGCGGGCCGCCTCATCACCATCACCCATGGGGAACACACCTACCAGTTGCGCCTCACGGCACAGAACAAGCTGATCCTCACCAAATAGCCGCCCGGTGCAGGCGCCGGGGCAAAGACCGCGGCCATGGGAATAAGGCGCGTGCCTTTCCTTTGCCGCGTTTCGCCTGCATCAGGGCCGCCCCCGGGGAAAGGCGCGCCGCGCGCCGATTGCCCGGCCCTTTTCGGCACGGGCGTTTCTGCTATTGTCCGCGCCGATTTCAGCGGATCCAGACAGAAGCATGGCCATCTCAGAGCCCGCGTCCAACACGCGCCGGGCGTTCGACCTCGACCTGCCCCGGCGCCTCGTGCGCCTCCTGGACGGTGCCTCGGCGCGCCATGGCCGCGCCAGCCTGCTGCTCGTGGCCGTGGCGCTGCTCGCCTTCCTGCCCGGCTTCTTCCAGCTCTCCCCCATCGACCGCGACGAGGCCCGCTTCGCACAGGCCACCAAGCAGATGCTGGAGAGCGGCAATTATGTGGACATCCGCTTCCACACCCAGGCGCGCCACAAGAAGCCGGTGGGCATCTACTGGCTCCAGGCCGCGACGGTCCGGGCCGGCGAGGCGGTCATCGGCCCCTCCGCGCTTTATTCCATCTGGCTTTATCGCCTGCCGTCCCTGTTCGCTGCCATCGGCGCGGTGCTGCTCACCTATTGGACGGCGCTCGCCTTCGTCACCCGCCGGGGGGCGCTGCTCGCCGGCCTGATGATGGCCGGTTGCGTGCTACTGGGGGTGGAGGCGCGACTCGCCAAGACCGACGCGGTGCTGCTCTTCACCATCATCGCCTCCTTCGGCGCGCTGGCGCGGGCCTACATGCGCCCGGCCGCCGAGCGCGCGGGCGACCTGAAGCTTGCCGCCATCTTCTGGACGGGCCTTGCCGCCGGTATCCTGATCAAGGGGCCCATGGCGCCCCTGTTCGTGGGGCTGCCCATCCTGGCGCTGGCGATCGTGGAGCGCTCGGGCGGGTTCCTGAAGCCGCTGAAGCCGCTTATGGGCCTCGCGTGGTGCGCCCTGCTGGTGCTGCCCTGGTTCGTCGCCATCTATTTCATCACCAACGGCGCCTTCTACCAGCACGCCGTGGGCGTGGACATGCTGGGCAAGGTGGCGGAAGGGGCGGAGGGCCACTGGGGTCCGCCGGGCACCTATTTCCTTGCCGCCTGGGGCACCTTCTGGCCGTCGGTGGTGCTGGTGGCCATGGCCGCGCCCTTCGCCTGGCGTGCCCGGCGGGAGGAGAAGGTGCGCTTCCTGCTGTGCTGGCTGGTGCCCACCTGGCTGGTGTTCGAGATCGCCGTCACCAAGCTTCCCCATTATGTGCTGCCGCTCTATCCGGCCCTCGCCATCCTCACCGCGCTGGCGGTGGAGCGGGGCGCCATGGCCAAGGCGGGCAGCCGGCTCGCCGGCCTGGTGTGGATCTGGCCGGTGCTCGCCATCGTGCTGTCGCTGGGGCTCGGGGCTGCCTATCTGTGGTTCGGCAGCGGCTTCGGCCTTGCGGCGTGGCCGCTGCTTGCCCTCGCCGTCGTGCTGCTGTGGAGCGCGGCGCGGGCCTTCCCGCGGGAGGGCGTGGAGGGGGCGTTCCTCACCGCGCTGGTGGGAACGCTGGTGCTGTTCTTCGCCATCTATCAGGTGATGCTGCCGCAGATGCGGGCTCTGTGGATCTCCGAGCGCCTCGCCCAGGTGGCGCGGGAGGAAGGCTGCCCTGCGGAGAAGATCGCCTCCTTCCCCTATCAGGAGCCGAGCCTCGTCTTCCTGGTCGGCACCAAGATCAACTACATCCTGCCCGACGCGGCGGCGGTGCTGCTGAAGCAGGGCGGTTGCGCCCTCGCCTTCATCGATACCCGCTTCCACACCTGGTTCGAGACCAAGGCCACCGAGATCGGCCTGAAATATCACGCCGTCGCCACCCTTTCCGGCTTCACCTACAATGGCGGGCGGCAGGTGGCGATCACCGTCTACCGCTCCGACGAGGCCGCCCCGTGACGGCAGAGGCCGCGCCCGGCGTGCCCCCGTCCCGTCCCGGCACCGCGCCTGTCATCCTGCGGCAGGCGGGGGAAGGCGCGCGGCTGCTTCTGGTCTCCATCCGCGACGCGCTCGCCTATCTCGCGCACCGCCGGATCGGCGCCCCCCTGCCCCGGCTCGGCTTCCTGGGCCGCTGGGAAATGCTCGCCCTCGCCCTGCTCGCCGCCGGGCTGACGGCGGCGGCGCTGGTTCTCCTCGATCCACTGGCGCTCGGCCTGCGCCAGAAGCTTCCGGCCGGACTCATCACCGTGTCCGAGCGCCTCACCGATCTCGGCTTCAGCGGCGTGGTGCTGTGGCCACTCGGGCTGACGCTCGCCTATGCGCTGCTGCTGACCCATGCGGGCGACGCCGTGACCCGCCTCATGGCGGCGAGCCTTGCCGCGCGGGTTGGCTTCCTGTTCCTCGCCATTGCGCCGGTGGGGCTGGGCGTTTCCCTGTTCAAGCACATGCTCGGCCGGGTGCGGCCCCATGCGGCGCTGGCCCTGCCCGGCCCCAATCCCGAGCAGACGCTGCACCTTTTCGCCTTCAAGTCGAGCTTCGCCGCCTTCCCCTCGGGCCATGCCACCACCACGTTCGCGGCGGCTGTGGCCTTTGCCGCGCTGTTTCCCCGCGCCCGCGCGTGGCTGATCGCCCTGGCGCTGCCGGTGGCGGCGACGCGCATCGTGCTCGGCTCCCATTTCCCCAGCGACGTGATCGCCGGCGCCGCCATCGGCACCGCCTTCGCCCTGTGGATGATCCGCGCGTTCGCGGCGCGCCGGTTGGTGTTCAAGGTTGACGGCACAGGCGCCATCGCGCCCATGGCAGGTCCATCGGCACGTCGGCTCGGCCGCCTGCTGCCACGCACCGCTTTAAGCTCCGCCGTCCCAGTCGAAGAGGCGAGACCGTGACCTCCCCCATTGCCACTCCGTCCGCAGCCCCCCGGCTGTCGGTGATCATTGCCGTGAAAGATGAGGCGGATAACGTCCTGCCGCTGATCGACGAGATTGACCGCGCCCTCACCGCCGAGCCGTTCGAGCTGATCTTCGTGGACGACGGTTCCACCGACGCCACCCTTGCCAATTTGCGCAAGGCGGCGGCCACGCGTCCCTACCTGCGAATCCTGGTGCACGAAAAATCCTGCGGCAAGACCGCGGGCGTCGATACCGGCGCCCATGCGGCGCGGGGCGACATCCTGCTGCTCCTCGACGGCGACGGGCAGAACAACCCGGCCTACCTGCCCGAGATGGTGCGGGCCATGGACGAAGGCGGCCCGCGCGTCGGCCTGGTGCAGGGCGAGCGGCAGGGCCGCAAGGACACCCGCTTCAAGCGCTACCAGTCGCGCCTTGCCAACCGCATCCGCGCCGGACTGCTGAAGGACGGCTCGCGCGACACGGGATGCGGCCTGAAGGCAGTGCGGCGCGACCTGCACCTGCACCTGCCGGTGTTCGACGGCCAGCACCGCTTCATGGCGGCGCTGGTGCGGCGCGAGGGCTATGAGACCCGCACCGTGAAGGTGGTGGACCGCGAGCGCTGGTCCGGCGTCTCCAAATACGGCTTCTGGAACCGCTTCGGCGTGGGCATCCTGGACCTATTCGGGGTGTGGTGGCTGGTGCAGCGCCGGCGCGTTCCGCACGTGGTGGAGCGCGGCTGATGATCTATTACCTCAGCCAGATCGGCGATTACCTGCACGACGTCTTCATCGACCAGTTCGACTGGTGGGTGGTGCTGGGCCTCGTGGCGCAGATCATGTTCACCATGCGCTTCGTGGTGCAGTGGATCGCCAGCGAGAAGGCGCAGCGCTCGGTGATCCCCTTCGCCTTCTGGACCTTTTCGCTCGGCGGAGGCACGCTGCTGCTGATCTACGCGCTCTACCGGCGCGATCCGGTGTTCATCGCCGGGCAGGCGCTGTCCACCTTCATCTATATCCGCAACCTGCAGTTCGCCCTGCGCGAACGCCGCGCCCAGCGCGCGGTGACCTGAGGGGCGCGCGCCCGCTCTCCTACTCCGCCGCGATCCGATCCGGAACCGGCTTCGGCGCCGGCTCGGCGTGGCGGCCGGAGATGGCGTGGTGCACCACCCCGTCCAGCCGGTCGAGATAGAGATAGATCACCGGCGTGATGTAGAGCGTCAAAAGCTGTGACAGGAGCAGCCCGCCCACCACCGCCACGCCCAAGGGCTGGCGCAGCTCCGAGCCGGCGCCGGCCCCGAGCGCGATGGGCAGCACGCCGAAGATGGCGGCGAGCGTCGTCATCATGATGGGACGAAACCGCAGCAAGGCCGCCTCGCGAATGGCATCCTGCGCCATCGCCCCGGCGCGGCGGCGCTCCAGCGCCACGTCGATCATCATGATCGCGTTCTTCTTCACGATGCCCACCAGCATGATGATGCCGATGATGGCGATCACCGACAGTTCCATGCCCGCCACCATCAGCGTGATGAGCGCACCGATGCCCGCAGACGGCAGGCCCGACAGGATGGTGATGGGGTGGATGAAGCTCTCGTAGAGAATGCCCAGCACGATATAGATCACCACTACCGCCGCGAGGATCAGCAGCGGCTGGTTGGAGAGCGAATCCTGGAACACCTGGGCATTGCCGGCAAAGCCCGTGGTGATGCTGGCCGGCAGGGCGGCGTCGAGCGCGGCGGCGTCGATCTGCTCCACCGCCTGGCCCAGCGCCGTGCCGGGGGCGAGGTTGAACGAGATGGTCACCGCCGGCTGCTGCTGCTGGTGCTGGATGGAGAGCGGCCCCACCGTGCGGGTGATGTTGGCCACCGTCTCCAGCGGCACCACGGCGCCTGACGAGGTGCGCAGATAGACCCGGCCGATGTCGCCGGGCTCGCGCTGGAAGCGCGGCTGCACCTCGGCGATGATGGCGAACTGGTTGGTGGGGGTATAGAGCGTCGCGATCTGGCGGGTGCCGAACTGGGTGTAGAGCGCGTCGCGCAATTGCTGCTCGGTGATGCCGAGGGCCGCTGCCTTGTCCTTGTCGAGGACGATGGTGAGCTGCGGATTGGAGATCTGAAGATCGGAGGTCACGTCGCGCAGGCCCGGCAGGGCGGCGAGGCGCTGCTCCATGTCCTTGGCGACGGTGAACAGGGTCTGCGTGTCCGCGCTCTGCAGCGTGTATTGGAACTGGCTCTTGGAGACGACGCCGCCCACCGCGATGTTCTGCACCGGCTGGAAGAACACGTTCACACCCGGCACCTGCGCCACCCGACGGCGCAGGTTCTGGATCACCCCGTTGGCGGAGACGAGCCGCGTGTCGCGCGGTTTCAGGGCGATGAACAGGCGGCCGGTATTGGTTGTGCGGCTTGCCCCCGTGGCGCCGGCGGTGAACACCACATAGTCCACATCCGGGTCGCCGCGCACGGCTTCGGCCACCTGCTTCTGCCGCACCACCATGGCGTCGAAGGATGAGTCGGTGGCTGCCTCCACCGTGCCGGTGATGAAGCCGTTGTCTTCCTGCGGGAAGAAGCCCTTGGGGATGATGATGTAGAGGTAGACCGACAGCACCACGGTGGCGAGCGTCACCACCAGCATGAACGGGCGGTGGCGCAGCACGAAGTCGAGGCTCACCCGGTAGGCGCCGAGCCAGGCATCGAACATGCGCTCGGTGATGCGGAAGAAGGCGGACGGCTTCTTCGCGTGGTCCGGCGCCTTCATCACGCGGGCGCACAGCATGGGCGTCAGCGTCAGCGAGACGAAGCCCGAGACCAGGATGGCCACCGAGATGGTGACCGCGAATTCCCGGAACACCCGCCCCACCACCCCGCCCATGAACAGCACCGGGATGAACACCGCCACCAGCGACAATGTCATGGAGATGATGGTGAAGCCGATCTCCCGCGAGCCGCGGATGGCGGCGCGGAACGGCTTTTCGCCGTTCTCCACGTGGCGGTAGATGTTCTCCAGCACCACGATGGCGTCGTCCACCACGAAGCCCACGCAGAGCGTCAGCGCCAACAGCGTCATGTTGTTGATGGAGAAACCCAGCAGCCACATCACCGCGAAGGTGGAGACGATGGAGATGGGCAGCGCCAGCGAGGGGATGATGGTGGCGCGCACATTGCGCAGGAACAGGAAGATCACCAGCACCACGAGGACGATGGCCTCGAACAGGGTCTTCTGCACGTCGGCCACCGCATCGCGGATGGAGACCGAGCGGTCCATGAAGGTGTCGATGTTGACCGAGGCCGGCAGCTGGGCGCGGAACGAGGGCAACCGCGCACGCACCGCATCCACCACGCTCACGGTGTTGGCGTCGGGCTGGCGCACCACGGCGAGGATGATGGCGCGGGTGTCGTTGAACCAGCTCGCCACTCGCTCGTTCTCGACGCCGTCGGAGATGGTGGCGATCTCCTCCAGCCGCACCGGCGCGCCGTTGCGCCAGGCCACCACGATGCGCCGGAACTGGGTCGCATCCGCCTTCGTGGAGCCCATGTCGATGGTCTGCGACTGCTTGGGGCCGGAGATGATTCCCAGCGGGGTGTTGGAGGCGGCGGCCGAAACCGCGCCCTGGATGTCCTCCGCCGAGATGTTGCGCGCGCCGGCGGCGGCGGGATCGACGCGGATGCGCACCGCATATTTCTGGGTGCCGTAGATCTGCACCTGCGCCACGCCGGGCAGCTGGGAAATCTGCTGGCCGATGAGGGTGTCGGCATATTCGTTCACCGCCGACAGCGGCAGGGTGTCGGACGAGACCACCAGCAGCAGCACCGGCGCGTCGGCTGGATTGACCTTCCGGAAGCTGGGCGGGGTGGTCATCTCCTGCGGCAACTGGCGCTGTGCCACCGAGAGGGCCGACTGCACGTCGAGGGCGGCGGCGTCGATGTTGCGGTTCAGGTCGAACTGGACGGTGATGGAGCTGGAGCCCTGGGTACTCGACGAGGTGAGCGAGGAAATGCCGGCGATGGTGGCCAATTGGCGTTCGATGGGCGTCGCCACCGCCGTCGCCATGGTCTCGGGGCTGGCACCGGGCAGGGTCGCGGTGATGGTGATGGTGGGAAAATCCACCCGCGGCAGCGCCGCCACGGGCAGCTGGCGATAGGCGAACAGGCCCGCCACGATCAGCGACAGCATCATCAGCGTCGTCATGACGGGGCGGCGGATGCACAGTTCGGCGAACATGGCGGATCAGCTCCCGGCGGCAGGCTGCGGGGGGTTGCGCACGTTCACCCGACTGCCGTTGCGCAGGGAGAGCTGGCCGTCGGTGACCACCGTCTCGCCGCCGGAGAGCCCCCTGGTGATGACGGAGCGCCCCTCCACCGTGCGCGTGGTGGTGACCGGCCGCACCCTGGCGATGCCGTCCTCCACCACGAACACGAACGTGCCGTCCTGCCCGTTCTGCACCGCCTCGCTGGGCACGGCGACGATGTCGGCCTCCATCCGCAGCGTCACGGTGACGGCGCCGAGCGTGCCCGGCCACAGCCGCTCGTCCGCATTGGCAAAGATGGCGCGGGCGGTGAGGGTCCCGGTCTGCGGGTCCACCGTATTGTCGATCACCGCCACCCTGCCGTCGGAGATGGTCTCGCCCGAACCCTGGAGGGTGATGGAGACGTTGGCGTCCTGGGCCGCGCGCAGGTCAGCGATGTAGCGTTCCGGCAGGCCGAAGGCGACATAGATGGGCTTCAGCTGGCGCACCGTGGCGAGGATGTCGTCCACGCGGATCACCGCGCCGGGCCGGGCCGCCGCGACGCCGATGCGACCGGAAGCCGGGGAGCGGATGTCGTAATAACCGCGCTGGACCTTGAGCGACTGCAGGTTCGCCTCGTCCTGCGCCACGGTGGCTTTCTGCACGTCGGCAGTGGTCTTGGCGTCGTCCACCTGCACCTGAGAGACCGCGTTGCGCGCGGCAAGGCCGGTGTAGCGCTCCACGTCGCGCCGGGTCTTCTCCAGTTGCACCTTGTCACGGGCGAGCGTCGCCTCGGACTGGCGGATCTCGGCGTCAATGACGCGGGAATCGAGGGCGAAGAGCAGGTCGCCCTCCTTCACGAAGGCGCCGTCGGCAAAGCCGACCTTTTCCACCGCCGCCGCCACCCGGGAGCGGATGGGCACGGTGACCATGGATTCCACGGTGCCCAGCGCCTCCACCCGGACCGGAAGGGTCGTGCGCTCGGCCTTGGCGGCGAGCACGGCGACGACCCGGCTCGGCGCGCCCTGCGGCTTTGGCGCCGCGGCGCTGGCCCACGGCTTCCTGTCCCACGCCCAGGCGCCCGCGCCGAGCGCAGCAAGACACAGGACAGCCAAGAAAATCCGTCGTCTACGCGTTCCCGTCTCGGCGGACATGCAAACCTCGATCGACCCAACGCCGAAGCCGGAGGCCATCAGGGCCGCTCGACCCGATCGGCGCCCCGCCTCCCGCCTTCCTGAAACCGTCTTTCCGCTCCGATTGCGACACAATCCGAACGGACGGGGCGCCTGACCCCGGCTCCCATGCCGCAAGGCAACACTAAATCGATCTTTGGGTCCAATTAAGGATTGGTCAGGTCCGCGCCCGGCATGCCATGGCCCCATGACGCAGTCGTGATGCCGCGCCAGCTTCAGCGCAGCAGCGGCACCTTGGCCAGCCGCTCCAACGCGCGGTCGATGGTCTCGTCGCGCTTGGCGAAGCAGAAGCGCACCACGCTCTTCACCGCGTCCTGCGCATAGAAGGCCGAGACCGGGATGGTCGCGACCCCGTGGGTACGCACCAGATCGAGGCAGAAGGCCTCGTCGTCCGCGGCATTGGTGTGGGCGGCAAGGTCGATGGAAAGGAAATAGGTGCCCGCGGAGGGCAGCACCGAAAAGCCGAGGCCGGCGAGCCCCTGCGCCAGCCGGTCGCGGGAGCGCTGGAGGTCGGCCCGCATGCCGGTGAAATAATCGTCCGCCTTGCCGAGCCCATAGGCTACCGCCACCTGCAGATTGGGCGGCGTGGTAAAGGTGAGGAACTGGTGCGCCTTCGACAATACCTTCATCAGGGGCGGGGCGGCGAAGACGAGGCCCACCTTCCAGCCGGTCATGCCGAAGATCTTGCCCGCGGAGGAAATCTTCACCGTGCGCTCGCGCATGCCCGGCAGGGCCATGAGCGAGGTGAAGGCGACGCCGTCGAAGATCACGTGCTCCCACACCTCGTCGCACACCGCATAGGCGTCGAACGCCACGCAGAATTCGGCCAGCAAGGCGAGATCCGCGCGGCTGTAGACGACGCCGGTAGGGTTCTGCGGATTGTTGAACAGCACCAGCTTGGTGCGCTCGGAGAAGGCGGTCGTCAGCGCCTCCCGCGTGATGCTCCAGGACGGCGGCTCGAGCCGCACCAGCCGGGGGATGCCGCCGGCCCGCTTCACCAATGGCAGATAGGCGTCATAGAGCGGCTGGAACAGCACCACCTCGTCGCCGGGTTCGATGAGGGCGAGGAGCGCGCCGGCCAGCGCCTCGGTGGCGCCGGATGTCACCATCACCTCGGCGTCGGGATCCAGCTCCAGCTCCTGCCAATGGCGATAATGGGCGGCTGCGGCGGCGCGCAGCTCCGGCAGGCCCATCATGGGGGGATATTGGTTCCAGCCGTTCACCACCGCGTCGGCCGCCTTGCGCCGCACATCCTCCGGGCCAGGATCGTCCGGGAAGCCCTGGCCGAGATTGACCGCCTCATGGGTACGGGCGAGCTGCGACATCACCTCGAAGATGGTGGTGGGCAGCTCCGCATACAGGGGATTGAGCGAACGGGCGGGGCGGGCGGACGGGGAGGAAAGAAGGGACATGGAACGGTCACGGCAAGGGGAAAACGCTCTGGCCGTTTAGACCTTCTCGCCGTGGGGCGAAAGTCCGGTGGAGACCGCGGCCTCCCCGGCCATCAGCGGCTTCAGGGACGCCACCAGCGCCTCCGGCGTCACCTGCGCCATGGGCATGAGCACTTTTGCGGCCTGGGTGCGTTCACCCGGCCGCATCACCAGCACCACAGTCTCGGAGCCACCGCAGGCGGGGTCGCCGCACGAAATCTCGGAGACGGACACCGTCGCGTCAGCATCGAGCTTCAGGGTATCGCGCACGAGGTCCGCCAAGGCGCGGGCGGCATCGCGCGCGGGTCCCGCCTCCCCGCGCCGGCGCATGAACAGCCTCATCCCCGCCTCCTCGATGGATCTCGCGGCGGGTTTTGAACCCTCCTCGCGGCGCAAACATGACGGCGTCTCACGCCTCGTCGTCCTCCCCCTCGGGCTGGAGGCCGAACAGCCGCCGCACCTTGGCGATGGAACGCTTGAGCCGGCCCGCCTCCAGCCGCAGCACGGCCCAGGTGACGCGGCCATCCACCACCTCGCGCACCTCGATCACCGCATTGCCGTACTTGATGCGCATGCCGCGCGCGGGATGGTCGTCCGAACGGTCGGCGAAGGCCTCGGCGATGGTGAGGCCAAGTTCCGAGTCGGGCACCGTGAGGCCGTAGAAGCTCATGAGGTCGCCGAGCCGCACCTCGCCCACGAAGGGAAAGGCGGCGCCATCGTCCATGGGCGTCGCTTCCTGCGGACGGAACAGGCGGTCGAGCTGGTGCACCCGCTTGGGCGGCGCCAGCACATAGCCGTAGTCGCCGACCTTGAGGTGACCGGCGGCCTCCGGGGTCAGGGTCTGGCCGGCGCGCACCACCATCATCAGTCGCGCCCAGGTGGGCAGCGCGGCCTGCCCGATGGCGGGCGTGCCGGCCACCACCGGATAGGCGACCAGTTCCATGTCGGTCTGCCCCGGAAGGTCGATCTCGAAGCGGCGGATGCCCGGAGCGGGATCGGACAAGGTCACGTCGAGCCGCCGCGCCACCGCCGCCATGGTCCAGCCGTGAAGGATGAGCGAGACCAGCACTACGGCGAAGGCCACGTTGAAATAGACCTCGGCCTGCGGCAAATGCGCCAGCATGGGGATGGTGGCAAGGAAGATGGACACCGCCCCGCGCAAGCCCGCCCAGGAGATGAACAGCTTCTCCTTCAGCGAGAAGCGGAACGGCGCAAGGCACAGGAACACCGCCGCCGGCCGCCCCACCAGGATGAGGAAGGCGGCGACCCCCAGTGCCGGCAGCGCATAGAGCAGGATCTTCTCGGGCGAGACCAACAGGCCCAGCATCACGAACATGACGATCTGGCACAGCCAGGTCACGGTATCGAGGAACGAGGTGATGGAGGCGATGGCCCGCACCGGTCGGTTCCCCAGCACCAGGCCGGCGAGATAGACCGCTAGGAAGCCCGAGCCGTGCAGCAGCGAGGTGACCGCGAACAGCAGCACCGCAATGCCCATCACCATCACCGGATGCAGGCCGCCGGGCAGGTCCACCCGGTTCAGCAGGGCCACGATGGCATAGCCGCCGGCCACCCCCATCGCCGCGCCCAACGCCATCTCGCGCAGCACGCCGAACACCATGGCCAGGCCGGGATTGCCGGTGTCGGTGGTGAGCAGTTCCACCAGCAGCACGGTGAGGAACACCGCCGCCGGGTCGTTGGTGGCGGATTCGATCTCGATCACCGAGCCCACCCGCCGGCCGAGATGAAGGCCCTGCGCCCGCACTAGGAACAGCACCGCCGCCGCATCGGTGGAGGCGACGATGGCGCCCACCAGGAGGCTCTCCAGCGGGTCGAGGCCAAGCAGAGGCCCCGCCACCAGCGCCACCAGCGCCGCCGTCATCACCACGCCGACGGTGGACAGGCCGATGGCGGGAATGATGGCGCCGCGCATGCTGGCGAGGCGCATGCGCAGCCCGCCGTCGAACAGGATCACCGCCAGCGCCGCCGAGCCCACCATGTAGGTGGCCCAATAATCGTTGAAATGGATGCCGCCGGGGCCACCCTCCCCCGCCGCGACGCCGACGACGAGGAACACCAGAAGGATGGGCGCACCGAACCGCGCCGCAAGCAGGCTCGACAGGGTGCCGACCACCACCAGGGCGGCAACCACAAGAAGAACAAGATTGGAAACGAAAACCGAACTCATCACATGCCGGGCCACCCGCCCGCCCTTCGCGATTGAGACGCAACAGTAGCGTCTGTGAAGCCGAAGGCGTAAGCTTCTGATCGTCGCGGTCGCGAGGTCAGGCCGTCCGCGATGTGGACCGAAAAACCGATCCGGGGGCGGAAAGGTTCAGGAAATGTCGTTGACCGGCATTCCCGCAGCGTATCTCGTCATGTCGATGGTGCGTTCGCGGGGTAGTCTCGTTCTTGAGAGCGAAACGATTTGTTTTGACCGCGACCTGGCCGTCGCAATCGCGACGGAAGACTGCTCGCGATGCGTGTGGTCAGGTGTCTATCCACTCGACGCGGCCGGCCGCTGCGTCGCCGGCAGTCCCATATTCTGCATGGGGTCGCTCAGCGCCGAGTTCCGGCCCGAGCTGGATGGCACCGTTGCCGCAGGCCTCAGGGAAGCCTCGCCCTCAGCGCCCTGATCCGCGCTTGGCGATGAAGGCCATGGCGAGGTACGGCGAATCGAACTGAACCACCTGCACACGCCGGCTACCGCACAGATCGCAGCGCAGCGAGACCGGCTCCGCCGGTTCGCTGGTCGTGACCTGGGGCGCATCGGCGTCAGCGCGTTGGGAGAGGATGGAACGCCGCCCGCAGCGGCCGCATTCGGCGCAGATCATCATCGGCCGAAACAGCCCCCCAATCACGGTGGTATGATGGCGGTGGTCGCCCGGCTCTCAAAGAAGCGCCCGGGTGCGGAAGAACAGGCGCACCTTGCGCTCCGCAAACGCCACATCCTCGGGCCGGCACGCCTCGGCAGCGCCGATGAGCGCCTGGAAGGCGGCGTCGAGCTCCGCTCCGCCTTGCCCCGCCGCGAACCGGCGCAACAGCACGCGACCGCAATCAGCCAGGGTGGAAAGCGTGCTGCCATCGGGTAGCCAGATCTGCCGGCTGAGCGGGGTTTGCCAATGTCGCGCCATGATGACCTTCAAACGCAGGGATGAAGCCCGGTCCTGTCCGGATCCTTCATCCGTCCGCCCCCCGACCGCCCCGCGCCGACGGGTCTCACCCACCGGCGCCTGTATCAGTTCCCCGCCCCGTCCCGCTCCAGCGCCGCCACGGCGAACCAACCCTTGGGATCGGTCCACATCCGGCGCATGCGCCACCCGGCATGCCGGGCCAGCGCGAGGAACGCATCAGCGGAGAACTTGTAGGAATTCTCCGTGTGGATGGTTTCGCCCCGCGCGAAGGCGAAATGGTGGCGGCCGATGCGTACCTCCTGCTCCCTCACGCTTTCGAGATGCATCTCGATGCGGCTTTCGCCTGCATTGAAGAAAGCCTTGTGCCGGAAAGCGCCGGGATCGAAATCCGCGCCCACCTCCCGGTTGATGCGGGCCAGCAGGTTGAGGTTGAAGGCGGCGGTGATGCCCTGCCGGTCGTCGTAGGCGGCTTCAAGCACCGACCAGTCCTTGGCGAGATCGAAGCCGATGACGAGGGAAGACCCCACGCCCAGCACCTCGCCGACATGTGCGAGGAAGGCAGTGGCCGCGTCTGGTGTGAAATTGCCGATGGTGGAGCCGGGGAAAAAGCCGACCCGCCGCCCATCGCCGAGCGGCGGCAGGCGGACGGCCTGCGTGAAGTCCGCCTCCACCGGCAGCATGGCCACGCCCGGATAATCCTCTGCCAGCCGTACCACCGCCGCGCGCATGTGCGGGCCGGAGATGTCAATGGGCACGTAGGCCGCAGGCTCGGCCATGGCATCCAGCAGCAGGCGCACCTTGGTGCTCGATCCCGAGCCGAACTCGACGAGGCTCGCCCCGGGGCCCATCAGATCGCCGATCTCGCCGGCACGGGCCTTGAGGATCGCGACCTCGCAGCGCGTCGGGTAATATTCCGGCAGCCGGCAGATCAGGTCGAACAGGCGCGAGCCGGCCTCGTCATAGAAATATTTGGGCGGCACCGCCTTCTGCGGCTGCGACAGGCCGAAGAGCACATCGGCGCGGAACGCGGCCGTGGCCTCGTCCGCCGCGCGATGCTCGGCGATATCGAGGGATCGGGCGAGGGATGCGGCGAGCGCGTCCGCATGGGGCGTGGCGAGGGAGACGGGCTCCATCAGGCATCCTCCGCTAATCTCAGGCCGGCGAAAGGCCAGCGCTGGTGGGGGTAGAAAAAATTGCGGTAGGTGGCGCGGGCATGCCCGTCCGGCGTGGCGCAGCAGCCGCCGCGCAGCACCATCTGCGATGACATGAACTTGCCGTTGTATTCCCCGAGCGCGCCCGCCGCCGGCCGGTAGCCGGGGTAGGCGACATAGGGGCTCTGGGTCCATTCCCACACGTCGCCATAAAGCTGGGCGGGATGGCCGGGCACCGGCTCCGCCGGCAGCGGACGCAGGGCGCTGGCCTTGAGGGCACCGGCCTCCAGGAAATTGCCGGTGACGGGCATCGCGCGCGCCGCCACTTCCCATTCGGCCTCGGTAGGCAGGCGCCGCCCGGCCCAGCGGGCATAGGCGTCGGCCTCATAATAGCTCACATGGACCACCGGGGCGGCCGGATCCACGGGATGGCGGCCGCAAAGCGTCATGGCCTCCCAGCCGGCGTCGGTCTTTTCCCAATAGAGCGGCGCCGCATATTCGCCCGCCTTCACCCGCACCCAGCCGTCCGAAAGCCACAGGTCAGGACGGCCATAGCCGCCATCCTCCATGAAGGCGATCCACTCGCCATTGGTCACCGCGCGGCTGGCGAGGCGAAACGGGCGCAGCAGCACCTGGTGGCGCGGGCCTTCATTGTCATAGGCGAAGCCGGTCCCGGCGTGACCGATCTCGACGATGCCGCCGGGATAATCGAAGAAGGCCAGCTCCGGCGCGGTCCCCGCCGGGAGGGAGGCGCAGGGCCGGTAGGCCGGGTGCAGGGGGTTGGCGGCGAACAGGTTCAGGATGTCCATCAGGATCAGCTCCTGATGCTGCTGCTCATGGTTGATGCCGATCTCCAGCAGCGGCGCGATGGCAGCGAAAGCCGCCTCCCCTGCGCTCGCGATCAGCTCGCCCATGGCATCCGTCACCCGCGCGCGATAGGCGGCAACCTCCTCCACGGTGGGCCGTGTGATGAGGCCGCGCGCGAAACGGGCATGGCGGGCGCCGGCGGCCTCGTAATAGGAGTTGAACAGATAGGCGAACTGGGGATGGGCCACCTCATAGCCGGGACAATGCGGCACCAGCACGAAGGTCTCGAAGAACCAGGAGACGTGGGCAAGGTGCCACTTGGTCGGGCTTGCGTCCGGCATGGACTGGACGGTCTGGTCCTCGGGGTGGAGGTCGCGCGCCAGATCCTCGCTCAGCGCCCGCACCTTCTGGAACCGGTCCAGCCAGACGCTGCGCGGCATGCAATCGTCGCGCATCTTGTGATGGATCGTCATTTTACCTCGCCGGCGGGCGGCTGATGGGCGGCACCCGTCCAAGGCGATAACGCCGGCGAGCCCCTGATGGTTCTACGGATGGTTTCCGTCCGATCGGCCCCACCGGTTACACCCGGCCGAACACGATCCCGCGAGGCTCAGGCTGAAGCGAGCGCCACCACCGCCGCGATGGAGCGCAGGGAGGGGCTGGCAGCGTGCCAGACCGCCAAAGTGCGCACATCCGGCCCCGGGATGGGGCGGGTCTCGATCTCGCCCAGGGCACGCCAGCGCTCCACCGCCGCCTCCGGCAGCAACGTGCGACCGAGCCCGGCGGCAACACAGCCGATGATGCCGTCCAGCGTGCCGAGTTCCAGCATGGGCAGGTCGCCTAGCACCGTGCGGCAGCGCTCGCGGTAGCAGCACCCTTCCCGGAACACGATGGCCGTGCTTTCCGGCGGCGCCCCGTTGGGCATCGCCTTGGGCAACACCTCCACCAGCCGCTCGTTCCACAGCGGCTGCGAGGCGAAGCGATCGTCCGCCATATCCTCGGCGACGAAGACGAGGTCGAAGGCCCCGCGCCGCAGGCCCGCCATCAGCTCGCCGCTGGTGCCGGTCTTCAGGGTCAGGCGCAGGGGGGAGAGGGTGTCGCGGATGCGCTTCAGCACCGGGGGCAGGCGCACCGCGGCCGTCGTCTCCATGGTGCCGAGGCGCAGGGGCGGCCAGTCCTGCGCCGAGGCCTTGAGGCGCGCCTCCGCCTCGGTGGAGAGGCTGACGATGCGCGCGCCATAGTCGAGGGCGAGGCTGCCGGCGGCGGTGGGCACCATGCGCCCGTCCATGCGCGCCACCAGCTTCTGGCCCAGGCGGTCCTCCAGCTTCTTCAGGCGCGCGGTGACATTGGACTGCACGCAGCCGAGCCGCTCCGCCGCGCGGGTGATGCTGCCGGTCTCGGCCACCGCCTGGAGGAACTGGATGTCGCGGATACCCATCATCAGAAGTGAACAATAATATCAGAATGTTTCAATTTCAATGAAACTCGCATGGGCCATAATGGGCGAAAGAGCGAAGGAGGCCCGCCATGACCCAAGCGACTCGTCCGCCGGAGTCCTTCCAGCAGACTGCGCGCTGGCCCGACCGCCGCATCCTCGACCTGTTCGGCATCGCGCACCCGATCCTGCTGGGACCCATGGCGGGCGCGGGCACACCGAAGCTTGCCATCGCGGTGGGCGAGGCGGGCGGCCTCGCTTCCCTGCCCGGTGCCATGTACCAGCCGAACGAACTGCGCGCGGCCATCGAAGAGGTGCGCGCCGGGCTTCCCGGCCGGCCGCTCAACGTCAATTTCTTCTGCCACACTCCGCCCACGCCCGATCCGGTGCGCATGATGGGCTGGCGGACGCGGCTCGCGCCTTATTATGTGGAGCACGGCCTCGACCCGCAGGCGACGCCGCCGGCCGGCGGGCGGGCGCCATTCGACGCCACCTTGTGCGCCTTGGTGGAGGAGACGCGGCCGGAGGTGGTGAGCTTCCATTTCGGCCTGCCCGATCCGGCGCTGCTGGCGCGGGTGAAGGCGACGGGGGCCAAGGTGATCTCGTCCGCCTCCACCGTGGCCGAGGCCAGATGGCTGGAAGCGCGCGGCTGCGACGCCATCATCGCCATGGGGCTGGAGGCGGGCGGCCATCGCGCCACATTCCTCGGTAACGATGTGGCGGGCGACATGGCCGGCAACATGAGCCGGCAGGTGGGCACCTTCGCCCTGGTGCCGCAGGTGGCGGATGCGGTGGGCGTGCCGGTGATCGCCGCCGGCGGCATCGCCGACGCGCGGGGCATCGTCGCGGCGCTGGCGTTGGGCGCTTCCGCGGTGCAGGTGGGCACCGCCTTCCTGCTGTGCCCGGAAGCCAGGATCCCGGCCGTGCATCGCGCCGCGCTGGAGGCGGCGGGGGACGACAGCACCGCCCTCACCAACCTGTTCACCGGCCGCCCGGCGCGCGGCATCATGAACCGGGTGATGCGGGAGGTGGGCCCCCTCTCCGCCGACGCTCCCGCCTTCCCGCTGGCCGGCGGCGCCCTCGCCCCGCTGCGGGCGGCGGCCGAAGCCGAGGGCCGGGATGACTTCACCAACCTGTGGGCCGGGCAGGCCGCGCGCCTCGCCCCCCGCCTGCCCGCCGCCGACCTGACCCGCAAGCTCGCCATCGACGCCCTCGCCCAGCTAAATCCCTCGGCCTGAACTGAAGCAGGCGCGGTCCTTCGCTCGGCTCTCCTGTGCCCGGTGCGTGATCTTGGCGCTTGGCGCGGCCCGTTCCGCGTGGTCATCTCCCGCGACCATCGAAGGCCGAAGCACGGCCGGGTGAAGCGTGCGGACGGGACTTAAGGATGCCGGGTCGAGGGAAAAGAAGGTGAGTGACGCCTTCCTGAAGGACGCGTTCGTCTATCTCCTCGCCGCCGGAATCCTCGTTCCGTTGTTTCACCGTGCCCGAATCGGCGCCGTGGTGGGCTTCATTGCCGCCGGAGCGCTCATCGGCCCCCACGGTCTCGGCCGCCTGGCGGACAGCCTGCCCTTCGTGCGCTTCATCACCATTTCCAGTCCCGAGCGCGCCGCCCCCTTCGGCGAACTGGGGGTGGTGTTCCTGCTGTTCCTGCTGGGCCTTGAGTTCTCGGCCCCCCGCCTGTGGAAGCTGCGGCGGGAGGTGTTCGGCGTCGGCGCCCTGCAGGTGCTGTTCTGCGGCGTCCCGCTGGCCCTCGGGCTGGCATTGGTGGCCGTGCCGGAGCCGGAGGTGGCGCTGGTGCTTGGCTTCGCCCTCGCCCTGTCGTCCACGGCGCTGGTCAGCCAGCTGCTCATCGACCAGCACCGCTCCCTCGCGCCTTTGGGGCAGCTGGTCATCGCCGTGCTGCTGTTCCAGGACCTGATGGTGGTGCCCATCCTGCTCGCGGCCGAGCTTTTGAGCGGGCCGGCGACCGATGTCCTCACCCTCGCAGCCATGGCGCTGGCCAAAGCCACGGGCGCGGTAGCGCTCATCCTGGTGGCCGGGCGCTTCGTGCTGGCGCCGCTGGTGGCGGTGGCCGCCTCCACCCGCTCGCGCGAGCTGATCATGGCCATCACCCTCGTGGTGGTGGTGGGTTCGGCGGCGGTGACCCATGCCGCTGGGCTGTCCAGCGCGCTCGGTGCCTTCCTCGCCGGCATGGCGCTCTCGGAAACCGCCTATCGCCACCAAATCGAGGTGGACCTGGAGCCGTTCAAGGGCCTGCTGGTGGGTGTGTTCTTCGTCACCGTGGGCATGAGCCTTGATTTCGCGGCAGTGCTGCCGCGCGCCCTGTGGGTGGTGGCGGGCGTCGCCGCGCTGATCGCGGTGAAGGCCGCCTGCACCTATGGCGCCGCCCGGTTGCTGCGCGTGAGCGCGCCCGCCGCCGCCGAGGCCGCCCTGCTGTTGTCCCAGACCGGGGAATTCGCATTCGTGGTGCTGGGGCTGCTCGCCGCCAAGGGCGTGCTGGGCGCGCAGGATGCCGCCACCCTCGTCGCCGTGGTCAGCCTCAGCCTTGCCGCAACGCCGGTTTTGGCCCGTGTCGCGGCACGGCTCGGGCGCACGCTGGATGCAAGGCTGCATGACGCCCTGGCGCCGGTGGCCAGCACCGCCAGCGGCCATGTGATCATCGGTGGGTTCGGCCGGGTGGGCCGCACCATCGCCGACGCACTGGACGAGGAAGGCGTGCCCTATGTGGCGGTGGACGCCGACCCGAGACGGGTGGCGCAGGCCCGGACGGCGGGACGACCGGTGTTCTTCGGCGATGCCGGCAGGGCCGAGATCCTCGACCGTCTGGGGGCGGAGCGCGCGCTTGCCTTCGTGGCGACGCTGGACGCGCCCAACGCCGCCGAGCGCATGGTGGCGGCGGTGCGCCAGCACTGGCCCGGCACGGCGGTGATCGCCCGCGCCAAGGATGCCGAGCATGCCCGCCGCCTCGCCGCGCTCGGGGTGGCCGGCGTCATTCCGGAGGCGGCGGAGGCGAGCCTCCAGCTCATGGCCCAGCTTCTGTCCAGCCTCGGGCTTGCCGACGAGGCGGTGGCCGCCCGCACCGAGCAGACGCGGGCGCGCATCCGCGACGACATCGAGCGGCGCACCGGCGCGGAAGGGATCTGACGGCATGAGGTGGAGAAAGCTGCGCCGCAGCGTCTTCGACATTCTGGAGCGGGACCTGCCTGGCGACCATATCGCCGATGCGGTCCACTATTTCCTCATCATCACAGTGCTGCTCTCGGTGAGCGGCGCGGTGCTCGCGACCGTTCCGTCGCTGCAACTGCGGGACAAATGGTGGTTTCACTGGGGCGAGTTCAGCGCCCTCCTCATCTTCACGGTGGAATATGCCGTGCGGCTTTGGGTGGCGCCCGAGCATCCATTGCGGCGCCGGCTCAAGCCCCTCGTGGCGCGGGCGCGCTACGCGGTGACAGTGCCGGCGCTGATCGACCTTGTCGCCATCCTGCCCTGGTTCGTCTCGCTCATCACCGAGGTCGACGTCCACGCGCTGCTGGTGCTCCGGCTGCTGCGCTTCCTGAAGCTTGCGCGCTATTCCTCGGGCTTCAACGCGCTCTACCTTGCAGTGCGGCGCGAGCGCTATGCGCTTTTGTCCTGCCTCATCATCCTGTGGACCGGCGTGCTGATGGCGGCCACCGCCATGTATCTCATCGAGCGCGACGTGCAGCCGGAGAAGTTCGGCTCCATTCCCGAGGCCATGTGGTGGGCTATCACCACCCTGACCACGGTGGGCTATGGCGACGTGGTTCCGGTGACCAACCTGGGGCGCGTGGTGGGTGCCGTCACCATGGTGTCGGGCCTGATGATGCTGGCGCTGCCCATCGCCATCATCGCCAGCTCGTTCTCGGAGGTCATCTCGAAGCACAATTTCGTGGTCACCTTCTCCATGATCTCGCGGCTGCCGCCGTTCTCGGACCTGGAGGCGCCGGTGCTGGGGGACATCCTGCCCCTGCTCAATTCCCGCAGCTTCGACCGGGGCCATCACGTGGTGCGCAGGGGCGAGAACGCCGCCCACCTGTTCGTGGTGCTGCAGGGCCAACTGGAGATGGAGGACGAGGCGGGCACGCGCCGGCTCGGCCCCGGCGACGTGTTCGGCCTGTTGCCCGGCCTCCCCAAGACCAAGCCGCTGCAGGTCCGCGCCCTGGTCAAGACCAAGATCCTCGCCATCGAGGAGAACGAATTGCACATGCTGGCGCTGCGCCATCCCACCCTGATGGGCCGCCTCCTTGCCGCCGCCGCCGGGGACCGGGAGCCGGACCCGGAGGCGTGAGGGGAAGTCCTGTTTGGCCATTCGGGACGAGCATTGTCGCCGTCGACCGCCGTCATGGCCGGACTTGTCCCGACCGTCCACGCGGGGGTGCTGGGAAAAGTTTTCGGGCGTTTTCGCAAGCGGTTGGGCGTGGATACCCGGCACAAGGCCCGGCATGACGAAGGGATCGCGGCAACGCCTTTTTTAGTTTCCAAACAAGATCCTGGGGCAGGTCCATTCGCGCAAAAAGAAAGGGGCCGCGATGCGGCCCCTTCCGGAACAGTCGAACGCGGGCGTCACCGCCCGCGCCGTGACATCACGCAGCCATGGCCTTGGTGAGGTTCTCGGAGATCTTGTCGAGGAAGCCGGTGGTGGAGAGCCACTTCTGGTCGGCGCCGACGAGGAGCGCGAGGTCCTTCGTCATGTAGCCTTCTTCCACCGTGTCCACGCACACCTTCTCAAGGGTCGCGGCGAACTTGGCCAGTTCGTCGTTGCCGTCGAGCTTGGCGCGGTGGGAGAGGCCGCGGGTCCAGGCGAAGATGGAGGCGATGGAGTTGGTGGAGGTCTCCTTGCCCTTCTGGTGCTCGCGATAGTGACGGGTGACGGTGCCGTGGGCGGCCTCGGCCTCCACGGTCTGGCCGTCGGGCGTCATCAGCACGGAGGTCATGAGGCCGAGCGAGCCGAAGCCCTGGGCCACGATGTCGGACTGCACGTCGCCGTCGTAGTTCTTGCAGGCCCACACATAGCCGCCGGACCACTTGAGGGCCGAGGCCACCATGTCGTCGATCAGGCGATGCTCGTAGGTGAGGCCGCGCTTGTCGAACTCGGCCTTGAACTCGGCCTCGTAGACCTCCTGGAAGATGTCCTTGAAGCGGCCGTCATAGGCCTTCAGGATGGTGTTCTTCGTGGAGAGATAGACCGGGTAGTTCCGGATCAGGCCGTAGTTGAGCGAGGCGCGGGCGAATTCGCGGATCGACTCGTCGAGATTGTACATGGACAACGCCACGCCGGCGCCCGGGAACTTGTACACTTCCTTCTCGATCTTGGTGCCGTCCTCACCGACGAAGGTGACGGTCAGCGTGCCCTTGCCCGGCACCTTGAAGTCGGTGGCGCGATACTGGTCGCCGAAGGCATGGCGGCCCACGACGATGGGCTGGGTCCAGCCCGGCACCAGCCTCGGCACGTTCTTGCAGATGATGGGCTCGCGGAAGATCACGCCGCCCAGGATGTTGCGGATGGTGCCGTTGGGCGACTTCCACATTTCCTTGAGCTTGAATTCCTCGACGCGGGCCTCGTCCGGGGTAATTGTGGCGCACTTCACGCCCACGCCATGCTTCTTGATGGCATTGGCCGCGTCGACCGTGACCTTGTCGCTGGTGGCGTCCCGGTTCTCGACCGAAAGATCGTAATATTCCAGGTCGATGTCGAGATAGGGGTGGATCAGCTTGTCCTTGATGTACTGCCAGATGATCCGGGTCATCTCGTCGCCGTCGAGCTCGACGACCGGATTTGCCACCTTGATCTTCGCCATGGGACGGCCTTTCAGGACTGCTCTGTGAGCCAAAAGGGAAAGCGGAGAAGGGACGACCTGCGCTCGCGTGCGGGAAATCCTTCAGCGTCGCCGCTATAGCACCGGCGTGGCGCAGTGCAACAGCCGCAAACCCCGGCTTTGGTGTGAGATGATTTCCCACGCCTCGGTATACCGCGCGGCCTTACCTCTCGACCTTACCCCTCGACCTTTTACCATCGGCCTCGGTCTTCGACCGATACCAATTGGGTACGCCCAAGCGCCCCGCGGGCTTGACCACTGGCCCATGAACCAAGCGCATCGCCATGACATCACCCCTCGACTTGGCCGCCCACCCTGTGCAAAACAGCGCGAAACGGGAGACGACATGCCGGGTGCCGGGACCGACAGCACGAAACCATGGGTGGCCGGCGGGCCGGTGGTGATCCTGGTGGAGCCGCAGCTGGGCCAGAATATCGGCTCGGCGGCGCGGGCCATGGGCAATTTCGGCCTCTCGCGCCTGCGCATCGTGAACCCCCGCGAGGGCTGGCCCAGCGAGCCGGCCCGCATCTTCTCGGCCGGGGCCGACCGCATCCTCGCCGAGGCCGTGCTCTATCCGGACCTGCGCTCGGCCCTCGTGGGCGTCAACTATGCCTTCGCCGCCACCGCCCGCGAGCGCGGCATGGCCAAGCCCGTGCTCGGCGCCGACGCGGTGGCGCAGGAGGCCCGCTCCCGCCTTGCCGGCGGGGAAGACGTGGCCCTGGTGTTCGGCCGCGAGCGCACCGGCCTCTATACGGAGGAGGTGTCGCTGTGCGACGCCATCCTCACCCTGCCGGTGAACCCCGCCTTCGCCTCGCTGAACCTCGCCATGTGCGTGGCGGTGACCGGCTATGAATGGTTCAAGGCGGAAACCGGGGGCGCCCTGCCCTTCGCCCCGCCGGACCGCTCGCCGCTGGCGGACAAGGGCGACCTCCTCGCCTTCTTCGATCACCTGGAAGGGGCGCTGGAGCAGTCGGGCTTCTTCCGCTCGCCGGAAAAGGCGCCCTCCACCATCCGCAACCTGCGCAACATCTTCCATCGCCTCGGCCTGACGCGGCAGGACCTTGCCACCCTGCACGGCGCCGTCACCGCGCTGGAAGAAGGCCGCGCCGGCCGCGACGCGCGCAAGACCATCCGTATCGCTGACGCCGCCATCCACAAGAGCCGCAAGGCGACGGCACGCAAGACGCCGCCGGAAAGCGCGGAGCCGACGGCGCCGGTACCGCCCGAGGGCGAGGGCGACTGAGCTTCAGCCGCCGAGCCTTTCGCCTAGAAAAGCCCCGGCCTCTGCCAGCGCCCGGCGCCCGTCGGCGAGGCGGTGGTACCAGATGGGCCAGGCGTGGATCATGTGCGGATAGATGGATAGGCGCACCTCTCCATCACAGGCGCCGATCCGACCGGCCATGCGCACCGCGTCATCCAGCAGGGTTTCCGCCGATCCCACCTGAATGAGGATGGGCGGCAGGCCCGAAAGATCCGCAAGAAGCGGGCTGACCAACGGATCCGTCCGGCTTCCACCCCCCGAAAGATAGGCCTCAGCCAGCATTTCGAGATAGGCCCGGTGGATGAGTGGATCCACCGCATCCTTGGTATCGATGCTGGCGCCCGTCATGCGGAGGTCCACCCAGGGCGAGACCAGCCAGCCGCACGCCGGCAAGTCCAGGCCCGTGGCCCGCAGCCGCTGGAATAGCGCCAGCGACAGCCCGCCCCCCGCGCTGTCGCCGCCGACTGCGATGTGGCGCGCCGCATAACCCTGCGCCAGCAGGAAACCATAGGCCGCCTCGGCATCCTCCAACGCGGCGGGAAAGGGATGCTCGGGCGCGAGGCGATAGGCGATGGCCAGGGTGCGGATGCCGGCCGCCCGCCCTGCCCCCGTCACCATGGTGCGATGGCTCTTCAGCGAGCCGGAGGAGTAGCCGCCCCCATGCAGGAACAGTAGCACCCGCGCCTGATCCGCCCCCGGCGCCAGCGACCATTCGCCGGGTACGCCGCCCGCGTCCACGAGCGTCACGGTGATGTCGGGATCGATGGGGTCGATGGCGGTGACCTGATCCATCCGCGCGCGCCGCTCGGCCAGGGTCTGGGGCCGGGGACTTGCGGCGAGGATCGCGCGCAGCGCATCCATGTCGGAATTACCCATCGGCGCTCTCCCGGGTTCTGATTGTCGCCATCCTGGGCGTTTTCCGAGGACTGGCAAGGGCTGGCGCGGGACCGGCCGGGTCGACGCAAGGCGCGTCGTCCACAGGGCGGCCCGCTCGCGGGCATTATTTCCGCGCCAGCCCTTTCAATCGGGAACGAGGGTTGCTACATACGCCTCGTCGACGGGCGGTTCGCCGGCTCGACAATTGACGCGGGGTGGAGCAGCCCGGTAGCTCGTCAGGCTCATAACCTGAAGGTCGTAGGTTCAAATCCTACCCCCGCAACCATCTCAAATTGCGATACCAAATCGCGCAAATCAGCCGCCCCCACCGGGCGGCTTTTTTGCGTTCGCAAGTTCTGATCAGAGCAGGTCCCCGCAACCATCTCGACTTGCGATCGGCCCGCCCCTCTGGCGGGCCGTTTGCTTTTGAGCGAAATCGCAAGAATTCCAGCCAGATCACCTCGCACGTCGACCCGAAGCTCGCCTTCTGCCGGCGTCAGGATGATCTCCTTCACCAGCGAGCGAATCAGGTCGGCCGCCGTCATCCGCTTTTCCTCCGAATCCTCCTGAAGCGCCGCATACAGCTCATCCACCTGGGCGTGGTAGTGATGCGCCATGTTTGGATGCAGGAGGGGCGGCGGCTCCTGGGCGTCCTGCAGGAACGCTTTTAGCTCCTTCTGGCGAGCCTCCAGCTCCTTCATCTGCTTCATCATCCGGGTGGGGGCGTCGTCGCTGTCGGACGCGAGGATGAGCTTCATCAACTTGTCGAGTTCCCGGTCGATTCGCTTGATCTCGGCCTCGGCCGCATCGATCGACGCTCGGCCTTCCATGCGCAGCCGATTCATCTCGCGGGTGAATTCCTCGCAGAATTCTTTGAACAGCGCTGGGTCCATCAGGTGATGGCGCAGCGCGTTCAGGACGCGCGCCTCGAACTGATCGCGCCGGATGTTCCTGCGATTGTCGCAAGTGCCCTTATTCCGGGCTGTCGAGCAGCCAACCAGGTCAGCCGAGATCATCGAATAGCCACCGCCACAGCAGGCGCACTTGGTCAGGCCCGAGAAAAGGTATTTGGGGCGCCGACGTTCCCGGAAGTGGTTCTCGGTCTCGCCGTTGTCGCTACGGTTCAGTTTGACCGCTTTCTGGCGATCCTTGACCGCCCGCCACAGCTCGTCGTCAAGGATGCGCAACTCGGGCACATCCTGGGTGATCCAGTCCTCCTCCGGGTTTATGCGCGCCTGGCGCTTGCCAGTGTCCGGGTCTTTGATGAAGCGCTGACGGTTCCAGACCAGCTTGCCAACGTACATCTCGTTGTTGAGGATTCCGTTGCCGCGCTTCGGATTGCCGTTGATCGTGCTGAAGCCCCATTCTCCACCGCCCGGCGCGGAGATGCCCTCCTTGTTCAGCTCGAAGGCAATTCGCTTCGCCGACTTTCCGGCCGAATAGTCACGGAAGATGCGGCGGATGACCCCCGCCTGAAACTCGTTGATGGTCCGGTCGCCGCGTATGGGCTCGCCGCCGGCGTCGAACTTCTTCACCACATCATAGCCATAGGCGTTGCCGCCGCCGGACTTGCCCATCTCGACGCGCCCGCGCTGGCCTCGGCGCGTCTTGTCGGCGAGATCCTTGAGGAACAGGGCGTTCATCGTGCCCTTCAGACCGACATGCAGATGCGTGACTTCGCCCTCGGAGAGCGTGACGATCTTCACGTCCGCATAGGCCATGCGCTTGTAGAGGCCGGCAATGTCCTCCTGATCGCGCGAAAGACGATCCATCGCCTCGGCCAGCACGTACTGGAAACGGCCGCGCGCTGCGTCCGAGATCAGGGCTTGGATACCGGGACGAAGAAGGGAGGCGCCGGAAATGGCGTGGTCGGTATATTCCTCGACCACCTGCCAACCCTGCTTCTCGGCATGGAGGCGGCAGATGCGGAGCTGGTCGGCGATGGAGGCGTCGCGCTGATTGTCGGACGAATAGCGGGCGTAGATCGCGACTTTCAAAGCGCACTCTCCTGAGGTGTCAGGAGCGCGTCGTGCTGCGTTCCTTCATCTGCTCTTCGAACACCTCCCGCGCAGCACGACGGGCGAGCAGGCGAGCCAACTCGCTCAGGCGCGGGTCGGGACCGTCGCCGCGGCGCACGAGCGACAGTTCCGGCTCGACGAGCCGAAGCGCGCTCCTTTGCTGCTGGCGTTTGTCCTGGTCCATCGTTGCGCCGTTCGATAGCGATTGCAAGTTGATCGGCTTCACGATTGTTGTGAATCGAAGTATAAGCAACGCAAATCAACGGAGAGTATTCGACGGCATTCGGCATATTGTTGCTGGTGCTGGCGCCATCCGGCGTAGAAAAGCGCATCACAGCAGACGGAAAATACCGGCATCGGATGGCGCGGCGATCCGCTCTCTGGCCAAGCCTGTCTGAAACGCGTTTCGCCATCGCGTCCTCACTTGTCTGCACAACAAATCTGGGCTATATATCCAGATATAGCATGGAGGGTGGCCATGGGCAATGCTGCACAGAAGAGAGCGATCCAGAATTACCGCGCCCGTCTGACGCAGCGCGGCTTCACGCGCTTCGAGATCATGGCGCTCGAATCCGATCGCGAGCTGATACGCGCTCTTGCCCGTCGTCTGGCTGAGGAAGGGCCGGAAGCGGAGCAGGTTCGCGCGGCCGTGAAGACAGTCGTCGCTGGCGAACCACCCAAGCCCGGCGGCATCCTCACCGCTTTACGCCGCTCGCCGCTGGTGGGCGCGGAGCTTGATCTTTCCCGCCCGCGTGAAGAGGGGCGTAAGGTCGATCTGTGACGCGCTATCTCCTCGATACCAACATCATCAGCAATATCGTCAAGCCGCAGCCGTCGGCGTCGTTGCTGGCTTGGATGGCAACACAGCGCGACGAGGACCTGTTTATTGCGTCATTGACCGTCGCTGAAATTCGACGTGGCATTCTGGAAAAGCCCCGCGGCAAGAAACGCGATGCGCTCGACGCCTGGTTTGTCGGGCCGGAGGGGCCGCAGGCCCTGTTCACGGGCCGCATTTTATCCTTGGACGCCAAGGCCGGCCTGATCTGGGCGCGGCTGATGGCGGAGGGCAAGGTGGCGGGTCGTCCCCGTAGCGGACTCGACATGATCATCGCCGCCGTCGCCGGTGCGAATGAATGCGTCGTGGTGACTGACAACGAGAAGGACTTCGCCGGGCTCCAGATCATCAATCCGTTGCGTGGCGGCCTGGAGGGGGAAAAATGAAGATGGCGCCGCCGCCTGTACCCATCGAGTACCAGCTCATCGGTCTGACCGAAGACGGCAATGCTGGAGATCTCCTGCTTGGGCTTGACCAGAAACAGGGGCGAGTTCGCCTCCAAGCTCTGATCTCCGAATGGCTACGCATGGAAAACCTCGTGGTTTTGACGGGTTCCGGTACGTCGGTTTCAGCCGGCGGGAAGACCATGGCGAATCTTGAAACCGCTGTCTTCGAAACGATCGAGGCCCTCCCGGATGTGCCTGCCTCAATCGGCCCCATCATCAAGGCGCGGAGGGACGCCGTCTGGCTGGCTAATTTTATCGATGAACCGACGCTAGGTTTCGAAGCTTGGCTATCCTTCGTCGCCAACGCCTTGGTCATTGGCCAGTCGAAAGACGCACCATTCTCCGGTGTCACCTGGCCGAGCACACCCGCACCAAGCTTTGACGATCTCCAGTGGTTCGTAAACCATCTGCGCATGTCGATTTTCGCAGAATGCGCGCTGTCCTTGCCCGATAAGGCCATGGCGAAGTCGATAAGAGAGACCCCGCCGCAGCTCGCATTTCTCTCCAAGCTCGTCGCCCGAGATAGCAATCTCGGGCGAACTCATCTTTTCACGTTGAACTACGACACCCTGTTCGAGCAGGCGCTGGAGTTGCTCGGCATCCAGTATTTCGATGGGTTCACCGGCCGCGCCGCAGCGCGGTTCGATCCCTCCGTCTACGGCCTTGACGTCTATTATCCGGGGGAAGTCGCCGAAGGCCGAGTCCGGCGCTTCGACAAGTTCCTGCATTTTTACAAGCTGCATGGGTCAATTCACTGGTTCGAGCAAGATGGCGAGATGCGGGCGCGGCACCCCGACCTCGCGCCGTTCCGAGCCTATGTGGACTTGAAGCCGGAGGAGAAGGCAGCCGCACTCGTTGATCTTGCCGAGGGAACCGCATCGATCGGTATTCTGCCGACCGCGAATAAGTTCACGCAGACGCTGACGATGCCGTATGCGCATCTCTTCCGATCATTCCAAGTGCGCCTCGGCATCCCTCAGACGTTCCTGCTCGTCCTCGGCTACGGCTTCGGCGACGATCATGTCAGCCGAATCATCGAGAGTGCCTTGATCAACCCGTCGCTGGTTATGCTGGTGGTGGAGCCCAATCCGGAGAGCCCGGTCGTCGAGCGCATCCGGCGGTACAAGGACCTTGGCAAGCGCGCTTTCGTGTTGTGCCCGACCGACGCAGCCTTTGCGGCTGCCACGTTCAAGCACGCGACCTTTGATGATTTTGCGCGGTCAGCGATGCCCGACGTCCAACGGCTCGACGATTTCTTGCGTCTGCGTCGTTTTGAAAAGCAGATCGCCTCGTCTGCAATGCCCGCCGAACCCGATACGGGGGCTTGACCATGGATAATCCTAGACTTGTCGGCCACATCGTCGCTGTTCAGGGGTTTCGGGTGAAAGTCGAGCTTTTGCCCGAAACCCGCTCGGCGCTTCGCGCGACCCTTGACGGCGTCCAGGTCGCGATCGCCATCAACGCCTACCTGACATTTTCATTGGGGGCGGGCGAAACCGTCATCGGCATCATTACCGACCTCGAGGCGCGCGAGAGCTTCGACCCTGCAAGTGGCGACGACCTCAGCCTTGAGTTGATGAAGTCTCGCCGGATCGCCAGCGTGCAGTTGCTGGGCACGATCGAGAACATTGGTGACGACGCCTCCTTCAGCCCGGGCATATCCGTTCTGCCAACCCTCGATACCCCTGCTGAGATCGGATCGCCGGCCGTGCTGCGCGCTGTGTTCGAGCTTCCGCCGCGGCGCAATAGGCCAGAAGGCTATGATGACAAGGACTTCGACTACGACCTGAAAATCGGGTTTCCAACGGGCCAGACGCGCAATGTCGTGCGCGCCTCCTACAACGATCTGTTTTCGCGCCCTCTGGCGATCGTCGGCAACACCGGCTCGGGCAAGTCCTTTTCCGTTTCCAGCCTGATCCAGAAGGCGATGAAGGCGCTCGATGGTGCCGCCGAGGAGCCGCATGTCTTTATCCTCGACATTAATGGCGAGTATGAAAAGGCATTCCCAACAGGCAAGACCGTCACACGATTGCCCGATCGCATCTACCTCAACGGTGAAGAATTCGGCCTTCCACTCTGGTTTCTCAATGCTGAAGAGATCTGCGCTTGGTTGAGCGCTGCCGAACAAACGCAGGAGCCGGTCCTGAAGGATTGGTGGGCGATCGCGAAGGGCGGGAATGCTGATGAGGTTTCGAATCTTAATACATTCCAGAGTGCTTTAAGCTCAATCGAAAAGCTGCTTTCCGATCTCCAAAAGATACAACGGAAGTCGGCTGGTTCATATTGCGATCTGATTGTAGGCTATCTGGCGAATTCCGACATCGATACAGCCTCATTTGAAACTCTGTTCGCATCGCACAAAGCGATCACCGGTTTCAATCAAGAGGTCCTCGCGAATGCTGCTCAGATCGAAGCCGAGGCTCGAAAGCTCCAGGATGAAATCCGCGCAAAGATCATCGGCGGCAGCCATGTCGCCGAGACTGCCGTTCGGACAGCCGATTCACCGTTGCGCATCTCCCGTTCGACGTTGACAGATCCATCCCTGATCAATCGAGCGGTGTCCAAGGAAGATACCATAAGGGTCGATGCACACCTCACGACGTTGAAACTGAGGTTGAAGACGCGCCTCGACGATAAACGCTGGCATTCGTTTCTCAATTTTGAGAACGCCGAAACTAGCATCCCGGATCTGGCATCGTGGTTTTCCCGTTTTGGTCTCGGAAATGCGGGCGGGCCTAAGGTGTCGGTGCTCGACTTATCCATGTTGGGAAACGAGATTCTCCCTTATGCTTGCGCCGTCATCGGGCGCGTACTCCTCGAGGCAAGGGAGCGATTGCCGGCGGCATCACGCTATAAGCATCCTTGGGTGCTCGTCCTGGAGGAGGCGCACAACTACGCGCGGCCGGCGCGATCGGACGAAGACCGCGGCCATCGCCTCGCACGTCTCGCCTATGAGCGTATCGCCAAGGAGGGACGGAAGTTTGGCCTCTCACTGATCATCGCCAGCCAGCGACCGAGCGAGATCAGCCAGACAATTATCAGCCAGTGTGCCAACTTCATCAGCCATCGTCTGCAGAACCCGGACGACATCGACCATTTCCGACGCATCATCCCGATGCAGGCGCGGCGTTTGCTCGATCAGGTGACGATTTTGTCGTCGGGCGAGGCGATCGTTTTCGGAAGCGCGTTCCATATCCCGGCGCGGGTTCAGTTCGATCGACCGGAGCCTGGCCCCTATAGCCAGACGGCAGCGCCGTACCACGAATGGTCGAAGGAAAGAGCTCCGTTTCCTCTGCGCCAAATCATTGACGCTTGGGGCGCATAGCTCAGAGGAGCCATCTGCCCCATGTCTCTCAAGCCATTCGACTCCCTTCTCGAGCCCGATCCCCGGTTCGCTGACCTCTATGTTATTGAGCAAGATGTCGCGCGTCGAATGACGCTTCGAGACCATCATGCCGGAATAGTTGATGTCGGCTTGAAGGGTGCGGCACCCGTAGAGGTTCAAAAGGCCTTCGACAGAGCGCGTAGCATCATGCTTTACGCCTTTTTTGACTACGATCTCTTCGTGGTGGGAGAAATCCAAGCATTCGGAGCTTTCGAGCTAGCGCTCAAATTTCGTTTGAGTGGGCATGGTGGAGACGCACGCGGCACGCTGCGCAATCTGGTCGATCGAGCACGCAAAACGGGCGCGTTGCCGCCAATGGTCGAGGGCAGCATGCTGATGGCCGATCCTGTCGAGGCGCTTATCGCATTACGTAATGGTCTGTCCCACGGCAGCGCTGAAATTCATTCCCCCGGCATGGCGCTGAAGATCCTGGCGGCTTGCGCCGACTGGATCTATCTCCTGTTCCCGAGCCGGCCTGAATGAATCCGGCTCTTCTGATGTGACGCTGCTAGGGGAAAGCCTTCCCCTGCGGCCGAGCCAGGTCTCGGCCGACCCCATCGAGCGGGGAGCCCCCGCAACGCCCCTCAAGAGTCAGAGGGTGGACCGGTTTTCCGTGACGGGTTGACTGCCGGGAGAGAGGCTGCCGGCGCCCGTCATGGAGAACGATCCCATGAACGAACAGGTTCTGGACGCCCGCGGTGATCCGAGCGGCGGGTATAAGGTGGATGTCAATCGCGGCGAGCGCGTCGGCCGCGTGTCGTCGGAGTGGTTCTCCCGGCCGGCGGACGAACGCTATCTGTCCCTGTCGGAGCTGTATGGCGCGGTGCGCGGCCGGTCCGACCGGAGCCGGACCCGGACGGTGGAGAGCGCGGCTATCCGCGTCAAAGCGAGCCGAGAGGCGCCGGACCGGCTGACGCTCGCGCTGCCGGGGACGGAGGCTCCTGTTGCGCCGACCCACTGGAGCTTCGGCCAGCTTGCAAGCCTCATCGGCGCGCCGGCGGCCTACCTGCGGCAACTCCCGGCTCCGCTCGCCGGCATCAATCTGCAGCACGGCCTGCTGACGCACCGCGCTGAGCAGGTGAAGACGCTGGAGGTGGAGGACGGCCGCGTCGAGCTACGGGCCGTGACCGGTCCCGACTACGGCCGCATCTACGACCACGAGCTGGTGGATGCCGTGCGCCGCATCGCCGGCAATGGCACCGGCGACACCCGCTGGAAGGTGCCGGGTGTGCTCGACTGGTCGACAGGCATCTACAATCCCCGCGTCGACATCACCAAGGACACCACCACGCTCTACGCCTCGGATCGGGACGTCTTCCTGTTCCTGGTGGATGATCTCAATCCCATCGAGGCTGGCCGGCTGCCGGACGGCTCTCCGGACCTGTTTTTTCGGGGCTTCTATTGCTGGAACTCGGAGGTGGGCGCCAAGACGCTGGGGATCGCCAGCTTCTACCTGCGGGCCGTCTGCCAGAACCGCAACCTGTGGGGCGTCGAGGATTTCGAGGAGATCACCATCCGGCACTCCAAGTATGCCGCATCTCGGTTCGCCCATCAGGCGGCGCCGGCTTTGGAGCGCTTTGCTAACTCCTCCCCCATGCCCTTCGTCAACGGCATCAAGGCGGCACGCGAGCGCATCGTGGCGCGCACCGACGAGGACCGCACCGAGTTCCTGCGCCGCAAGGGCTTCTCCAAGGCGGAGACGCAGAAGGTGATCGAGACCGTGCTGGCCGAAGAAGGTCGCAAGCCGGAGAGCATCTTCGACTTCGTGCAGGGCATCACGGCCGTGGCCCGGGACAAGCCCCACCAGGATGCCCGCCTCGATCTGGAGGCGCGGGCGAAGAAACTCCTCGACCGCGCCGTCTGAGATCCGCGAAGCCGGAGATGCGGAATGTCGTGTCTCCGGCTTCGTGTTGTTCCGGATTTCCGGATCATCGGTTCTGCGGCGCTGCCCTCAGAGGAAGAGGGCGGCGCCGTCCTTCGTGACGGGTTGGAGGCCAGAGAGAGGTTCTCTGGCCGCCCGTCGCGGAGAAATATCCCATGGCCACGGCCGTTCAGAAGATCACCCTTTCGTCCTCCCGCGACATCCCTTTCAACAAGCTGGTGCTGAGTCAGGCCAACGTCCGCCGGGTGAAGGCGGGCGTCTCCATCGAGGAACTCGCCGAGGACATCGCCCGGCGCGGCCTGCTCCAGGGCCTCAATGTCCGAGCCGTGGTCGATCCCGACGGCGTCGAGACCGGCATGTATGAGATCCCGGCCGGCGGGCGGCGCTATCGGGCGCTGGAGCTGCTGGTGAAGCGCAAGCGCCTCGCCAGGACGGCCCCGGTGCCATGCATTGTCCGTGAGGGCGGCATCGCCGAGGAGGATTCCCTCGCCGAGAATGTCCAGCGCGCGCCGCTCCATCCCCTCGACCAGTTCCGTGCCTTTCTCGCTCTGCGGGAGAAGGGCCAGTCCGAGGAGGAGATCGCCGCCGCCTTCTTCGTCTCGGTCGCGGTGGTGAAGCAGCGGCTGAAGCTCGCCTCGCTCTCTCCGACGCTCCTCGACACCTATGCCGAGGATGGCCTCACCCTCGACCAGCTCATGGCCTTCACCGTATCGGGCGACCATGAACGGCAGGAGCAGGTGCTGGAGCGTCTCGCCCAAGCTTACGACAAGCAGCCCTATGTCATCCGGCGCATGCTGACGGAGGGCGCGGTGCGGGCATCCGACAAGCGGGCCCGCTTCATCGGCATCGAGGCCTACGAGATGGCCGGCGGCACGGTGCTGCGCGACCTGTTCCAGGGCGATGACGGTGGCTGGCTGCAGGATGTGCCCCTCGTCGACCGGATGGTGGCCGAGAAGCTCGTCGCCGAGGCCGACGTGATCCGGAGCGAGGGTTGGAAGTGGATCGAGGTCGCGCCGGACTTCGCCTATGGCCACACCTATGGCCTACGCCAATTGCGGGGCGAGCCCATGCATTTGACCGAAGCGGAGGAGGCTGCGCGGGAGGCAGCCCAGGGGGAATACGATCGTCTGTCCGAAGAACATGCCGATGTCGACGAGCTTCCCGAAGAGGTCGACGCGCGGCTCGGGGCACTCGAGGCGATGCTGGAGGCCTTCGAAGCGCGTCCTCTCGCGTTCGATCCGGCGGAGGTCGCCCGGGCCGGCGCCTTCGTCAGCATCGCACAGGATGGAAAGCTCCGGGTGGAACGGGGTTTCGTCCGCCCGGAGGACGAGGTGCCGGTCGAGGAGGACCATGACCCTTCCATCGAGACCGACGGTGCCAACCTCGTGGCCTCATCCCCTCGGCAGGAGGCGGCAGCAGGCGATGCTCCTGGCGAGCCCGAGGAGGAGGACGGCCTCACCCCCATCTCCGACCGGCTGCTCACGGAGCTGACCACCCACCGCACCCTCGGCCTGCGCCATTCGCTGGGCGAGCAGCCTGACGTCGCCTTCCTTGCCGCGGTCCATGCCCTGACGCTGAAAGCTTTCTACGCCTATGGCTCGGACAGCTGCCTTGAGCTCGATCTCAAGAGCGTCTCGTTCAATGCCCAGGCGCCGGGCCTCAATGACAGCGTCTCCGCCGAGGCGATCCGTGTCCGGCATGAGAGCTGGGTCAAGGCTCTGCCCAAGGAGTCCGGCTCGCTCTGGGACACCTTGAGCGGGTGGGACCTCGACAGCCGGGCCGCACTGTTCGCCCATGTGGTGAGCCTATCGGTCAATGCGGTGCATGAGGCCTGGAACCGCCGTCCTCGCGCCTTCGCCCATGCCGATAGGCTGGCGCAGGCGGTGTCGCTCGACATGGCAGCCGTCGGATGGAAGCCCACGGTGGACACCTTCCTCGGCAGGGTCACCAAGGCCCGCATCCTGCAGGCGGTGACCGAGGCCAAGGGGGAGCGCCCGGCCGAGCGGATCGCCCACCTCAAGAAGGGCGACATGGCCCGGGAGGCCGAGACCCTCCTCGCCGACAGCGGCTGGCTCCCGGAGGCGCTGCGGACCCTGCCCTTGGACACCGTCGGCGAGGAAACGGCGGAGACCGACGGCGAAACGGCCATGGCCGACAGCGAAGACCTCGCCGACACTGAGGAGCCCGAAGCGATCTCCTCCTCGATCGCTGCCGAATAATCCTCCCCGGGCAACTTGGCCCGCCGCCTGTGGCTCCGCGATCCCCCCTATCGCGTGGCCCGGACGGCGGGCCATTTTCTTGGAGCGTCCCCATGACGGATGCTGCGCACGATCTCGCCCGGCGGCTGGGGCGGCAGGCGGAGGCAGTCTGCCGCCATTATCTCTCCGCGGGCCGACGGCAGGGGCACTATTGGCAGGTCGGCGATGTTCGCAACTCTCCCGGCCGCTCCATGTTCGTGCGGCTGACGGACACCGCGAAGGGCCCAGCCGGAAAATGGACCGACGCTGCCACGGGCGAGCACGGCGACCTCCTCGACGTGATCCGCGAAAGCCGGGGCCTGCTCAACTTCACCGATGTGGTCGCAGAGGCTCAAGCATTTCTGCGCCTTCCACCAATCTCACCAGACGCGGAAGCTCCTCATGGCGGAAAGCAATGTTCCTCACGTGATCCGGTCATCTCGGCACGACGGCTGTTCGCCGCTGCAGAGCCGATTTCGGGCACAATCGTAGAGGCGTATCTGCGGACCCGCGGCATCTCGGCTTTGCACGAAACCGGAAGCTTGCGCTTTCATCCTCGCTGCTTCTATCGCCCGGCTGCGCACGGGCCCATTCAACCCCTGCCGGCCATGATCGCTGCCGTCACCGACCTCAGGGGACGGATCATGGGCATCCACCGGACGTGGCTCGCTCCGGACGGATCGGACAAGGCGGCAATCGCCACGCCCCGGCGGGCCATAGGTCACCTGCTGGAGCATGCCGTTCGCTTCGGCCGAGTTGATGACGTGATGGCTGCCGGAGAGGGCATCGAGACGATCCTTTCCCTCCGCGGCGTGTTGCCAAGCCTCCCGACGGCAGCGGCGCTCTCGGCCGCCCACCTTTCCGCCATCGCCTTTCCACCCGGGCTACGGCGGCTCTACATCGCCCGCGACACCGATCCGGCCGGCAACAGGGCACGGGACAGCCTCATTGCACGAGCGAACTCCACCGGGATCGAGGCCATCGTGCTCTCGCCGACGCTTGGCGACTTCAACGAAGATCTGCGCGCCTTTGGCGTTGACGCCTTGCGGGCGCAACTCCGATGTCAGCTTGCTCCCGAGGACGTCGCCCGCTTGTCCGTGACGAGCCCATGATCTGGAGTGGCTGCGAGCGGGAATGCTCTTCCGCCACGCTCTGATACCCACCGCCGACAGAGAACCCGCAGCCAGGCCTTCCAGAGGGCGATCGGCCGGCAGTCGTCCCGGACCGGCAATGGCTCCGGCCGGTGATTTTCCGTCGCCGGTGTTTCCCCACGACGCAGGCGTCGCAGGGCCCCGACACGCGGCGTTCCATCGCGAAGCAAAATCCCCGGCCTTCGCCATCCTCCGCTCACGCTCCGGCCCCGCGCTTCCCGCGGGGTGCAGGTCCGTCCCGCCCGCCGGCTTCGTCGCCATGAAGGCCGCAAGGCTGCGGTCCAACCGACGGAGCCTCCCATGAGCACCGAGCACGACGGACCCCGCCACGCTTCCTCTCCCACCGATCACCTGCTGCAGGAACTTCAGCTCTATGGCTACCGTCCCTCGGACGACGAAACGGATCCGCGGCCGCTTCCCGATGCCGACCGCATCACCGGCGCAATTGCCGACATCTTCGATGCCCTCATCGCGACGCTGCAAGACACTCGCCTCGAGCCGGACCTTCCCGATCTCCTGTGGTCGACCGTCCATCTCTTCCACCGTGCCGCCGGCCGTATCTCGGGCACCCTTGACGACAACGAGCAAGGCCAGCGCCGCAGCCAGCAGGAACAGGACGGCAGCGAGGTGCGCTCGGCGGAGCTGGAGCGACTCATCGCCGAGGGCCAGAGCCTCATGGAACGCCGCAACACCTTCGAGCTGATGCGCGACGAGGCTGCCGATGCCTTCGAACGGCACACCGGCTCAGCCTGGCGCCCGCGCTCCGGATCCCTGGTGAACCATCGGCACCTCACCGCAGCCCTCATCGACAGCCGCGATTTCCTCGCCGCCCGCAGGCGGGCTGAGACCGAGGTGATGATGCCCACAGGTCCGAAGATCGCCTTTTCCGGCGGCGACACGATGGACCACACGCACATCTGGGCGAAGCTCGATCAGGTCCGCGCGAAGCACCCTGACATGGTGCTGCTGCACGGTGGCTCGCCCAAGGGTGCCGAGAGGATCGCCGCCTGCTGGGCCGATGCCCGTAAGGTGCCGCAGGTCGCGTTCAAGCCCGACTGGACACGGCACGCCAAGGCCGCCCCCTTCAAGCGCAACGACCAGATGCTCTCGGTCATGCCCATCGGGGTCATTATCTTCCCCGGCACGGGCATCCAGGACAACCTCGCCGACAAGGCCCGCAAGCTCGGCATCCCGGTCTATCGGTTCGGGTCAGGCGGCGCATGAGCGCTGCCCCCTTCTCGACCATCGGAATCGAATTTCACGAGCCCTGAACGTTTCTCATGAAAGTGCTGGCTCCATTATCGATTTTCACCGGACTGACGAGCAGGACCTGTACTCATCAGACGTGTAGCTGAACAAAGCCTCCAGAGTCAGCTTATGCAGGGAGACGGCCGCACCTGCCGATCTTCGAGCGACCATCCACCCCCGCTTTTTTTGCGCTGATCCTTGGTCCGGCCGAGGGCCTGACGCCATCAACCCGCAAGGGGTCGGCTACGCACCGCGTGCCGCCGCTCCGCTTCGCCGTCGCGGTGATTGCGGCCATCGGCCGGACCAATCGGGCGCCTGTCAGCGGGGGATGGTCCTCCGCTTCGAGCAGGAGCCGGACCCCATGTCCTCTACCGATGCGCAGGCCTTCGCCCTCAGCCTTGCCAAGACCCTGATGGTCGTCATCGTGATCTTTCGCGCCGGCGACGGCAGCCTCTCGGTCGTGCCGGCCGACGAATTCGACGGCGATGCCTCCCAGATCGTCTGGGAGATTGATCCCTTCGCCAGATAGCGGAGGGAGCGCGGAAGTCCCGAGCATCCCCATTGCAGGGATTCCGGCGGCTTTTTCCCTTGCTATGCTGGTGATCGCGCCGCGGTGGTGGTGGTGGAAGGCGCAACCGTCAGAGCTTTCCTTATGGAGATACCACCATGATTTTCCTCGGCATCCTGCTTGGTCTCGCCGCCATCGCGTTATTCTGCTGGCTGCTGTTTACGCTCGCGGTCTTCGCGCTGCCGTTCTTCGCCGCTGTCAGCGCCGGCACTTGGGCACACCAAACCGGCGCGGGCTGGCTCGGTGCGATCGTCGTTGGCCTGATCGCCGGGGGCATCACGCTCGGCATCGGCCAGGTTCTGTTCGCGGTCGTTCGTCCGATGTGGGCGCGGCTCCTCTTTGCGCTCGCCTTCGTCATCCCGGCCGTCATCGTCGGCTATCACGCCACGCATGGCATCGCGAAGCTCGCCATGCCGTCCGAGACGTGGCAGATCGTCTTCTCGATCATCGGCGCTATTGCCATCGGCGTCACGACGCTGTTGCGGGTCGCGGCCAGCGCGTCCAGTTGGGACCTTGCGCAGATCTGAGCACGCTCCATGTCATTCGGCAGGGCCGGAGCCGAAAGAGCCTTGCCATCCATGCTGTCCGAGGATGCGGATCGGTGGCGCCGTCCGGATTGTGGCAGAGGCCCAAGCGGCGGTCGATCGCGATTACTTGAGACGAGACGACGCCACGTGGTCGGTCGCGGACCAGCGCATGATGGGAGCTATCTTATCTGGTCCTACCCGTCGCGGCGGAAGTGCACGGAGCCGGCCCGGAACGGGGGACGTGAAGCCGAAGAGGATCGGGCCGGTCTTCTGTGAGGTTGCGGAGGCCGCCATCATCCCCGTTCGGCATCCGTCCGTCGACGCGCCAAGTCGAACAGAGCCATTATTCATGGCTCACCCGATACCGCCCGCAAGCCCATAGAGCAGTCCGAGCACTGAACAGCCTGCCAAAATCGTCATCACGCCGAGGTGGAAGCGGAACACGGCGTTGAGCGCGGCAAGGGTGAGGATCAGGGACGCTGGCCGGATCGACGCCAACATCGGCACCTCCAGGCCCAGTCCCAGCGTGTTCAGCGTGATGATCTCGCCGAACAGCACGTGCAACAGGTGACCTCGTCGGCGCCCGCGTTGATCCTGCTCAAGGCGGTCCTTTCATGCGCACCTATGATGAGGCATAGTTCGCCGGTGAGGCGATGAGGCATATGATCAGGCTCAGGTCGGCAGCGGGGTGGGTGAAGGTGCTGCCAGCGATCCTGGTGGCAATGGCCATGCTGTTCGGACCCATCGCGAGCGCCTATTCCGCGCCGTGCCATGACGAGGATTCGGCATACGCAGCTGCGGCGGATCATCCGTACCAGATCGCCTCGCTTGATCCCGCAGATCATCATCCGGACGAGCCGACCCAACCCGCTGAACACGGAAAGTGCTGCAGCGTCTCCTGCAGTGTCTATGTGCCCGTGGCCGACGGCGCGAGCCTGCACGTTCTGGATCTGACCTTTGTTCGAGAGCCCTTTGATCTCGCCAACCAGGCCGCGGACGGCTTGGCGGTCTTGCCCGGCCTCGATCCCCCGCGTTTCCAGAGCTGATACCGGTCTCAACGCATTTCAGGCGTGAGGCGGACGCGCGAAGCAGCGCCCGTTGAGGGCGCCGGCGCGTCGACGTGCCGCAAGATGCCCCCGAAATCAGCGTCGGCCTCGTGCCGATGGCGAAACGAGGACCTTTCCATGTATGGTCGCGACACGCTTGCCGAGCCTATGGCCGGCACGGCTGCGCTTGGACAATCCGGACCGACTGGCACCGGAACCCCGCGGCAAACCCGAAATGCCCAAGGGAGCGCCTTCTCCAGCGATCCCGGAACGTTCGCTCGCGATTTCTTGTCCTATGGCAGGGACGTGGCCGAGCGCTGGATCCTGTTCTGGGACACGCTGCGCCAGCGGGCCGACAACATGCTGGCGCACGAGCGCGCCGGTAAGCCGGCTCTGCTCGACTTCGACTATGAGGTCCTGCTCGATGCCCGCCGGCTCGAGCGTCCGGCAAACTATGCCCTCCTGCGCGTGACCCGCGTGGGGGACGAGTGCCTGGAAGATTGTCTGGACGCGGCCAAGCCGCCCGTGGTGATCCTCGACCCGCGCGCCGGCCACGGCCCCGGCATCGGTGGCTTCAAGCAGGACTCCGAGGTCGGCATCGCCCTGCACCAGGGGCACCCCGTCTATTTCGTCACCTTCTATCCAGAGCCCGCCGCGGGGCAGACGCTCGCCGACGTGCTTCACGTGCTGCGGCGGTTCGTCGAGGAGGTGTCATGGCGACATTCCGGCGCCGCGCCTGTGCTCTATGGGAACTGCCAGGCCGGCTGGGCGGTGACGCTGCTGGCCGCGAACTGCGCGGGGCTGGCCGGACCGGCCGTGCTGAACGGGACCCCTCTGTCCTACTGGGCCGGCGAGACCGGCATCAACCCCATGCGCATCGCCGCCGGCTTCGAGGGCGGGGCGTGGTTGACACACCTTCTCGCCGACCTCGGGGACGGACGCTTCGACGGCGCCTTTCTGGTGCAGAACTTCGAGGGGCTGAAGCCCGAGGCGGTATGGGAGAAGTACGCGAACCTCTATGCCCACATGGATACTGAGCGGGAGCGGTTCCTCGCCTTCGAGCGCTGGTGGGGCGGCTATTACTTCCTGAGCCGCGAGGAGATCCTCGCCATCGTGGAGAACTTCTTCGTCGGCAACAGGCTGGAGCAGGGCCGCGTCCGGATCTGCGAAGGGTGCCATGCGGATCTCAGGCGCATCCGCAACCCGCTCGTGATCTTCGCATCCTATGGCGACAACATCACGCCGCCCCATCAGGCGCTCGGCTGGTTACCGATCGTGTACCAGGATACGGAAGATCTCAAGGCGGCGGGCCAGCGCATCGTCTATCTCATCAACCGCCATGTGGGTCACCTCGGCATCTTCGTTTCCGCAAAGGTTGCGCGGCTGGAGCATCGGGCCATCCTCGAGAGCCTGCCGCGGATCGAGACGCTCCCGCCCGGCCTCTACGAGATGAAGATCGACAATCCGTCCGGCGATCCCGATTGCCGTGAGGGCGCCTATCAGGTCCGCTTCGAGGCGCGCGAGGTGTCCGACATCCGCTTCGCCCGGCAGGACCCTGCCTTCGAGCGCGTGCGCGACCTGTCGGAGCGCAACGAAGCCTTCTACCGCACGTTCGTCAGCCCCTGGGTACGGGCGCTGACGACGCCCTGGTCGGCGGCGATGCTTGAGACGCTGCACCCAATGCGCACCAGCCGCTACCTGTTGTCGGAAGGCTTTATGCCCTGGATGCGCGATGTCCGATGGCTCGCGGAGCAGGTCGCCGCCGACCGGCATCCGGCCGCAGCGGACAACCCCTTCAAGGTCGAGGAGGAGCACGTCGTCTCGCGCGTCGCCGAGGGGATCGAGCAGGGCCGGCGCCTGCGGGACGCCCTGTGGGAGCGCCTCTTCGACAGTCTCTATGACGGCGTGGGCAGTGCCCACCCAGCCGGTGCGGACCCACAGCACAGGAGTGAGGGCACAGGGCCACAGGATACACGGAGCGGTTTGGATTTCCAGGCGGCCGGCATCAGCCGGACCGCAGCGATAGGAGAGAACTGACTATGACGACGTTTCGCAATCTGATGCTCGCCGGCGCGCTGCTGCTCTCGACGCCGGGCTTCGCCGAGGACGCGCACCATCCGCCGGAGGCCCAGCCTGCTGCGCCCCAGGCTGCCGCGCCGGCACCGCAGCCATCTCAGGCCACGCCGACGCCAGGTGGCCCTCAAGGCATGATGGGGCCGGGCATGATGGGGATGATGGGCCAGGGTGGCATGGGCATGATGGGCGGCGGAAACGCAGGGGCCGGCATGGGGATGAGCCAGATGATGGACCCCGACCGCATCGCAGGGCGCATCGCCTTCCTGAAGGCCGAACTGAAGATCACTGAGGCGCAGCAGCCCCTGTGGAGCGCATTCACGGAAGCGCTCAAGGCCAATCGCGCCATGATGGGTGACATGCAGGAGATGATGATGGCCGCGCAGGGCGGCTCGGCGCCGACCCTGCCGCAGCGGATCGACGGTCACGAGCGCATGCTCGTCGCCCGCCTCGAAGCGGTGCGCCGCCTCAAGGCCGCGCTCGGGCCGCTCTACGCGTCGTTCGACGAAGCGCAGAAGCGCACGGCGGACCAGCTCATGATGCCGGGTGGAATGGGCCCCATGTGAGCGTCGAACCTCGCTGGCGGGTCGGCGATCGCAGCCGGCCTGCTTCGCTCAGGTGGAGGAGGACCAAATGTCCTTGCATGACGACACCGGCCATATGCCGCGGCCCGGCAATGACACCGGCACGCGCGCCCCGCACCGAAGCTTCTGGCGCTCGCCCGGCGGCATCGTCGCCATCGGCTTTCTTCTCGCGGTGGCCTTTCTTTTGTTCTCGGAGCACCGCGTCCATGCGCTGGGGTATCTGCCCTTCCTCCTGCTGCTCGCCTGCCCGCTGATGCACATGTTCATGCATCACGGCCACGGCCATCATGCGGGACACCAGCCAGGCGAACGGCCGCCGGGTCCCGATGGGGGCAACCGATGACCGAGACCTCCGCTTATGGCCTGTGGGGCCTCGTGATCATCAACTCGGCGGTCTTCATCCTGTTTGCGGCAAGCTTCACCCGGCTGCAGACACCGCGGGACTGGCGCACGCTCGGGGCGTTCTCGGCCTTCATCCTTGCCCTGTTCACCGAGATGTACGGCTTTCCGCTGACCATCTATCTCCTGTCGGGATGGCTCGGCCGGCAGTTTCCCGGTGTCGATTTCTGGTCCCACGACGCCGGCCATCTGCTGGAGACCCTGTTCGGATGGCGCGTGAACCCCCATTTCGGGCCGTTCCACATCTTCAGCAATATTCTGATCTTCGGCGGCTTCTGGCTGCTCGTCGCGAGCTGGAACGTGCTTTATGCGGCCCAGCGCGATCACCGCCTCGCGACCGAAGGTCCCTATTCCCGCGTGCGGCATCCCCAGTACGCCGCTTTCGTCGTCATCATGTTCGGCTTCCTGCTGCAATGGCCGACGCTGGTCACGCTCGCCATGTTCCCCATTCTCGTCTCGGTCTATGTGCGGCTCGCACGGCAGGAAGAAGCCGCAGCCCGCACTGAGTTCGGGCCGACGTGGGATGATTATGCCAGCCGCGTCCCCGCCTTTTTCCCCGTATCGGAATTTCATCCGCGACAGCCCCTCGCTCCGGAGACCGCCCTCATGACTGAGCACGACACGCACGCCGGCCACCATCACCACCACGACCATGCAGTTCACCCGCCCGAAGGCGCCGGGATCGCGCCCACGGAAATGGTCAAGGATCCCGTCTGCGGCATGGAGGTGAACCCGGCCACCGCCGGGTTCCGGTCGGACTACGGCGGCAAGAGCTATTTCTTCTGCTCGGCAAAATGCCACGACAAATTCGACGCAAACCCTTCTGCCTATACCGCCGGTGCGGCGGAAACGCCGCCCGCAGCGAAGGGTCAGCCTCAAGGCGTGATCTACACCTGCCCCATGCACCCGCAGATCCGTCAGCTGGGACCGGGCAACTGCCCCATCTGCGGCATGACGCTGGAGCCCGAGGTGGCGACAGGCAAAACCGGTCCCAGCGCCGAGCTCGTGGACATGACGCGCCGCTTCTGGATCGGCCTTGCGCTGGCGCTGCCGGTGCTGGCCCTGGAGATGGGCGGGCACCTCACCAATCTCCACATGCTGCTCGGCGCGCAAGCGTCCAACTGGACCCAGCTCGTGTTGGCAACACCGGTGGTGCTGTGGGCGGGATGGCCGTTCTTCACCCGCGCCTGGCAGTCGCTGGTCACCCGCCGCCTCAACATGTTCACGCTGATCGCCATGGGCACGGGCGTGGCGTGGGCCTACAGCGTGGTGGCGACCTTCGCGCCGCAGATCTTCCCCGCGACCTTCCGCGCCGCCGACGGATCGGTTGCCATCTATTTCGAGGCCGCTGCCGTCATCACAGTGCTGGTCCTGCTCGGCCAGGTGCTGGAGCTGCGCGCCCGCGAGCAGACCGGCGGCGCCATCCGCGCCTTGCTCGACCTCGCCCCCAAGAGCGCCCGGCGCGTGCGTGACGACGGCAGCGACGAGGACGTGGCGCTGGAGGCGGTCGTGGTGGGCGACCGCCTGCGCGTGCGGCCAGGCGAGAAGGTGCCGGTGGATGGCAAGCTGGTCGAGGGCCGCTCCTCGGTGGACGAATCCATGATCACCGGCGAATCCATGCCAGTCACCAAGGACGTCGGCGCGAAGGTCATCGGCGGCACGCTCAACCAGAGCGGCGGCTTCGTCATGCGCGCCGGCAAGGTGGGGCGGGACACCATGCTGGCGCAGATCGTCCACATGGTGGCCGAGGCGCAACGCTCGCGCGCGCCGATCCAGCGCCTCGCCGACGAGGTATCCGGCTGGTTCGTGCCGGTGGTGATCGCCATCGCGGTCCTTGCCTTTGCGGCGTGGGGCATCTTTGGGCCGGAGCCGCGCTTCGCCCACGGGCTGATCGCCGCCGTGGCGGTGCTCATCATCGCCTGCCCCTGTGCGCTCGGGCTGGCGACGCCCATGTCCATCATGGTGGGCGTCGGTCGCGGCGCATCCATGGGCGTGCTCATCAAGAATGCCGAGGCGCTGGAGCGGTTCGAGAAGGTGGACACGCTGGTGGTGGACAAGACCGGCACCCTGACGGAAGGCAAGCCGAAGGTGGTCGCGCTGAAGACGGCCGGCGCCTTGGAAGAGGACGCGCTCCTGCGGCTTGCGGCGACGCTCGAGCGGGCGAGCGAGCACCCGCTCGCGGCGGCCATCGTCGCCGCGGCGGAGGAGCGCGCCCTGCCTCTCGGCGAGGCCCAGGATTTCGACAGCCCGGTGGGCAAGGGCGTGACTGGCACGGTGGACGGCCAAAAGCTCGTCATCGGCAGCCACCGCATCATGGGCGAGGAAGGCGTGGACCTCTCCCCCCTGTCGGCCGAGGCCGAGGCGCTACGCGCCGATGGTGCCACCGTGATCTTCGTTGCAATGGACGGGCGCATCGGCGGCCTCATCGCCATCGCCGACCCGGTCAAGGCGACCACCCCCGTGGCCTTGGCGGCGCTCCGGGCCGCCGGGGTCCGCGTCGTCATGCTCACCGGCGACAATCGGACGACCGCCGAGGCGGTGGCCCGGCGCCTGGGCATCGACGAGGTGGAAGCAGAGGTGCTGCCGGAGAACAAGGCGCAGGTGGTGACGCGGCTGCGCCAGGAAGGGCGGATCGTCGCCATGGCCGGCGACGGCGTGAACGATGCGCCCGCCCTCGCCGCGGCGGACGTCGGCGTCGCCATGGGTACCGGGACGGACGTCGCCATCGAGAGCGCCGGCGTGACGCTGCTGAAGGGCGATCTCCAGGGCATCGCCCGCGCCCGGCAGCTGAGCCACGCCACCATGAGCAACATCCGCCAGAACCTGTTCTTCGCTTTCATCTACAATGCGGCCGGCATACCGGTGGCGGCGGGCGTGCTCTATCCCCTGTTCGGGCTTCTGCTGTCGCCCATCATCGCCGCCGCGGCCATGGCGCTGTCATCGGTCAGCGTCATCGCCAATGCCCTGCGCCTGCGGCGCACGCCGCTTGGCTAAGGCGTCCTCGTTCTTGGACTGCAGAGACGGATCCGGCTCCAGGGAGGGAACCATGCTGAATTTCGACGGAATGATGGGCTCCGGCATGTGGGGGATGTGGCTGTTCGGCCTCCTGATCCTGGTCCTGGTCGTCCTCGGGATCGCGGCGCTCCTCAAGTATCTCGGCCGATGAGAGTGCGTCCCGGGGACGAAAGGGGTGGGCAGGCCAAGCCTGTCCACCGCCCCCTGTCGGACAGGACCAGCGCGCCTCCCGCGACGATGGTCGGCGGGACCGCCTCAGGACTTCCGGCTGGGATCGAAGGTGATCACGAGCGCGGATGCGAGGAGGGCGAAGACGGCGCCGACGATGAACGTCGCCCGGGCGCCACTGATGTCCCACAGCAGCCCGGCGGCAAGGCTCGCCGCCAGCGTCGCGAGGCCAGTGGCGAGGTTGAACAGGCCGAAGGCTGATCCGCGCAGCGCCGCCGGGGCGTTCTGGGCCACGAGCTTGGCGAGAAGGCCCTGGGTGAGCGCCATGAGCGCGCCCCACAAGCCGATGCCGAGGAACGCCCCCCACAGGCCCGGGACGAAGGCGAGGGAGAGGTCGGCCGCCACCAGCACGGCAAGGCCGCTGAGCAAAAGCCGCTCCGGCGGCGCCTGATCCGACCAGGCGCCGGCGGGTTAGGCGCCGAGGGAATAGACGACATTCATCGCGACGAGCACGAACGGAGCGAGCGCCAGCGGCAGTCCCTCGTCGTAGGCATTCAGGACGAGGAAGGCCTCGCTGAAGCGCGCGAGCGTGAAGACGACACCGATGGCCACGACGACAAGGAAGGGACGTTCGAGGCGCCTGAGATCCGCGATCCGCACCGGTGGAGGCCGGCCTGTTCCAACCGTGCCCACGGACCTGTCCTCGACGCCGAGGACGACGCAGAGCACGGCAAGAGCGCCGGGAACGAGGGCGACCCAGAAGACGGCCCGCATGTCGTCGGCGAACAGCGCCATCAGCGCGACGGCAAGCAGCGGCCCGACGAAGGCGCCCACCGTGTCGAGGGCCTGGCGCAGGCCATAGGCGCGTCCGCGGATCTCGGGCGGGGTGACGTCGGCCGCAAGCGCATCGCAGGGCGCGCCCCGGATGCCCTTGCCGACGCGGTCGGCGAAGCGCGCGGCGAACACCATCGCCGGAGCGCCGGCCAGGGCAAAGAACGGCTTGGATGCGGCGCCGAACCCGTAGCCGAGCAGGATCAGCGGCTTGCGCCGACCGAAGTGGTCCGACAAATAGCCCGAGAAGACCTTCGCGATCTGCGCGCTGGATTCCCCCACGCCCTCGATCATGCCCATCATGGCGACGCTCGCACCGAGGGTGCCGGCGAGGAAGAGCGGCAGCAGCGCGTGGATCATCTCGGACGAGATTTCCATGAACATGCTGACGAAGCCGAGGGCCCAGACGGTCCTCGGGATGGCGGGGCGCGGACCTGCAGCCTCCCGCCAGGCTTCCTGCTGCTTCCTGTCCACCTCGATCGTCAAGCCACCTTCACCACCGCCATCATCCCGGTGGCCATGTGATAGAGGTGGTGGCAGTGCAGGAACCACTCGCCCCTCTGCCCGGCATCGAAGGCGATGGTCACGGGCGTGTGCGGCGGCACCATCACCGTGTCGCGCAGGGCGCCTGCAAAGCGGCGCCCGCCGATGCCCACCACCTGGAAATGGTGGCCGTGCAGGTGCATGGGATGGCTCATGCCGGTGGGGTTCAGGAAGGTCATCTCCACCCGCTCGCCCTGCTGCACGCTGAAGGGCACGTCCTCCCCGTGGATGCGGCCGTTGATGGTCCAGCGATAGCCCGGCTCCTCGCCCAGCATGATGGGGAAGACCTTGTCCGCCCGCCGCGCCGGGAGAGGATTTAAGGCGGAAAGCCGCCCCTCGAAGGCGAGGTCGAGAAGCCCCTGCGGTCTGTCGGCCGTCTCCCCGAGGCGGGCGATGGCAGCACCGGCCGTCGCCAGCACGAAGCCGGTGCGACGGGGCGAGGCCTCCACCTGCGCCAGCACCGGAAAGGCACCGCCCCCTGCCGGGATCTCCACGAGGAGGTCGATGCGCTGTCCCTGGGCGAGCGGAAAGGCATCCGCCACCAGCGGGGCGCAAGGCGTGCCATCGACCGCGATGCAGGTCGCCTTCAGGCCCGGCACGGTTATGAAGAAGGCGGTGGCGGTGCCGCCATTGATGATGCGGAGCCGCACCCGACCGCCCTTCTCCACCTGCACCACCTCGGGATCGGCGAGGGTGCGGCGGTTGGCAAGGAAGGCGTCGTAGGCAACATCGTTGGCGTGCACCATCATGCCGCCGCCTTGCATACCTCCCCCCTGCATCGCGGCGCCCATTCCAGCGCCCGGCCCGGCACCCATTCCCCCCATGCCGTGGCCGGAGTGGTCCATTCCCGGCATCGCCATTCCCGGCATGCCTTGCATCTGCTGGCCCATGCCGTGACCACCGTGGCCGCCGTGTGCGTTCGCTCCGCCGAGTTCGGCCAGGATCTCCTCCGGGCTGCGGAAGGAGAAGTCGTGCAGCATCACCACCACGTCCTGGACATCGCCCGCGTCCGCCTCCCGGGTGACGAGGGGCGCGGCGAGCAATTGCTGCTCGCTCAAGGTGTGGGAGTGCATCCAGTGGGTGCCCGGGGTAAGGCGGAAATCCACCTGATCGATGCCCCCGGGGGCAAGTTCGCCGCCATTGGGACGGGCGAGGTCCTGGTCCGGCGGGGCGAAGATCTGGCCGTGCCAGTGCATCACCGCAGGGCTCTGCGAGGCGTTGAGCACCGCGCCGGTGAGCCGGTCTCCCTCCTTGGCGAAGAGGCCCTCGCCGGAAGGGCCCTTAACGGCGAACACCTTCGCCGCCTTGCCGTTCACGTCGAGGGTGAGGCTTTCCACCGTGAGAAGCGGAGCCGCAAGGGCGCGCTGCCAGCCGCTGGAGAAGGCGAGGGCGCCGAGCGCCGCGCCACCGGTCAGGACGGCGCGGCGGGAGAGGGCGGATTGGAACACGGGTCGGGTCATGATCGGCCTCTTTGGCTCGTCGCCGGGCAGACGAGGCGAAGCGAAGGGGTTTCGGGCGGTCTTCAATATTTGGCCTGAGCGGAGGCGCCGTCGGGCGCGGAGATCTGGACCACGCCCTTCACGCCCTTTGGGATGGCAACCGCCGCCGTCCCGGCGAGCCGGTTGCCGCCGGCGGGCGAGAGGGGAAAGCGCTGGGCCTTGCCGTCCACCACGAGGATGGCGTTGGCCTTGAAGCCCTCGGCCGCCACCGGCTTGTCGGCGCCGTCGCTCAGATAAAGCGCGACATTGGGCGTGCCGTCGGCCACCAGCTCCGCGTGGTAATGGCCGGCATCCACCCGCACCCCGCCGTTCGCCCCCGCGCCGGGCTCGTGGGCCAGGACGGGCAAGGCGACCAGCGGGAGACTGAGGACGGCCGGCAAAAGGCGGCGAAAGATCATGACAGGCTCCGGTCAGAAGGCGTCCGCGCGGGCGGCGGCGGTGGAGGGGGCGGTCTCCCACGCCGCTGCCACCAGCCGCTCCAGCGGGCGTCGGCCATGGCGCAGGACGAGGACGGGGGTGAGAACGGCGTCGAGCAGCGTGGCACTGACCAGGCCGCCGAAAATGGTGATGGCGACGGGGTGGAGGATCTCCTTGCCCGGAACCTCGGCCCCGCTCATGAGCGGCAGCAAAGCGATGCCGGCGGACGCGGCGGTCATCAGCACCGGCGTCAGCCGCTCCAGGCTGCCGCGCATCACCAGAGCGGGGCCGAACGCCATGCCCTCGGCGATGGCGAGATTGATGATGTGACTGATCTTCAGGATGCCGTTGCGCGCGGCGATGCCGGTGAGCGTCACGAAGCCGATCATGCTCGCCACCGACAGGGGCTGCCCGGCGATCCACAGCGCCACCACCGCGCCGATGAGCGCCAGCGGCACGCTCCCCATGATGATGGCGGCGAACAGCGCCGAGCGGTAGCGGCTGTAGAGGAGCGCGAAAACGAGTAGCGCCGACACTGCGGACAGGCCGCCGATGGTGCGCATGGATTGCTCCTGCGCGGCGAAGGTGCCCTCAAGGCTCGCGGAGATGCCGGCCGGCAGTGCGGTCGCCGCGATCACTTCACGCATGTCGGCCACCACCACCGCCACGTCGCGCCCGCCGGAGGTGTTGGCCAGCACGACGATGCGCCGGCGCCCGCCCTCGCGCAGGATCTGGTTCGGCCCGTCCGTCTCCGTCACCTCGGCGACCTGCGAGAGCGGCACCCAGCCAGAGGGCGTCTCGATCAGCAGGCCCGAAAGTCCCTCCGTGGTGCGCGCCGCATCGGGCAGGCGGACCACCACGTCGAAGCGCCGCGCGCCGTCCACGAGGCGGGAGACCACGCGGCCGTTGGAAAGCCGCTCCAGCGCGTCCGTCACCTGCGCGGGCTGGAGGCCGTAGAGGGCGGCGCGGCCATAATCCACGCGCACCGTCACTTCCGGCACGCGCACCTGCCGCTCCACCTGCAGGTCCGCAAGGCCGGGAATGCCGGCGAGGCGCCCCCGCAGGTCTTCCGCCGTAGTTCGCAGGGTATCGAGGTCGTCGCCGAACAGCTTCAGGGCGATCTCGGCCCGCACGCCGGAGAGCATGTGGTCCAGCCGGTGGGAGATGGGCTGGCCCAGGTTGAAGGCGGCCGGCAGCACCGCGAGGCGGTCGCGGATGTCGGCGGTGATCTCGGCGCGGCTGCGGGCGGAGGGTCCTAGATCCACCTCGATCTCGGAGGCATGGACGCCCTCGGCGTGTTCGTCGAGCTCGGCCCGGCCGGTGCGCCGACCCACCGCCTTCACCTCCGGCACGTCCAGGATGAGCTTTTCGGCGACAAGGCCCATGCGATGGCTCTCGGCGAGGGAAAGGCCCGGCCGGAAGGACATGGAGATGGTGAGCGAGCCCTCGTTGAACGGCGGCAGGAAGGCGCGCGGCAGGCCCACGGCGGCCGCCACCGCCGCGAGGAAGAGAAGCGCGGCTGCGCACATCACGAGGCGCTGGTGGCGGAAGGCGGCGGCGAGCAGGCCGGCGTATCCGCGCTTCAGACCCCGCACCAGCACGCTCTCCCGCTCCACATGGCGGCTGAGTGCGGGGAGCAGGTAAAAGGCGAGCACCGGCGTGAGCGTGACGGAGGTGACAAGGCTCGCGAGGATCGAGACGATATAGGCCTGCCCCAGCGGCGCGAACAGTCGCCCCTCGATGCCCGGCAGCGCGAACAAGGGCACGAACACCAGCACGATGATGAGCGTGGCGTAGACGATGCCGGAGCGCACCTCCCGGCTCGCCGCCACCACCACGTCGAATACCGGCCGCGGCGCCGCGGCGGCGGCATTCTCGCGCAGGCGGCGGAAGATGTTCTCCACGTCCACCACCGCGTCATCCACCAGCTCGCCGATGGCGATGGCGAGGCCGCCCAGCGTCATGGTGTTGATGGAGAGGCCGAAGGCGTGGAACACGATGGCCGTGGCGAGGATCGACACGGGTATAGCGGTGAGCGAGATGAAGGTGGTGCGCCAGTTGACGAGGAAAAGGAACAGCACCACGGCCACCACCGCCATGGCCTCCATCAGCACCTTTTCCACGTTGCCGATGGAGGCGGCGATGAAGTCGGCCTGCCGGAACACCGGCGGCGAAATGCGGATGCCGTTGGGCAGCGTGCGGTTCAGGTCGTTGACCGCGTCCTCCACCGCGCGGGTGAGGGCGATCGTGTCCACCTCCGGCTGCTTCTCCACCGAGACGATCACCGCCGGCCGGCCCATGTAGCCGGCATCGCCCCGCTTCATGCGGGCCGCGTAATCCACCTGCGCCACCTGGTGCAGGAAGACGGTGCCGCCGGCGGGGCGGGGCAGCACCAGCCCCTTCAGGTCGTCGAGGCTGAGGGTGCGGCCGATGTTGCGGATCAGGAACTCGCGCCCGCCATGGTCAGCAAAGCCACCGCCCGAATTGGTGCCGAACTGCGCCACCGCCTTTTCCAGCGCATCGAGGGAGATGCCATGGGCGCGCATGGCCGCAGGGTCCGGCGAAACGCGGAACTGCCGCACTTCCCCGCCCATGGGGATGACCTGCGCGATGCCGGGAATGGCGAGCAGGCGCGGGCGGATGATGAAGTCCGCCGCCTCGCGCACCGCCATGGGGGACGCAGTGTCGCTCGTCACCGCGAACATCAGGATCTGCCCCATGATGGAGCTGATGGGCCCCATCTGCGGGGCAACGTTCGCCGGCAGCCGGTCCCGCACCAAAGCGATGCGCTCGGCGATCTGCTGGCGGTCGCGGAAGATGTCGGTGCCGAAATCGAACTCCACATAGAGGACGGAGAGCCCCACCCCCGAGACCGAACGCAGGCGGATGAGGCCCGGCAGGCCGTTCATCGCCGTCTCCAACGGGAAGGTGACAAGCTGTTCCACCTCGGCCGGGGCAAGGCCCTCCGCCTCGGTCATGATGGTGACGGTGGGCCGGTTGAGGTCGGGCAGCACATCCACCGGCAGGCGGGTGACCGCAAAGGCGCCGGTGACCACCAGCACGAGGGACAGCGCCAGCACCAGCAGGCGGTTTTTGAGGGACTGGGTGACGAGGAAGCTGAACATCGGCCGGCCTCAGCGGATCTGGTCGATGAGTTCGGCGCCCTCGGTAACCACGCGGCGATCGGGCGGCAGGCCGGCCACCACCAGCACGCGGCCGGCATCGAGGGGCTCCGTCTTTACCTCGCGCGCAACGAAGCGCTCGGCTGCGACATGTTCATAGACGATGGCCTGACCGTTCGCCCCGCGCACCACCGCCGTGCGGGGGATGGCGATGCCCATGCGCGGGGCGCCGGCCTCCGCGAGGACCGTGAGAAACTGGCCTGGACGCAGCCCCTCGGCACCCGCGGTGACGGAAAACTGCAGCGGAACGGCCTGGCTGCGGTCGGACATCCCCGCGCCCAGAAAGGTGAGCGCGACGGAGCGGCCATCGGGCAATCGCCCGGAAGCCCCGGAGCGGCCCATGTCCGGCGAGAAACCCAGCGCCTCCACCCACAGCCGATCCGGATCGATGATGCGGAACACCACAGTGTTCGGGTCCGCCATCTGTCCCGCCACCGCGTCCGAGGTGGCGATGATGCCGGCAACGGGCGCGCGCAGCGCCTCCGGCTCGCGCTGCACCCGCTCCAGCGTGGCGCGGCGAGTCTGTAGACCCTTCAGCTCAATCTCCGTCTCCTCCACCTCGCGGCGGGTGACCGCGTTCTGGATAGCCGACAGGCGCTCATAGCGGCGCTTCACGATGGCGATCTGCTGGTCCAGCTCAAAGCCCTGCTGCTCCAGGTCCTTGAGGTCCGAGGCGCCGATGGGCGGGTGCACGAACGCGAGGATGTCGCCCGCCGCGACCTTGGTGCCGAGCGGCTTGAAGCCGCCCTGCGGCGGTGCCAGCCGCCCACCCACCGCCGTCTGCACGAGCCCGCTGGCATTGGCATCCGGCACCACCCGCCCCGGCAGTTCCACCGCGCGGGCATGGCTGGCGGAAGCCGTGACGATGGTGCGCACGCCGAGGATGCGCTGGCTGGGCTTCGGCACGATCACCGAGCCGTCGGGCAGGCGCTGGGCCGCATCGCGTGCGGAAGGCTTCGGCGTATCCGCGGCCTGCGCATCCGGCGGGAGCGCGGCGGAGGCAAGCCCCAGACCGGCAGCGAGAACGAGTGCCGCCGTGCGCCGCCGCAGCGACATCAAGAGCACGGCCGCGAGAAAGCCGATAACGACGCCGGCACCCAAGCCCAATTGCGATCCGCCCAGCAGCGCCAGCGCCGCCGGCGCAGTGGCTCTGGGGTCGGCCGTCACCGAAGCCGCAGGCACCGTGAGAGTGGTTGCGAGCACGTCCACCGTGCCGCCGGCCGTGACCGTGAAAGCGAGGTCGTGCGTGCCCGGCTTCGCGGCGAACGGAGCGGCAACCACATAGGTGCCGGGCTCCTCGGGCTTTGCGGTCTGCGCGCCTTCGGGCGTGTCCATTTCGATGGTCGCGCGGTCCACCGGCGCGTTGTCGGTGAAGCGGTCGAGGTGGATGGCGAGGATGCCGTCGCGCAGCACTGCCACCAGCTCGAAATCGGCGGAGGCGGCCTCGGCACGGGGGGCGAGAGACGTTACCTGAGGCGCGGCAGGCGCGCCGTGGTCGTGGCCTTCGTGCGCCATCGCGCCCGTCGCCAGCACCAGGCCGGCGAGAAGGGCCCACGACCCAAGGCCAACTCTCCGCATGAAATGACGCACCATCCTTCAACCCGTCCGATCCTCAATCCGGTACGGGAGCCAGATAGCGCACGGGCTGTCACGCCGCGTATCGCTTCTGTATCAGTTTGTTTCAGTCTGGAGCTTGGGCAGGCGCACTGTCGCGACGAGGCCGCCGCCGGCGCCGTTGGCGAGGGTCAGCGTGCCGCCATGGGCCTCGGCCACCGCACGGGCGATGGGAAGGCCGAGCCCCACCCCGCCGGTGGACCGGCTGCGCGAGGTGTCGAGCCGGACGAAGGGTTCGAGCACGGCGGCGAACTGGTCCTGCGGAATGCCTGGGCCTTCGTCCTTCACCGTCAGCACCGCCTCGGCGCCCTCCTCCGCGAGCACGACATGCGCGGCGCCGCCATAGAGAAGCGCGTTCTCCAGCAGGTTCGACACCATCCGCTTCAGGCTGACGAGGCGGCCTGCCACCACCAGGCGCGGCGGGGCTGCAAGATCGGCGGCAAGGCCCCGGTCGCGGGCATTGTCCACCAGCGTCTCCACCAGCGCCACGAGGTCGAGCGGGCGTACCGGCTCCTCGCTGGCCTCGCCGCGCAGGTAGGACAGGGTGGCGTCCACCATCTGCTCCATCTCCGCCACGTCCGCCGCCATGGCCTCGCGCAGGGCGGGGTCGCCCACGTCCTCCATGCGGAAGCGCAGGCGTGTCATGGGCGTGCGCAGATCGTGGGAGACGGCGGCGAGGGCCTGGGTGCGCCGCTCCATCAGCTCCGCGATGCGAGCCTGCATGCCGTTGAAGGCGTGGGCCAGCTCCCGCACCTCCGTCGGGCCGGTCTCCGGGAGCCGCACCAGAGGGGCGTCCGGAGGCAGGGCCGCGACGGTCCGCGCCATGGCCCTGAGCGGCCGCGTCAGCCAGGCGGCGATGGCGAGCGACAGCAGCAGCACGCCCGTCGCCATGAGGGTCGTGGAGAGCACCGATCCGTGCGTCCCGGCCGCCTGCGGCATGGAGGCGAACAGGCGGGCGTTCAGCCAGCTGCCGTCCGGAAGGCGCACGGCGACCAGGCTGAGGTGCGGATCGGTGCCCGCGCCCACCAGCACATCCTGCGGTCCGAGGTCAGGCGCCAGCGTGCGCACGTCGTCGGCGAGGCGCTGCCATCCCTCCGCGGCATGGGGGCCGGGTGCGGCCATGGCTTCCCGGCTCCAGTGCGCGTCGATGGCGCCGCCGGACAAGTCATGGGCCACATCCTCGCGGCTTTCCGGCGGCGCTGCTGCCAGCGACCGGCGCAGCGCGACGATCTGGTCGGCGAGGCGGATGGCATGGGCCGCATGGCGCTCGCGCTCCATGGCGTGCTCGTAGGTCCACAGGCTCAGCACATGCACGACGACGATGCCCAGCACCGCCACCACGGCGGTGCGGACGGCGAGGCTGTCCGATGCGCGGATCAGGGCGCGGATCACGAGCGTTCCACCTCCGGGACGAAGAAATAGCCGGCGCCGCGCACGGTCTTCACCATCTCCGGTCCGCCATGGGACTCAAGCTTCTTGCGCAGCCGGCTGACCTGGATGTCGATGGCGCGGTCGAAGCCTGTGGCGGTGCGGTTCTTGGCAGCGTCCATCAGCTGGTCGCGCGTCAGCACCCTTTGGGGATGTTCGAGGAAGGTCAGGAGCAGGTCATATTCGCCAGTCGACAGATCCACCACCACGGCTTCGGGATTGGTCAGCTCGCGCCGGCGGGTGTCGAGGGTCCAGCCGGAAAAGGCGAGCAGGGTGCCCCCGGAAGCCGTGGCGTCGCCCGAAGGCCGCATGCGCCGCAGCACCGCATGGATGCGCGCGAGCAGCTCGCGCGGATTGAAGGGCTTCGACAGATAGTCGTCCGCACCGAGCTCCAGCCCCACGATCCGGTCCACGTCGCTGCCGCGCGCGGTGAGCATGATGATGGGCACGTCCGACGTGCGGCGGATGTCCCGGCATAGGTCGAGCCCGCTCGTGCCGGGCAGCATGATGTCGAGGATGATGAGATCCACCGCCCCCGCCTTCATTGCCTCGCGCATCTCGCGCGCATCCTGTGCCGCGGTGACCTTGTGCCCGTGCTCGCGCAGGAACTTGCCGGCGAGGCGTCGGATCTCGGCGTCATCATCGACGATCAGGATATGGCATTCGGGAGACACGGGGTGACGCACTCCTGCGAGGCCGTCCTGCGGGCGCGACGGCTGCTCTGCGGACAAGCCCTTTTATCCCAGCCGGCGTGCTTCGCCATACGAAGTTGGCGCAGGCAAGAAATCGCCTTGCACCGCGCCCGCGCTGATGCCGGCCGACGGAGCGTGCTCCCGTGAAAGACCATGCCAGCCGAGCCAGCCGGTGTAGAGGCCGACCATCAGGATCAGCGCGGCCGAGGCATAGGGCGCGCGCCGGGCGAAGGCGCTGAAGCCCGACCAACGTTGCGAGACGTGCCGGACGCTGAGGGCCGCGAGCACGCCGGCCGACACCAGCGTGAGCGCCAGGCCGATGCTGAAGCACAGGACCAGCACGAAGCCGAGGCTGAAGACCTTCAGCTGCATGCAGATCAGCAGCACGGTGATCGCCGCCGGGCACGGGATCAACCCGCCCGTCAGTCCGAAGACGATGATCTGCCAGGTGGTCACCGGGCGGCCGGCAAAGCGATTGCGGATATCGGCGGCGTGGGCGCGGGCGTGGGCGTCGTCCTCGTCGCCGAGATTCATGTGGGCATGGTCATGCTCCTCGAACACGAGGGCATGGACCTCCTCCCCGCCGTCGGCGAGGCGCATGCGAAGCTCCACTGAAAAGGCATGGGGCTCGGGAATATCGTGCGTGCTCTCGAGGAATTCACCCCGGTGCACGAACGGGAAGACCTGACGGCCGCCGCCGGGCCGCAGGGTTTCGAGAAAGACGCGCTCGGCGTCAGGAAGCATGCGCCCGCCGGGGCTGGAGATGCGCCACCGCGGCGGCACGCCATCCTCGAAGATGTCGAGCGCCAGTTCCCCTTCTGCGGTCGAGAGGAGACGGGTCTTGTCCTCATGGTGGTGATGCGCGTCGCTCTGCTCGCGCCACGTCCGCCAGGCCATCCAGGCGGCGATGGTGATGATCGCCACGGCTGAAGCGAGCTGAAAATAGGGTTCGCTGGCCTCGCCACCCCATTGCTGCCCGAAATACAGCCCCCCGAGGGCAATGAGCCAGACCACCGCCGTGTGCGAGGCCGTTGCGGCGAGGCCCAGCAGGACGGCCTGGGTGAGCGTGCCGCGGATGGCGATGATGAAGGCGGCCATCATCGTCTTGGAATGGCCCGGCTCAAGCCCGTGCAGGGCACCGAGCAGGATGGCCGAGGGGATGAACAGCCAGGCGTGCGCGGCCCCCTGCTGGAGCAGGTCTGTAAACGCAGTCATCTTGCTCTCAGATCACTTGAGGTAGGTGCGGACGACCTCGATCAGGTCGGCGGCGCCTTTGGCACGCTCGGGGTCCGGCTCGGCGTCCGGGTTCACCACGTGATGGCGGATGTGGTCCTCCATCAGCTCCGCCGTCAGTCCGTTGATGGCGCCGCGCATGGAGGCGACCAGCATCAACACGTCGGTGCAGCCGATCTCGGCTTCCAGCGCGCGCTCCACGGCTTCGGCCTGCCCCTTGATTCGGCGGATGCGGGCGAGAAGCTTGGTCTTGTGCTTGATCGTGTGTGCCATCACGGGTTTATAATATAGGGGGGTACCCTATATAAATCGTTCCTTTCGCTCGGCGGCAGGGCCAAATACGGGAACTTGCGGAACCGGCCGCGGACATCGGGGCGGACGGGCTTTTGGCAATCTGCGCAATGACCCCGATGTGGTGGAACGGCCCTCGGGCTGATAGACATAGCTGGGGATGGATGCCGACGGCATCCTCTCCTTTTTGTTGCTGGTGCTTCTGACAGTTGGGATCGTTGCGCTTGTCCTCTCCTTCTTTGGAGGCGCCGTGCGGATCGGTAACGATCGAAGCCTTTCGCGAGGCCTCGACATTCTCGGTGAGTACTGCGCGAAGGGAGAAATCCAGCGCGACGAATACCTCCAGGAAAAGCGCGACCTCAGCGCCTGATCCGGACCGGGTGACGTCGCGGAGCCATGACAATGAGCAAGATGGCGATCTCATTAGCGGGTGCGATCATTCTCATCGCTGGAGCAGGTTTACTCGCCATGACGGGAGCCTCACGGGGACAATCGGATGGCGCGCGCGCAGGCGACCCGGCGCTAGGAAGCCATGTGGCCGATGCCAAATGCGCCGAGTGCCACGGCGCGGATTGCAATAGCAGCGAATCGCAATTTCCGAAACTGGCGGGTCAAAGTCCGGCTTACCTTTATCGCCAACTCTGGGCCTTCAGGAATGGGACTCGCAGGTCGGACATCATGGCGCCAATCGCGGCAGACCTCGGCGACGCCGACATGGCGAATGCGTCGAGCTTTTATGGCAAGCAGTCGCGCAAGGCGGACGCGGTCAAGGACCAACGCTTGGCGGCGATTGGAGAGCGCATCTTCTTCGCGGGAATGCCCGCTTGCGCCATGTGTCACCGTGCGTCCGGCCAACGCGGCATGCCCGTGACGGGCATGATGGGAGGCGGCATGATGGAGCGGATGCCGATGATGGGCATGATGGCCGACGCTCCCTATCTGAATGGACAGCATGCGGCATATATCGTCGATCAATTGGATCGCTTCGCGAGTGGCGCGCGTCCGTCGTCGACAATGATGGGCCGTATCGCGGCGGCGCTGAGCGAAGCCGATAAGAGGGCCGTGGCCGAATATCTCTCCGGCCTGCGTTGAACTTTCCTATATTCGCGTCTTGCAAGAACGCCTTGGGAGTGAACCATGAGCTATTATTTCGCCAAAACGCTTGCGCTCGGCTTCGATGACGCCGTGCGGCTGACGACTGAGGCGCTCAAGCGCGAGGGTTTCGGCATCATCACCGAGATCGACGTCAGGGACACTCTCAAGAAGAAGATCAATGTCGATTTCCGTCCCTACCGCATTCTCGGCGCCTGCAACCCGGCGCTTGCCCACGAGGCGCTTGAGATTGAGGACAAGGTAGGCACGATGCTGCCGTGCAACGTCATCGTGCAGGACAAGGGGGACGGCAACACCGAAGTGGCGGCGATCGATCCCGTCGCCTCAATGCAAGCGATCGACAATCCGCGGCTCAAGCAGGCGGCCGAACACGTCCAGGCGAAGCTCAAGAGCGTGATCGGTTCGCTCTGACACGGTTTCGGGCGCATTGCATCCTCATGGGTCGCTCCCGGCGCCTGGATTTATTTAGGCTTACTGGAAAGGGCGCGTCGCCGCATTATCACGTTGAATGCGCGGACTATTCCGCGCAAATGGATGATAGCATCTCGGTTCCAGAGAGATCTTCCTTGCTTCGATTTTCTGCCTTCGGCTTGGCTCTGGTCGCGGCGGATCGTGCAGCGGCGCAGGATTCGGGCAAGAAGACGCCGATCGATACGGCACTGATCGTATAGGTCAATCTGTCGGGCTCGG